>CAYVBY010000001.1:0-22747 GCA_964449895.1 uncultured Clostridium sp.
ATGAGTAGGTCCATCTTCTCCAACACCTATACTATCGTGAGTTAATATATAAGTTACAGGTAAGTTCATTAGAGCAGATAATCTCATTGAACCTTTCATGTAATCACTAAATACAAAGAATGTTGCACAGTAAGCTTTAAGTCCACCGTGAGCAGCTATTGCATTAGCTATAGCAGCCATTGCATGTTCTCTTACACCAAAGTGTATATTTTGTCCGCTTCTATCTTCTTTAGAGAAGAATCCTGTATTTTTCATATCACTCTTATTAGATGGAGCTAAGTCAGCAGATCCACCCATAAAGTTTGGTACAAATGCAGTTAATCTATTTAAAACATCTCCTGATGATTGTCTAGTTGCACTTCCTTTTTCAAATTTCCAGAAGTCTTCGTTGTTTAATAACTCATCAGTTACATCTAATTCATGCCATTTTTTGTATTCAGCAGCTAATTCTGGATAAGCTTCTTCGTATTTAGCAAATAATAAATTCCAGTCAGCTTCTGCTTTTTCACCTTTAGCTATATATCCAGCCATGTTGTCATAAACATCTTGTGGTACAAAGAATGGTTCTTCTGATTCCCATCCCATTAATTTTTTCATTTCGATTATGTTTTCTGCTCCTAATGGTTCACCATGAGCTTTAGCAGAACCTTGTTTAGCAGGGCATCCATAACCTATTTGAGTTTTTACTATTATTATAGAAGGTTTAGAAGTTTCAGCTTTAGCTTCATCTATTGCTTTTGCTATAGCTTCTATGTCATTTCCATCTTCAACTTTTAATACTTGCCATCCGTAAGCTTCATAACGTTTAGCAACATCTTCAGTAAATGCACAATCAGTGTTTCCTTCTATTGTTATATTATTTGAATCGTAAAGTAATATTAATTTTCCAAGTCCTAATGTACCTGCAAGTGAAGAAGCTTCAGAAGAAACACCTTCCATTAAACAACCATCACCTGTTATAGCATAAGTATAGTGATCTACTACGTTAAATCCGTCTTTGTTGAATTTGTCAGCAAGTTTTGCTTCAGCCATAGCGAAACCTACAGCATTACATATACCTTGTCCTAAAGGTCCTGTAGTTATTTCTACACCTTTAGTGTGACCATATTCTGGATGTCCTGCTGTTTTGCTTCCCCATTGTCTAAATTCTTTTATATCTTCTAAAGTTACATCATATCCAAATAAATGTAATAAAGAATATTCTAACATAGAACCATGTCCTGCAGATAATATAAATCTATCTCTGTTTTTCCAATCAGGATTTTTTCCGTTGTGGTTCATTTTTGTCCATAAAGTATATGCCATACTAGCAGCCCCAAGTGGTAATCCAGGATGTCCTGAATTAGCCTTTTGTATAGCATCTCCTGCTAGTACTCTTATTGCATTTATAGATTTAACATCTAAGTTATTCATAAGATCCCTCCATTTATAATATCTATATTTTTTTAATATCTATCTAAAATTTATTTTCCGAAAGTTGCTTCCCAGTCTTTTTTGAATTTTTCAATTCCTTGATCAGTTAAAGGATGTTTTAACATTTGATCTACAACTTTAGTTGGAACAGTAGCTATATCAGCACCTGCAAGTGCAGCATCTATAACATGTATTGGATTTCTAACACTAGCTGCTATTATTTCAGTTTCTATACCATGAACTGCAAATATTTCAGCTATAGTTCTTATTAAATCCATACCTGGTGTAGATATATCATCTAATCTTCCTAAGAATGGAGAAACATAAGTAGCTCCAGCTCTAGCAGCAAGTAACGCTTGAGTTGCAGAGAAAACTAAAGTTACGTTAGTTTTTATTCCTTCTTTATTTAAAACTTTTACTGCTTTTAAACCTTCTGCAGTCATTGGTATTTTAACTACCATATTTGGATGAATTGCAGCTATTTCACGTCCTTCTACTATCATACCTTCTGCATCATCACTATTAACTTCTCCACTTATAGCTCCATCAACTATTGAAGCTATTTCTTTTATAGTTTCTTTGAAGTCTTTCCCTTCTTTAGCTATTAAAGATGGATTAGTTGTAACCCCACTTATAACTCCCATATCATTTACAGCTTTTATTTCATCTATGTTTGCTGTATCTAAGAAAAATTTCATAAATTGCTCCTCCTTATATTTTCATAATTTAATAATTATTATTCTCTTTTATTAATTATAACATCATATTCCTATTAATTATAACATGGATTTTTTTTATTTCTACCCAAATATTATACTTTTTTTATAAAAATTTTACTTTTGAGATTAGATTTTCTCAAAAATGTTCTTTGGTAAAGCAAAAATAACATTTTTATTTTTAATTAGATATATATTGTTTAAATCATTATAAACCTTCAAATAAAAACTCTTTTATGTTAATATAATTTAAGTAATATTTAAAACTTTAAATGAAAAGGTGATTAAAATGGCAAAATTTAAATATGCATTTGATGATAATAAAAGATATCATACATGGAATTATTCCTTAAGACAAAATTTCGGTGAAAAAGTTTTTAAGGTTTCTTTAAACGCAGGATTTACTTGTCCTAATTTAGATGGAAAAATTTCAAGAGGCGGATGTACTTATTGCAGCAATAGTGGTTCTGGAGATTTTGCTGGAAATCCTGCAAATCCTTTGAGTGAGCAATTTGAAAATATAAAAGCTATGATGCATAAAAAATGGCCTCATGCTAAATATATTGCATATTTTCAAGCTTATACAAATACTTATGCTCCTTTAAATATTTTAAAAGAAAAATTTGAAGAAGCACTTAGCTTTGAAAATGTAATTGGTCTTTCAATCTCTACAAGACCTGATTGTCTAGAAGACGATGTAGTTGATTATTTAGATGATTTAAATAAAAGAACTAATCTATGGGTTGAACTTGGACTTCAAACTATACATGATAAAACTTCTAAAATAATAAATCGTGGTCACGATTACAAGACTTTTTTAGATGGATTAAAAAAATTACAAGATAGAAATATAAAAGTAATTGTTCACATTATAAACGGTCTTCCTGGAGAAACTTATGATATGATGATGGAAACTGCAAAGGCAGTTGCTGATATGAAAGTAGATGGTGTAAAAATCCACTTACTTCATGTTATAAAAAATACAGCTCTTGCAAAATCTCTTCAAAAAAATGAATTTGAACTTATGGATAGAGATGATTACATAAATTTAGTATGTGACCAACTTGAAATACTCCCTGAAGAAATGGTAATTCATAGACTTACTGGAGATGGAAAAAGAGATGAACTTATAGGACCTATGTGGAGCCTTAAAAAATGGGAAGTTCTAAATGATATAGATAAAACTTTAAAAGAAAGAGATACTTACCAAGGAATTTATTACAATAAAAAATAAATCTTATATTATAGACAATAAATTTTATATCAAAAGCTTTATTAAATAAAAAATAAGGTAATTTCTAATATTATAGAAATTACCTTATTTTTTATTTAATATTAATCTTCATTTTTTAAGATACATTTTTAATTTAATTTTCTAAACTACAAGATTGATCATTTTCCTCACTTATATCATCTACATCAATAGCTTTAACTGCTATAAAAGTAGATATTACCATAAAAATTACACCTAAAAGTTTAATAACTGAAAAGTCTTCATTAAGTAATATCCAGCCTATCAATACAGAAAATACAAGTTCCACAGATGCTACAACTCCTGCTATAGATAGCTCTACTCCACTTAAAATACCTTTTAGATATACTATATAAGCTAAAGCACTTGGTATAAGACCTATTGCTAATATATAAATAAATGCAGGAATCGTATTTATTTTTGAAATAGTTTCAATAGGATTTATTCTAAAGCACATAAGAACGGCTGCTACTATAAAAGAATATGATATCATAGTAATATTATCCATTTCTTTAAGAGCATTTTTGCTTAAAATAGGAAGCATAGCATAAGTAATACCTGCCATTAATCCTAAAAATATTCCAACTGAATTTAAACCTTTAAAGTTTATAACTCCTCCTGTTACTGCTAAAAATGCTCCTATAACGCAAAATATTAAAGAAATTAGCTTTATTTTATTAATTTTTTCCTTATAAAATATTCTAGAAAAAATTGCTACAAATATAGGTGATGTATAAAGTAATACAGCTGCCATAGATGCACCTATCATAGTAATAGAACCTAAATAAGATATATTAAATATCCATTGACTTATAATACCTACTCCTACTGCATATAAAATTCCCTTTTTTGTTATCTTAAACATAGTTGGAACAAATAGCTTTCCATATATAGTTATTATTATAAATCCGACTGCCATCCTAAAAAAAGCAATTTCATCTGATGAAAAATTATAATCACTGATTTTGCTTACTATAAATCCAATAGTTGACCAAAATACCCCACCTAAAAAAATATATACATACCCCATTTTTTCTTTCATAAAATAAATCCCTTCTTTATATATTTGTTGTTTAATTTATATGTCTATTAATATCTATTTTTTCTATTAAATTTATATAAATTATCTTATTTAATAAAATCTTTATATAAATTTAATAGCATATCTCCTTGTATTTCATTTGATTTATCTTCATATCCTAATTCAGATAGTATTTTAAATGCAAATTCTAATGCTGTAGCAGGACCTCTACTAGTTATTATGTTTTTATCACAAACAACTACTTTATCTTCTATATATTCAACTTTGTCTCTACCTTCTATAAATCCTGGATATGATGTACATTTTTTACCATCTAATATTCCAAAACTTTCTAAAGTTTGAGGAGCTGCACATATAGCCGCAACTATTTTTCCTTCTTCATTAAATTTTATAGCAGTATTTTTTACTCTACTATCTAATAAATTATCTGCACCTGGAAGTCCACCTGGTAAAACTATTGCATCATATTCATCAGTATTTATATCATCTATTATACAATCTGATTTTATTATTATATTGTGTGTTCCTCTTACATATTCACCTTCTATAGAACATAAATCGCATTTTAAATCAGCTCTTCTTAAAACATCTACAACTGATAATGCTTCTATTTCTTCAAATCCATCAGCTAAAAATACTAAAACTTTTTTCATTTTTTTTCTCCTTTTTTATTATTGTTAAAATTTTTAAGTTGTAAAATCTTTAATTTCTTGATATCATAAAATAGTTAAGTAAAACAAAACTATAAGTTAATTATATAATTATTACATGGAAGGTGCAATTAATGATTTTAAATACACATTTAATAGTTTCAAATGCTTTAATAGAAAACTTAGATAATAACAAATCTTTTTTCATAAGTGAGAAAAATTTTATTTATGGAAACATCAAACCTGATATGACTTCAAAATACTTTTTTCATAAACATTATTTAAAAGAATCTTTTGATATGATAATAAATAAGATAAAATCTCTTTGCAAATTATCTTTAGACTTTATCGAAAAAAATTTTTCTATAAGTAAATTCAGTCAAGAATTAGGCGTTATATGCCATTTTTTATGTGATTTTTTCTGTGTACCACACAGCAAGCGTTGGGAATTTTCTCATAGCCTAAAAAAACACGTAATCTATGAAAGAGATCTACAAATATTTGCAAAAGAAACTGATTTTTCTAAGCTTGAAAGAGATTCAATATCAGATATAGGCGTAGAGAAATTTTTTGATAATTTATATGAAGAATATGTAAAAAAAGAAGACTTCAAAAATGACTTATTTTTCTCAACTTATATGTGCAATAGTGTTGTTGACTATATATTAGATTGCATCTTAGAAAACACTGTTAAATCTTACTCACTTAAAATGTGCGGTTAAAAAATAAAGAAATCTTTATTCTAAAAACCTTTCACAAAGTAGATTTCTTTGAAATACATGTACGGAAATTATAATTATCCACAATTCTAAAAGAATATAATTTCCTATGTATTATAAAAAAAATGGCTTTCTTATTAAATAAGAAAGCCAAAAATATATTAGAAGGAGTCTTATAGTTTAGATTCTTCGGAGTTTCTTTTTTCCCAAAAATCTGCACCCTTTATACCTAGTTTTATAGGATCAAATTTTATATCATCCCTATGAACTCCAGCTTTTAACTGGGATTCATAGTCATTAAAGCAAATTAAAGCAGTCTTTGATAATATTAAGATTGCTATTAAGTTTAGCCATGCCATCATGGCAACACCAATATCCCCCATAGTCCATGCAAGACCTGCTGATTTAACACAACCAAATGCAGTCATACTAAGTAGAACTATTCTTAATAAATTTATAGATAATTTACTAGATTTTCCACTAGTAATCTTTTTAACTAAATAAGTTAAGTTAACTTCTGCTATATAGTAATAAGCCATAAGTGTTGTAAAGGCAAAGAAGAAAAGTGCTACTGCTACAAATGCTCCACCAAATCCTGGTATCAATGTATTTATAGCATCTTGTGTATATACAGGACCTATATCTTCAATACCATATTGTGGTAAATTTTGTACCATTATAGCCCCAGTTTTTTCATTATAAGTATTATAAGAGCCTGTCATAAGTATCATAAATCCAGTTGCAGAACAAACAAATAATGTATCAACATAAACTGAAAGTGCTTGAACGAAACCTTGTTTTGCAGGATGAGAAACCTCTGCTGCAGATGAAGCCTGTGGTCCTGTACCTTGACCTGCTTCATTTGAGTAAACACCACGTTTTACACCCCAAGCAATTGTAGAACCTAATATACCACCAATACCTGCTTCTAATCCAAATGCAGATTTGAATATTAAAGCAATAACTCCTGGTAAATCAGATATATTAGCTATTATTATAATTACTGCCATAAGTATATATGCTCCACCCATAAATGGAACTATATATTCAGCAGCTGTACCTATTCTTTTTATTCCACCAAATATAACTACACCTGTTAAAATAACTAAAAATACTGCTGTTATTCTTACATCTAAACCAAATCCATTTTGTATAGAAACTGCTATAGAGTTTGATTGAACACCTGGAAGAAGTATACCTATTGCTATAACTGTAACTACAGCAAATAATGTTGCATAGGCTTTTGAAAACTTAGTGTTTCCCATACCCTTTTCAATATAGTAAGCAGGGCCTCCTCTATACTCTCCATCATGTTCTTCTTTATAAAGCTGACCTAATGTAGACTCTGCAAATGCTGATCCTGCTCCTAAAAATGCTATAGCCCACATCCAAAATAGAGCACCTGGACCACCCCATGCTATAGCAGTTGCAACACCTGCTATATTACCTGTACCTATACGACCTGCAAGAGCTGTACAAAATCCTTGAAATGACGATATACCTTGTTCTGATTTTTGTCCTCCAAATAAAAGTCCTACCATTTCTTTAATATTTCTAACTTGGGAAAATTTAGTCCTCACACTAAAATAAATTCCCGAAATAAAACATAATACCACTAGCCAGTTACTCCATACTATACTATTAATAGTATTAATTATATCTACCATAGTATACCCCCTTTTATTAAATTACTTTTTATCAATACTACATACCATTAGATGGGTTTTATACTACACATTAAATTTTGTCATTTAATAATGATATATTTAATTATAATAACTTTAAAATCTCCTTGTGTTACCTCTAAGTTATCCTTATGTAATAAAAAATTTACTTTCTAAAAAAGTTTTTAAATGTTTTCCCAAAGTTTTTACTTTTATATACAAAATAAAAAGCAAGTAGCTTTTAAACTACTTGCTTTAAATAAATATAAAGTCGAATACAGTTAAATATATTTTAAATAAAATTTTTTAATATATATCTTAAAAAATTAAATTATATATTTTTAAATAAATATCCATTTATTTTTCTAAATTTAATAATTCCATTCTTAAATCATTTAATAAAGTTTTAGTTGCTCTATTTCTTATTCCTTGTCTATCTCCAAAGAAATTATACTTTTTAGAAATAACCTTTCCATTTATATAAATTCCAAAATAAACAAGACCTACTGGTTTTTCATCACTTCCACCTTCTGGACCTGCTATACCAGTTGTTGAAATTCCTATATTAGTATTGTGTCTTTTGGCTACACCTATTGCCATCTCTTCTGCACACTGACTACTTACTGCACCATAAGTTTCTAAAGTTTCAGGTTTTACACCTAGAGTTTTTATTTTTGCTTCATTTGAATAAGTTACACACCCTTCCATAAGCACAGAAGATATACCTGGATAATTTATAAGAGATGCTGAAACCATACCACCTGTACAAGATTCTGCAACTGCTATTTTTAAATTTTTATCTACAAGTTGTTTTGCTACAACCTCTTCCATAGTAGTCTCACCTGTAGCATATAAATTTTCTTTAAATCTTCTTTTCATCTCATCTGACATAGGTTTTATAAGGTTTCTTGCCTCTTCTACAGTTTTTGCCTTAGCTGTAATTCTAAGAGTACATTCATATCCTTTTGCATAAGTTGCTATTGTAGGATTTGTTTGAGCATCTATAATATCTAATATGTCATTTTCCACTTGAGATTCTCCAACACCTACAATTCTAAGTACTTCTGATTCTATTACATCTTCAGTATATTTTGATAAATAAGGTTTTACAAGATTTTCAAACATAGGCTCCATTTCTCTAGGTGGTCCAGGTAAAACAACTATTATTTTTCCGTTTTTTTCCATTATGCAACCTGGAGCTGTACCATTATCATTTTTAAGTACATAAGCTTCTTTTGGAAAATATGCTTGTTTTTCATTATTTTTAGTAGGAATTTTTCCTAATTTTTTAAATCTATCCATCATCTGATCTAGTGAAGGCTGATGAAGTACTAAATCATATCCAAAAAATTTTGCACAAGTCTCCTTAGTCATATCATCTTCAGTAGGTCCAAGTCCTCCTGTACAAATTACCATATCACTTCTACTTAAACTTTCTTCTAAAGTTTTTAAAAGTCTTTCTTCGTTGTCACCTACAGTAATTTGGTAATAAAGTTCAATTCCCATAGTAGCAAGCTCTCTAGATAAATATCTACAATTTGTATTTAAAATATCACCAAGTAAAATCTCTGTTCCAACTGTTATAATTTCTGCTTTCATAATCTCTCTCCTATATATAAATAATGTGTTATAAAGAAATCTACATTTTTAAAAGTTCTTTAGAATAAAGGTTTCTTTATAAATTCTTTTTATTAAAACTAACTTCATTATCTATCTTATATTATATTTCATTTACCATAATATTAAAATCTATACCTCATGTTTATTTTTTAACAACCACCCTTGTGATTATTTTCTTCTATCGTGGTACTTTATTTTTTTAAGCTCCCTTTTTATAATAATTATTGAATTAATATTTACGAAAATTTAGGAGGATTTTTTTTATGAATAGTTTAATATCGCCAGATAATACATGGGTTTTATGGGCGTTTTTATGCGGATGGGCTGCAATAAGTATAGTATTAGAACAAAAATATGAATGGGCGTCAAAAATTACTGGTGCTATAATAGCTTTAGCTGGTGCCTTAATATTATCAAATTTAAAAATAATACCAACAGAATCACCAGTTTACGATAATGTTTGGGGTTATGTTGTTCCACTTGCAATAACACTTTTATTATACCAATGTAATGTAAAGAAAATTTGGAAAGAAAGTGGTAAATTACTTGTTATATTCTTACTAAGTGCAGTAGGTACTATGATTGGAGCAGTTGTTGCTTTTAGCTTATTATCTACTAAAATTCCTTATCTTGCAGAAGTTGCTGGTATGATGACAGGATCTTATATAGGTGGTGGAGTAAACTTTGCTGCAATGTCTGCTGCATTTAATGTTCCAGGAGAAATAGTTTCAGCTACTGTAGTTTCTGATAACTTACTAATGGCATTATACTTTTTTATGTTAATAGCAATTCCATCAGTTGGATTTTTCAGAAAGCATTTTTCTCATCCACATATAGATGAAGTAGAAAGACAAGAAGTAAAAGAAGGTGAAACTGCTGCTGCATCTTACTGGACTCGTAAAGATATATCATTAAAAGATATAGCATTATCTATAGGTATTGCATTTGTAATAGTAGCTTCTTCAACTACAATTGCTGAATTTTTCAAAGCTACTATCCCAACTAGCAACGGATTTTTAGCTATGTTAAATACTTTACTTGGAAACCAATACTTAGTAATAACTACAGTTACAATGATTTGTGCTACTTTATTTAGTGACTTCTTCTCTAAATTAGGTGGAGCTCAAGAAATGGGAACATATTTAATCTACATATTCTTTGTTGTTATAGGTGTACCTGCTTCAATATCATCTATTTTACAAAACTCACCATTATTATTAGTATTCTGCTTTATAATGGTACTAATAAATATGTTAGTAACATTTATATTTGCAAAATTATTTAAATTTAACTTAGAAGATGCAATACTTGCTTCTAATGCTTGTATAGGTGGTCCTACTACAGCAGCTGCTATGGCAGTTTCTAAAGGATGGACTAAATTAATTGCACCAATAATGCTTATAGGAACTTTTGGATATGTTATAGGTAATTATTGCGGTATAATAGTTGCAAATTTATTAATGTAGTCATAAAATTTTAATAGAGTAAAATAAATATAATTTTATAAATTGAAAAAAATAAGTTTATCGATTTAAAAGCTTAAATCGGTAAACTTATCAAATTAATAAGCATAATTTGATAAATTTAAGTAGATAACATTAAAATCGTAAATATGGGAGTGATAAAATGAAAAAGAAAGTTGTTGTAATAATGGGCGGTATATCTTCTGAGAGAGAAGTATCTTTAAATTCTGGTAATTCTGTTTTAAAAGCAATTAACAGAGACAAATATGATGTAGAAAAATTAATAGTAAATGAACCTATGGATGTTATAAATAAAATGCCAAAAGATGTTGACTTTGCCTTAATAGTTCTTCATGGAAAATTCGGTGAAGATGGAACTATACAATCAATACTTGAATCTATGAATATTCCTTATTCAGGATGCAATGCTTTAAGTAGTGGAATTTGTATGGATAAAAATATGACTAAAAAGGTTCTAAAAGCATCAAATATACCTACTGCACCATGGACAATTGCAAAATCACTTGACTCTATAGATTACGATGCAATAGAAAAAATGGGATATCCTGTTTTTATAAAACCAAATAGCGGCGGATCTAGCGTTGCAACATTTAAAGTAGACAAAAAAGAAGATGTTTATGAAGCTGTCAAAAAAGGTCTAGAAGTAGACGATACAGTTATGATAGAAGGATTTCTTCCTGGAGATGAATACTCTTCTTTCGTACTTAAAGGAGAAGTTTATCCAACAATAAAAATAACATCACCAAATGAATTTTTCGACTACGAAACAAAATATTCAACTGGAGAAAATGCAGCTAAAGAAGAAATCGTATATTTAGAAGAATCTCTTCAAAATCAAGTAGATACTATATCAAAACAATGTTGGGATGTATTTAACTGTAGAGCTTTCGTAAGAGTTGATTTAATATTATCAAATGGAACTTTCTATGTATTAGAATTAAATACTTTACCAGGAATGACAGAAGCTAGCTTAATTCCTAAAAGTGCCAATGCTAGAGGTTTATCATATACTGAATTAATAGATAAAATAATAGAATATTCATTATAATAAGATCTTTATTTTTAAAACAATTAAAATAAACTCTCTTTAGTTAAAAAGTGCCTTTAAAAGGGCACTTTTTTTAGTTATAAATAGACAATTTTCTTTTAATAAATTAGAATATAATTATGTTTATTATAAAAAATAAATTAATAATAAACATAATTTTTAAGACGCAAAAAGATTAATCAGAGGAGGTAATATCTTGTTATTTTCTAACTTTGAAATAAATAATGATGAACCACTTTATATACAAATAAAAAACTATTTAAAGGACTTAATGGCAAAGGGATTACTTCCAATAAACAGTAAGCTTCCCTCTACTAGAGAGCTTAGTTTAATTTTAAATGTGAGTAGAAATAGTGTTTTGAGTGCCTATGAAGAATTAAAAACAGAAGGTCTTATATACTCTATAAAAGGACAAGGAACTTTTATAAAAGAACAAACAGACATTGTAACATCTAAATGGGAAATCAATTGGCAATCTTATGAAAACGAATATTCAAAAATATTAAATAAAATGGATATTACTAAAAATGAGCTTTCTTGGAATTCTGATTTTATTTCCTTTAGAAGTATCTCCCCTTCTGGAGATCAATTTGATATGGAAGAATTAAAAAAATCATTTTTAAATATGTTTAATTTAGAAGGCCATAAATTACTAAATTACGGATACGCTCAAGGCTACAAGCCTTTGATAGATTTTTTAACTGAATATATGTATAAAAAAAATGTAGACTGTTCTAACAAAAATATTTTAGTCACAAATGGATTTACAGAAGCTTTAAATATTATAATTTCTTCTTTGACAAATCCAGGAGATTATATTTTATGTGAAAATCCAACTCACAGTACATCTATTAAGATATTTAAATCTTACAATTTAAATCTTTTACCGATGGACTTAAATAAAAACACTTTTGATTTTGAAAAAATAGAAAAAACTATAAAAAAATACAAAAATAAAATAAAATTTGCCTATATTACACCTTCATATAATAATCCAACAGGAATAGTACTATCTCCAGAAGATAGGTTTAAATTTTACAACCTAATGAAGGATAATAATATAGCGATAATTGAGGATGGATTTAATGAGGAACTTCTCTACTCAAGTTCTCATATATTCCCAATTTGTTCTCTAGATAATAAAAATAACGGTGTAATATATATAGGAAGTTTTTCAAAAATATTGTTTCCTGGAGTTAGAATCGGTTGGATACTTGGAGATAAAAACTTAATAGATAGACTTGTAAGCGTAAAAAGAAGTGTAAATATCCATGTATCTTTTTTAGATCAGGGAATTTTATACGATTACTTAAAAAACAACAGTTTCGAAAAATACTTAAAAAAAATAAGAAAATATTACGGAGATAAATTCAATTTTGCCCTTGAATGTGTAAATAAATATATAGACTGTGAATATATCCTTGGAGATGGTGGCCTTCATTTATTTTTAAAACTAAAAGATATAAATACTAGATATTTACTTGAAAAATGCTATGAAAAAAAGGTGATTTTCACTCCTGGAGATATATTTTTCTTAGATAAACAAGGTGAAAATTGCTTAAGACTTGGATTTTCTAGACTTCAAAAAGATCAAATTGAAAAAGGAATAAAAATTATAGGTCAAACTATCTCAGAAATCAAAAAGTGCCAGCAAAACTAATTACTGGCACTTTTAATTTATTTGCTTAAAAATTCAACTAACTCTTCAAAATGCATTCCTCTAGATGCTTTTAATAATATAACATCATCTTTTTTAAGTATGTCTTTTAAGTTTTCTTTTGCTATTTCTTTATTTTCAAAGTAATAAATATTTTCTTTGTTCATTCCTTCTTTTTGAGCTTGGTCAGCCATAAATTTAGCATCATTACCTATTGCTATTAGTAAGTCTGCATTTTCCTTTGCAAATGTTCCAACTTTTCTATGACCTAATTCAGCATAGCTTCCCATTTCAAACATATCTCCAAGCATAGCAACTTTTCTATTTTCGTATCTAGATAAAACATTTAAAGCTGCATTCATAGAGTCTACACTAGCATTGTAAACTGAATCTATTAATGTATAATCATTTGCTTTTATTACATCCATTCTTGATTTTGTTATTTCTAAATTTTTAAGTCCTGATTTTATGTCATCTAAGCTTATATTTAAAGTTTGTCCTACTAATACAGCAGACATTGCATTGTAAATGTTGTGTTTTCCTATTGCTGGAATTGTAAATTCTTCTACTTTTCCATCTAACATAGCTTTAAATGTAGTTTGTTCATTATCCATTTCAAAATCTATGCAGTAAATAGTATTATCTTTTTCAAATCCAAAAGTTTTTAAGTTGTATTTTAAATCTTTATCCTTTAATGTACATAACATATCGTCATCTCCATTAGCAATTAAAGTACAGCTTTCATCGAAGTTTGTAGTTATTTCCATTTTAGCTTTGAATATACCTTCTCTAGATCCTAAGTTTTCAACATGAGAAAGACCTATATTTGAAATAACACCGATTTTAGGATTTACGATATTTACTAAGTACTCTATTTCTTTAAATCCACTCATACCCATTTCTACTACAGCACATTCGTAGCTCTCATCTAAATTAGCAAGAGTTAGAGGAACTCCCCAGTGATTGTTGAAATTCTTTGCATTTTTAAGAGTTTTAAATTTGCTTGATACTGCTGCATATATCATATCTCTAGTAGAAGTTTTTCCAACACTTCCTGTAACTCCTATGTAAGGTATATCAAATTTTCCTTTGTAGTATCTTGCTATATCTCCAAGGGCAATATCTGTATTTTCAACTTCTATTACATTTACATCATCGCCTATTATTTCAAGGTTATTATTTTTATTTTTTATTATAGTTTTACATCCATTTTGTATTGCTGAATTTATAAATGTATGTCCATCTAAGCTCTCCCCTATTATTGCAAAGAATGCACTTTCTTTAGTTACATTTCTACTGTCTAAAACTAATTCTTTTATATTTTTTACTTCTTCACTTTTTCTAACTAAATTACCTTTACTTGCATTTACTATTTCTTCTATAGATAAATAATTCATTTTTTCTCTCCAATCTTTTATTTTTATAAAATTTATGTTATTTTTGATTTTTATATTTAATACAAATTTTTGTTTTATTTACTACAAAATTATATCATATATCAGGTATAATATTTTAATAAATTTCACTTATAAAAATATTACATTCTTAAAATAAAACCAATACAATAACTTAATAAATCTAATTTTTTATCTTAATATATATGATATAAATTTTTTTTATTTTCTTTTCATTATTATTAGTCTAACATACATTTATGAGTTATAATAAAATGTAGATTTTTTTAATAAATGTTTGTTAATTAAATTTTATATCTTGTCAATAATCTTTACAATAATTGTCGGCAAGTATTTAAATTTAAAATTTTATATAAAGGTGATATACATGAATTTAATAACATTAGAAAATATTAGCAAAAGTTATTCAGAAAAAAAATTAATTGAAAATATATCTTTAGGTATCAATGATAAAGAAAAAATAGGATTAATCGGTGTAAATGGTACTGGTAAATCTACTTTATTAAAAATAATTGCTGGGGCTGAAATAGCAGATGATGGCGTTATAACAAAAGCAAATAAAGTTAGAATTGAGTATCTTCCACAAAATCCTTACTATGATGAAGAAGCTACTGTTTTGGAGCAGGTTTTTAAAGGTACTTGTGAAGAGATGAAAATTATAGGAGATTACCAAGATTTACTTGATAAAATAAACAAATCTTATGATGAAAAATTAAATGAAAATCTTCTAAAATTACAAGAAAAAATGGATGCTTTAAATCTTTGGGATTTAGAAAGTAGTGCAAAAACTGTTTTAACTAAACTTGGTATAAATGATTTTAATCAAAAGGTAAAAGAGCTTTCAGGAGGTCAAAGAAAAAGAGTATCTCTTGCGTCTGCCCTTATAACACCTTGTGAATTATTAATACTAGACGAACCTACAAACCATTTAGACAATGATACAATAGATTGGCTTGAGACTTATCTAAATTCTTTTAAAGGCTCAATATTAATGATTACACACGATAGATACTTCCTTGATCGTGTTACTAATAGAATTTTAGAACTTGATAAAGGCGTTTTATATAGCTATGAAGGAAATTACTCTGTATTTTTAGAGAAAAAAATGAACCGTCTTCAACTTGCTGAATCTATGGAAGCTAAACGTCAAAATTTACTTAGAAAAGAACTTGCCTGGGTAAGAAGAGGCGCTCAAGCTAGAACTACTAAGCAAAAAGCTAGACTTCAAAGATTTGATGAATTATCAAATAAAACAGTCTATATTCCAGAGGACAAATTAGAAATTTCTGTAGGCTCTAGTAGACTTGGCAAAAAAATAATTGAAATAGAAAATCTTTCAAAATCATTTGATGGAAGAACTTATATAGATAATTTAGACTATACTCTAGCTCGTACAGATAGAATTGGTATAGTAGGTAAAAATGGTCTAGGCAAATCAACTTTAATAAGACTTTTAAATGGAGAAATTAAACCAGATAGCGGTACTATTTCTATAGGTGAAACTGTAAAAATAGGATGTTTTAACCAAGATACATCTAAAATGCATCCTGATATGAGAGCTATAGACTATATAAAAGAAGAAAGTGACTATATAACTACTGCGGATGGACATAAAATTACTGCTTCTCAAATGTGTGAAAAATTCTTATTTAATGGAACTTTACAATATACTCACATAAGAAATTTATCTGGTGGTGAAAAAAGAAGACTTCAGCTTCTTAGAGTTCTTATGATGGCTCCTAATGTACTTTTACTAGATGAGCCTACAAATGACTTAGATATAGATACTCTAAGCCGTTTAGAAGATTATTTAGACGATTTTAATGGTGTACTTATATGTGTTTCCCATGATAGATATTTCTTAGATAGAGTTTGCAATAAAATATTTGCATATGAAGGTCGTGGTAAAATCCATATTTATACTGGAAACTATAGCGATTATTTAAACTTTAGAGAAGAAGAAAACATATCATTTGAAGAATTTGAAGATGATGTTAAGGAAGTAAAACCTGAAACTCCTAAAAAAGAAAAACCTAAAGCTAAAAATAAACCTAAGTTTTCTTATAACGAACAAAGAGAATTTGATACTATCGATGAAGATATAGAAAAAATTGAAAATAAAATAGCCAGCTTAGAAGAAGATACTGTTAAATTTGCGACAGATTTTACAAAATTACAAGAAATATTAAATGAAAAAGAAAAACTAGAAAATGATTTAGAATTAAAATACGAACGCTGGGAATATTTAAATAATTTAGCTGAAGAAATAGCTAACTGGAAAAACTAATTATAATAATTACTTAAAAATTAATTATACAAATAGTTAATTACTACAATCTAAATACGAAATTCAACTAATTATTAAGGAGGAATACTATGAAAATATATGCTCATAGGGGTAATAGTGGATTCTATCCTGAAAACACAATGTATGCGTTTAAGAAATCTCTTGATTTGGATATATATGGAATAGAACTTGATGTTCACAAAACAAAAGATGGAGTAATAGTTGTACATCACGATGAAACTGTAGATAGAATGTTTGATGGACAAGGCACTATAAAAAAAATGACTTTCGATCAAATAAAAGATTTAACTTTAAAAGATGAAGAATTTAAACTAAATCCAGAGTGTAAAATTTCTACTTTGGAAGATGTGCTTATTATGTTAGAACCTACTAAATTTAATTTAAATATAGAACTTAAAAACGATAAAGTTTCATATAAAAATTTAGAAGAAGATGTAATAGCTCTAATAAAAAAATACAATCTAGAAAAGAGAGTTTTAATCTCTTCTTTTAACCATAAAAGCTTGAAAAAATGCAAAAAAATAAACAGCAAAATTCAAACTGGATATTTATTAAGTTCAGATAAATTTAAGAAAAGAAACTTAAAAAAAATACTTAAAACAGCAAAAGACTGTGATTGTTCATATATTCACCCTTCCTACGATATAGTAGATAAGGAATTTGTAGAAAGTGCTCATAAAAAAGGATTTTTAGTACAAGTTTATACTGTAAATTCAGTAACTATAATGAGAAAGCTTATAAAATTAAAAATAGATGGTGTTTTTACAAATTATCCAAAAATAATAAACACTATCGTAAATGAAAAATAATAAAGCTTATTAACTATTGACATATTCAAAATAAAATTATACAATTTTATTAAATTATCGTGGATGTTATAAATGAGTACAAAGTAGTAGATAAACTTCTAAATATTAAATTTAGAGAGGATACCTACAAATTCTACAAATGGATTCTTTGTTATAAATATTAAAATGTTAGACGATATAAAGATGTAGTGGTTGTTGGTGATTGCTTAGATATATAATTTGCAGTTACACTAAAGGCTATTTAAATGAAAAATATTAATAAAACTACAGTTCCTATGAATTTGGTAGGTACATAAGATACACCATTTGTTCATCCAGGAGATTTTTTGAATATAGTATAAATAGTATGATTCAAAACATTGTTAAGCTAATTAAAAAATTTTCATTATAAATAACTAAAAACACACACTTCAAAAAAAGATGAGTAAATAATATTTACTCATCTTTTTTTGTAACAAAATAAAGTATCTTCATTCAAAAATTATAATTTGCATCAATATATTTTTAATAAATTTAAATTTTTAAAATATCTAAAAAAAAGGCGTATTTAAACGCCTTTTTAATAATCATATTCTTTACAATCTTCACAAATAGCAACCTTCATTTTTTTGCCTATCATATTTTTGTAATCTAGTAAAAATTCATTTAGTTGTGCATCAACTAGATTTATTTTTCCTTCACTTATAAGAGTTACCTTTTCTTGATTTATTACTATTTTTAAGTTATTTACATCATTTTTTAGATGGCTTATTATGAAGCTATCGTACTCTAATTTATTTGCAAATTTGTTATAAAAATCGGAATTTTTTACGATAGTTTCCCTTACATCTAAATCATCTTTAGATAATTCATCTTTTTTTATTTCTCTTATACTGCTTTTTTCGTTTTCTTTGTTTAAACTTATATTTCCATTTTTAAAATCATTTATGTTGATAGAACTCATACTAGAAAGATCATTTGGATTAATTCCCATATTCTTTAGTTGGCTTTCTATTTCTGCCTCATCCACACCATATCTTTCTAATAATTTCTTTTGTATTTTCATAAATTTTTCATTAGATATATTGTTTTCTCTCATATATTCATATATTTTTGATGTGAATTGGCCCATAGTCATGCTGCCTTGTGATACAGAAAAATAAAGCTCAAACATATAATTTTCAAACTTGTCTATATCAGTTTCTTTAACTTTATTTTTTAGTTCATTGAAATCTATTATTCTATCGTCTGACATAAAAATCCCTCCTGTCAATATAAATACCTTTTAATTATATCATAAATTTGTAAGTTAAATATTGATTATTTGTTATATTTTTTATTTAGATAATATTATTTTTATTTAAATAATATTATATATAAATACTCTGGGAGGTGTAATTTGTCCTTTCGTCTTTTGTTAGTTTTAATTATACTAATGTATCTTGTGACTCCACAAAAGTAACTTCAATATATAATTAAAAAAAGGTATGAGAAAATAAGTTTTAAACTATTTTTCCCATACCTCATATTTTTATAGCTATAAATCTAAACTTTTGCTAATAAATTTTTATTAAAACATCATACTTTCTATTTGTTTAGTCATACTTACAGCATCATCAAAGAATGATTTTACATTTACTACTGTTTCGCTGACATTTGCAAAATCTGCTGCAAATGTTGCTACATGACTTTCTATTACAGTATCTACAGAAGATATAGATGTATCTATATCTTTATTTGAAACTCTTTTTATAAAATCTAAAAATAATTTTTCATCTAAATCTTCATCTTCTATTTTTAAGACTTCATCTTGTGAATCTAAAAATCTCTTTATTTTTATTTGTTTTTCTTTAAATGAAGCTTCTACTTCTCCACCTTTGAAAAATAGTCTTATTTTTTTATCACTTTCATTTGTAAATGCATTTATATTAAAGTTTGCTGTAACTTTATTATCAAATTTAAATATACTAGTTAAATTATCTGATACATCATTGTCACAGTAATATACACATTTTCCATAAGGACCTTCTTTTAGAATTTTTTCTAGGTTTTCTTTTGTAGGTTTTATATGGACTGCTTTATTTTCAAGATTATCATCTTCTAAATACATTTTCTTACAAGAAAATGGACAGCTTTCCTCTTCTCCACATCTAAAGCAGTTTTCACTCATTTCCATTCTAAAGCTTTCCCAGTTAAATATTCTTAAATCTGAAAAACAAGATACTTTCTCACAATTTCCGCCAGATAAATTTATCATCATGTCTATGTCTTGACAGCTATTTGTAAGCATTATATTTGCAGTATCACTAGTTATTCTCCAATTTCCTCTTACATAATTATGTATGAAATTTTTATATCCAACATCTACAGTATAAGCAATATTTACAAGTTCTCCCAACTCTTTAGAATCTACTATTTCTTTTAATTTTTTATAAAAGTTTGAATATCTATAATTATAGGCAACCATAAATAATCTACCTTCATTGTCTTTTTTGAAATCTTTTAAATGAACAAGCCCATCTAAGCTATTTGCTGCAGGAGTCTCAACTAAAACATCATATCCTTTAGCTAAAGCCACTCTAGCTGTATCATAATGAAGTAAATCATAATGTGAAATTATAACTGCATCAGCTATTTTTTCACTAGCTACAAATCCGCTTAAATCATCAAACACCATACTTTCATCTACTGGATATTTTTCTAAAAATAAATCTCTTCTTCCCTTTTTATTTTCAACAAAAGCTACTATTTCGCATTTATCATTGTATTTTTCAATAAGTGGTGCATAAGTATAAGCACCTCTAAGCCCTGTTCCTATAATAGCTAATTTTACCTTTTCCATTTTATTTCCCCTTTTCTAAAAGTAAACTACCCATTTTATAAAATAAATGAGTTTTCTGTTTGAAATAAATCCCATAAATTTATAATTTTTTTTCAAACTTTGAAACCATATACTCTAATTATAATATATTTGGAGGAATATATGTAAAATATTATTTATATGATGTATTTTATACAAAACCAGAATTTTAGCTTTATCATTTGAAGATATTTATAAATTTTATATATGATGTATCTTATTTAAAACTATCTACTTATTTGCTATATCCTTAGAATTATCGGTGCTAATTTTCTTTGCATCATTTTGATCTAGCTTTTTATTGTATAAAAACATATAAAATGCAGCTGAAAATACTACAAAGTAACCAAATATACTTATTGTATCTGGTATTTCATTGAAAAATACTATTCCTAAAACTGCAGAACATATTATTCCACTATAATCGTATATAGATATTTCCTTAGCTGGAGCAAATTTGTAGGCAAGTGTTATACCAAATTGACCTACACTTGCAGATATTCCAGCAAGTATTAAATAAACAAACTGCATAATACTCATAGGCTTATAAACTGCTAAAAATCCAGGTAAAATTGAGATTAATGAGAAAGTCGAAAAGAAAAATACTATTGTATAGTAGTCTTCCTTTTTACCTAAAACCCTAACACATGTATAAGCAAGCGCTGCAAATACTGCACCCATAACTCCTACTAAATAAGGTATAACCTCTACATTAAATGTAGGTTTTATTATAAATAAAGCTCCTATAAACGCAATTGTTACCATTGTAATTTGCTTTAAATTTATTTTTTCTTTTAAAAATAGTGCACAGAAAATTACAACTAAAAATGGACTAAGCTTGTTTAACATATTGGCATCTGATAAAACAAGTCTATCTACTGCATAGTAATTACATACTATTCCTATTGTCCCAAATATTGATCTTAATACTAAAATCTTTCTGTTTTCCTTTTTTCCTATTAAGCTTCCTCTGTGTTTGATAATTAAGTAAAGTGCAATAAGTGCTGCCACTAGATTTCTAAAAAATGTCTTTTGAAAACTTGGTAAATCCCCAGACATTTTTATAAATGCTGACATAACTGCAAATCCACAAGCAGATGCTATTATGCAAAGTATACCCTTAATTCTATTTGATTTGATTAATTTATCCAAATTATTTCATCTCCTTTATTATTTATTTCACAAGATATAATTTTATATTTTATTTTTATATTAGTCAAATTATATATGTATGTATAATCGTGTATATATCAACTATTTTTTCATATTTACTAAAAAAATAAATTTTTTTAAATTTTATTGTTGCATATTAATTGAATAGTTATAAAATAGAATTAATGATATTTTTTCAAAATACAAGTTTATATATACAAATAATTTATTAATATTTTTATTATTAAAAACCTTTTCTACGAAAATAAAAATAAGGAGGTGAAAACAAAATGAAAAGTAACTACACTATGCCCATTTATCAAAAGATTGCATTGGATTTAGCAAATCAAATACATTCAGGTGATTTAGCTGAAGGAAGTACTTTATACGGTCGTTCTGTTTTGGCAGGAAAATACAATGTATCTCCAGAAACTATTAGACGTGCTATAAAATTACTTGAAGATATACATGTTGTTGAAAGTGTTAAAGGAAGAGGAGTTATAGTTTTATCAGCTAAAAATGCGCTATCATTTATAAAAAAATATCAAAATATTACAAACATATCATCTTACAAAAGCAATTTATATAAATTATTGACTGAAAAATCAAAATTGGAAAATGAGATTGTTGAAACTTTAAATAAGATAATAGATTATTCTGATAGACTAGAAATCATAAATCCTTTAGTACCTATACAATTTACAATAGAAGAAGGTTGTAAATTTGTAGGAAAAACAGCTGGAGAAACTAACTTTTGGCAAAATACAGGTGCGACAATTGTCGCTGTAAAAAGAGGAGATGAACTTATAATTTCTCCTGGACCATATATAGAATTTTTAGTTGGCGACTTACTTTTAGTAGTTGGCGATAAACATATTTATAATTCTGTTCCAGCATATTTATACGGAAAATAAAAAAGCAGCTCAAACGGCTGCTTTTTTTATAACATATTAATTATA
>CAYVBY010000001.1:22847-424031 GCA_964449895.1 uncultured Clostridium sp.
CGGAAAATAAAAAAGCAGCTCAAACGGCTGCTTTTTTTATAACATATTAATTATAAAATACTCTGTAACTAAATAATATTTGAGGTGTTAATTTTGAGATTAAATAATAAATTTAAATTTGAAGATAACAAGGTGCTTATTTCTAATTTAGGCCTTGTTTTGATTGCAATTATATGGGGATTTGCATTTATAGCTATAAAATTTACAGTTGGATCAGTTCCACCTTATTATACGATTTCTTTTAGATTTACAATAGCAGCTGTTATTTTAATAGTTATATTTTTTAAGAAATTAAAACAAATAAAAAAATACGAGCTTATAGCAGGAATTATTCTTGGATTATTTGCATTTGTAGCATATTTGGCTCAAAACATAGGACTTGAATACACAACGGCTAGTAACAGTTCCTTCTTATCTGTAACTGATGTTGTAATAGTTCCATTTTTGTACTGGGCTATAAATAAAACTAGACCTAATACATCCCAAATAATAGCAGGAATACTTGTTATGATAGGAGTCGGTTTTTTATCTTTAACCGAAAATTTCCAATTGAAATTTGGAGATTTAATTACTCTATTTGGAGCTTTTAGCTTTAGTATGCACATGATTTTTATAGATAAATATAATAAAAAAATAGATTCTTTATACTTGATAATCGTGCAAATTACAACATGTGCAGTGCTTGGAACTATCACAGCATTTTTTCTAGAAGGACCTTACGATTTTTCTAGACTTACTAGCCTTAGTATATTTGGTATTTTATTTTTAGGACTTATAAGTACATTGATTACTCTATCACTGCAAAATATATGTCAAAAATATACAAAACCAGCTAATGCATCTTTGATACTGTCATCACAGACAATATTTGCAACTTTATTTGCTATAATTTTCCTAAAAGAAACTCTTACAGCTAGGATGATTGTAGGATGTGCTTTTATCCTTTTAGGTATAGTAATTTGCCAGTATAAAAGAAAATAACAATATAAAAAATATGAAAAATAAAAAAACTGAATGTAAAATTATCATTCAGTTTTTTTATTTTTCATATAAATTTTCTTGACCAATAAGTAACTAGTTACTATAATTAAGGTAACTAGTTACTTATTTAGAAAGGAGTCCTTTAAATGAATTTAGAAGAATTGTCAAAATCTATTTTCTCTGAAAATAGAAATTCAATGGAGAGGCTAATATTTTCCTCCATTTTTATACATCAAAATAAAATGCAGACAGCTTGTGATAAATTAGATTCAGAGATAACTATGAAGCAATGGTTACTTTTAGCTGTCGTTTCAACATTTGAAAAACCTCTTACTTTAAGTGAAATCGGCGAAATTATGGGATGTTCTAGGCAAAATGTAAAGAAACTTGCAAACTCGCTTGAAAAAAAAGGCTTCATAAAATCAATCCCAAAAGAATTTGATAATAGAGCTACTTGTATTTTGCTCGATAAAAAAATGAATGAATACATATTGAGAGTTGGCGAGATGCAAGACAATGTACTTAAGATTTTATTTGAGGATTTTTCAGAAGAAGAAATAAGACAGTATTTTTATCTTGTATCTAAGATGTACAGCTCGATTGAAAAGGTTGAAAAATACACTGAGGAAGTAAAAAATAATAGAAATAAGGGGATTTAGAAATGAAAAAATTGAAAAAATATTTACTTGTTTTTTTAGTATTTGTTTTATGTTTAGCTACATTTGGATACTTTAAAATCTCAAATTTAGCAAAAGAGTCAATAAGCTCAATTGAAATAGAAAACTTAGATTTATCAAGTGTGAAAGACGGTACATATATTGGACAATACTCTTCAAACCCATGTGCTGCTAAACTAAAAGTTACTGTAAAAAATCATAAAATTAAGGATATAGAAATTTTAGAGCACCAAAAAGGTCTTGGCGGTAAGGCTGAATCTATTTTAGATGATGTTATAGAAAATCAATCACTTAATGTAGATACTGTATCAGGGGCAACACTTAGCAGCAAGGTACTATTAAAATCAATAGAAAATGCAATAATTGAGGGGGTAAAATAAATGAAAAGTGTTTTAATAGTTTATAAATCAGAAACAGGTTTTACAGAAAAATACGCAAAATGGCTATCATCAGATCTTTCTTGCGATATGATAGAATTTAAGGATGCTTCTTTTGATAAAATTTCAAATTACGATATACTTATATACGGCGCTGGACTTTATGCAGGTAAGATAAATAGCTTTGAAGAATTTAAAAAAATAGTTCCTAGTGATAAAAAACTAGTTTTATTTGCAACAGGTGCCACAGCTATAGATGATAAGGATACTATTGAAAATGCATTTGATAATAATTTAAGCAAAGAAGAACAAAATGAAATTCCTCATTTTTACGCCATTGCAGGTCTTAATTACGATAAAATGTCTTTTAAACATAAAATGATGATGAAAGGATTACTTATGGTTCTTAAGAAAAAAGACACTTCTGCTTATGAAGCTATTTGTAACTCCTTTGATGCATGTGATTTTAAGTATTTAGAAGAACTTGTAAATTGTGTTAAAGATATGATTGATTAATATATAAATTTATTTGATAATCTCTATACTTTTGATATTTTTTAATCCGTAGTATAATTACTATAAATATACATTATAACTTGGAGGAATACCATGGAACTAAAAAAGCTCGATTATGATCTAACTGTTTGCAAAGTCAAATCAGAAAAAGATATTGATTTAAGTAAAGATTTTTATTTTATAGGAAAAACAGATGAAGAAATTTCACTTGTATGTATCACAGACGACACACCATCAAATACTACAGAGCGTGATGATGGCTGGAAAGGATTTAGAATTCAAGGAGTCTTAGATTTTTCTTTAATTGGTATTTTATCAAAAATCTCTCAAATACTTGCAGACAATAAAATCGGAATTTTTGCAGTATCTACATTTAATACTGATTATATACTTGTTAAAAAAGAAAACTTTGAAAAAGCAATGTCAGTCCTTGAAGAAGCTGGATATATAGTGTTGTAAAAAATAGAAAAAATTTTAAAATGAAATATAATTAATAATATAAATAGAAAGGTGGAATTTATATGGCTATGGTATATTTAAAATGCCCACATTGTCATAAAAAAAGTAAAATTGCTAGAAGTCTCAATGAAAAATCAACAAGCAATTCAAAAGCAAATGTTACTTGCGATAATTGCGGTAAAAAGTTTTGGTATAAACAAAGTGGAGAAGTAGGAAAATAACTAAAAATTGTACCTCGCAAAGGGGATATGAAACCAAGTGATTTCAAGGACTAAAAAGTTTAAAAGGTACCTTCACCTTTAGACCAGCTAGAAACTTGTCAATTTTTTTTAGAAAACATATTTTTTTAATTTTAAGTAATAAAAAAAAGACCAAAAAAATCATACTATTTTTTGGTCTTTTTTATTACTTTTAAATATCTAGTTGTTAGCTCTAATTATAGACTATAAAAATCTATTACTTTTTCTAAGTAAAAGACTTTTTTCTTATTATTCATTTAATAATTTAGTATTATTATTTTCAAGCTTTAATATATGTTCTTTTTTATCTTGTGGTGATAAAAGCTGATTATGTTCTTCAATCTGAATTTGAACACTATCTAGCAAGCCTTTTGTAATTTCCTGTGTCTGTCCTATAATGCTCTCCTTGCTCTTAATAAATCCATCTATGACTTGATTTTGTCTTTTCAAAACAGACTTAACCTGCAAATCATAATGTTCAAATTGCTTCTGTATATCATTTTCAACACACTTAGAATAGAGTTTATGAGATGTAGATCCCTCCTCGTATTGTTCTAGTGTCTTTAGTAATAAGGGTAATTTTTCGGTTTCATACCTATTTTGGTCTTCCTTTATATTTTTTGCCAATTCATCATAAAAACTTTCTATTTCCTTTATTATAGGAACTGAGCCTTTTTCTATGATTTCAAGTCTTTTGACCGCAACTTCATTTAATTGAGTTTGTAAATTAACTATAGTCTGTGCCATATTGTTTAAGCTTCTAGCTTTTGCTTCTTCTATAGCCAATTGACAATTTGTATTAAATTCCAATAGCTCTATTTGAGAATTTTTTATTAATTCAACTCTTTCCTTCTCCATTTCAGCTAAGCGTATTTTTGAATTAGCTTCTATCTCAGCTATTTTTACCTTATCAGGTTCATAAGTAGTACTTGTAGTGCTTCTGTTTCCTCCACTACTTCCTCTTCCCAAAAAGTTTCTTATAGCTCCACCTATTGTTCCTAATATTCCCATATTCTTCCCTCCATAAACTACTGGTCCTTTATCAAATAATGCAGAAAATACATTTTCCACCTGCTTACTTCTAAATCTACCTAATGTACATGTATTGGCAAAATGCTCACAATTATTAAATACTAAATTATAGCCTTTATCTCCCAAACAAGCTCTTGCGTACTGAACTATATGATCAACTGGATATAAATCTTTTAGCTCATCATCTGTATATTCCTTGACCTCTAAATTGTCTCCTTTTAAGAAGTAGTCCAAGTCTGAGGATATAACCTCAGGCTTAGACCAATCTAGTATGCTATCATCTTCTGTTCCAGTAAAATGAATAACTTCACTATCTGATACATATATTCCATGGTGACAATATATACCTCGATTTACTCTAATATGATCTCCCATAGCAGGAGTTTTTTTTGCCCAAATTTCAGGCTCTTCTTCGTAAATCTTAAAATCAAGGTCAATTATTACATCATTTTTCATAAATTTTCACCTATTTTCAAAACAATAATTTAATGAGATAACTCTTTTAATTTATTTTTTTCAATTCCTTTTCTCATTTTAAAAATTAAAGCATTAAATTCTTTATCTCGTCTTTCTTGTTCTTTACTGTATGCCTTGGCATCAGATAAATACGCTTCAAAATTTTTCTTCTTCAATTCCATAAATTGAGTTAAAACTTGTTCTGGAATAGCGTCTAATTTCTTGATTTGTATGAAATTTATTATCTCATCAACTGGCAAATCTATTAGGTTATTTGCCCAGTTTATAAGGAAAATTTTATTTTCGTTCTTTTCTAAGCTAAAAATTATCTTTTGTAGCTTAGCTTGAAAAGCTGAACTTATATCGTATAGCTTAGATTCTATTTCAAATTTTTCTTGTAATTCTCCATTTGCTCTAAACGCATAATCTACATAGATTCCTTTTATATCATTTTTATAAAATTCATCTACTTTTTCTTTATATTCTTGTAGTACTTTAACAATATCCTCAATAACTGCTACACCCTTGTCTTCAACATCAAATCTTCCACTAAGACCTTCTTTTATAAGTGGCATAAATTGTTTTTCTATAATAAGTCTAATTCCACACCAATCCTCAAACCATTTTGTCCAAATTTCTTCTTCTATACCAGTCTCTTCGCAGCTATTTTTTAATTCTTCTTTGTATGTAGTTTTTAAAACTTTATAGTCCATAGACCATTTATCCCACAGATTTATTGATGATACTGCAAATTCCTTGTTCTTCTCAAAGTAGTCCATCTTAATAAGGGCATTTTTCACTATAGTAGCAGTATTTTCTGCTACAAATGAAAAGCTAGCTCTCTTTTCTTCCTCAAGTTCTGCAAGCTTTGTTATTCCATCGTCACTTTCATTTATCTCATCTATTTTATCTTCTATATTTTGAGCCTGTCTTTTGTATGATAAAAGCTTTTTAGTAACATCATTCATACCAAGCTCAAAATTCTTTTTAAAAAATATGATAAATTTTGGCAATCTATTATTTCAAGTCCTTACAAGCTTAGAAAAAACTATGATGCTATAGCTATGAAGTTTTTTACTTCACATGGAATAAATAAGCATTGTTTAATTAATGCTGAAAATCCTAAATACGACTTAGCAGGATTTGAGTGTATTAATGGCTTTGAATAATTAAATAGATTTCTGCACACTTATTTTAAGTGCCTAAAATACTTTCTATATCTATTTTGAGCCAATTTCACTAATAAAAATACCACAAAGCCGAAGCTCTGTGGTACATCATAAAATTTAATAAATTCTAGCATATATCGTAATAATAATCTACAAGCTTATTGGATCTACTTGGATGAGATAGTTTTCTAAGAGCTGTATTTTCTATTTGTCTAGCTCTTTCTCTAGTGACATTAAATGTTTTTCCAACTTCTTCTAAGGTTTTTCTCTCTCCATCATTAAGTCCGTATCTAAGTTCTAGTACGCCTTTTTCTTTGTCAGTTAGAGTTTGTAAAACCTCTTCTATTTGATCCTTAAGCAGTGAAGCTGTTACTATTTCTTCTGGTGATAGTGTATTTTTGTCGGCTATAACCTCTTCTAGTCCTGTATCTTCATCTTTGCCTATTTTGCAATCTATAGATGTAGGTCTATGAGATAAATTAATTAGTTCTACTACTTTTTTTACTGGCATGTCCATTTCTTTTGAAATTTCTTCAGGCTTTGGTTCTCTGCCAAGTTCTTTTGATAGTGATAATGATACACTTAATAATTTATTTATTTTTTCTATAATGTGTACTGGAACTCTTATAGTTCTAGCTTGATCGGCTATTGCACGAGTGATTGACTGTCTAATCCACCATGTTGCATAAGTGCTGAATTTGAATCCTTTTGTATAGTCGAATTTTTCGATTGCTTTTATAAGTCCCAATGTTCCCTCTTGAATTAAGTCAGATAGTTGCATGTCTCTTCCTGTATATTTTTTTGCTATGCTTACAACTAATCTAAGATTTGCCTCTACTAATTTGTCTTTGGCGTGTTCATCTCCCTCTAATACTCTCTTTGCAAGTTCTACTTCTTCCTCTCTAGTAAGAAGCGGTATACTTCCTATTTCACTTAAGTACATTTTTACTGAATCATCAACTTTTGAAAATCCAGCAAAATTCCCGCTTTCTTCACCATATAAGGCATCTTCAGCATCCTCCTTGTAAAATGAATTGTCTTTTTTGTTTTCTAGCTTCATAAATATTACCCCCTTATAAATTCAATAAAATTTTTTAATTTATAAGAAAATCTTTATTCTAAAGATATCTAATGTAGATTTTCTTTAAGTACATAAAATATATCTATGTACCATAATAAAGATTTACATCCTTAAGTCTATTTAAAGTATTTTTACATTAAATATAATGCAGGATAAATAAATACTTTGCAAAATATGTAGTTTTATTATTATGCTGAAATTTTAGATTTTTTAATTTGATATGCTAAAAAATCTATCTTGAAGATATTTAGTATAAAGACATTATCATAATTAGTGATACTTATATACAATTCTACATATTATCAAAAAATCCTTCTTTTTTTTTATAAAAATTTTTATTTTTTTGTTTTTTAAGTATTAAACTACAATTTATTGTCTACAATATCAAGTAATTCATAAATTCCGTCGTATTTATACATAGTATTATTATCTAACATTTCTTTAAATTGACAAGTATTTACAAATTTAACTTTTGAAACTTCCTCTTCCTGTAACACTATATCATCTAAATCGACATCTTTTCTTATAAAATATATATCCCATATCATATCAATTTTAGAATGTGTTTGTACAAGCTTTAATTCTTCTTTTTTTATAGTTATTCCAAGTTCTTCTTTGAATTCTCTTATACATCCTTGTGAAGTTGTCTCTCCTGATATTACCCTTCCTGTTGTAAGCGCCCATATTCCTGGAAGAATTTCACATTTTTGAGATCTTTGTTGAACTAGAATTTCCTTTTTTGAATTTATTATCCAACCTTCTACAGCTAAATGGTATTCCCCCTCATACCATGTTTCGTATTTTCCTTTTTTCTTCCCAGTAAAATTTCTATTTTCGTCATAAATATCCCAATATTCCATAACATTTCTCCTTCAAATTTATATCTATTAATTATTTATCTCTAAATACTTTTTATTATACTTTAAATTTATATAAATAAGCAACAAAAGGACTATTCTTTACGAATAGCCCTCAATTTTTATTCTTCTACAAATTCAATTATACCTTCTCCAAGTTTTGATACTCTAGCTAGAGAATAAACATCATATCCTTTATCTATAAGTTTTTGGCGTCCTGGTTGGAAAGATTTTTCTATAACTATTCCTACCCCTGAAACAGTAGCTCCTGCTTCTTCAATTAATCTAATTGCACCTGCACCAGCTTCTCCATTTGCTAAAAAGTCATCTATTAATAGTATTTTATCATTTTTATCTATGAATTTTTTAGATAATGTAAGTTCATAACTAGTTCCTTTTGTAAATGATGTTACTTTTGTTTGATAAACTTCCCCATTTAATATTTTTGATTGTTGTTTTTTAAGTATTACCATAGGTACATCTAATTGTATTGCAGTCATAACAGCTGGAGCTATTCCTGAACTTTCTATAGTAAACACTTTTGTTATACCTTTGTGTTTATAATAATTAGCAAATTCTGTTCCTATATTTTTCATTAAAATTGGATCTACTTGATGATTTAAAAAACTGTCAACTTTAAGCACTGTCTCATTGACAGCAGTTCCCTCTTTAAGTATCTTTTCTTGTAATTCCTTCAAATCTGTCACCTCATATATTAAAATTTTCTAACTATACCATAACATATTTTTCCAATACATAAAATAACAATTTTAAACTTTATTTCAATTCTTTTATATAGTATCAACTATTCCTGTAATTTTTAGAAGTATTTTAGCATTTGTAGTGACACATCTTCCATTTTTTATTTTGTAATCGAATTTAATTTCGTCTCCTTCATAAAATTCAGCAAAATGATAATTTACTGCATTTATATTATGATCGTTTTCTAAATTACAAAGCTCAAAGTCATGTGTAGATACTAAAGTTATAATCCAAGAATTTGATAATTTCTTGATAGCCTCTGTAGCACAAATTATTCTATCTGCAGAATTTGTTCCCTTAAATATTTCATCTATTAAACAAATCATAGGTTTTTTAAGCTTATTATACTCTGTCATTTCTTTTATTCTAAGTAGCTCTGCATAAAAAGTAGATATTCCCTCATTTACATTATCTTCTACTCTTACAGATGTAAGAATTTTCATTATAGATGTATCAAATTCTGTAGAAAGAACAGGTCCTCCTGCATAAGCCATAACTAGATTTATTCCTATACTTCTAAGAAATGTAGTCTTTCCAGACATATTAGAACCTGTAATTATACAAGTTTCACCCTCTAAACTTATGCCATTTCCTATTGCATTTTCAAGCTTTATAAGTGGATGCTTTAGATTTTTAAAAGATAATTTAGGAACTTCATCTTCACTTATATTTGCAAATGTATAATCATCTCTAATATATGTGATAGATGCTAAACTTATAAGAGCCTCTATTTCTCCAACTACCTCTATATATGTTCTTATATTTTTTCCGTAAATTTTCTTCCATTTATCTAGCATATCTATACAGTGAAAATCCCATAAAAATAGACCATTGAAAAAAACACTTCCCACGAAATTTTGCCTAATACTTATATATTCTCCTATTTTATTTAACTCTTTTAATGATTTTAAGCTTCCACCATTTTTATTTAACTTTTGTTTTAATTCATTTAAATATTCACTTTTAAATTCTGCTTTATCTATTTCTTCAAATATACTTTCATATATTTTTATATTTTTGTAAAAATCACATATTGGAGAAAGTATTGCTGTACTCTTTGCCATAGCTGAAAAAGTTATTAGAAGATTTAAAATAAGTACTGTTTTTGCAAACTCTACATTTTTTAAAGTATCTATTCCTATAACAGAAAGTACTACTAATGCTATAAGAAGCGGTGGTAGTATCCACATAGATAATTTTTTTAATTTGCCTTGATTTACAGTTTCATCTTCACAAACTTCTATAAATTTTTCCACTTCTTTATTTATATTTTTCTTTTTGTTTTCCTTTATTAAATAAGATAATGTTTCTATCTCCTCAGCGAATTGTTTCATATTTGATAATTCTTCAACTGATTTTTGGTATTTTAAAATATCATCTAGGTTGTAATCTGTATTTTTTAGATGTTTTACTAAAAATTTCTTACCATAAAGAGTATTAGCATTACATATATACTGATAAAGCGATCCCTTACCAAATATGTCTAAATCCTTTAAGTGAGGCATTTTTTCGTCTAAATATTCATAACCCTTATCTTCAAAATCATACCAAGTGCCATCTAGCCTTTTGATATATTTTTGGTATACTTTCATTTTACTTTTTTTGTATTTTATTTTAGATTCTATATTATTGTGAAGTTTTGCTACAACTAAAAAACCTACTAATAAAACTATACTTATAAAGTAAAATGAGCTGATTTTATTAAAGTAGCCATATACAAAAGTAGCTACACAAGCTACGAATAAAACTACCCTAATCCAACTGATTAAATTGCTTTTTTTATTAAAATCATCTAATTCTTCTTTAAGTTTGATTTTATTTTGTTTATAAGTATCTATTTTCATAAAAAAATCTCCCTATCATTATATATTTAAAAAAAGTATAACAGATTTTTAAATCTATTATACCTTTTTGTCTAATTTATTCTATTTCAAATTTATAAACTTTAAACTCTGCAGGGTCTAATTTTAGCTCTCCTAATTCTCTATTTTTAGTAAGTACAAAATATCTATTAAATATATCACTTTGACTTACCTCATCCATAGACTCAATTAAAAATACTTCATCTAAATAAAGAGGTACTTTTCCTAAAAAATCCATAAATTTTATAATATTATTGTCACAATATCCTTTAATAAGAACATCATTTAACACTTGTCTTACTCTATATTTATCATGGATATTTATATCAGATAAATTTTTATCTACATTTATAAAAGCTCCATTTTCACATTCTAAAACTTCAAAGAAATCATCTTTTAAAAAGTTTTTGTCTATTTTTTCATATAATTCATTTGATATAAAGTTTATTCCTTCTATTCCTCCTAAAAGTCCATATCTTTCAGGATTTATGTATTCTTCATCGTCATTTTCTTCTTTTACTAATTCTATTTCAAACAAATCAAAATACTCAGTTCTCATGTTTTTATAAGATATAAACATATTTGCACATAATGATTTTAAATATTTAGAGGCTTTTTTTATAAATTCTTTTAAATAATCTACAAAATAATTAAAATCATAATCTAAAATATATCCACTTATATTAAAATTAAATGCTCCAAAATATCCAAAGTTATCGCTTTGATCTTTTCTTTTTATATAGTCACAGTTGAAAATAATACCCATATCCTGAGGCATAGCAGCACCTGTGTAATCAAAATTTTCTTTGTGAATATTATCAATTATGTAGTTTTGAATACTATCTACCTTATTTATATCAAAATCTAATTCTGGCTCTGATAAATCCCAGCCCTCCATAAATATTTGACTTTCCAAAATATTTCTATAATCTGCTCTGCTAGAGATTTTGTCACTTTTTACCATGGCATCATACACTAAACTAAAATTTCTATCTACAACATTTTCTATGTTTTGAAATTTTTTGTGAAGTGATTTTGCTGTTATACTTTCTTCATTAAACTGCATGTCAAATACAAAATCTTCTTCAAATTTTTCTATTAAATCTTTTTCTATTAATTTTAGTAAGTTACAAATATCATCTAGTTTTTCATTTTTAAAATTAAAATATAAACATAAATTTCTACAATCTACATTTTGCCTTCCAGAAAATATAGCTGACTTTTTATAATTCATAATCATCTCTCCTTTTACAATATTAATTATATAAGTTAAGTTTTATTAAATATTTTTCTACTCTGTGTAATTTCTAGCATACTTTTCAAATGCCTCTATGTAATTTTTGTTATTTCTCCTTTTTATAGCGTATTGATGAAGCTCTATTATAATTTTATCTTTTTTTCTTACAAAATGATATAATATTCTAAGCTGAGTATTATCAGCATATCTAAACTTATATGTATAAAAATTATTTTCAAATATGTCGTATTTTACAGCTTCATTGTTAAATAACCTCTCAAAAGGCTGTCCATTGTTTTCAAACTGCATAATTGTCTCGCATAATTTATTTAGAGCCTTATTTATAGCCTCCTTCGTTTTTACATCTTCTTTATTAAATTTTTTATTATGTATACTTATACAAATTTTGTCATCCATAAATTATCACCTACACTTTAAATATTGAAAATATATATTAATCTATTTTCAATATTTTAATTTTTAATACTAATTATTACTATTTTATATTACCACAATTTTTAATATAATCAAAATCAGATTTAATCTTCTTTAAATTTTAATACTAGATTTATTTTCTTTTTAATTATTTTGTGATAAAATAGTTAATATGTTTTATTCTACCTTTAATTTAATACTTTAGTTTATAATGTATTAAAATAAAATAAATGTAATAAAATAAATTTAAAACTAAATATAATTGAAATTAGGAGGATTAAAATGGGTTTAAGAGACAAATTTGCGCAATCATTCGCCAGAGCAAAAACTATGAGTGGACCAGAAAAAAAAGCAAATGACATAATGAGTAAATTATTAATGAAAAAAGCAATTGCTCCTCTAGTAGCTATGATTTTTATGATAATTTTAGGTGTTATGTTCCATATTAGTGGATGGATTGTTCTTCTAATAAATTTAGCTATTTGTGTTGGTACTTTCTTCTATATAAGAAAAGAAGCCAAATCATTCCAAGAATTTAAGCCTTATGTTGGAAATTTAATAAGCTTAGAAAAAAAAGGCAAAAAAGATTATGTTGCAATATTAAAACAAGGTAAAAGACCTATAAGATTACAAATAGCTTATGGTGCTGAAGATTTAGAAAACTTAAAGAAAAACCACTTAGTTCAAATAAACTACAATGAAAAACACAAAATTGCAATTTTAATTAACAAATAATTTTTAACTAAAAATAAGTAAGCAAAAGCTTACTTATTTTTTTTCATAGTATAAATATATTTTATCTATATATTTTTTGATTTATTTGCGTATATATAAATAAATACTGGTCAATATTTATATATAAAGAAATCTTTATTCTTAAGATTTTTTATATATAGATTTATTTAAAACACATTAACGGAAGTTATAATTATCGATAATTTTTAAATGAATATAATTTCCTATGTGTTAAATAAGGAGATATACTATGATTAAAAAAGGTTTTATACTGGAATTTTTATTTAGAACCCTTACCATTTTATTTTGGATAATCATTCTTTATAACTGGATATTTATTCCGCTCATCAATATAAATCTATACATGTTTATTTTTTACACTGTAATAGCTTCACTTTATCTACTATTTCTTTCGATAGACAAAATAAAATATAATTTTTCTCAAATATCAAATATAGATTTTTTATATAACTTTATATCAATATCTACATTTATAATTTACTTATTTTCACTACTTGTATATTCTAATAGCCTAAAAATACTATTTTTAAAATTTATAATAATCTTAATTTACTTTTATATATCATACAAAAGAACTTTCAAACTTAAAAAAGAAGATAGTCTTGTAGGAATTATATCATCTATTCTTTTATTTACATTAGATGTATATTATTAAAATTATACATTTAATCTTTTTTACGGAAAATATTAGACATATTAATAAATTTTTGTTATTATGTATGATAGGGTTAATTTTTAAAACAATAATTTAAATTAATTAATAGAATTAAAGGAGTAAATGACTTATGGAAAAGAAAATTTTAGCTAAAGTTGGAGATAAAGAAATATCTAACTTAGACGTTGATAGTGCTATACAAGGTTTAGATCCTTATCAAGCACAACAATTCCAAACTGAAGAAGGTAGAAAATACGTATTAGAAGATTTAGTAAACCAAGAACTTTTATATATGTATGCTAAAGATGCAAAAATAGACGAAAACGAAGACTTCAGAAAAGAAATGGCTGAAATAGAAAAAAACGTTTTAAAACAATATGTTATAAACCAAATATTAACTAGCGTTGAAATAACAGATGATGAAAAAGTATCTTTCTATGAAGCTAATAAAGCTAACTTCTCTAATCCAGAAACAGTTAACGCTAAACACATATTAGTAGATTCTGAAGAAAAAGCTAATGAAATATTAGCTCAAATAAAAGCTGGAGATGTAACTTTTGAAGATGCTGCTAAAGCTAACTCTACTTGCCCATCTAAAGATAGAGGTGGAGATTTAGGAGAATTCGGTCCTGGACAAATGGTTCCTGAATTTGATCAAGCAGTATTTGCTATGGAAGTTGGACAAATAAGTGAACCTGTTCAAACTCAATTTGGTTTCCACTTAATAAAATTAGATGCTAAAAACGAAGCTAGTATACCAGCTTACGAAGAAATAGCTGACAAAGTAGAAAAAACTTTAATGTTCCAAAAACAAGGTGAAGTTTACCAAGCTAAATTAAATGAAGTTAAAGCTAAATTCGGTGATTTATTAACTTACATGTAATTCAAATAAAAATTAATCTTAATACTAAAAAAGCTTGTTTAAATTTATTAAACAAGCTTTTTTTAATACTTAATAAACTCATTATTAAGTAAATATTTTTCTACTTTTATATTTTTTTACCATTATATTATAATCAACTTCTGTTATTCCTTCTATTTTATAAACTTCTTCAAAAATAAATTTTTGTAAAGCTTGTACATCCTCCACGAATGCATGTACATGTAGTTCATTTTTTCCAGTCATTGCATATATACTTTCTATTTTAGGATGTTTTGAAAGTTCATCTGCGACAACATCTAGCATATTTGGTACAATTTTTATTTTTAAAAATACAGCAGTATCTAAGCCAACTTTTTTAGAATCTAATTGAACAGTAAATCTCTCAATTATTCCTTCTTCAAGCATTTTCATTACTCTTTCTCTTACTGCCATACGAGATAAATGAACTTCTCTTGCAATTTCTGCGTATGAAATTCTACTATCATTTGCTAATAATTTAAGTATTCTTATATCTGTTTTATCTAAATGAATACCTAATTTATCAAAGTCTAAAACATCTTCTCTCATATAAATATACCTCCTCCTTAAAAATAAACCATATCCCTATAAAGAAATCTTTATCCTAAATATCTTTTAAAGATGCAGATTTCTCAAAAACACATTTATAGAAATTATAATTGTTCAAAATTTTTAAATGAATATAATTTCCCATGTGTTATAAATAAATTATATCAATTTGTTATAACTATAACCTTATAAAAAGTTATTTTATATGAATTTTTTTATTTTTTCGTCAAAAAATTCAGAATTTATCTAGTCATTTTATCATTTTTTTATAATAATTACTTGCTATTTACTCTGTTACTTTTTCATAACAATATTCTACTATTTTTCTTCTTTTTACAATTCCTATAAAAGTTTCTGTATCATCAATTACAGGAACGAAATTTTGAGTAATAGCCTTTGAAATTAATAAATCCATATTGGCACTTGCTGAAACTGGTGTATTATTTTTTCTTCTAGGTACATCTATTACTGGTAATTTTCCTATAGATTCTAAATCTACATCACCATTTTGAATAAGATGCTTTAAAGTCCAAAGTAAGTCACCTTCTGTTATTGTCCCGACATACTTCCCATCCTTTGTTAATATAGGAATAGATGAATATCTATGATACTCCATTTTTTCTAAAGTCTGTCTAATAGTAAAGTCCTCATGTATATATGCTACCTCACTTTTTGGTGTTAGGAAAAATAATATATTCATCTCTATACTCCACCTCCATAATAATATTACAATTTATAAAAGATCTATATTTTTATATTTGAAAAAACAAATGTATTCCTTATTTAATTTTAGCACAATTGTATATCTGTTTGAACATAAAACATAAAACTTCCTCTTTATAATAGTTTAATATTGATATAAAATATCCTTTTTTTTGAATTATAAAAATACAATAATTATAGTTAAATTGATTTATTTTTATATATTTGGTATTTTTATTGAATTTTACAGAAGTAAAAAAATTTGCTTTAAGACATGCCAAATACTAGAATTACTTAATAAATAGAAAAAAGCCACTTACGTGGCCTTCTTTCACATATCACTAGCGTTACTAATATATATGAATTTTCATTACAATCATAGTTATTATAATCTTACAACGTTTGCAGCTTGAGGACCTTTAGCTCCTTCAACTACTTCAAATTCAACATTTTGTCCTTCTTCTAATGTTTTGTATCCTTCACCTTGTATAGCTGAGAAATGTACGAAAACATCTCCTTCACCTTCTACAGATATGAATCCAAATCCTTTTTCGTTGTTAAACCATTTTACTACACCTGTTTTCATTAATAAATCCTCCTAAAAACACACTTAATTGGCTAAATTTTAGCCTTATGATTAATTTATCACATATAATTATATTTGTCAATTAAATTTAATTTTATACCTATTTTATGTATACTTTTAAAATATACTGCTGTAAGTATTTACTAATTTTTTTAATTAAATTTAATAGTTTACTTTTATTAGATGAAATCTTATGGATTTATCGCTCCAGCCTAAATCCCATGGTACTAATAATCTATCTGTGTTGTGACAAGTTACAAGAGGATATCCTTTGGAGTCTAGTCCTGTAACTGTAGATACATGAGTTATTCTACCCTTTTTTTCATATCCTAAAATATCTCCTGGTCTTAATTTGTAAGCTTCTTTGTATACATCTTCATAGCTACCTTTTGCGATATAATATCCTCTACCGCTGTATATTAAGTAATTTTTGAATCCCTGTGCATTTACCCAGGCTTTTGTGGCTGAACCTTTTTCATAATTCCAAGTTGTATTTTTAGAAAACTTGCCACTTTCATACATTATTTGGGATGCGAAATTAGCACAGTCACCTCCATCTGAATTAAAATCCTTATATGAAGTATTTGTAAGGTATACTTTGCCTTCTACATTTGTAGCTGCACCACAGTATTTATGAGCATAATCAACTGCCTTTTTTTGTATATCACTTAAAGATAATTTAACTTCATTTTGGCTTAGTATATAGTTTTTTATATCTTTTGAATTGATATTTTCTAAGTTTAAGGAATCAGCAAATGGATCTGTATACCATTCTTTTGTTATAACGCATTGATTATTTATTATTTTTACATTTAAGTAATGTTGTGTACCTATTTGAAATTCATTTTGTATGTTTGGTTGATTTTCGTAGTAGTATTTGTATTTAGTAGATACTGTACATATTATTCCATATAGGTTTTCTTCTCTTTCTCTGATTTTATTTATTTTTAAATTTTCATCTATATCATAAAATACTACACCTTGCTTATCTGACCAATTTTTTAGGTATTTCATTTTTTTAATTTCGTGTTCATACGCCCAAAGACCAAATTTTATATCTGTATCGTAAAGTGTTTTTAAGATTTCTTCATCATGATTCATAATTGCACTATTTCTATTGTCAAATAAATTCTTTAGATGACTTGTAAATTCACTTTTTAAGTCTATTTCTTTAGATTTTGTTTCGTCTTCACATTGATTATTTGAATTATTACCCATATTTTGTGATTGATTTTCGTCTAAATAAGTATTATTTTGGGCATCTATAAAAATATCTTCCCTAAGATAAAGACCACTATATATTGATAAAATAAAAAAACTTATAGTAAATATTCTTTTGAAATATATGTTATACTTTTTAAGTTTCAAAATTGTCACCTCCAATTAATAGAGTTTAATCTTTTATTTAGTATAACCAAAATTAAAAACAATAATTAACTTTTATAATTTTTATATTATAACTAAAAAAGGAAATATCATAATAAGTTCTCCTATTATATATTTCCCTTTATAATTTTTATATTATATATTTTCAAAAAACAAATTTCTTTACTATCATATAGTTTTACTTCTACTGATTTGTTGTCAAAATCTATGAAAATATACTTTATTTACTTTTATACATCATATCTGTATGTGGAATGTCATCTTCTAGATATTCCTCTGAAATAGGTTTAAATCCAAAGCTTCCATAAAAATCAAGTAAATATGACTGAGCTTGAAGTTTTATAGTATCACTACACAATGTATTTTCCACAAAATCAATAGCCTTTATCATCATTTTTTTTGAAATTCCTCTGCCACGATGGCTTTTTTTAACGATAACTCTTCCTATTGCTATTTCGTCATATGAAACTCCTTTATCTAAAATTCTTGAATATGCAACTACTTCACCATCTTCTTCCAAAAATAAATGATAAGCCTTAAAATCTTTACCATCACAATCTAAATAAGGACATTCTTGCTCCACGATAAATATTTCATTTCTTAAAGCTAAAATTTTATATACTTCTTCTGCGCTTAACTCATTAAATTTTTTGATTTTCCAATTCATAATTTTCCCACCTATATTACCTATTTTTTTGAATAAAATTTCATAATTACCTTGATTTGATGATAGCACAATTTTATCAAACTATGTTAGTTTATGTTTATATAAAAAAATTACTTTTAAAATAAAATAAATTTTAAAAATTGTATTCGTACAAATTTAAACTTTTAAAAAAAGTTTTTACAAATCTATTTATATATATCCAATTAATAGTAAAATATATTTAGACAATTTTTATTTCTGTAAACTAAACAGAAAAATTTATTCTAAATAAGGAGGATTTATGATAAAAAAAGTAGCTGCCATACACGATATGTCTGGAATTGGAAAGTGTTCTCTTACTGTAGCAATTCCCATATTATCGGCTTTAAAAACTCAATGCTGTCCCTTTCCCACAGCAATACTATCTAGTCAGACGGCATATCCAAAATTTTCCTATTGTGATTTAACTTCACAAATGGAAGAATATGCTAAAGTATGGAAGGAATTAAACTTGAACTTAGATACTATATACAGTGGTTTTCTAGGTTCAATCCATCAAATAGATATAGTATGTAATTTTATAAAAAACAATGAAAATGCCTATATAATTGTGGATCCTGTTATGGGAGATTCTGGTAAATACTATGATACTTTTGATGATGAAATATGTGAAAAGATAAAGGATTTAGTTAAAGTTTCAGACCTAGTAACACCTAATCTTACTGAGGCATGTCTTCTAACTAAAAAGAAATACCATACAAATTACACATTAGAAGAAACTATAGACCTTGCAAAGGAAATATCTGATTTAGGACCTGAAAAAGTAATAATTACAGGTCTTGTAATAAAAGACCATATAATAAATGTAGGCTTTGATAAATCTACAGGCGAAGTTTTCTCTTATCAAACAGACTACAACCACCAATACTATAGCGGTACAGGAGATATATTTACTTCTATAGTAGCAGGACTTATAACTAACGATTATAATTTATTCGATTCTATAAAAATAGCCACTGATTTTATATCAAAATGTGTAGAATATACATCTAAATACGATATAGACCACAATAACGGCGTATTTTTTGAAGTATTTTTAAATGATTTAACATCTATAAAATAATTAATTTTTTAAGATAAAAATAAAAGGTTCTATATCCTCCTGGATTTTTATAAACTATATTATAAAATGTAAGGGAGGATTTTTTATGAATATAAATCAAAAAGCTATAGAACTTGCACAATTTATTAAAACTACAAATGAATATAAAACTATGACAAAATATAAAAAAGAAATTGAAAAAAATAAAAATATAAAAAGACAATTAGACGAATATATAATTAAAAAAGATAAAATCTATACTAGATATAAATTAGATGAAGCTAGTAAAAAAATTTCAAAGCTAGACAAAGAATATATAAAAACATTTCAAAACCCTCTAGTTGAAAATTACTTTAAAAGCACTCAAAATTTCAACCTCCTTATGCAAAGTGTATACAAATCTATTGAAGAAGAACTTTTGAAATAATACTTGCCTCCTTATTTTAAATTTTGATTGATTTTTAAAAAATATATAATTACTATAAAATTATAATCTATTTTTATGAGCAATTATAAAAATCTAAATTTTTCAAATATTTTTAAAATAAGGAGGTAATATAAAATATGAGTTCATTATCTACAAGTAAAGAAATTAGCAAAAGAGAAAGAGAAGTTTTAGGCAAAACTCAAAAGCTTCCATACTGTCCAATAGTTTTTAAATATGGAAAAGGATCTCTTTTGTATGATTATGAAGGTAAAGAATATATAGATTTACTTTCAAGTGCATCATCTTCAAATATAGGTTACGGAAATGAAGAAATTGCAGAAGCTGTAAAAGAACAAATGCTAAAACTATCACAAATGGCTATGGTTTATTTTCCATGTAAGGAGCCCGTTGAATACGCTGAAAAGTTAATAGAGTTATATCCTGGAGATAACAACAAAAAAGTGTTATTTTCTACTACAGGCTCTGAAGGTATAGATGGAGCTATGAAGCTTGCAAAAGCATATACTGGCAGAAACAAAATAATTTCTTTCAATGGTTCATACCATGGTAGTACTTTTGGAGCTATGTCAGTATCTGCTATAAGCTTAAACATGAAGAGAAAAGTAGGCTCACTAATTCCAGATATATATCATTTTAATTATCCTACATGCTACAAATGTCCTTATGGAAAATGTGAAGCTTCATGTAATCTTGAATGTTTAAAAGAAATAGAAAATGCATTTAATCTTTATCTTCCTTCAGAAGAAGTAGCCGCAGTATTTTTTGAACCAATAGCAGGAGATTCAGGCATTGTAGTTCCTCCTAAAAAATATGTTAAAGCTCTTTACAATCTATGCAAAGAAAATAATATTTTATTTATAGTAGATGAAATACAACAGGCTTGGGGAAGAAGTGGTAAATTTTTCTCTATAGAACATTTTGATGTTGAACCTGACATAATAGTTATGGGAAAAGCATCTGGTGGAGGTCTTCCTATGGGAATAACTATAGGAAAATCTGAAATCATAGACTGCTTAAATGCACCGGCTCATGTATTTACACTTTCTGGTAACCCAACAGTCTGTGTAGCTGCTCTAAAAATGCTAGAAATATATGAAAGAGAAAATTTAGTAGAACAATCTAGAGTAAAGGGTGAATATTTTAAAAATAAATTCTTAGAACTTCAAAAAAAATACGATATCATAAAAGATGTTCGTGGACTTGGACTTTCAATAGGTGTAGATCTTGCAGATAAAGATACTTGTACTAAAATAATCTACGAATGTCAGCAAAATGGACTTGTTTTAATTTCACTTGGCGAACTTACTTTAAGAGTTCAACCTCCACTTATTATAACTTACGAAGAAATGGACAAGGCAATAGATATAATAGAACAGGCTATAAAAGATTTTATAGATGGAAAAATATCTGATGAAGCTTTTGATGTGATAAAAGGTTGGTAAAAAAATAAGGAGCACTATAACTGCTCCTTATTTTTATTCATTTTTGAAAAATTTAACTGGATTTTTATTTGCAGCCATTTTAGCTGGAATAATTGATCCTATTAAAGATATGAAAATACTTATAATCATCAATAAAACTATATGTTCAAATTTTAAGAATAATATACTTGAAAATCCTGTAATTCTTTTTAAAATTAAATTTATAGGTATTATAAAAATACATGTAGTAAATATACCTAAAAGTCCAAAGCAAATTCCTATAAAGATATTTTCTAAATTAAATAAATTAAAAATATCCCTTTTGCCTGCTCCTAGCATTTTTAGTATACTTATTTCCTTTTGTCTTTCTAATAATGATATATATGTAGTTATAAATATTATTATCACAGATATTATAATCAATATAGCTATAACTATTTTTAGTGTATTATTTACAAAGCCCATTATAGTAGCAGCCCTTTTTCCTATAACTTGAGATTTATCTGTATATACTACAATCTCTTTTTTATCTTTATTTTCATTATATTTATCTAAATATTTTATTATTTGCCCCTTAGATTCAAAATCTTTTGGATAGATAGTTATTGAAGAAGGTATATAAGAGCCTCCTAAAAAACTCATCATCTCCTCTTTTGAATTATAAGATGATGTAGTTGTAAAAATATTTATATCTGATATATCAGATATTAAAAGTTTATTCTCATTTTTTTCAAAAGACTGTCCAGTTATTACATTATATTCTAGATTTTTTTGAGCTTTTACTATATTTGAATTCATACAATCATTTATATAGTCTTTATATAAGTCATTGCTAAAAGAAATTCCCTGTGGTAAAACACAATTTACATTTTCTTTTTTTGCCCTGACTATACCTGTAATATCAATAGTTATTGAACTTTCCAAGTTATAAAGTCTATTTAAATTAAAATCACTATTATCTGTAAAGTAATAATCGTTATTTTTTTGATAAAAATCATCATTTAGTACTATTTTAAATTCTTTACCAATTAATTCATCAAATTCAATTTGACTTTTATTTTGTATTCCTAAACTTTTAAGAATATTTTTGTCTACTCTATTGTAATCATCTACAATCAAAACAGCATCTTTTTTGGATGTAGGATAATATCCATACAATAAATCATAATTATCTTGTAAATATCTTTCATTTTGACCATTTGGATAAGATGAAAATTTAATTTTAGAAATATCTACTATATAAACTTTTCCATTTTCATCTTTTTTGAGTATATTCATATTTAACTCATTGTTATAAGATATTGTAGAAAATAGATTTTTGTCCATATTTTTGATATAGTCCATATACTCACATGTTATTTTATTTTGATAAGTTTGACTATTAGTCTCTGAGTCATAAGGATATACAATTTCATCATTACTATACTTTTGATATGATTTATTATCATTATTATTTATATCCAATCCTGTATATATTTCATTTATTACAATTGGAAATCCTGATAATGTATCATTTTCATAGCTATTTATTTTTTCATTAAAGCCATTTATTAAAGACAAAGTTATCCCTATAGCAGTAAGTCCTATAGAAGATATTAATATAGTTAAAAAAGTTTTTAATTTTTTCTTAGATATAAATCTCAGATTAAACTTCATACATGTAGATAGTTTCATCTTAGTTTTTCCTACATCAAATTCCCTTTGATATGAATTTTCATAAAGAGGATCACTGTCATAAATAACTTCTCCGTATCTAAGTTCTACAATTCTTGTAGCATATTCTTTTGATACAATTGGATTTTGTGTCGCTATTATAACTAATTTATTTCTAAATACTTCTTTAATTAATTTAATTATCTCTAGGGTAGACTTTCCATCTAAGTTTCCTGTAGGATTATCTGCTATTATTATATCTGGGTCATTTACAATTGCACGTGCAATTTCAACTTTTTTGATGTCTTCTTTAGATAAATCCTCAGATGTATTTGTAATATAATCTTTAAGACCAACCTTTTCAATGGCATCTAATGATTTTTTTCTTATTTCATCTTTTGATAAATTTGTCATTGATACGGCTATTTCAACATTTTCCAGTATACTTAAGTGTGGTATAAGATTGGAATCTTTAAAGATAAAACCTACATAATTATTCCTATAATAATCCCAATCTTCATCTGTAAATTTTTTTGTAGATTTTCCATTAAAAATTAAATCTCCCTTATCAGAATACTCTAATCCACCGATTATATTTAAAAATGTCGTTTTTCCAGAGCCACTTGCTCCTTTAATTACTACAAATTCTGATCTTCTAAATTTTAAATTAATCCCATCTAAAGCAATCTGCCTACTTTGTCCAGTTATATAGCTTTTATAAATATTTTTTAGTTGTAACATAAGTCCTCCTATTATATATCAATAAAGTTATATAAACTATCATTATATATTTAATTTATTATGTATTATAAAATAAGTTTATTAATATTATATGAATTAAATTTTACATTTTCTACAAAAAATATTCTTTAAATTTATTCTCTAAAAAATTTTATATTAAGTTCATATTTACAATATATAATTAAATACTATACTATAACTTTGTACATTAAAATAATTAATTTAATATTTATAAAAAATTTGAGGTGTTTAAATGTTTAATATATTAGTAATTGAAGATAATAAAAATATGAGAAAACTCATATGTGCTACCTTAAAACAAAATGGATATTCAACTTTTGAAGCAGAAGATGGAGAAATAGGTCTTGATGTTTTAGATACTAACCATATAGATTTAATAATTTGCGACATTATGATGCCTAATATGGACGGTTACGAATTTACAAAAACATTAAGAGATGGAAATTGTGAAATTCCTATTATCATAGTAACTGCTAAAGAACAATTAGAAGACAAAAAAATGGGATTTTCAATAGGTGCAGATGATTATATGGTAAAACCTATTGATTTTGAAGAGTTAATTTTAAGAATTGGAGCGATACTTAGACGCTCAAAAATTGTAAATGATCACAAAATAACAATTGGAGATACTACACTTGATTACAATTCTCTATCTGTAACTTATTTAGGAGAAAGTAACACTCTACCTAAAAAAGAATTTTATCTACTATTCAAATTAGTATCATCCCCAGATACTATATTTACAAGAAGACAACTGCTAGATGAAATATGGGGTATGGAAAGTATGGCAGATGAGAGAACTGTAGATGTTCATATAAAAAGAATTAGGGAAAAATATAAAAATTCTAAAGACTTTGAAATTGTAACTGTTAGAGGGCTTGGATACAAAGCGGTGGTAAATTCATGATAAGAAATTTACAAACTAGACTTATTTTATTTACTATATGGATTGCCACTTTTTCAAGTATTTTTTCTCTTTTGATTTCTTATTGTTTCTTTGGAAATTCAATAGTAGACACTATGAAACAAAATCAAACCAAAATAGCAGAAAATATATTTATGCTACACGAAGAGACTGATTTTCCTCTAGAAAAAATTATCTCCATAGATTTCAGTAATGAATACGAAATAAGTGTAGTAAATGATATATCAAAGTACAAAAATTTAACTAAAGATGGAAGTCTCATATATTCTGAACATTCATTTATGCCATCTATATCTACAATTATATCAATAGATGGAAAATATGTAGTAATTTCAAATAAACCTAAGAGCAATTTATTTTCCTACATAATGATAAATTCTCTACTGGCCCTTTTATTTACATCACTTTTTATATCTATTATAGTGACTATGTTTAGTAAGAGAGTTTTAATGCCTATTAGAAATTTAAATTACGCCACTGGTGAAGTTTCTAAAGGTAATTTCAAAATACAGCTTCCTATTCCTAATGATTTTGAAATGGGTGCCTTAACTGCTAAATTTAATACTATGGTTAAAGAATTAAATAGTATTGAAACTTTGAGAAACGACTTTATAAATAATGTATCCCACGAAATAAAAACACCTATTGCAACTATACAGGGATTTTCAAATCTACTTAAAGACGATTCTCTATCAAATGAAGAAAAAAATGAATATTTAGATATAATAATAAGCGAAACTACTAGAGTATCTAGCCTGACTACAAATATTTTAAAATTAACTAAACTTGAAACTCAAGAAATTATAACAGACAAAACTACATTTTCTCTAGATGAACAGCTTAGACATTCAATACTTCTTTTACAAAAGGATATTTCTGAAAAAAATCTAGATTTACATATAAACTTAGATAAAGTAGAAATACATAGCAATGAAGACCTTTTACAACAGGTTTGGATAAACTTAATATCTAATGCTATAAAATTTACTCCACAAGATGGAAAAATAACTATAGAACTTATGGATACTGAAGATACTATTATAGTAAAAATCATGGATAATGGTATTGGTATGAAAAGCGAAAACTTAAATCGTATTTTCGATAAATTTTATCAAGAAGACAGTTCACATTCTAGTCAAGGAAATGGACTTGGTCTACCTCTTGTAAAGAGAATTGTTGATTTGTGTTTAGGTACAATAAGAGTAAAAAGTATATTAGGTGAAGGTTCTTCGTTTACAGTTGAACTTCCAAAAAAATAACTTTAATTTATTCTTTCATAAATACATATTTAATCCTAAATTTAGGAGGTACTTTTGTACCTCCTATTTTGATTAATCCATAGATTTAATTATTTTTTGCATATACATATAATAGTTATTCCACATATCATTTACATCTTCTACATCATCTTCATCTACCATCATATATGGAGTTTGCATATTTACATATTGGTAAGGCATATTTCCCATATATTGCATTGGTGTCATATCATATATAGGATCTATATAACTATAGCTCTTTTGATTTTGACAAGCACAATTTTTTTCATATTCATAATCACAATTGTTTTGATTGCAATTATATTCAAAAGAATTGCTCATATGATTGCAGTTACAATCATCTTTTTTGATATGACAATTATATTTATCCATATTGATATACTTATCTACTTTACCACATTTATCTATGTTATTTAGCTTATCATTACATTTATTTATAAGATTTTCACATTTTTTAGATTTATCTTCAAATTCTTTTATTTTTTCTCCTACTGATTTATAGCATTTTAATGCCTTTTCATCACATTTTAAAGCTTGATTGTAAAGATATTTTGATTGTTCCTTATAGTTTTCAGCCTTTTCATAGGAATTTTTAGCATCTTCGCAAATCTCTTTAGCTTCATTTTCTATACAGTGAGCTTCCTTGTATAATTCTTTTGCCTTGCAGCATAATCTTTCCGCTTCCTTCATTAATTCTTGTGCACTACAGCTTGCATTTTGAGAACCTTTATCTGCATCTTTTGCATTTTGTAATAAATTGCAAGCTTTTTTAGATAAATCCTTTGCCCTTTGTTCTAGATTTCTAGCTTCTTCAAAATTACACATTGCCTTTTTCTCGTATTTTTTAGCTTTTTCAAATAGTTCCTCTGCTCTTTGAGCTAAATCAACACATTTATCATCATATTTAATATCTAAATCACATTCACATGGATAAACATATTCTTTTATTTTTTTCTTACAATTTGTTGGTTTGCAAGATTCTATTGGAGTTATATCTGTATCTGGAATACAACTTTTCACATTACATTCACATTTTTGGTTCATAGTACATTGTTTTTCTATATTAAGATTACAAGGACTTTTATCTACATTGCACTCACATTTTTCTTTTGTAGGTTTGCAATTATTTCCCTGATTGTTGTATAAGCAAGATTTTTTTTTCTTTTTCATGACAAATTATTCCCCTCTGTTGAATAAATTACAAAAAATATATTTTTTTGTTTATTATAATTATATGTAAAGCAAAAAAACTGGTTACAACTGGGATACAATAAAAATGCCTAAATAACCGATAGTATATCCTAAGTTTAAATAATAAATAAAAAATATCACAAATGTAGTAATAATTATTTTCTCTAAGTAAACAATAAATATATCCCTATAAGTTATAAACCTCATATACCTTCTTATAAAAATAATATTTGTAGTAATAGAAATTCCTTGGGTTATTACGATTAAAGCTATTGTCATTCTAGAGATTAAATTTATATTCTGTGTTAAAACTTCTACCGAATAAACTTGATTAAAAAATGCCAAGACAACTGTTTTGCTTATATTAATTGAACATGGAAATTTTAATAAATCTAAAAAAAATTCATATGGATACGCTACAATAGATAAAATCAAATCATTTTCACATATAAAATCTAAACACCAAAAGGACAATACAAAAAAAGGAATTATGTCTGCTACTATATTTATAGCTTCATTAAAATATTCAAATACATATTTTAATAAATTTTTTTTATTTTTATTTTCTAAATAAGTAATCAAAGACATTTTCAATTTATTTTTCTTATAGCTTTTTTCCTTATATTTATTTTTTACTAAAAAAGTCTTTTTTATATTTTTTAATGGATAAATTCTACAGATAATAAAGTTTGTAATTAAAAATATAGATACGGAAGTTATTAATAAAACTGTTACGCTTAAATTTAATTGATTGGCAATATAAATTACTATAGATATTTGTAAAATTGGGTAGTTTAATAAAATATTTGCACACTCATTTTTTCTTATTTTTCCATCTTTATACATCTTATAAATTGTATAAATCCCCACAAAGCTATCTACAAAGAAAAATATAAAAACAATTAATACTGATTTTCCAGTTATTCTAAAAAACTTTTTAGTAAACCTACTAAAATATCCATCTAATATATAGATAAACCCATATTCTAATAAAAAAGGTATAAACAAACAACTAAGAGGAAATAACACCGTAATCTTAAAAAGATTGTCTTTCATTATTTGTTCTAAGTCTCTATTTTGTATAAATATAATATTATTTTTTAAAATTAATACTATCAAAATAATTATGGATAAAACTTTAAGCAAAATGGAAATTCTATCAAAAATACTTTTTTTGTCTTTTGAAGCTTCTTTTATTAAAAATAAAATTATAAAAACCAAAGTACAAGTATATATAAATTTTTGATGATTTAAATATATAAAATCAGATAAAAAAAATACAGGAGACATTACTTCATTATTTATAATTAAAGGAAAGAAAAAAAACGATAGACCTACAATTGAAAAAATCAAAGTCTTTATAATTTCAAAAAAATCTTTGTCTTTTAAAATTAATCCATCCAAAAAATCACCTCTATATTTACTTTGATTTATTTTGTTATTTTCCTCTATATTTATAATATAAAAGTAGGTCTATTATTAAAAATATGTATCATAAATACGGCAGTGTATCTACACTGCCATATTTTAATTTATTCTTCATCTATTCTCTCTGATAATAAAGAAGGTATTAAGTAAATACCGCCTAATGCTACTAACCCAAATATAATTCTACTTATAAGAGAATATGTCCCTCCAAATAAATAACCCACTATATCCGTAGAAAATAAAGCTACACATCCCCAGTTAAGTGCTCCAATTATAACTAATATAAGTGCTATTTTTTTTAACATCAAACTTCACTCTCCTAATTTAAAATTTATTAGCAATATTAGTATTTACTTTTTTAAATAAATTATTCTATAAAAATTTTTAAAGTAAATCTTCCAAAATTTGATTTAAAGTTCACAAAACTGTATAATACTATAAGTAGATAATATATAAAATTGGAGGTGATATATTGAGTAATATTGGTAAAACTATATTAATATTAACTGCCCAATTTGGAGCGGGTCATGTAAGTGCTGCCAATGCCATAAAAGAATATATTTTAGAGAAAAACCCAAACTACAATATAGTAATTCAAAATTTCATAAATGCAAGTATACCTCGTATAAATAATCCTATGGTCAAGTTATATGAGAGAAATACTAAGTATGTTCCTGAGCTTTACAATTATTATTATTATGCTAAGAAGAATTTTGACTCTAAATTCGATATAACATACAAAATATATACGCCTAAGCTTACTGAATATATATTGAAAATTAAACCAGATTTAATAATCTCTACATTTCCATCAGCTGCTGGATGTGTATATGATTTTAATTCAAAACAGGAAAATAATAAAATCCCATGTATAACTGTTATTACAGATGTTGTAGATAGCTTAGAGTGGATTTTTCCTAATACAGATATGTATTTTGTTCCTACATACGAAATAAAACATAGATATGTTCAAAAAGGACTAGATCCTGATCTTTTCAGAGTTACAGGCGTCCCTACTGACAAAAGATTTAATATAAAAAATAAAGTCTACTTCCAAAATGGAAAATACAATATTCTACTTATGGGAGGCGGAAGAGGCTTATTCGACTTTGATGAAGATTTTATAAGATGGTTAGATGAATTTTCTACAGAATACAAAGACAAAATTGCAGTTACCATTATAACTGGAAAAAACGAAAAGCTTTTTAACAATTTAACAGTAAAAAATCCTCTAAAAAGCATCGAAGTTCTTGGATTTGTAACTAATATGTCAGAAATTTTATCTAAATACGATTTACTTGTTACAAAACCTGGTGGAGCCACTTTATTTGAAGCTATAAATGCACAAATTCCTATTATAATAAAAACACCTAAAGTAGGACAAGAAATAGAAAATTCAAAATTTATAATAGATAAAGGAATCGGTATAGTATACAACAACAAAGCTGAGCTTCAAGAAATTTTTGACTTAATGGTAAATGGTGATTTAGACCACAGAATAGACTTTATGCTTGAAAATCTAGTCCATGTAAAGAAAAACATCAATCCTGAAAACATAGGTGATTATGTAATGGAGCTTTTATAGTAACACAAATAAAACCCAGTATGATTACTGGGTTTATTTAAGTTTTATATAAATTATTCTAAAATTTATATTTTATATATTTAGTAATTATATTTAAATTTATCTATATTGTTCTAAGTTTATGATCTTTCCTAAATCCACATTTTGTTTGATGAGTTTTTTAGTATCACCTTTTATGTAAGAAATTTTATCTTTTATATCGCTGATTTGGTATATTTGAATCAATGTAAATAAAATTATAATTAAAACTTCATAGCTAAAAAAATTCTTAAGCTGAGGCATATTAATTATGTTTATATAGTATATAGCAACTAAATCACAACATAACAGTTCTAGTATGATTAATGTGGAAAGTCTTTTTAGATTAGTATTTATTTTACTTCTTTTACTTATTTTATATGCACTTATTTTATTTTCTCCTAGCATAAGTAATATATCACGAAGTACTACTCCACATATATTTATATCTACTGATTCTAATACCAAAATCATAATACCTATCAATAATACAAATCCCAAGTTAAATTGTACTAACATATTTCCATTCATATTGCTCGTACTTATAAAATATATATTAAAAAGAAGTAAAAAAGTCAAATAAGTATAATTAATTCTATTTTCCTTACTCTTTATATATAGAGCATATAAAACTCCAATCATTAAAACAATCCAAGGAATAGATTTATGTTCAGTATAAAAAATAGTAATGGCCATTATTGGTAAAATACAATAAATTATTGTTTCTTGTATTAATTTTCGTTTCATAAAATCAGCTCCCTTTTTATAAATTTTATGCAAAACAAACCTTTAGCCACTATAAAAAAGTCAAAAATCCTTAAATGTTGACTTTTTTGAATTACATATACGGAAATTATATTTGTTCGCCATTTTAAAACAAATACAATATGTTATAAATATATCATCATTTTATATGTTATAAATATATCATCATTTTAAATTTAATATTCTATATTTTAAATATTAATTCCTTTAAATAACAGTAAAATTTTTTTACATTGCCAATTTATAATTTTTTTGATTTTAAATAAAAATCTATACTTTTTTGACTTTTAAATAAATATATAATTATTAATCATTATTTAGGAGGAGAGATTTATTATGATTAAAATTCTAGGTGATGTATGTGGAATTATATGCTCATTCATATTAGTTCTAAATTTTCTTTCCTATTTTTTGAAGGATTTATATATGAAAATCCATAATCTAAAAGTAAAGAAAAAAATAAATGCTATTCTTCCTCTTTTATCTAAACACAATTGCTATTTACCTTTTATTTTTTTTATATGTTTTTTTATTCATATATCTTGTCTTTATATATATGTTTCAAAATTAACTATAGATATATTCTTTTTAATATTGTTAATTTTAATAATTTCAAAAAATTTTACTAGGCTAGAAAAAAGTGCCTATGACTATTTGAGAAAATTTTCTTCATATGCAATAATATTTTTTTTAGTTTTTCATATACTTAAATCTATATAATATTTTTATTATAGATAAAAAACCTCTACTATTTAGCAAAGCTAAATAGTAGAGGTTTTATTTTAATAAATATTTTTCTTATAATCTCTATATAAGTTTCTTATTTCTATCATATAATGGCTAAGCTCTAGTTGTAATTCAGATACAGCTTCATAGTCTTTATTATCTATTGCATCATTTATTCTTGTAAATAATGATTTAGTAGTTAAAGTGTCTTTCATTATTTTGAATTTTATATCTGAAATTTTATTCCAGTTTACTTCATCTAAAGCATCCATATTTTCTTTATTATGAAGTCTTACATATCCTCTAAGAGTATCCATATCTTCATGTATTATTCTATGTCTTAATTCTTTTTTCCATTTATCAAGAGAACCGTATTTAAATGAATTTATTATACTATCAGTAAATACATTTCCATCTTTTAAACATTCTATTTTTTCTTCATATTTAGAAAGATTTAGCATATTTTCATATACTGTTTTTGGTGGTATACCAAATCTTTCATTTCTTTCTTCTTCAGTATAATGTTCAAATACATTATTTTCATCTCTATATTTTCTATCTTTTTCTAAGTATACTCCTTCTTCACCTATATCTTTAGATAATTCCTTTTCTAAAGCTTTAGTATCAAATCCGCTCTTAGCTGCAAATTTTATACCATGTAACATTGCTTGATAACAAGCAGATATTACTAAGTAAGTATTTGAAAGTGGACTTGGAGATCTAAGCTCAAATCTAAGTGATTTAGGATTTTTGGCATCTCTTATAAGACCTACTAATACTGATCTATTTCTTGATGGAGTTTCACAACTATGTCCAAGAGAAGTAACTATACAAACTGGAGCTTCAAATCCTGGTACTAATCTTTCAAAACTGTCTATATTATTTGCAACTATTGGATTTATTACTTCATAATTATATAAAAGTCCCATTAAAGCACCATAACCAGCTACACTTAAATAATCATTTGCCATATCTTTTGGAGCAAATAAGTTCTTTGATTTTCCATCTTTAAGTATTAAACTTACTCCAACATGAGTATGTCCTCCACTACCTGCAACACCTTGAATTGGTTTTGCTTTAAATGTAACTTCAAGTCCATTCATAGTAAATATATCTTCAACAACTTGTCTTACTATAAGTTCATTATCTGCTGCTTGTAAAGGATTATCAAATCTCCAAGATATTTCAAGTTGTTCCATTGCATGTTTAGTCTTACCACTTCTATTTATAGAACTTGCAATCCCACCAACTTCTTTATGTGCCATTTCTGGATGCATATCCATTTTTTCAAGTTTATCTAGCGTTTGTTCTAGACAAGTTCTTATTATACCATGAGTTCTCTTCCAATATTGTTCTTTTAAACTTTGAGATATAGCAAGTTCTTCTAAGTCAGCTTTATCTTCTGGTGTATTTACCCAAAACTCTAATTCAGTAGCTGCTGTTAAAACTATTTTTTCTATATCATCTACACTATCTATACCTATATCTTTTAATATATGAGGATATTCTCTAAATATTTCTATAAGCGATTTTTCAAAATGAGATTGAGCTTTTCTAAGTATTCCTCTAGACCCAACTTTTTTATTATCATGTATTAAAAGTGCTGGTATTATTAATGTTCCAACAGGTCTTCCTGTTTCTTCATCTATATTATCTGAATTATAATCAACATACCATTTACAATTTTGATCTGGCATCAAATCTACTTTTGCATTATTTAAAGTTGCTATATTATGTAACTCAACACTAGAACCATCAGTTTGAATTGCTGATTTTAAAAAGTGATCAACATCTTCTAATAATAAGCTTATTGGCACTTTTTCATCTGTCGCATTTCCCCCTAAATCTACTCCCATAAGTGATAAAAATTTTATATTAGGATTTTCTAATAAAATTTCTTTTAATTTTTCATTGCTTACATTTCTTTTATCTATTACAAGAACTTGTTTATTCATATAATCCTCCCTAATAACTCTTCGTATCGAATCCGTATCTTATATATTTTTTATGGATTTTTATTCGTGTTTTCTGTCTATTATTATATATAATTTGTAAAAAGCATGCAACACATTTTAAAATATTTTAAGTAATTAAAATTTACATATATTATGTTAAAAGCTTATTTTTTATTAAATTAATGATATAATTAATTATATCACCAAAATTTAATATTATTAATTTTCAAAAGTATTTTTTATGATTTTTTAATAAAGATTTTCTTATTAATAAGTAAAATCATTTAGCTATATAGTAACTAGGAGAGAAATATTATGGAATATATAATTTTTGATTTAGAATTTAACCAAGGCTTTGATAAGGTTAATAATAAAACAGTTTCAGATGACAAATGTCCATTTGAAATAGTACAAATTGGAGCTATTAAATTAGACTCTAATTTAAATATATTAGATACCTTTTCAACTTATATAAAATCTGAAATTTACAAAAGTATACATCCTTTTGTAAAAAAAATGACAGGTATTACAAATAGTGATTTAAAAACTGCGCCTTCTTTTGAAGAAGCATACAAAAATTTTTTAACATTTATAGATTCAAAAGATGCTATATTTGGAACTTGGGGAGCTGGAGATTTAAAAGAACTTTATAGAAACATATTATATTATAATTTATCTTATCATGAGCTTCCTAAATCTTACATAAATATACAACAACATGCATCTAAATTTTTTAATAATCCTGTCGGAAAATGTATTGGACTTCAAAATGCAATTTCAATATTAAATTTAGAACAAGATAAAAAATACCACAATGCTATAAATGATGCATATTACACTGCTCTTGTTTTTCAAAAGATAAATAATGAAAACATTAAACCAGAGTTTTATACTTATAGTTTATCTAAAAAAGAAAAACAAAATTTAAAAATAGATTATGATAAATTATTCGATGAATTTAAAACAATATTAAAAAGAAACTTAACTAAAGAAGACAAAAAAATCATACTTACTGCCTACAATATGGGCAAAAGAAATAAATTTATAATTAATAATAAAAATGAATCAAAGTAAATAAATTTTTTATTTTAAATATTTTAATAAAGATTTATTTTAAGCACATAAAAAGGTCCTTTTAATAAAAATTAAAAAGACCTTTTTTAAAATTATTTTAAATCTTTAACTACAAGTTCTATTGGACAATGATCTGAACCTAAAACTTGTGTATGTATATCAGCACTTTCTAACTTATCTTTTAAATCATCTGATGTACAAAAATAGTCTATTCTCCATCCTGCATTTTTTTCTCTAGCTTTAAATCTATAAGACCACCAAGAATATATCCCCTCTTTGTCTGGGTTAAAATATCTATAAGTATCTATAAATCCACTTTCAAGTAATTCGCTAAATTTGTTTCTTTCTTGATCTGTAAACCCAGCATTTTTTCTATTTGTTTTAGGATTTTTTAAATCTATTTCCTTATGAGCTACATTTAAATCTCCACATAATATTACTGATTTTTTCTCTTTTAGCTTTAATAAATAATCTCTAAAATCATCTTCCCACTTCATTCTATAATCTAGTCTTTTTAATTCACTTTGAGAATTTGGAGTATATACGGTTACAAAATAAAAATCTTCATATTCTAAAGTTATAACTCGTCCCTCTTGATCATGTTCTTCTATTTGTATGCCATAATTTACAGATAAAGGTTCTTTCTTTGTAAAAATTGCTGTTCCTGAATATCCTTTTTTCTTAGCATAATTCCAATATTGATAGTATCCATCTAATTCAAGCTGTATTTGTCCTTCTTGTAATTTAGTTTCTTGTAAGCAAAATACATCTGCATTTATTTCTTTAAAAAAATCTAAAAAGCCTTTTGTAACACAAGCTCTTATTCCATTTACATTCCAAGATATAAACTTCATCTTTTGTCTCCTTTTTTATATATAAATTATTTTCTTTTATTATTATATCTTTATTAGATTTATTTAACTATTATTTTTTCATTTTTTTTATATATTAAATAAATTTGTTTATAATTTTTTTAATTTTATTTTAAATAATTCTTTATTTTATTATGAACTTTCTGCAAAAAATCATCTTTTTCTTTTTTTTCAAAATTATTTAAATATTTTTAAATTTTTTTCAATAAAACAATGATTTTTTCTGAAAATTGTGTTAATCTATTAATAGATTGAATATCTATAAATCTAAATTATATATATCATTTTTTTAATATAAGGGGGAATTCTCAAATGAAATTTTCTAAAAGAGTAAAATCTATGCAATCATCACCAATAAGAAAACTTGCACCACTTGCTACTAAAGCTAAAGCTGATGGTGTAAAAGTTTATCACTTAAATATAGGTCAACCTGATATAAAAACTCCAGATTGTTTCTTTAAAGCAGTTAAAAGTTTTGAAGAACCAGTTTTAGAATATGCAGGATCTCAAGGTCTTCCTGAATTAATAGGAGCTTTACAAAAATACTACAAAACTTATGATATGGACTTTGCTGCAGAAGACTTAATAGTAACTAACGGTGGTAGTGAAGCATTATTATTCTCATTTATGGCTATGTGTGACCCAGGAGATAACGTTTTAATACCAGAACCATTCTATACTAACTACAATGGTTTCGGACAATCTATAGGAATGAAAGTTAAACCTATAACTACTAAAGCTGAAAACGGTTTCCATCTTCCATCAAAAGAAGAAATAGTTGCTAAAATAGATGACAAAACTAAAGCTATATTAGTTTCTAACCCAGGTAACCCAACTGGTTGTGTATACACTAAAGAAGAAGTTTACATGCTAGCTGAAATAGTTAAGGAAAACGATTTATGGTTAATAGCTGACGAAGTTTATAGAGAATTCATATATGAAGGACTTGAATACACTAGCTTCGGTAATGTAAAAGAAATAGAAGATAGATGTATAATAATAGATTCTGTATCTAAGAGATATAGTGCTTGTGGTGCTAGAATAGGTTCTATAGCTTGTAAAAATAAAGAATTCATGGCTGAAGTTATGAAATTATGCCAAGGAAGATTATGTATAGCTACTATAGAACAATTAGGTGCTGCTGCATTATTCAATGAAACTCCAGCTTCTTACTTAAAAGAAGTAAACGAAGAATATTGTAAGAGAAGAGATGTTTTATACGATGAATTAATGAAAGTTGACGGCGTTATATGCAAAAAACCTATGGGTGCATTCTATATAGTTGCTAAATTACCAGTTGAAAATGCTGAAGATTTCGTTAAATGGATGTTAACTGAATTCCGTATGGATGGAGCTACTGTAATGGCTACTCCAGCTGCTGGATTCTATGCAACTGAAGGTCTTGGACTTGACGAAATAAGACTTGCTTACATCTTAAAAGAAGAAGACTTAAAAGCTGCTGGTAAATTATTAGCTGCTGGATTAGAAGCTTACAAAACTGCTAAAGCTAATGCTTAATTAATATCGATATACTAATAATTTATAAATAAGGCTAAATATATGAAATAAAAGTATAAAAGGAAGTGTTGCAAAATAGAGTAAAATCTATTTTACATTCACTTCCTTTTTCGATTAATTAATTTAATTCACTTTTATTTAATATAGTTTCTAGAGTTTCAATAGCCTCTAAATATCTTTCTCTATCTTCGTTATCTAACCTAAAGAATTTTTCTTCTAAATCATTGCTTAATTTTTCTGTAAAATCAGCAGCTATTTTTTCACCTGACTCAGTTATAACTATCATATATTTTCTTCTGTCTTTAAGATTTTTCTCTCTGTAAACATATCCTTTATCAGTTAAATCATCTATCATGCTAGTTAAACTGCCTTTTTCTATATTTAATTTAGCACATAATTCAGTCATGCTTATTTCACCATAGTTTTTCATAAATACTAATGCTCTCAATTGAGTTTTATTTACATTGTATAATGAAGAATATTGTTTTAGGTAATCTAAATATAAACTAGAATAAATTTTTGGAAATGTGTTAGATAAAAAACTTATTGTATCTGTAACTATACATTTCATTATTATTCACCTCAAATTGCTGTATTTTTTCCTTTGTATATTTTACACTAAAGTAATTTATAGCACAATATTTTTTTACATAATTTTATTAATTGTTATTATTTGTATATACTTTAGATACATAAATTCTAATATATAAAAACATATCATACAAAAATATTTAAAAAGTATAAATTTATTTTAAACACATATACAATAATTATTTAGGATTAAAAAAATAAAGATTTTCCTATATAGTATAAGAAAATCTTTATTTTAAATACTTTAATTTTATATTATACTCTTAAGTCTACTTCTACATTACCTAAAAATTCTTTAAATGGTTCTATAGATGGCTCTAAGTATTCTTCTACAAATTCTACAACTTGCTCTGGAGCTCTACCTACAAATTTCATAGGATCTAATATATCAGATATTTCTTCTCTTTTTAACATACTAAATGCATCAGATTCTAATATTAAATCGATTAAGTTGTTGTTTAATCCTTCATGTTTAACTCTATAAGCAGCCTTCATAGATAATTCTCTTATTTCTTCGTGTAATTCTTGTCTATCTCCGCCTCTTTTAACAGCTTCCATTAATATATTTTCAGTTGCCATAAAAGGTAGCTCTTCACTTATATGTTTGTTTATCATGCTTTCATAAACTACAAGACCATCTGTTACATTTATACCTATTTCAAGTATAGCATCTGCTGCCATAAATGCTTGTGGTATAGCAAGTCTTTTATTAGCTGAATCATCTAAACTTCTTTCTAGCCATTGAGTAGCTTCTACCATAGCTGGAGAAATAGATTCAGATATTATATATTTTGAAAGAGAAGATATTCTTTCACTTCTCATAGGATTTCTCTTATATGCCATTGCTGAAGATCCTATTTGATTTTTTTCAAATGGCTCTTCTAATTCTTTAAGATGTTGAAGTAATCTTATATCATTAGTCATTTTGTGCATACTTTGAGCTATTCCTGCAAGTACATTTAAAACTTGAGAATCTAATTTTCTAGTGTAAGTTTGACCACTTACATGATAAGAAGATTCAAATCCCATTTTATTACATACTATTTTGTCTAATTTTTTTATTTTGTCACTATCGCCTTCAAATAAAGCTACGAAACTTGCTTGAGTTCCAGTTGTACCTTTAACTCCTCTAAGCTTCATATTTTCAAGTCTATAGTTTAAATCTTCTAAATCTATTATTAAATCTTGAGCCCATAAAGTCGCTCTTTTTCCAACTGTTGTAAGCTGTGCCGCTTGGAAATGAGTAAATCCTAAAGTTGGTATATCTTTATTTTTAAGAGCAAATACTTTTAAGTTGTTTATTAAGTTTACTAATTTAACTCTTATTAATTTTAGAGCTTCTGTCATTTGTATTACATCTGTATTGTCTCCAACATAAGCTGAAGTAGCACCTAGATGTATTATACCTTTAGCCTTTGGACATTGAATTCCATAAGCTTTAACATGACTCATAACATCATGTCTTACTTCTTTTTCTATTTTTTTAGCATCATCAAAGTTTATATCATCTATATGAGATTTTAATTCTTCTATTTGTTCATCAGTTATATTTATTCCTAATTCTTTTTCTCCTTCTGCAAGAGCTATCCATAATTTTCTCCAAGTAGAAAATTTAAATTGTGGAGAAAATATATAACTCATATCCTTACTGCAATATCTTTCAGTAAGAGGATTTGAATATGTACTGTATTTATTAGTCATTTTTAGCACCATCCTTAATTTATTTATTTTCAACATCACAATTATATATAATTTTACGAACAATAACAATACTTTTTTATGCTATGTTCAATTTATTTTTTGTTTATATTCATATTTTCTTTTTCGATCATATAATCTATACTTTCACTGTCTACAAAATCTATTACATTTTTATATCTTATAGCGTAATATTTATCACTCCATCCAAGTTGCTTTTGTATATCTTCTCTATCGGCACCTAGCATTAAACTAATAGCTGCATAAGAATGTCTTAAATCCTTTGCAGAATAGTTTTTAAGACCTGCCAGGTCAAATGCTTTTCTTACTATAAGTCTTACATTTCTGTCTGTTATAGAATCGCTCTTTTGTGTTGTAAATATATACTCGTTAGTAGGTAGTATTATTTCACTTAGTCCTGAATGATATCTATAGTCTTCTATAAGTCTAAAGCAATAAGGATGTAATTTTACTATTCTTTCTTTTTTTCCTCTTCCAAGTCTTACATAGTAGTTATCTTTATCATCTACTATTAAGTCTTTCCATTTTACTTCTACTAATTCATTTAACATACATCCTGTAGTAGTTAAAAATACCATTATAAGTCTATCTCTTGAATTTAATTTGTATAGGGAATCTATTAGCTGATTTATTTCTTGGATACTAAGAACATCGTCTTTTCCCTTTTCTCTTGTTACAAATGGCTTTTCAACAAAGCTAAAAGGATTTATTTCTATACTTTTATTTCTATATAAAAAAGAATAAAAGCTATGTAAATAACTGTATATTTTTTCCCTTGTAGATTTAGCATATCTTTGACTTATATCATCCATAAATTTTTGGCAGTCTTCTTTATTTACTTCTAGCAAATCTTTCATTTCCATAAATTTTTTAAAAGATATTACTTTTAAAAGATAATCTCTTTTTGTTTTTTGGTTAAAGTTTAGAGAAAATTTATCATATAGTTTTAGTTCTTCTTCAGTTAAAATTTTGCGTTCATCCATGTTCTACACCTCATCAATATCTAATTTATTTTTTCTCCTCCGACTTTATCAAAAGTTTTATTATATCACTAGATTCTTCACTAAAAGTAGTTATTATTTTTAAGTAATCCGTTGCAATATTTATAGCCAAATATATTTTATTTAAATCTCCCACAAAATCATTTATTTGATAATCCTGTTTTTTGTCGGCTATTGTTTGATTGTATAACATTTCTAACTCACAAAATACTACTGCTTTATATTCTAAATTTCTTATTCCATAGATATTTGATATTGTTATTCCTATCTTTTTAGTAAGCTTAGTTATTCCCTCTTCTTGTATCATATATGGAATTTTAGCTTCTTCTAGAGCTTTTTTTAGTATGTACTGGAAGTAAATAGTTTTTCCATTTTTTAATTTCTTTTTATTATAAGGATACACTATAGCTATTTCTGAATAATCAAGTCCCTTTTTATTTTTTAAAAATTCTATTTCCCATAAAATAGCTTCTATTTGCTCTTCTAAATCACTTACCTTTATTATTTCTGGAAATTTTCCTAATTTATGGATAGAATTTGTAAATGGGTATATATCGCAGTCTACATTAGGTCTTAAATCTTTAATATAGTTATTTGAATTTTGACAAAATCTATTTACGAACTCTACTAATTTTTCACTTTGTCTATAATTTGTTGTAAGATTTATAATATAATCAAATTCTAAATTCTGTTTATATTTAAATATATTTAAATCATTAGTTAAATTTAAAGAGTTACAGTAAAATATATTAAATATATTCTTTGTTTTATATAAAAACTCAGAAATAAATTCTATATCTTCATCCTTAAATCCTTCTGCTTCGTCTATAAATATACCCTTAAACATATTTTTATTTTTTATAATGTTTTTAGCTTGCTTTATTAGTTTTCTAAAATGCTTTTCGTAATCTTGTTTTAATAGTTTATAATCTACTACCAAGTTAAACTTTTTAGCAAGTTTAAATACAAAGCTAGACAATGTATGTACTTCTAAATTTTTATTATATTTATACAAAATATTAAGGGATTCTCTTAATTGATTACATAGCTTCTTAGAATAGACAAATATTACAAATCTATGTTGAGGATAAATACGAGCTAATTTGATAGCTCTAGATAGCATTATAGTAGTTTTTGCAGTACCACTACCACCTTTAAATAAAGTATTTCCATAATTAATAGATAAAGATGTTTCCATTTCCTCTTTATCTAGCATTGTGGCACTATATGTATAGTCTTCACTCATAAAAGTAATCTTTTTAAATTTTTTATTTAGATGGATATCATTATTTAAAACATAATATTCGGGACAAATATCTAAAATATACATATTTAATTCTATTTCATTATTTTCATTTTTCAGATAGTCATCTATAGATATTTTATTTTCAATTATTTGATTTAATTTATTCTTATCTATTATATTGCCTTCTACAAAGTCATTTAATTCATAATTATCGTAAATTTCTACATAAGGCATTATATATACAAAATTATAAGAAATATTATCATGGTATCTAGCCATTTTTAATTGAAGTAAATTAAATTCTTCATTCATAACTTCAATTAATTCTTCATCTAATATTGAAAATAAATCTTCAGATGTATCCATAAATTTGATAAATAATATTTTATTATCTTTAATATACATTAAATCGATATTTATGCCCTTAAAAGGAGTCACTTTAGGAATTATCCTAACATCTTCTGGTATTTGATGGTAAAATTTTTTTTCAAATTCCTTCATTCTCAACGCATCTAATTGGGAGTTAATATTTATAAATTGACTCATATTAAGATCCTCTCCTTCTTATTGTAAAATTAACTACAGAATTTAATATCTTTTTGTTAAAAGTTTAGTAAATTATATACTTAAATTATATCATTTAAACATATAATTTACCACAAATAGATTTTTATACTATAAAAACCCTTTTCGAATAATTTCAAAAAGGGTTTTTTGTCAATTATTTTGCATATTCTACTGCTCTTGTTTCTCTTATGATACTAACTTTTATTTGTCCTGGATATTCAAGCCCTTCTTCTATTTTCTTAGTTATATCTCTAGCTAATAGATGTATTTCATCATCATTAACTTTTTCAGGTTTAACCATAATTCTTATTTCTCTTCCGGCTTGAATTGCATAAGATTTTTCTACACCATCGTATGAATTTGCAATTTCTTCAAGTTGTTCTAATCTCTTAATATATGCCTCTAAAGTTTCTCTTCTAGCTCCTGGTCTAGCTGCAGATATAGCATCTGCTGCTGTAACTAATACAGCTTCCACTGTTTGAGGTTCATGATCACCATGATGAGTACTCATAGCATGTATAACTTCTTTAGATTCTTTGTATCTTCTAAGTAAGTCCATACCTATTTCAACATGTGTACCTTCCATTTCGTGGTCAACAGCTTTACCAATATCATGAAGTAAACCAGCTCTCTTAGCAAGTTTTATATCTGCACCTATTTCAGCTGCCATTATACCTGCAATATGAGCCACTTCTATAGAGTGTTTTAATACATTTTGTCCATAACTTGTTCTGTAGTTAAGTCTACCTAATAACTTAACAAGCTCTGGATGTAAACTGTGAACTCCTGTTTCAAATGTAGCTTGTTCACCGTATTCTTTTATAATGTTATCTACTTCTTTTTTAGCTTTTTCAACCATTTCTTCTATTCTTGCTGGATGTATTCTTCCATCAGATATAAGTTTTTCTAAAGCTATTCTTGCTATCTCTCTTCTAATAGGGTCAAATCCAGATAATATTACTGCTTCAGGAGTATCATCTATTATTAAGTCAATACCTGTTAAAGTCTCTAAAGTTCTAATATTTCTACCTTCTCTACCTATTATTCTACCTTTCATTTCATCATTAGGTAAATTAACTACTGTAACAGTAGTCTCTGCAACATGATCTGCTGCACATTTTTGGATAGCATATCCAATTATTTCTCTTGATTTCTTTTCAGCATTTTCTTTTGCTTGTGTTTCAATTTCTTTAACCATTATAGACATTTCATGTCTTACTTCTTTTTCTGCATTAGTAAGTATAATTTCTTTTGCTTTTTCACAGCTAATTCCTGAGATATCTTCTAATTTTTCAAGTTGTTTTAATTTTATTTCTTCTATTTCTTTTTGTTTTTCATCTACAACTTTTAATTTTTGATTTAAATTAGCTTCTCTACTTTCCATACTTTGTTGCTTTCTATCTAGAGATTCTTCTTTTTGAATTACTCTTCTTTCGTATTTTTGTAATTCATTTCTTCTTTCTCTATTTTCTTTTTCAGCATCATTTCTAAGTTTATGAATTTCTTCTTTTGCTTCTAAAAGTTTTTCTTTTTTAACTGTATCTGCATCTTTGTTTGCTTGATCTATTATATTCTTAGCTAAGCTATTTGCTTCACCAATCTTTGCTTCTGATATATTTTTTCTACCAAAATATCCAACCAAAATACCTACAGCTAAACCTACTATCGCTGCTATAACTAAATTGCCTATGACTTCCACCTCCTCTATTGTTTAATTCCAAAATCTAACTACTATTAATTTCATTATCAGCTAACTATTAAATAAATTAGCTTTTTTATCTTGGAACATTTTCATTAAGTAACTTTTATTATCACCAGTAAAAAAGTCTTCATTAAAAAAATATTTTAACTCAATGTAGACTCTTTTTGAAACATATATAAATTAAGTATAAATTCATATATGTTATAAAAAAAATTATATTAAATTAGAATACTTTACCTCACTTAATTTTATAATTTTTTTTACATTGTGTCAAGTTAATAGGAGGTTATCAATAAGATATTATTTATCAATATCTTCATCACTAGCATCATTTATTATTTCTATATCTTCATCTTCCATATTTGCATATTCTCCTAGTTTGTAATATGCTCTTACCTTTTTTTCTATTTCTTCAGTTAGGTCCATATTGTCTGCTAAAAATCCTTTTACATTTTCTCTACCTTGACCTAGTTTTATATCTTGATAGTTGTACCAAGAACCTGATTTTTTAACTATGTCTACATTTGCTGCTATATCTAATAAATCACCTATTTTAGATATACCTTCTCCATACATTATATCAAATTCAGCTTGTTTAAATGGTGGTGCAACTTTGTTTTTTACAACTTTAACTCTAGTTCTACTTCCTAAAATTTTGTCCCCTTGTTTTATTGTGTCTATTTTTCTAACATCTAATCTAACTGATGAATAGAATTTAAGTGCACGTCCACCTGTAGTTGTCTCTGGATTTCCAAACATTATACCTACTTTTTCTCTAAGTTGGTTTATAAATATGGCAACACAGTTTGATTTTTTAATAGATCCTGTTAATTTTCTAAGAGCTTGTGACATAAGTCTTGCTTGTAAACCTACATGAGAATCTCCCATATCTCCTTCTATTTCTGCTTTTGGAACTAAAGCTGCAACTGAGTCAATTACAATTATATCTATAGCTCCACTTCTTATTAAGGCTTCTGTTATTTCTAAAGCTTGTTCTCCTGTATCTGGTTGAGAGATTATAAGGTTATCAACATCAACTCCTAAAGCTTTTGCATATACTGGATCTAGGGCATGTTCTGCATCTATAAAAGCTGCTATACCTCCTTCTTTTTGTGCTTCTGCAACTGAGTGAAGAGCTACAGTTGTTTTACCAGAAGATTCTGGTCCGTATATTTCAACTATTCTCCCTCTAGGAAGTCCTCCTATACCTACTGCTATATCAAGTCCTATTGATCCTGTTGATATAGAATCAACTACCATTGATGAAGCTTCTCCAAGTCTCATTATTGAACCTTTACCAAAATCTTTTTCTATTTTACCTAATACCTGATTTAGGGTATCTAATTTTTCTTTATCTATTGTCATTTTATGTATCCTCCATTCATTTAATTTATAAAAGCAAACATCTGTTCGTCTGTATAAATATTATATCTTATAAAACTTTTTAAGTCAATTAAATAAGTATATTATTTAGATATAAATTTCAAATCCTTATATTTTACTACTATAGTAAATACACAACTTTAAAAAGTTTATTTTATACTTAATTTATATCCAAATTTTTTAACTTTATACAAAATATTCCCTTAAAAGTTAATCATAATAAATAGGAGCTACATAAAAATATGTAACTCCTCATTTATTATTTGCTGTTCATAAATAATTCTTTATTTTTGTATAAATAATCTATTCCTGAATAAAGTGTAAATAATGTTGCTATATACATAGCTATAGTTCCTACAAGAATTAATGTATCATGTGAGAAATTAGCTCCTATTAATAATAAGATTATAGCTATCATTTGGCTTGTAGTTTTTATTTTACCTCCACCACTTGCAGCTATTACTTTTCCATTATCCGCTGCTATGGCTCTTAAAATACTTACTGTAAGTTCTCTTGCAACTATTATTATTACCATCCAACCTGCTACTAAATCAAATTCTATCATACATATTAGAGCTGATAAAACTAATAATTTATCTGCAAGTGGATCCATAAACTTCCCAAAATCTGTTACTAAATTGTATTTTCTAGCTATTCTTCCATCTAAAAAATCTGTTATAGATGCTACTATAAATACAATACAAGATATTAAAAAGCTATTGTTTATTTGTGATAACATAATTATTACAAATATTGGTATTAAAAAAATTCTAAGTAGTGTAAGCTTATTTGGTAAATTCATCTTTTATTACCCCCATTAAATCATACTCTAAAGCATCAGTTATAACTACATCTACAAATTGTCCAACTTCAAGGTCTTTTATAGATTTAATATATACTATTGAATCTATTTCCTCTGCGTCGTATATAGTTCTTCCTATATAAACATTGTCTTCTATTTGTTCTTCAACTAATACTTCATATTCATTTCCTACTTTTTTGTCATTTTTTTGTTCTGATATGTTTTGTTGGATTAACATTAATCTCTCTTGTCTTTCTAATTTTATTTCTTCCTCAAGATGATTAGGTAATCTATCAGCAGGAGTATCTTCTTCTCTAGAGTAAGTAAATACTCCTAACTTATCAAATTCAACTTCCTTTACAAATTCTTCAAGTTCTTTGAAATCTTCATCAGTTTCTCCTGGGAAACCTACTATTATACTAGTTCTTAAAGTTGCATCTGGTATAAGATTTCTTATCATATTTATTTTATTTAAAATATCTTCTTTAGTAGTTTTTCTGTTCATTAATTTTAATATTCTATTACTTGCATGTTGTATAGGCATGTCAAAGTAATTGCATATATTATCGTATTTTTTGATTACTTTTACTAAATTTTCATCTATTGATTCTGGATAAGAATACATTACTCTAATCCATTTGAATCCATCTATTTGAGCTAGACTTTCTAAAAGTTCAGCAAGTTTTCCTTCGCCATATAAATCTGTACCATATTTAGTAGTATCTTGGGCTATTACTATTAACTCCTTTACTCCTCTTTTAGCTAAATTTTCAGCCTCTAATATGATATCTTCCATCTTTCTACTTCTATATTTTCCTCTTAATTTAGGAATTATACAGTATGTACATTTATTGTCACAGCCTTCTCCTATTTTTAGGTAAGCCATATGACTTGGAGTAGAAACATATCTTGGTAGAGTTTCATCATATGCAAATTCTATATTGTTTAAACTTACTACTTTATGTTCTTCTTTAAGCTCTTCTATTATTTCATCTATATTTTGGTAGCTACCAGTACCTACTATGGCATCTATCTCTGGTATCTCTTCTTTTAATTCTTCTGCATATCTTTGAGCTAAGCATCCTGTAACTACTAATAATTTTAAATTAGCTGTTTGTTTAAGTTCTGCAAAATCTAATATAACATCTATAGATTCTTGCTTAGCAGCTTCTATAAAGCCACAAGTATTTACGATTATTACATCAGCTTCCTCAAAATTTCCAGTTAATTTATAACCTTTTCCATTTAATATACCCATCATTATTTCTGCATCCACTAGATTTTTTGAACATCCCAGGGATTCTAATGCTATTTTTAACATAAACTAATTGCTCCTTACTTGCTTTCTTTTTTTAAATTTTCTAATTCTTCTTTTGTTATTAAAACTTTACGAGGTTTACTTCCCTCACTTGGTCCGACTATTCCTCTTTCTTCCATAGAATCTATAAGTCTTGCAGCTCTATTAAATCCTATTTTAAATTTTCTTTGAAGCATAGAAGCAGAACCTTGATTATTTGATACTACAAATTCTATAGCTTCTTCTAAAAATACATCTTCTTCTGTTGATTTTTGTGAAACTAAATTAGGAACAGCTTCAACTATTTCTTCTATATATTTTACTTCTTCTTGTTTTTGTAATTTAACTTCTGCTATTACTTTTTCTGATTCATCTTCTGATATAAATGCACCTTGAACTCTAACTGGTTTTGAATATCCAAGAGGATAATAAAGCATATCTCCCTTTCCAAGTAGTTTTTCAGCTCCACCCATATCTAAAATTGTTCTAGAATCTGTTTGAGATGAAACTGCAAAAGCTATTCTAGAAGGTATATTAGCTTTAATTATACCTGTTATAACATCTACAGAAGGTCTTTGTGTAGCTATAATTAAATGCATACCAGCAGCCCTTGCCATCTGTGCAAGTCTGCATATAGAATCTTCAACTTCACTACTACAAGCCATCATAAGGTCTGCAAGCTCATCTATGATTATAACGATTTTGTACATTTTTTCATCAGATTTTTTGTTGTAGCTTGTTATATCTTTTACTCCATTTTCTGCAAATAAATTATATCTTTTATTCATTTCACTTACAGCCCAGCTTAAAGCATTTGATGCCTTTTTAGGTTCTGTAACTACTGGAGTTAATAAATGAGGTATTCCATTGTAGTTTGCTAATTCAACTACTTTTGGATCTATTAATAAAAGTTTTACCTCTTCTGGTGATGATTTATAAAGTAATGATGTTATTATTGTATTTACGCAAACACTCTTACCTGAACCTGTAGCTCCTGCAATAAGTAAATGAGGCATTTTAGCTAAATCAGCTATAATTGGTTTTCCAGTTATATCTTTTCCAAGACCTACAGCTAAACTAGAATTATGAGTTATAAATTCATTACTAAATATAACTTCTTTAAGTCCAACAATTTGAGGATTTTCTTTTGGAACTTCTATACCTATTACAGATTTTCCTGGAACAGGAGCTTCTATTCTTATACTTCTAGCAGCTAAACTAAGCGCTAAATCATCTGCTAAATTTACTATTTTGCTTACTTTTGTACCTGGTTTTGGAGTAATTTCATATCTAGTTATAGTAGGACCAAAAGTAGCTTCACAACCTTCTATTTCTATATTGAAATTTTTAAGTGTTGTTTTTACATCACTAGACTTATCTACATCTTTATATATACCTTCAGCTTTGTAATCGTTAAGACAACTTTCAGAAGGATATTTGTAGTTAGAATTTCTATTTGAAAAATAAGTTTCTTGTTTTCTAGTTTCTTCAAAATCTAATTGTTCTGTTTTTTCGTCTTTTTGTAATTTCATAGTAGCTTCAAGTTCAGCTTTATCATATCTTGAAGTATCTGTAAAATCTTCATCTTCTTCAATTTTATTATATCTTGAAGTATCTCCAAAATCTTCATCTTCTTTTTTATCAGAAATATTGCTTTCTTTTAAGTCGTACTTTTTAATATCAGTTAAATCCATTTCTTTTGTATCTGCTTCTAATATTTCTAATACATCATCTTCAGCTTGATTAAATCCTACTATTTTTATAGTTTTGTCATTGTCGTATTCTTCAATTTCCTCTTTATCATCAGAAGATTTTTTTAAATCATCTTTATTTTTGTTAAATAAATTTTTGAAAAATCCATTTTTATCTTCAACTATAGTATTTTCATCTACTTCTTCACTTACCATATCTAAAGCTGATTTTTTTATACCTTCTAAGGCATCTTTAAAATTAATATCTCCATTTTTAACTTCAGAAGTTTTTTCTTTTATTCCTAAAATAAAATCTTTTATAGATATATTAAATACAAATAATACACATAAAAATAATGCAAATAAACTAATTAACCAGCCTCCAGTAACACCAAATACTGCTGTTATATAGTAGACAATTATAGAAGTAATAAGACCAATTCCTCCTTTTTCAACTGCTGATTTCATAATTGAACTTATCATCTCTGGTCTCAAAGGATTTTCAACTGGTATAAGATTTGAATTTAAAAGCCCATAAAAAATAAATAAAAATATTATTACTATGTAACAAACTTTACTTCTTTTTAATCTAAATACATATTCATTGTGATCAAAAAATCCTAAAACTCCTACCGCAATAACTATTATAGGTACTAACATAGCCAGTGCTCCAAATAATCCTTTAAATAGTTCTTGGGTAACATCTCCAAACAGTCCCATAGAACTTGAATTTAAACTATATAATAAAAATATACCTATAAATATTATTATTAAATTGCTGTATTCTGATCCAATAATAATACTACTGTTTACTTTCTTTTTATTTTTTCTTTTTTGTTTTTTCTTACCTGCCATCAATCTCACCTCTTATTTTTAAGGATATATAAATTGCTGTAATAGCATTAATTCACAGCAAAAAGTGTTAATGTTTAACACTAACACTTAATTTTATCTTATTATTATATCATAAATTATAGTATTTAAACATATAAGATTTATGTTTGTTTATCCAATATATGTTTATTTGTCTATATCATTATTTATTAATTCTTTTAATTTTGAGAGTGATTCTTTAAGTCCTCCCACTTCATCTATAATACCATAATCTACAGCTTCTTTTCCTATTAACACACTTCCTACATCACTTACTAATTCGTCTTTTTCGTGCATTAATTTGTTTAAATCTTCATTTGATATATTTGATGTTCTGACTATAAAATCATTTATTCTCTCCTGCATTTTTTTAAAATATTCAAATGTTTCATTTACACCTATAACAAGCCCATTTGTTCTAATAGGATGTACTATCATAGTAGCACTTGGTGCAATAAAAGAATAATCTCCTGAAGTTGCAAGAGGTACTCCTATTGAGTGACTTCCTCCAAGTACTAAAGTTACTACTTTTTTTGATATACTGTTTAATAATTCAGCTATTGCAAGACCTGCTTCCACATCGCCTCCTACAGTATTTAATATTACTAAAACTCCCTTGATATTTTGGTTTTCTTCTATTGAATATAACATAGGTATAATATGTTCGTATCTAGTAGTTTTCTTTTGTGGATTAGATGCAAAATGACCTTCAATTTCTCCTATTATAGTTATGCATTGTATCTCTTGATTTTCTTTTGTAGGTACTTGCGAAGTTCCCATTTGATTTATATTTTCTATTGTTTGATTTTCATTTTGGTCTGAAGGTTGATTTTCGTTATTTTTTACTTTTTTTTTTGATTATCTATTTGAGTATTTTCGTTTTGAAAGTTTAAATTTTGGTTATTGATATTATTCTCATTGCCAGAATTTACATAGCTGTAATCAGTATTATTAAAATTTATATTTTCATATCCTGTATTTAAATCTGTAACTTCGTCCATAAAATTTTGATTATTCATAGCTTGTAATTTCCAATCACATATACTTATATAATCTTGGTATAAATTTTCCTTATTGTCCATCTTTCCACCTCTTAAAATAAATTTAATTATAATTAAATTTATTTTTTCCAAAATTATAAATTTTATTAATTAAAAAACATATACAGAAATTATACTTATTTATGTTTTTTAATTAATAAAATTTTATGCAAATATTAAAAACCTCTAAAATTTAAAATTATATTTTAGAGGTTTTGTATTTAAACTTTATTATCTATACAGAAAAAGCATTATGTATAACATGTACTGTTTCAATCATATCCTTATCATCTACAAGACATGAAAGTGAATTATAAGAATCTGAAGATTGAAGTAAAGTTATATTTGCTGCATTTAATGCTCTCATTATTTTAGCAATTACTCCAGGTGTTTCTGTTACTTTAGTTCCTATTAATGTTACTTTTGCACAATTTGGTTTTATTTCATATTGAGCACCATATTTTTCAAGAATATTTTTAACTTCATCTAAATTAGTATGCTCTAATGCAAAAGCTTTTTTTTCTGTAAAGAAATTTATCATATCCAAGTTTATATGTCTATCTTCCATTTCATTTAATATATTTGAAAATACTTTTTCATCTGATATTACTTTAATTTGTGCTATTTTATCTTTATGAGCTACTGCACTCATAAGTTTAGATTTTGAACTATCTTCGTATACATCTTTTAGTACATGAGCTGGACCTATTTTTGTACCTTCATGATTTGGATTATATGTATTTTTTATTTGAAGTATTATATCTCCATTTTTAGCAAGTTCTACAGCTCTTGGATGTATAACTTTAGCCCCTTTTTCAGCCATTTGAAATACTTCATCATAATCTACATATTTTAAAACCTTAGCATCTGGCTCTATTCTAGGGTCTGCTGTCATTATTCCATCTACATCTGTATAAATTTGAACTAAATCACTACCTAAAGCTTTACCGATTGCAACAGCAGAAGTATCTGAACCACCTCTACCTAAAGTAGTTATTTCTCCATCTTCTGTTCCTCCTTGGAAACCTGCAATAATTACTACTTTTCCATCAGCTAATTCTTTTTGAATCTTTCTAGGATTTATTTTTTTTATTTTTGCATTTGAATATGCTTTTGTAGTAATTATACCAGCTTGTGTTCCTGTTAAGAAAGTTGCAGGTACACCCATTGAGTCAAGCATAGTTGCAAGAATTGTTCCTGATATAATCTCACCACATGACATTATCATATCAAGCTCTCTTTTAGTTGGTCTTTCATTTATATTAGTACACATTCCTATAAGTGTGTCTGTAGCATAGGGTGCTCCTTTTCTTCCCATAGCAGAAACTACTACTGCAACATCTTTATATTGTTCTTTATGTGCTTCTATTATTTTACAAACTTCTCTCATCTTTTCATATGATGCTACTGAAGTACCACCAAATTTTTGTACTAAAACCCCCATAATAACCTCCTAATATATTCCTTCATATTCAATTATTATTATATCATTTCCAATTTTTACGACATTTCTCCATGGAATTTCTAATACATCTCTATCTTTTCTAATCCCTAAAAAACCTCTTTCTCTAGGTATAGATAAAGCTAAAATTTTTCCATTTAGTTCATCTATAATAATGTCACATTCTCCAACTACACCAAGTCTTTCTCCTGTCACTATATTAATTACTTCCTTACCAGCGATTTCAGATAAATACATAAAGACCTCCTAATACAAATTTATATATTTTAGATCTTATAAATTTATATTTTCTGCATCTTTACCTACTATACAAACTCCCATTTTATCTAAATTAAAAACTTTATCTATTATATTTACTACATCTTCAAATTCTACATTATTTATATAATTTATAATCTCTTCTTCACTTTCTACTTTATTTTTCATAAGTAGATTTTTTCCATTTGACATCATTCTACTGCTAGTACTTTCAAGATCTAGCATATAACTTCCCTTTAATTGTTCTTTACTTTCATTTAATTCCTGTAATGAAATGTAATTTTCTTTTATAAGCTTTATTTCTTCAAGTATCATAGAATAAACTTCTTCTATTTTTTCTACACTTGTACTTGCAAAAATGCCAAGCTCTCCACAATTTTCATATAAAGTTTGCGAAGAATATATAGAATAAACAAGTCCCTTTTCCTCACGTATCTTTTGAAATAATCTAGAGCTTATACTTCCTCCAAATACATTATTAACTACTGCCAAAGCATACATTTCCTTTTCATTTATCATAGGTATAGCCTCTAAATTAATTGCCAAGTTAATCTGTTCTATATCCTTATTTTTTCTTATTTTACATGAATTAAAATAAGGTCTTGTAAGTTTTTTTTCAAAAGGCTTTGGATTCCAATTTTCAAACTTTTCTTCTAGCTTTTCTACTATTTGTTCAAAATCAAAATTTCCACAAATAGATATTACTGCATTATTTGGAACATAATATTTATTGTAGTAATCTAATATAGTTTCTCTTTTTAAATTTTTAAGACTCTCTCTATCACCTAAAATATTCATTCCCAAACTATGGTCTTTATAAATATTTTCAAGCAATAAATCATATACTAAATCATCTGGAGAATCTTCATACATCTTTAACTCTTCTAATATTACAAATTTTTCCTTTTCTATGTCATTTTTATCAAAAGAAGAATTAAGTATCATATCACTTAATACGTCAATACCTATATCTATATGCTCATCTAGTAATTTTACATAAAAGCAAGTACATTCTTTACTCGTAAAAGCATTTAAAATACCGCCTAAATTATCTACCTCTCTAGCTAAATCTTTTGCAGTTCTATTTTTAGTACCTTTAAATAGCATATGTTCTATAAAATGTGATACGCCGCTATTTTTTTTATTTTCCATAACTGAACCTGCTTTTATCCAAACCCCTAAAGATATTGATTTTAAATATGAAATTTCCTCACCAACTACAGTAAGTCCATTTTTCAAGATTCGATATTTATGCATATTTTCCTCCAATTATTTAAATATTGAAAATTATATATGTTATTTATTATAGTGTAGACATTGAATTTTAACAAGTAAAAATTATCATATTGAAAATACATCACTTAACTTACCAGGTACATATCCTTTGCTTCTTATTATGGATATTATCTCTTCTAGAGATTGTGTAGTAGCTTTCGTAGGATGCATCAAAACTATACTCCCGTCTTTTATTTCCTTTTTTTTGATTCTATCTATTATATTTTGAGGATTATCTTTGTACATCCAATCGATTGTATCTATATCCCATTTATAAGAAATATATCCTAAATTACTTGCAGCTTTTACAGTTTCTTCTCCAAAAGCACCTGATGGAGCCTGAAAAAATTTACTATCTTCTTTAGTTATTTTGTCTATTATTTCCTTTGATTTTTTTATTTGTTCTAAATTTTCTTCATAAGATAGTTTGTCATAATCTAAATGTTTATATCCATGATTTGCAATTTCATGACCTTTATCTTTTATTTTTAGTAAATTTTCTTCATTTTGTTCTGCCCATTTACCTGTTACTGCAAAAGTTATCTTTACATTTTCCTTATCTAAAATTTCTAAAATCTTCTCTACATATTCCATCTCCCAACCTAGATCTATATTACAACTAATTGCAACATATCCACTTTTTCCCTTAGTTCCCATTGTGTAAGGTTGATTATTTTTAGCCATATCTAAAAGATTTAAAGTATCTCTAGATTGATTTTTTACAGTGTATATAATTCCTCCTGCTATAAACACTATAATTAGTATAAATATTATAATTTTCTTTAGTTTTTTCTTATTTATAACCATCATTATCATTTAGCTTCCTCCTTATTATATACAGTTTATATACTACATATTATTTAAGGATAAAAATAATTATTCTTAAACACAAAAAAATCTTCACTCTATATTTGAGTAAAGATTTTTTATGTTTAATTTACATATTATTTATGATCTTTTTTAGCTGCTCTTGGAAGTAATACCTTTCTAGATACATTAACTCTTCCTTTTTCATCGATTTCAGTAACTTTAACTTCTACTTCATCGCCTATATTTAATACATCTTCTACTTTATTCACTCTTTCATGAGCTATATGAGATATATGAAGTAATCCTTCTTTTCCTGGAAGTAATTCCACAAAAGCACCAAAGTTTAATATTCTAGTTACTTTACCTTTGTAAACTTGACCTAATTCAACTTCAGCTACTATATCAGATATTTTCTTTTGAGCTAAAGCTATCATATCAGCTTCTATACCTGATATAAATACTTCACCAGTTTGTTCTATATCTATTTTAACTCCAGTTTCATCTATTATCTTTGTTATTACTTTTCCTCCAGGTCCTATAACATCTCTTATTTTGTCTGGATTTATATGCATAGTTATTATTTTAGGTGCATATTTAGATAATTCTGGTCTTGGAGCATCTATTGTTTTTCTCATTTCATTTAAGATATGTAATCTACCTACTCTAGCTTGAGCAAGTGCAGTTCTTAATATATCTTCATCTATACCAGCTATTTTTATATCCATTTGTATAGCAGTTATACCATGTTCAGTACCTGCAACTTTAAAGTCCATATCTCCTAAGTGGTCTTCCATACCTTGTATATCTGAAAGTATAGCTATTTCACCATCTTGTTTTATAAGACCCATTGCAATACCTGCTACCATATCTTTTATTGGAACACCTGCATCTAATAAAGATAAAGTTGATCCACAAACACTACCTTGAGAAGTAGAACCATTTGAACTTAAAACTTCTGATACAAGTCTTATTGCATAAGGGAACTCTTCTTTAGATGGTATTACTGGAAGTAATGCTCTTTCAGCTAATGCACCATGACCTATTTCTCTTCTTCCTGGACCTCTAGATGGTCTAGCTTCACCTACTGAGTAAGCTGGGAAGTTGTAGTGATGCATATATCTTTTATTTTCTTCTTCATCTAATCCGTCAAGTATTTGAACATCACCTAAAGCTCCTAGAGTTGTTATTGTCATTACTTGAGTTTGACCTCTTGTAAATAATCCAGAACCATGAGTTCTTGGAACAAATCCACAATCACACCATATAGGTCTTATTTCGTCAGTTTTTCTAGCATCAGGTCTTCTACCTTCATGCACTATCATTTTTCTAACTTCTTCTTTTATTATTTTATCTAAAACAGCTACTATATCTGCACCAAATTCTTCTAGAGTTTCTTCATCAAAACTATCTAGAATTTCTGCTTTTACAGCATCCATAGCTTCTTGTCTTTCTAATTTTTCTATTACTCTTACAGCTTCTTTCATTTTGTCTGTAGCCATTTCACGAACCTTAGCTTCAACTTCTTCATCTTGAGTTGGTTCTACAAATTCCATTTTTTCTTTTCCAACTTCAGCTACTATGTTTTCTATAAATTCAACTATTTTTTGTATTTCTTTATGTGCTGTAAGTATTGCTTCAAGCATTAATGATTCAGGTACTTCATCTGCTCCAGCTTCAACCATCATTACTGCATCTTTTGTTCCTGAAACAGTAAGATGTAGAGAACTTTTTTCTCTTTGCTCTAATGTAGGATTTACTACTAATGCTCCGTCCACAAGTCCCATATTAACAGAACCAGTTGGTCCATTAAATGGTATTTCTGATATTGATAATGCTACTGATGAACCTATCATGGCTACTATATCTGGTGTACAGTCTGGATCTACTGATAATACAGTAGCAACTACTTGTACATCATTTCTAAATCCTTTTGGGAATAATGGTCTTATAGGTCTATCTATAAGTCTTGATGTAAGTATTGCCTTTTCAGATGGTTTCCCTTCTCTTTTTAAGAATCCTCCTGGTATTTTTCCTACTGAATATAATTTTTCTTCGTAATCAACACTTAAAGGGAAGAAATCTACTCCTTCTCTTGGTTCAGCTGATTTAGATACATTTACCATTACCATAGTCTCTCCGTATCTAAGTATAGCATTACCACTTGCAAGTTGTGCTATCTTGCCTACTTCAACAGACAATTCTCTGCCTGCTAACTCCATTTTAAAAATTTTATGTTCAAACATTAATGCTTGTACCTCCTCTTATACTAAAACCCTTTTTTCATTCATTCTATTATATCTTATCAAAAATATATCAAATAAACAATAAGGCTTTCTGTTATTATCCATTTATTTTAAGTAGTTATTATATTAATAAGAAGTACTAAGTGCTAAAATCTCTGGTCCTGTATGAGAACAAATACAAGAACCTCCTCTTATTAAATAAATTTCCTTAGCTTTTATTCTTTTTTCTATTTCTGCTTTTAATTTTTTAAAATCAGATTCATTTGAGCCATAACCTATAGTTAATACTTTATCTTCTAAGTTATTATCATTTAATGTTAAAATAAGATCTACTAATTTTGTTATTGTTTGTTTTGTTCCTCTAGCTTTAGATGTTATTTTAATGTTTCCATCTTCCATAGTGCATACTGGCTTAATACTTAACATATCTCCAACAAATGAAACTATACCTGGAAGTCTTCCACTTTCTTTTAAGTATTCAAGTGTAAATGGAACAAATAATAATTTTACACTACTTCTTATTTTTTCTAATTCTTCTATTATTTGGCTTGCTGTTAATTTACCTTCTTCAATTAGTTTGCTCGCCTTTATAATATATTGTCCAGATCCTAATGATAAAGATAAAGAATCAAATATATATATATTTCCTTCTACATCGGCTTTCGCTAAATTGGCACTTTGAAATGTACCTGAAGCTTTAGATGAACCTGTTATACAGATAATATCATATCCATCTTCAGTATATTTTTCAAATATATTTTTAAAATCAATATATGTAATTTGTGATGTTTTAGGTAAAGTTTCACTATTTTTTAATACATCGTAAAATTCTTCCTTTGTGAAGTTCACTCCATCTTTGTATTCTTTGCCACCTATATTTATAGTTAAAGGAAGCATCTCTACAAAATCTTTATTGTTTATTTCTTCTGGAATATCACACATACTATCATAGATTAATTTTATTTTCATGACTTAAGCCCCCTTGCTTAGAATTATTATTTTTATCAAAAATTATTATACTTTTATAATATCCATTCTCCACATCTTAAATACAAAAAAAGCAAGTATTTATGTATACCTGCTTTTTTATCAAAAGTAATAAGACTATTTTCTTAATCCTAATTTAGCTATTAAAGCTCTGTAACCTTCTAGGTCTTTTTCTTTTAAGTAAGCTAATAAGTTTCTTCTTCTACCAACCATTTTTAATAGTCCTCTTCTTGAATGGTGGTCTTTTTTATGAATTCTTAAGTGATCGTTTAATTCATTTATTCTAGCTGTTAATAAAGCTATTTGTACTTCTGGAGAACCAGGCTCTCCTTCTTTTCTTCCATATTCTTTGATTATTTCTTGTTTGTTCATCTTATGATGTACCTCCGTATATTTATTATTATAAGCGCCATTTACTAAGCAATGATTGGAGTATTCTAATGCCGAGTAATGGTTAACTTCCTTGACTATTGTATCATAAATTAATTACTTTTGCAAATATACTTTTCATATATTTTTTTTGTATCTTTTTTTAATTGTTCTTTTAATTCATCTAGTGAATTAAATTTTTTTTCATCTCTTATTCTTTCTAAAAATTCAAGTTTTATAGTTTCGCCGTAAATATCTTCATTAAACTCTAATATATTAGTTTCTATGGAAAGCTTTTCAGATCTTACAGTTGGATTATATCCTACATTTGTAGCTCCCATGTAAGTCTTATCTTTTATGTAAACTTTTGTAATATATATCCCTGGTCTAGGAAGAATTAAGTTCTCTTTAAATTTTAAGTTGGCAGTTGGAAATCCTATAGTTCTACCTAATTGCTTGCCTCCAACTACTACACCTTCTACTATATAATTATTTCCTAGATATTCTTTTACATTTTCAATTTTTCCTTGAGCTAACAAATTTCTTATATATGTACTACTTACTCTTATATTGTTTATTTTTATTGGACTTATTATATCCACGTCAAAATCGTATTCTATCCCTAATGTCTTCAAGAAAATTGCATCGCCTTCTTTGTTTCTTGCAAATGTAAAATCATGACCTACATATATTTTTTTTGCATTTAATTTATCTATTAAAATATTTTCTACAAAATTTACAGCAGATATCTTAGTCATAGTTTCATCAAATGGTAGATTAATTACAATATCAACACCCATAGCTTCCATAGCATCAATTTTTCCTTGATTAGTAATAATTTTTCTTACTTTTCCACTCTCAAAAAAATTGGCTGGATTGTTTGCAAAAGTAAATACAACACTTTTCATGTTGTTTTCCCTTGCATAATCTACCGTCTTTTTTATAAGAACTCTGTGACCTTTATGAAGTCCGTCAAACTTACCTATTGTGACAGCACTTTTTTTTATTTGCTCCAATTCTTTCAAAGATGTTATAACTATCATTATTTTTTCCCCGCCGAAATATTATTTGCTATATAAAGAGTTTATCACTTTTTAGTTCAATAGTGCTACTACCTTTTAATATTTTTCCTACTCCTATAAAATTATTTTCTGAGTAAACTCTAACAAGATCTATTTCTTTATTGTTAGAATCCTCTATAATAAATCTTCTTGAATCTATAATTCCACCATTTATATAATATCTTTTTGCACTAGGTTTTAGGATTACTTTTGGTAAATTATCTAAAACATAGTCTATATCGTATAAATAGTTTTGTAATAAGTCATTTTGACTAAATGCTTCTAATTCTTCTAATGTTATTGCATTTTCTAAATTAAATTTTCCTGATGAAGTTCTAAGTAAAAAAGACATATGACCACCACATCCTAGATACTTTCCTATATCGTGGCATATACTTCTTACATAGGTTCCTTTAGAACAGTTTACTTCAAAAGTTATTTTATTATTATTTATATTTAAAATATCAATTTTATTGATATGAACTTTTCTAGGTTTAATGTCTATTAAATCAGCTTTTCCTTTTCTAGCCAAATCACACATTTTTTGTCCATTTACTTTTAAAGCTGAATATATAGGCGGAAGTTGATTTATCTCTCCCTCTTGTGTTTTAAAAGCTTGTATTATATCTGATTTTTTTATATTTGATGTATCACATTTATTTAAAATAGTTCCAGATGAATCATAAGTATCTGTCTCTATTCCAAGTGTTAATTCACATATATATGATTTGTTCTTATTTAAAATAAGTTCACTTACTTTTGTTGCTTTTCCTATACATATAGGAAGTACTCCAGCCGCATCTGGGTCTAAAGTTCCTGTATGACCAACTTTTTTTATATTTAATATTCTTCTAACTCTACTAACCACATCATGAGAAGTCATTCCAGTTGGTTTTAAAATATTAACAATTTTATTCATTATATCATCCCTAAATATGCTTTAGAGTCTCTTCAACTACCATTTTGATTGCATTTTCTATAGTTTCACCATGTATAGTCAATCCGGCAGCTCTTACATGACCTCCACCATTAAACACTTTTGCTATTTGGTTAACGTCTACATAACTTTTAGATCTAAGGCTTATTTTTATTTCATCTTTAGATTTTTCTTTTATTAAAATTCCTACTTCTACATTTTCAATATCTCTACAGTAAGGAGTTATTCCATCTGTATCTTTAAGACTTATGTTGTTTCTTTCTAACATATCTATAGTCAATGTCATAGTAGCAATTTTATTTTCTATTATATTTAATGTATTTAATGCTTCTCCTAATAATTTATAGTAATTATAAGGATTATTTCCATAAACTTCACATATAACTTTATTAGATTCTGCACCTAGCTCTAATATAGATTTCGCCATATCAAAAGTGCTAGGCTTAGTATTTGAATATGTGAATTTACCTGTATCTGTAACTACACCAGTGTAAAGTGCAGTCGCAATTTTTTTGTCTATAACTTGTTTATTTTCTAGTTCATTTACTCTTTTAAGTAAATTAAAAACTAACTCACAAGTTGAAGAAGCCTCTGGAACTACATAGTTAAAATCACCATAATTATTATTGCTTTCGTGGTGATCTATACATATTAATTTTGAAGCTTTTTTAATTAATTCTTTTTCTATACAGATTCTATCTATATCTCCACAATCTAATGCTATTAAATTAAAATCCTTTATGTTTAAATTCATAAAGTCTTTAGATTTTATAATTTCTATATTTTCTAGTAAAAACTTTAAATTAAGAGGTATATCACCTTCTAATACATAATATACTTCTTTGTTTATTGATTTTAAGTAGTAATACATAGATAAAGTAGAACCTATATTATCCCCATCAGGATTAACATGAGAGGTAACTATAAAATAGTTACCCTCATTTATATAATTAATAATTTTATCCATATTATTCACCATCATTTTCATCTTCTTCTGATGAACTTGTGTATTCACTGTTAACTTTCTTGATTAATTGATCCATATACATTCCTTTTAATAAAGAATCGTCTACTTTGAATATAATTTCTGGAGTATGTCTTATTTTTATATTCTTCCCAACTTCTCTTCTTATATAACCGCATGCACTTTTTAAGCCTTCAAGTGTAGATTCTTCATCTCCACCTAATATACTTACATATATATAAGCATAGCTTAAATCACTTGTAACTTCAACATCAGTTACACTTACCATAGAAGTTATTCTAGGATCTTTTATTCCATTTATTAACATTGTACTTACTATTTTTCTAATTTCTTCTGCAATTCTACGTGTTCTATTATTTGATGCCATTATATCAACCTCTTTTGTTAATTATAGTTCTCTTTTTACTTCCTTTTGAACGTAAGCTTCTACTACATCGCCTACTTTTATATCATTGTAATTAACAAAGCTCATACCACATTCAAAACCGTTATTTACTTCTTTTACATCGTCTTTGAATCTCTTAAGTGCTAATAATTCGCATTCTTGTATTATTATACCATCTCTAACGATTCTAACTTTACAATTTCTAAATATTTTTCCGCTTGTTACATAGCAACCAGCAACAGCTCCAACACCTGAAATTTTGTAAACTTCTCTGATTTCAGCTTTTCCTGTATCTTCATCTTTTAATTCTGGATCTAGTAAACCGCTCATAGCAGCTTGTATATCCTCTATAGCTTTGTAAATTATTGTGTAAGTTCTTATATCAACATTTTCTTTGTCTGCTAAAGATTCAGCTCCTGAAACTGGTCTTACGTTAAATCCTATTATAATAGCATTTGATGCAGCTGCTAATAATACATCTGATTCGTTTATAGCACCAACACCGCCGTGGATTACTTTTACGCCAACTTCTTCATTTGATAATTTTTCAAGCGATTGTTTTACAGCTTGAACTGAACCTTGAACATCTGCTTTTATTACTACGTTTAAGTCTTTTACTTGACCTTCATTCATTTGGTTGAAGAAATCGTCAAGTGACATTCTTTGAGAAGATTTAAGCATTTCTTCTCTTTGGATTAATTGTCTCTTTTCAGAAACACTTCTTGCTATTTTGTCAGTTGGTACAGCTACGAATTGATCTCCACCTTGTGGAACTTCAGATAGACCAAGTATTTCTACTGCCGTAGATGGTCCTGCATGTTTAACTCTCTTACCTTTTGAGTTTATCATAGCTCTTACTTTACCACTAGCTATACCTGCTACTATTGGATCTCCAACTTTTAAAGTACCACCTTGAACTAAAACAGTCGCAACTGGTCCTTTTGATTTGTCAAGTTGTGCTTCTATTACAGTACCTACTGCTCTTTTATTAGGGTTAGCTTTTAATTCTTCCATTTCAGCAACTAATAAAACCATTTCTAGTAATGTGTCTATATTTAAGTTTTTCTTAGCTGAAACTTCTACAGATATTACTGTTCCACCCCAGTCTTCTACTAATAATCCTTCATCTGCTAATTCTTTTTTAACTTTATCAGGATTTGCACCTTGTTTATCTATTTTATTTATTGCTACTATTAAAGGAACTCCTGCTGCATTAGCATGGTTTATAGCTTCTATTGTTTGAGGCATTATACCATCATCTGCTGCAACTACAAGTATTGCTATATCAGTTACTTGTGCACCTCTAGCTCTCATTGATGTGAAAGCCTCATGTCCTGGAGTATCTAAAAATACGATTTTTTGACCATTTATAGATACTTCTGAAGCTCCTATATGTTGAGTTATACCACCTGCTTCTCTTGCTGTTACACTAGTATTTCTTATTGCATCAAGTAAAGAAGTTTTACCGTGGTCAACATGTCCCATTACAGTTACAACTGGTGGTCTTGGTTTTAAATCTTCTTCTTTATCTTCTTGGATTTGCATTAATTTTTCTATTTCTTCTTCTGCATCCTCGTCACTTGAAGATGTTTGTAATTCAAATCCATATTTTTGAACTAATAATGATGCTACTTCAAAAGTAACTTCTTGGTTTATTGTAGCCATAGTTCCCATTTTCATAAGTTCCATTATTACTTCTGAAACTGATTTTCCTACAGCATCTGCTAAGTTTTGAACTGTTAAAGGTCCATCTACTACTATTTTTTTAGCATTTTCTTCTAATAATAAGTCAAGCACTAATTGTGCATCATCTTCGTCTATTTCTGTATTTTCATCTTGTACTTCAATTCCTAATTCAGCTAATTTAGCTATAACTTCTTTATTTGAAACTTTTGCGTCCTTCGCTATTTGGTTTATTCTTGTATTTGCCACAAGATCACCCCCTATTAAATTTTTAATCATATAAGCTCAGTTATTTTATTTGCTAAAGCCTTATCCTTTATTCCAATCACAGCTCTAGGTGATTTTCCTATAGATAATCCCAACTCTACCTTTGTTGAAAAATAGACTTGTTCTACTTTTCTATATGATGATTTATCTTCAAATAATTTTTTAGTATTATCTGAAGCATCATTTGCTACTATTACTAAACTTACCTTTCCTTTTTTTAGTTCTTTTAAAGTAGTATCATCACCTGAAACTACTTTTCCAGCTCTCATAGCCAGACCTATATAAGAATAAATTTTTTGATTACTATTTGTCATAAGATTCTAACTCCGCTAATAATTTTTCGTATACTTCATCAGAAACTTCTAGTTTAAAAGCTCTATTTAAGGCTTTTGTTTTTATTGCTTTTTTTAAGCATTCAGAATCTTTACATATATACGCGCCTCTACCATTTGCTCTACCTGATGGATCTAAAAATATTTCGCCTTCTTTGTTTTTTACAACTCTCATAAGCTCTTTTTTTGAATCTCTATCTTGGCATACTATACATTTTCTTTGAGGCACTTTTTTTACTTTTTTCAAAATCATCCCTCCCTATCTTTTGTATGAGTTTAGATTTTTATTCTTCAATGTCAGTTTCTACTTCTTCTTGAGAATCTAATTCTACTTCTTCACTTATTTGTGATTCACTTTTTATGTCTATTTTCCAGTTAGTAAGTTTTGCTGCAAGTCTTGCATTTTGACCTGATTTACCGATAGCTAAAGATAATTGATAATCTGGTACTACTACAAGTGCAGTTTTTTCTTCTTCATTTACTTCTACTTTAACAACTTTTGATGGACTAAGTGCTGCTGATATAAATTCTGATGGATCTTCACTATAGTTTATTATGTCTATTTTTTCTCCACCTAATTCATCTACTATAGCTTTAACTCTAGCTCCTTTTTGTCCAACACAAGCTCCGATTGGATCTATTTTTTCATCTATTGATTGAACAGCTATTTTAGTTCTTGAACCAGCTTCTCTTGAAATAGATTTTATTTGAACTATACCTTCAAATATTTCTTCTACTTGTTTTTCAAATAATCTCTTAACTAAACCTACATGACTTCTTGAAACTACTATTTGAGGTCCTTTGTTAGTCTTTTTAACTTCTAGTATATATACTTTTATCTTTTGTCCAGCTTTATATTCTTCACCTGGTATTTGTTCAGATTCAGGCATAGTAGCTTCCATTTTTCCTACATTTACATATACAGTTTTAGAAGTAGCTCTAGCTATTTCTCCTGTAACTATTTCAGTTTCTTTTTCTATAAATTCATTATATACTATTTCTCTTTCAGCTTCTCTAATTCTTTGAACAACTACTTGTTTAGCAGTTTGAGCTGCTATTCTACCGAAATCTTTAGGAGTTACTTCATTTTCTATTATATCTCCTAATTCATAACTTGGGTCTATTTTTCTAGCATCTTCTAATTCTATTTCTAAGAAAGTATCATATAAATCAGATTCATCAACTACTCTTCTTTGAGAGTATACTCTTACTTCTCCACCTTCTCTATCTACTGCAACTCTAACATTTTGTGCTGAACCAAAGTTTTTTTTGTAAGCTGTTAAAAGCGCTTGTTCTAAAGTATCTATTATAATTTCTTTATCTATACCTCTATCTTTTTCTAAGATATCTAATGCTTCCATAAAATCTTCTTTTGGATCTATATTTTCTTGTTTCATTTTTATTCCTCCCTATTTAGTGCTACTAAAACCTAACTAAAAGTCTTATTATAGCAATTTCTTTTTTATCAAATTCAACTTCATTATCATCTATTATAACTTTTATTTTTTTGTCTTCTGTTAAACCAACAAGTTCTCCTTCTAGTTGTTTAGTTCCGTTAAAAGGTTTATATAATTTAATTTCAACTTCTCTTCCTGCATATCTTACAAAATCTTTTTCTTTTTTAAGAGGTCTATCAAGACCTGGTGAACAAACTTCTAGATAGTAATTTTCTGCTATTGGATCTTTTTCGTCTAATATTGGATTTATTTCTCTTGATACAGCTTCACAATCATTTAAAGAAATTCCACCTTCTTTTTCAAGGTAAATTCTTAAATAATATTCTCCAGCTTCTTTTACGTACTCCACATCTACTAATTCTATATCTTTAGCATCAACTACAGGTAACACTAATTCTTCCACTATAGATTCAATATTTTTTTTCATGTATTCGTACCTCCTATTCAGTTGTATTATAGCATATTTTTTAAAATAAAAGAGTGAGAACAACTGCCTCACTCTTTTATTTTCTGTCATATACTATTTTTTATAATTATAACATAACATATTTTTTTTTTATTTACAAGCCTTTTTAAATAAATAGCTAACAAATAGCTCTTTAAAATAAAGACAATTGATTTTTCTCACTCATATTATCTAAAGAACCATGACTTGATAAAGTTTCTATTACAGTCTTTGATATTTTAGTTCTCTTTCTTAGATCTTCTTTTGAGATAAATTCTCCATTTTCTCTTTCATTTTGAATATTTATAGCTGCATTTTCTCCAACACCTTGTAGTGCTATCATTGGAGGAAGTATAGTAGTTTCATCTATTACTTGAAATTTAGTAGCATCTGACTTATAAATATCAACAGGAATTATTTTTATTTTTCTAGCATACATTTCAAGAGCAGCTTCAAGAACTATAAGCATAGTTTTATCTTTTGTAGTTGCATCATTTCCAAGATTGTGTATTTCATTTATTTTTTCTTTTATACTATCTAAACCTTTAACTATTAAATCTGCATCAAAATCCTGTGCTTTAATCGTAAAGTAAGTTGCATAAAATGCTGCTGGATAATAAACTTTAAAATAAGCAATCCTAAAAGACATCATTACATAAGCCACTGCATGTGCTTGTGGGAACATATATTTTATTTTTTTGCAAGAATCTATGTACCACTGAGGCACATCATGTTTATTCATTTCCTCAATAAATTCAGGTTTTAACCCTTTCCCTTTTCTAACATTTTCCATTATAGTAAAGGCCATTTTAGGTGGAAGACCTTTAAATAACAAATAGTTCATTATATCATCACGTGTAGATATAACTTCTTTAAATTCAACTACACCATCTACAACTAAATCCTGTGCATTATTTAGCCAAACGTCTGTCCCATGTGATAATCCAGATATACGCACAAGTTCTGCAAATGTAGTAGGCTTTGTATCAAGAAGCATCTGTCTAACAAATGTTGTCCCAAATTCAGGTATTGCAAGAGATCCTATTGAACAATTTATCTCCTCAGGAGTTACTCCTAAGGCTTCAGTTGAAGTAAATAAAGACATTGTTTTTTTATCGTCTAAAGGTATTTTTGTAGCATCTATCCCTGTAATATCTTCAAGCATTCTTATAATGGTAGGAGCATCGTGTCCTAAAATATCAAGCTTTAATATTCTACCACTTATAGAGTGATAATCAAAGTGAGTAGTTATTACTCCACAAGATGTATCATTTGCTGGATATTGTATTGGTGTAATATCGTAAACTTCTTTATAATCTGGAATAACCATTACACCTCCTGGATGTTGTCCTGATGTTCTTTTTACACCTGTACATCCTTTTGCTAATCTAAGTATTTCTGCATTTGTTAAATCTAAATCTTCTTCCTCTGAATATTTTTTAGCATACCCATATGCAGTTTTATCAGCTACAGTACCTATTGTTCCTGCTCTATATACATGTCCTTCACCAAAGAGTTCTTCAGTATATTTATGGATTACAGGCTGATAATTTCCCGAGAAATTAAGGTCTATATCAGGTTCTTTATCTCCTTCAAACCCAAGAAAAACTTCAAATGGTATATCATGTCCATCTCTTTTTAATTTTCTTCCACATTTAGGACAATCCTTCTCTGGCAAATCTACTCCAGAACCCCATTCTCCAACTTCAAAAAAGTAAGAATACTTACAATTTTCATTTTCGCATATATAATGTGCCGGAAGTGGATTAACTTCTGTTATATCACTCATCGTTGCAGCCAATGAAGAACCAACAGACCCCCTTGAACCAACTAAATATCCATCTGATAGTGATTTAGTAACTAGTTTTTGCGCTATTATATACATAACTGCATACCCATTACTTATTATGGAATTTAATTCTCTGTCAAGACGTGCTTTTACAATTTCAGGTAACGGATCTCCATAAATTCTAATAGCTTTGTTGTAGCACATTTCTCTAAGTTCTGTATCTGATCCTTCAATTACAGGTGGAAATGTTTCATTTGGTATTGGCAAAATATCCTCAACCATGTCTGCAATTTTATTAGTATTTTCAACTACAACTTCATAAGCCAAATCTTTTCCTAAGTATTTAAACTCATCTAACATTTCATCTGTCGTTCTAAAATGAAGATACGTCTCCTCTTCATCTAAACTAAATCCTTGAGAACATTTTAAAACTCTTCTAAATACAGCTTCATGCTTTTCTATAAAATGAACATCTCCCGTTGCAACTGGAATTTTATCAAATTTTTTAGCAACATCTATCAATCTTTTGTTTAATGATTTAAGCTCATCTTCATCCTTTACCTCGCCATTTCTTATCATAAATCTATTGTTGTCTATTGGCATAACTTCTATATAATCGTAAATATCTATAATATCTTTTAATTCATCATAACTTTTATTTTGTTTTACAGCTTGAAATACTTCTCCCGCTTCACAAGCAGAACCTATAATGAGTCCTTCTTTATGTTCTAAAAGTATACTTTTTAAAATTCTAGGGGCCCTATAAAAATGATTTACATGTGCATCAGATACTAATTTGTATAAATTTTTAATGCCAGTCAAATTTTTTGCAATCAATGTAATATGTTTTGTTCTTAATTTTGTATAATCTATAAATCCAAGAACATCATTTACATCGCTTAATTTTTTTACACCTTTTTTCTCAAGCATATCTAAAAATTTTATAAATATATTTGCAGTTGCAGCTGCATCATCTACTGCTCTATGGTGATTGTATAGAGGTACACCAAGTTCCTTTGCTAAATTATTTAATTTAAATTTTTTCATATGAGGAAGTAAAATTCTAGCTAAAGTCAAAGTATCTATGCTTTTATTTTTAAAATCTATATTCATTTCTTTGCATTTTTGACTCAAAAATCCCATATCAAAATCGGCATTATGCGCAACAAGTACACTATCGCCTATAAATTCTATAAATTTAGGTAGTATTTCCTCGATAGTAGGCTTATCTTTTATAAGGTCATTTGTAATTCCTGTAAGCTCTTGAACTGTATAAGATATATCTTTTTCTGGATTTATAAGCTCATTGAATCTATCTACTATTTCAAAATTTTCAACTTTAACTGCTCCAATTTCTGTTATTTTATCGTTTTTATTAGAAAAACCAGTAGTTTCCAAGTCAAATACTACAAATGATTGAGATAAATCTTTGTCATTTGCATCCTTTATAATAAGTGCGTTATCTTCTACTAAATATCCTTCTACACCATAAAGTATTTTTATATTGTTTGCTTTTCCAGCATCCATTGCCTCTGGAAAAGCTTGGACTACACCGTGGTCAGTTATGGCTATTGCTTTATGTCCCCACAAAGCTGCCTGTTTTACAAGCTTTGAAGTTTTACATATAGCATCCATTGAAGACATCTGTGTATGTGCATGAAGTTCTACACGTTTTTTTTCAGCTTTATCTTCTCTATTTTTTTTCTCTTCCATTCTAATTCCACTTATTGTCATTGTAAGTTCTTTATTAAATGTATCTTCTATTACATCTCCTTTTATTTTTACATAAGAACCTTCTTTTACTTTACTAAGTACCTTATCTTGATTTAAGTCATTTAAAAATAATTTACAACTTATAGAATTAGTATTATCTGTAACATCTGCAATAAGAAGTATCTTCCCGTTTTTAAGCTCTTTTATCTCCGTATTAAAAACTTCACCTACTATACTTATAGTCTTTGAATTTTTATTTATATCACAAATATGTTCAAATATAGCATTTACATTTTCACCGTATATGATATTTTCATCTTTTTCTTCCTCATCTTTTATTACATAAGCTTTTTCTTCATCCTCATCTAGAGTTTTTTTAGAGCTTGATTCTTCATCTTCCATCTCTTTTATTTTTTCTTCTAATTCCCTATCCATTTTTTCAATTATCTTTTTTGTATCTATTTTTTCATCTATAGCTTTTTCTAAAATTACATTTAAATCTATTGAAAATTCCTCTAAAAATACATTTCTTATAGCATTTTCACAATTTCTCGTTTTTAATTTTTTATAAAAAATTTCCATTGGAATTTTTATTTTTAGAGTGTCATCTATACACATATATTCAACCTGTTTTCTCCATCCCTCAATGGCTGGACAAATATCTCTTAATATATGTAAAATATTTTCCCAATTTTTTTTAACTATGTCCTTATTAGATTTTCGAGATAATCCTGTATATCTCATTTTTATTTTTATATCTGAAAAATAATCTAATTCATCTAATAATGCCTCTCTCAGTGATGATAAAATGTCATAAGAAATTATTTCTTTAGATGATAAATATATATAAAAAATTTTATTTTCTTTATAATAAACGACTTTTGTAACAATTACATCATTTAATTTTTTAAGTAAAAAATCATTATTTATTTCTAATTTTTGCAAATAATCTTTTATATTATCCATTTATTTATGACATCTCCTTTCATCTTAAATATATAATAATTTAAAATAAAATTATATCATATTTTGTAATCTCTTTTAAGGCTATATATTTTTTGATAATTTGTGATTTTTATATAATTTAGCTATTTTTTTCTAAATTTAATAATATATATAGTAAGGTCTTATATTTGGAGGTATACTATGACTTGCTCAAATATATTTGATATGAAAAATATACCTATTTATTATGAACAACTACAAGGTAAAAAAATTTTTACAAACTCACTATATAATATAAATACCTATAATAAACAAGTCCATCTACTTTACTATAAAAAAAACAACATTCCTATATGTAGTCTTCCAAAATTAAATTTAATAGTAATATCTAAAATAGGATTTTTATCATTTTGTTATAACTTTTATATTTTTATAAATTCTTTTGAAACTAAAGATATTAAAATTACAAAAGAAAACATAAATTTAATAGGAAAATTTGCCTTAAGCCATGAAGTAGGACATATTTTAGATCCTACTTTATCTAAAATTAAATCAAATTACACTGAAATAGTAATATCAATTGCAAAAAATATAGTTAAATACAATATAGATATTAAAAATTCTTATTACTATGAAAAAAATCTTCCACTAGAACTTGAAGACTGTATAATACAGTTTAAAAAAAATATTATATTAAGAGAAATAAATGCCTGGAATATAGCAAAGAATATAATAGATTTTAAAAGTAGTATAGAGGAATATATTTTTGAAAAAATGAAAGAGTACGCTATTGCCACATATAACTTTGTTAATCTAAAAAACATAGTTTCTGAACACAATATAGAAAATTATATAACAGAGTTTTTATTATAAAAATATTTAGTATACATCAAGTTATAATAATAAAAAACAACGGAAATATATTAAAATTTCCGTTGTTTTTATAAGTTATAAAACTAAATATTTATTTATATTTTGGTATAATATATTCTAAATTCGCATTTGGACTATATGAAGATATTATTCTATTCATAATAGTTGCTACTACGTTTGGCCAAGTTACATCTGTAGCATATTGATGTCCAACTTGGTAAATCCATCTCATTTTGTATAAGGTATTTTGGTTGTATTTACTATTATGTATGTAATTGTCAGAAATCCACTTAGCACATCCATCTATAGTTTTGTCAACAGTAGTCCAACCTTGTTTATATGCATAATTAGCTGCAGATACAACAGCAGTTCCATCATAAGCTGCTATTCCAAAGAAGTTGTATACTTTTACCTGTTCTCCATTTTCACCAGTAACATATACACCTTGTGCTAATTCAGAAACTCCATATCCAGTTTCAAGCATAGAAGCTGCAACTAAATAACTAATATCTAAATTATATTTTTTAGAAGCATCTATAAAAGCTTGTCCCTTTCCTAAAAATACACTATGCGACTTACAGTATTTATTAAAATAAGAATTTAATTGTGATGCAGTTATTCCCGGTTTATATTTATCTAGTCTTAAAAATTGAAGCTTTCCATTGCTATTTGAATTAAATGTATCTGGATTTAAATACTTTTGTAAATCTTCTCTAGTTGCATTTACATAAGCTGTAGATGTTGAGTCACTAGTAGATAAATTTGCTCTTATTTTATTATATCCTTTTAATGCTAATTGATACTCGTAGTCTACCATTTGAGTAAAAGAATAGCTTAAACTCTCATAAGTAACATTTCCAGAAGACACTCCTCCACCGTAGTTAGGTAATTCACTTTTATCATTTTCTAATATATCAACTAAATATTTATTTGATACATAAGCATATCCATCATTATACTGTATTTTTGACCAATCACCAGATATAGATACTACTTTTACTTCCTGTCCTTTTTTATATACTGTAAGTATTTGAGATGATGTTGATGGACCACTTCTTACATTTAATGCGTCAACATTTACATATTTTACCTGTGTTGTTTCAATCTTACCATCAACTAAATATTTATTTGATATATAAGCATATCCACCATTATATTCTATCTTCGCCCAACCATCAGATATAGATACTACTTTTACTTCCTGTCCTTTTTTATATACTGTAAGTATTTGAGATGATGTTGATGGGCCACTTCTTACATTTAATGCATCAACATTTACATATTTCACTTGTGTTTGAATAGTTTGATCTTGTTTTAATTCTAGATATTTACTTGATACATATCCTTCTTTTGAGTTGTATTTTACTTTTGACCAACCATTACTTTCTGATATAACTTGAACTTCAGCACCTTTAGTTAATGTAGTTATTATACTATAAGAAGTTGAAGGACCTGTTCTCATATTAAGATATGTAGTAGTATATTTTATAGATGTAACTGAACTTTCTTGAAGTTTTATATACTTAGCACTTGCCCATCCTTCCTTTTTACTTTCAGTTACTATATTATAAAATCCATTAGACATGCCTTTTATATTCACTTTTTCACCTTGATTTAAATAAAAGCTTATATTATAAGATTTATCTGGACCTGTTCTTACATTTAATGTGTATGCCGTTACAATACCTTCATTAGATTCAGCGTTAGCAACATTAATAAAAAATGGTAAAACTGCCACGCTCGTCAGCATTATCTTTTTATTAAAATTCATACTCTATCTCCTTTTTTTTAATTTAACTCTTTACTTATATATTACAAAATTCAACACCTATTTATCTACTATTTTCATTAAATTTATTTTAAAAATTTCTTATTTTATCAAGATAATCACCTTATATTTGTAATAATTTGGTATTATTATAAATATAAGGTAATTTAGGAGGTCTAAAAGATGAATGATAAAATTAACAAATTAAAAGAACTTATAGACAAAAGTAGTAATATTGTTTTCTTCGGGGGCGCTGGAGTGTCTACAGAATCAAATATTCCTGATTTTCGTAGTTCTTCTGGATTATTTAGTGAAAAGTTAAACAGAAATTTTACTCCTGAGCAATTAGTTTCACATACTTTTTTTGTTAAATATAAGGATGAATTTTTTAAATTCTATAAAGACAAATTAATTTATCCTAATGCCAAACCTAATAATGCTCATAAAGCTTTAGCAAAATTAGAAGAGATGGGAAAATTAAAAGCTGTCGTTACTCAAAATATAGATGGACTTCATCAAATGGCTGGAAGTAAAGTTGTATATGAACTACATGGATCTGTACATAGAAATTACTGTACTAAATGCCATAAATTTTTTGATTTAGATGGTATGTTAAATCTTGGTGGTAATATACCTTATTGCGATAAATGTGGTGGTGTTATAAAGCCTGATGTGGTGTTATATGAAGAAGGACTTGACAACGATACTGTAGACGGTGCTATAAGAGCTATATCATCTGCTGACTTATTAATAATAGGTGGTACCTCTCTCGTTGTATATCCTGCAGCTAGCTTTATAAATTACTATAGAGGTAAAGATATAGTTTTAATAAATAAGAGTTCTACAGGTTATGATAATGATGCTACACTAGTTATAAATAATGCTATAGGAGAAGTTTTAAAAGAAGCTGTTTTAGATCAATTTTAGATAGAATTTTAAAAGGAAGTTTTTAAATAGAATATATTTTAAAAAACTTCCTTTTTGATTTAATTTTGAAGAAATATAAGTTTTATTTTAAGCAAAATTTATATTTATCGACCTTATTTATAATTATTTTCATATTTTAATTTATATAATAAAATAGCTTCTGGCCATGCTTCTAAAAAACTTATTCCTTTATTTTGAGCTATAAATATTGTTATTTCCTTTATCCTAGTTGCCTCTCTTAAAATGTCCATAATTACACCTCTCTACAAATTTCTTCTTAATTATTATTAATATTCCCAAATATGATATAATATACTACTTTATTTGAATATGACTCTAATATAAATTAATATAATTCTTTATGTGTTATAAAAATCTACAATTATAGAATCTTTAAATTTATTTATAAATACAAAACTTTTTTTATATAATTGTGCTACAATCACCTTAAAGAGATATATTAACTTACATGCAACCAGGAGGTAAAATATGGATATTTCTATGATGATTGATGAGCTAATAAATTACTATTTAATAATTGCTCATAAAGATATTTCAGAATCTTTAAAGGAAAAAAGTGATTCAGATATAAAAAAACTTTATTACGATACTTTTGGAGACGATGAATAATATAAAAAAAATTGTTGCAAATTTCTTTGCAACAATTTTTTTATCTACGCTTATTATTCTTTTGTTTATTATTTTTTTTAACAGCATTACCATTTCTTTGAACTTCTTTATTATTTTTTTTGATTTCTCTTGCAATGCAACCTACCCAACAAATAATTGCTACCATCCATAAAAGCGCCTTAAAAAATTCTCCATCCATTAATCTCATAAAACCAAATAAAGCACTTCCTAGAAAAAATATTCCATATATTATCATTGATAAAGATAATTTCATATTATAATCCCCCCTATTTTTTAATAGTTAATTTAATCAATATTTTCTTCAAATTGTTCTATTGGCGGTAAATCGCTCAATTTTTCAATATTTAAAAGCTTTAAAAACTCATCTGTAGTCTTATATATTATAGGTTTACCTATTTTATTAAGTCTGCCGGCTTCAATTATAAGATCATTTTCAAGCAAAGTTTGTAAAACCTTATCACATTTTACACCTCTTATATTTTCAATTTCAACTTTAGTAATTGGTTGTTTATATCCAATTATTGTTAGAGTTTCTAAAGTAGCTTGACTTAATGTTTTTTTCCTTTTAGGCTCTAAAATTTTTTTTATATACTGTGTGTATTTTTTATTAGTACACATTTGATATCTATTTTCAAGTTGTATAATTTGTATACCTCTATTTTGCTCTTCATATTCATTTTTTAATAAGTTTAACATATATTCTATTTCTTTTGGAGAAATCTCTTCATTAATGGCATAATTCAATTCCTTTATACTTATTGGTTCTCCATAGGCAAACATTATTGACTCTATAATAGATTTTATTTCATTTCTTTTCATTTTAATTCTCCAAGTTTTTTTTGATAATAATATCTTCAAAGAAATTATCTTGATTTACTACGATTTTTTTAGATTTAATAAGTTCTAACAAAGATAAAAAAGTTGCTATTACTTCATCTTTAGTATAGTTTTCTATCATATTATTGAAATTAATAATATCATTATTTTTTAGAAGATTTTCTATATAATCAATCTTCTCCTCAATAGATATTATTTTTCCTCTTACAATTTTATTTAATCTTTCATCTTTTTCTTCTTTTTGTATAGCTTTTACCTTAAATATATTAGGAAGTATTAATTTTATAGATTCAATAGATATTTCATTTAAATCTACTTTTTCATCTATAATAATTTCTTCCTTTGTTCTGTAATACGTACAATTTAAATAATCAATATTTTCTTTTATTTTTTCACACGCATTTTTATATTTTTTATATTCTTTTATCTGCTCCATAAGTTCAAAACGTGGATCCTCTTCTTCATCCATTTCTCTTTGTGAAAAAAGTAGATATTTTGATTTTATTTCTAAAAGCTTAGTAGCCATAGTTATAAAGTCACTAGTTATTTCTAAATCCATAGCTTCTAACATATTCAAATAATCCATATATTGTTTTGTAATCTCTATTATTGAAATATCTTTTATATCTATTTTTTGTTTATATATCATATCACAAAGCAAATCTAAAGGCCCATCGTATATATTTAGATGTATACTATATTTCATCTATATAAAATTAGTTACACTTACTACTATATTAAAAAATAAATTTACTATTGGAGTAGTTATATAAGAATATAAACCTGTAAATAATAATACAAATAAGACTAGATATCCTATATTTTCATATTTTATTTCAAAATCTCTGTATTTGTAAGGTAAAAAACTAGAAATTACTCCCCAACCATCAAGCGGTGGAACTGGAAGTAAGTTAAATGCACCAAACCATAAATTATAACTAAAAGCTGTCGATGCTATTAAACTAATAGAATACATATTACTGTATTTCGCAATAAAAGCACAAATTATTGCGCCTATTAAATTTCCAAGTGCTCCAGATAAAGATACTATAAAGCTTCCAACCCTATAATTTTTAAAATTATTAGGATTTACTGGCACTGGTTTTGCCCATCCAAATCTAAATATTATAAGCATAATTAAACCTACAACATCTATATGTCTAGATGGATTAATAGTCAATCTTCCTGATCTTTTTGCAGTATCATCTCCTAGTAAATATGCTGCATATGCATGTCCAAATTCATGTATTGTAAGTGCAAATACTATACCTACTAGTGATACTAATAAATTGCTCAAAATATTCATTTATTTTCTCTCCTAATTGTTTTTAATACTATTATTATAACATTATACTATGTTTTATCAAAATAATTTAAATATAATTTCCTATCTAGTATAAAATATGCTTCATTTATGACGCCAATTTGTCATAAATGAAGCAATCTTTTATTATTTTATTAAATATATATTAAATTATATTTGAAAATACTCTTTTTAACATTTGTAAATATCCTGCTTTATTTATTTCTTGATTATTTACAAGTTCTACCTCTCCTAGTAATTTATCACCTTTATAAATCATTACTTTTCCTAAGGTAGTACCTTTTTTTATAGGTAATTTTAAATTTTTTTCTACTTTTATTTTTTTTGTAAAATCTTTATTTTGTCCTTTTTTAATTAAAATACTTAAATCATCTTTTGCAATTAAATCAATTTTTTCAATATCTGCTTTTTTAAGCTCTAAAGTATACATCTTTTGTTCTTTCGAACATAATTTTACACTTTCATAATTTGCAAATCCATAATCTAAAAGATTAGATGCATCTTGGAATCTATCTTTTGAAGTTTCGCCTCCTAAAATAACAGCTATTAAATGTGTATTATTTCTTTTTGCTGAAGCTGAAACACAGAATTTAGCTTCTCCTGTAAATCCAGTTTTTACTCCGGTAGCTCCATTATAGTACTTTATAAGTTTATTTGTATTTGCAAGACCTATTTGGGCATGTTTTTTTCCAACAGTTACATTGTCCATCCATGTAGTTAGATATTTTCTTATAATTTTATGATTTAAAAGTTCTTTAGACATTAAAGCTATATCATAAGCTGAAGTATAATGATTTTTTATAGGAAGACCATTTGTATTTGCAAAATGTGTATCTTTCATATTTAATTCATTTGCCCTTTTATTCATCATATCTACAAATTCCTCTACACTACCACCTATATATTCAGCCATTGCAACACAAGCATCATTTGCAGAAGCAATAGCAATTCCCTTTAAAAGAGTATCTACTGTTTGAGTTTCTCCTACTTCTAAAAATATTTGGCTACCACCCATAGATGATGCTTTTTCACTTACCGTAACTTCATCATCTATTTTAATTTTGCCACTTTCAATGGCTTCACATATAATAAGCATAGTCATAACTTTTGTAACACTTGCAGGAGGTAATTTTTGATGACAATTTTTTTCATATAAAATACTTCCTGTTGATGCATCCATAAGTACTGCTGATTTTGAACTTATATTTATATTACATCCTTTTTGAGATGCGAATATAAATGTGTTTTGATTTATTAAAAATATTATACTTAAAAATAAACTTATAATTTTTTTCATTATGTCACCTCTTAAAATGATTAATTTATTAATTATATTTTCCAAAATTATAAATTTATAATTAGTGTATTTTTGGCATAAAAAACGATACAATTTTAAATTGTATCGTTTTTTGTGATAATTATTTTTTAAACTTCCATTATTATAGGTAATATCATTGGGTTTCTCTTAGTTTTTGTGTACAGATATTCTTTTAAATTTTCTTTTATATTATTTTTTAAATAAGCCCATTCTTTTATATTTCTTTCTTCACATTCATTTAGAACTTCTTTTATAATATTTTTTGCTCCATCCATTAAATCTTCTGATTCTCTTACATATACAAATCCTCTTGAAATAATATCAGGTCCTGCTAAAACTTTTCCATCTTCTTTTGAAATAGTAACAACAACTATCATTAGTCCATCTTCAGATAAATGTTTTCTATCTCTTAAAACTATATTTCCTACATCTCCGACACCTAATCCATCAACTAAAACATTTCCAATTGGAATTGTAGTAGTTACTTTAGCAGAATTTTTATCTAATTCAAGAACTTGACCAGTTTGCATAACAAATATGTTTTCACTAGGCATACCTAACTCCTCTGCAAGTTCTGAATGTCTCTTTAGCATTCTATATTCACCATGTACTGGCATAAAGAATTTAGGTTTTGCCATAATATTTATTAATTTTAATTCTTCTTGAGATGCATGACCTGAAACATGTATATCAGCTAAATCACTATATACAACATTTGCACCTTTTTCAAATAATAAGTTTATAACCTTTGAGATTAATTTTTCATTTCCTGGTATTGGATGAGCTGATATTATTACTAAATCTCCAGCTTTAATTTCAACTTTTTTATGTTCACTACTTGCCATTCTAGCAAGTGCAGACATAGGTTCTCCTTGAGTACCTGTAGTTATAATTACTAATTCGTGATCTTCATAGTTAGATATATCATTTAAATCAACTAACATATCATCTTCCATATCTAAGTAGCCAAGTTCTCTTGCAACACCTATTACATTTACCATAGATCTTCCTGATATAGCAACTTTTCTATTACATTTTTTTGCCATATCTATTATTTGTTGTAATCTGTGTATATTAGAAGAGAATGTAGCAACTATAATTCTACTATCATCGGCATTTCTAAATAAATCATCAAGACCTGCTCCAACTGTTTTTTCTGACATTGTATATCCTGGTCTCTCAACATTAGTACTGTCTGCCAATAATAAAAGTACTCCCTGTTGTCCTAATTCACATATTCTGTGTAAATCCATAACATCTCCATCAATCGGAGTTAAATCAATTTTAAAATCTCCTGTATGGTATATAATTCCTTGATCTGTATGTACAGCAATAGAACATGCTCCTGGTATACTATGATTATTTTTTATAAATTCAACGCTCATATTTGAAAGTTTTATTATTTGTTTAGGAGTAACTACATTTAAATTAGCTGTACTTAATTTATGTTCTTTTAATTTAACTTGTATTAATCCTATACTAAGCATAGTTCCATATACAGGTACATCAATTCTTTTAAGGATGTATGGAAGAGCTCCTATGTGATCCTCATGTCCGTGTGTTATAAAAATCCCTTTAATTTTGTCTTTATTCTTAATTAGATAAGTAATATCTGGTATAACAATATCTACTCCTAGCATTTCATCTTCTGGGAAACTAAGTCCTGCATCGATTACAATTATCTCGTCTCTGTATTCGATAAGAGTCATATTTTTACCTATCTCGTTAAGACCACCTAAAGCCATTACCTTTATCTTGTTGGTGTTTTTCTTAAACAATTGCATCCTCTCCTCTGTCTATTCAATTTTTAATTTTAAAAAATATTTTATTTAAATTTAGTTGTAGATTTCTTATTTAAAATATCTACTTAACTTAAAATATTGCACCAAAAATTATACTTAGATTAGTATAACCTATGCATTAAAAAATAATATCAAATCACGTACACTTTTACCAGTTGATTTTATTGTACCATAAATTTCAATATATTTTAAGTATTAATCGTAATACATTTATATTATTATTATGACAAATTGTACCATAATATAATTTTATCCTTATCAAAAATATAAGTCCTAAAATTAGGACTTATATTTTTTGGCACTCTTCACATATTCCGTAAAACTTAACATCATGGTCTAGAATATTAAATTTATATTCCTTTTGTATTAATATTTCTATTCCATCTAATAAATCTTCTTTAGCTTCTAAAATCTTACCACATTTTTTACATATTAAATGATGATGATTATGTTGATCCTCTTTATTTAAACTAATTTCATATCTAATACAACCATCATCTAAATTTAATTTGGAAATCAATCCCACTTCACTTAAAAGCTGCATAGTTCTATAAACAGTAGCTAAACCTATTTCAGGACAAGAAACTCTTACTAAATCATATATTTCTTCACTACTTAAATGTTTATTATTATTATCTAATAAAATTTCTAAAATTGCTCTTCTTTGTGGTGTTATTTTAAAACCCGTTTCTTTAAGTTTACTTTTTAAATCTTCCATTGATTTGCTCATAATCTCACCTATAATCTCAACTGATAATCTCTTAATAAAGATTGTAAAATATATTTTAAAATTTGTCAATCTTACATAAATTCAAAGTACATCTATATTAAAATTATATTTATTCAAAATAAAAATGATTTTAATATAGATGTGTTATAAAAAACTGGAGTAAATAAAATAGAATTTATTCACTCCAGTTACAAAATTTAAATATTAGTCATTTAATCCTTCTTCATCCATTAATGTATTGTATGTATCAAGAACTATTTGGTATTCAGCTTCGTCTTCAAGTGGAACTAATATATCTCCTTGTTCATCTGTGTCAATTCTAAATACTAAAGCTTCGTCACAAGTTTCATCATCTAAAGGTAATAATATTGCATAATTTCTTCCTTCAGCTTCTAAAGATAATACTATCTCAAATTGAGCTTCTTTGCCATCTTCGTCTATTAAAGTTATTATATTTTCTTCCATTTTTTTCTCCTTTATAATTTATTAATAATTTATTGTCTATGATATATAATTATATATTATAAATAGTTTTTTTTACATAGGTTGTTTTAAAATTTTGATTTACTATCTAAATATCCTTGTAAGATAATTACTGCAGCAAGCATATCTATTACTTTTTTTCTTTTTTTTCTACTTACATCTCCTTCAAGTAAAGATCTTTCTGCAGCAACTGTAGATAATCTTTCATCCCAAAATTCTATTTCAAGTCCAGTTTCTTCTTGTATTAAATTACAGAATTTTATAACTTTCTCACCTTGTGGTCCTAAAGTTCCATTCATATTTTTAGGAAGACCTGATACTATTTTGTTTACTTGTCTTTCTTTTATTATATTTTTTAATTCTTCAATATCTTTCTTTTTAGATTCTCTTCTTATAGTCTTTACACCTTGAGCTGTAATTCCCATTATATCACTTACAGCTACACCTATAGTTTTATCACCTATATCTAGACCCATTATTCTTCCATCTAACATATTATTTCTCCTTAGTATTTTATTTATTCATATATGTTTTTTAATTTAAATTAATTCTTTTTAATTTCTAAAAAAATTAGTCAGGAAATTCCTGACTAATTTATATTTTTAGTTTTCATTTACATCTTCTTTTTCGTTGAAAATAATCATATTGATGCTAATTATTATAATTGGAATTAGTATATAAATAGCTGCTGTGGCAGCTGCAACTATTCCAGAATCATTTACTAATAATGTAACAATACATCCAACAAAAGAAGCCATAAAGCCTTTAAATATAATTGGATATTTATCATTTATTTTCTTAAATTGTCCTGATGGTTTAAATATTAGAGCTCCTATTATAACAATACTTACTATTAATATGTTTACCCATACACTAGATCTTGCCAATTTCATATTCATTTCTATTTTTCTTCCAAATGTATTAAATATTGCACTTGGACCATCTTGAATTATTTGATTTGCGAAAACTGATAAATGAGATTCAGTTCCCATAAAAATATCTAATGCTGCAAATAATATTACTACTAAAGCTGCAGATAATCCTACTAAAATAATCTTTTTGAAGTCTAATTTTACATCAAATATTAATAAAATAAATAGAACATAGGCTATACATTCTGATATAGCTCCTCCAACATTAGCACCCATTAAAGGCATTGCACTTGTAGCAAGTATAACTAGAGATAATCCTACAGCTATCCATTTTGGTATTTTTTTGTAATGTAATAATACAGCTAAACTAAATATTGCACTCGCAATAGTAATACCTTCATATTCATTACCTACACCATAATATCTTGCTCCATTTATAGCATCGTAACTCATTATACAATTTTTCATAAGAGGAGTTCCTATTATGCAGTCTATTATTATTAAACCTATCATAAAAATAGCATAAAATCCCATTTGTTTTAAATCATCATTTTTGAATAATTTGCGACCTATTAAATAATATATCATCACAAATAAAAGTACACTAAATAATATTCCTATTTGAGATTTAGATTGTAATATAGGTGCTGTTAAAAATGCTAGCGGCATTATTAGCCCTAATTTTATAAACTCTTTTAAAACTTTAAATATTTGATTTCTTCCAAATCCATTTATATTTTGTGGCATTTTTTCTCTAAATAGTAAAGCAATCATTGCAAGAATCCAAGATACAGAAACTACCCCTACAAAAGTATTTATAATTGTACCTCTTATACTATTTATAGAAACTATTCTTTCAAAAATACCCATTAGAGATTCTATATTATCTTCTTTTTGAACAGTTGCAAGAGATTTACCTATCATCAATTCATTTTTTAGGCCAAATTCATTTAAAATATCAACACCTATATCAATATTACTTACTATACCTTTATTTCTAGTTGTAGATGATTCTAAAAATCCTTTACCATCTTTTGTGAATTTTATAACAGGAGATAATCTTCTTTTATTTAAGTAATCTAAATCATTTTGATATTCACTAACTATATATACAACATCATTTTCTTCTACCATATTGAAAACTTCTGTTAAATAGCTATCTACCCTTTTGTAAATTCTATTTTTCATAGAATTATAAGTTTTTTCATTTAAGCTTTTTCTATATTTGTCTAATCTGTATGTGTCCCCAAGCTCGATAAATAAAGCATCACTTTTTTGATAATATTGTTTAGTTTCTTCTGTTAATTTTTTGTAGTCAGTTGAAATTGCATAAGGCATAAAATTATCTTTAATATTTATGTTATCTACATTTCCCATTTCAACTCTACCATATTCATCCATACAAGTTAGGGCTAAATTTCTTATTTTTTTTGTCTTGCCATCTTCTTTTATATCACTATTTCCAAGTAACGCAATTTTTAAATTATTTTCTCTAAGTGTAGAACCAAGTGAGCCAAGAACTGCACCATAGCTTCCTTTATCAATATTTTGATTTATATTTTCATTTATAGTTAAACTATTGATTTGTAAAGGTTTTACACCTGTTATTGCTTTAAATTGATTTTGTTCATCTTTAGATAAAGATTTAAATTCAATATAGTTATAATCTAAAATATTTGCTCTAACACCTGAACCTATACTTACAAATGATTTTTCATCTGTATTCACTCCATCACATCTAGTAGTCATCAAAGCTATATAACCACTATTTGATGTTTTTTCCTTAAGTATAGGTATCTCAAGTAAATTTTCTAAGCTACTTCTATTTAAACTAATATATACAACCTTTCCTTGCTTAGTAGTGTTTGTGTCAGCATATATACTAGAAATAGAAAAACTAAAAAATACCATTAGTGATAATAAAAGAGAAAGTAATTTTTTCTTCATTAATTATACCTCTTTTTCCATTAGTTTTTATTTAGACAAGTAACTATTTAGTAATTCCTTTAATAATTCATCTCTTTCATATTTTTTTATTATGCTTCTTGCATTTTTATTACTTGTTATATAACTTGAATCTCCAGAAAGTATATATCCTATTATTTGATCTATTGGATCATAACGCTTTTTCTCATCTAAAGCTTCATATACATATTCTAAAGTTTCTCTTATACTTAATTTTGATTCTGATATCCCTTCAAATTTCATTGTGTAATCTAAATTTTTATCCATTTTAAAGCCCCCTTTAGTTAAAATACCAAAAGTTAATTAAAAAATCTTCATTAAAAAAATTTAAAGTTAATGTAGACTTTTTTTAAATACATATAGGAAATTATATAACTATAATTTCCTACTATATTTAAAAATTAGAACTTTTAGCAATTATTTTATTTGACTTTTTATGACTTCACTAGCATAGTTTAAAGCTTCATCTATTTTTGCAGCATCAGTAGCACCAGCTTGAGCCATATTTGGTCTTCCGCCACCTTTTCCTCCTGCAATTTTAGCTATTTCTTTTACTATGTTACCACTATGAATTCCTCTGTCTATAGCATCTTTAGTTGCTGTAACTACAAAGTTTACTTTAGAATCACTTACATTAGATATAGCTACTACACCACTTTGTAATTTATCTCTTAAATTATCTGCCATTTCTTTTAATGAATTCATATCCATATCTTCAAATTTTGCAGTTAATAAGTTTATACCGTCTATTTCTACTTTAGAATCCATTAATTTATCAGCTGATTGTAAGCTCATTTTTGCCTTTACATCGTGTAATTCTTTTGCTAAAGATTTATTTTCATCTAATAAAGCATTTGCTCTATTTATTAAGTTATCTTCTTTAGTTTTTAAAGTTGAACAAATTTCATTTATTAAATTATCTCTAGAATTTAAATATTCATATACACTTTTTCCTGTAATAGCTTCTATTCTTCTTACCCCAGATGCAACTCCACCTTCTGATAATATTTTAAATAGTCCAATTTGTGAAGTATTAGTTAAATGAGTACCACCACAAAGTTCTATTGAATAATCTCCCATAGAAACAACTCTTACTTCATCGCCATATTTTTCACCAAATAAAGCCATTGCTCCTTTGTTTTTAGCATCATTTATTCCCATAACTTCACAATTTATATCAAGAGATTGTAAAATGATTTCATTTACTTTTCTTTCGATAGTATCTAATTCTTCTTTAGATATTGCTTCAAAGTGAGTTATATCAAATCTAAGTCTATCTGGAGTTACAAGTGAACCTGCTTGGTTAACATGTTCTCCTAAAGTATCTTTTAATGCTTTATGAAGTATATGAGTAGCACTGTGATTTCTAGCAGATGCCATTCTTAAGTCTTTATTTACTAATGATTTTAATTCATCTTTAGTATTTATGCTACCTTTTTTCACAAAACCTATGTGTTTTATTGTATTATTTGCACCTTTTTTAGTATTTATAACTTCAAATACTACATTTTCATTTTCTAAAGTACCTTTATCTCCTACTTGTCCTCCTCCTTCTGGATAGAAAGAAGTTACATCAAGTATAACTGCTGCTTCATCACCTTCTGATATAGTATCAACTATTTTGTCATCTTTAACTAATGCAGTTACATGACCTGTTAAAGATAATTCTTTATACCCATCAAAAGTAGAAGCTATAGAAGAATCTAATGCAGAAAGTGGGTCTTCTTTCCAACTTTCACCTTCCATATTTCCTCTTGCATTTCTAGCTCTTTCTCTCTGTTTATTCATCTCAGAGTTAAAACCGTCTTCATCTAATCCAAATCCTTCTTCTTCTAAAATTTCTTGAGTTAAATCCATTGGGAATCCATAAGTATCGTATAATTTAAATACTTTTTCTCCAGATAAAACTTTTTTATTGTTAGCTTTTAATTCTTCTATATATGAATTTAAGATTTCGCTACCTTGATCGATAGTTTCATTGAATTTTTCTTCTTCTATTTTTATAACTTTTTTAATGTATCCTTCTTTTTCAACAAGTTCTGGATAAGCCTCTCCACTAACTTCTTTAACTATATCAAATAAATTATATAAGTAGTCTTCTTTTATTCCTAATAATTTACCATGACGAGCTGCTCTTCTAAGTAATCTTCTAAGAACATATCCACGTCCTTCATTTGAAGGAAGCACACCATCAGCTATCATAAAACTTGTAGCTCTTATATGGTCAGTTATTATTCTAATTGATACATCTTGTTTATGGTCTTGACCGTATTTAACACCTGCAACTTTTTCTATTTCATTTATTATAGCTTTTATTGTATCTACTTCGAATATATTGTCAACGCCTTGCATTATACAACCCATTCTTTCAAGTCCCATACCTGTATCTATGTTTTTATGTTCAAGAGTTGGATAACTTCCATCTTCTTGTTTATCAAATTGAGTAAATACTAAGTTCCAGAATTCTAAATATCTATCACAGTCACATCCTGGTTTACAATCTGGACTTCCACAACCGTATTCTTCACCTCTATCATAATACATTTCTGAACAAGGTCCACATGGTCCTAATCCTATTTCCCAGAAGTTATCTTCTTTTCCTAATCTTACTATTCTATCTTCTGGTATAGTTGTATGTTTAATCCATAAATCATGAGCTTCATTATCATCTAGGTAAATTGTTGCCCATACTTTTTCTTCTGGTATTTGTAAAGTTTTAGTTATAAATTCCCAAGCCCATTTAATAGCATCTTCTTTGAAGTAATCACCAAATGAAAAGTTACCCATCATCTCGAAGAATGTACCATGTCTAGCAGTTTTACCTACATTTTCTATATCTCCAGTTCTTATACATTTTTGAACTGTACTCATTCTATTTTTAGGTGGAACTTCAACCCCTGAAAAATAATTTTTAAGTGGAGCCATTCCTGAATTTATTAATAATAAACTTTTATCATTTTTAGGTATTAAAGATGAACTTTTACCTACATAATGGTTTTTTGATTCAAAAAAATCTAAAAAAGCTTTTCTTATTTCATTACAACCCATCTTTTGCATAATTTTACCTCCTAAATTTAAGAAATTTATATAAATTATTTTCTTTATTTATAATTAATAATTAAATAAAAAACTCGCACCTATAAATAAATTATAGGGGCGAGATTAATTCGCGGTACCACCCTAATTACCATATAAAATGGCATCTTCGGAAAACCTTAGCTATAACGTAACTACCGATAATCCATACTAATTTCTGGATTGCTACTCCAAGACTGCTTCAAATATCCTGATCTTAAAAGCTCTCACCAATGCTTTCTCTCTGTAAAGTCATAAAATATTTTACTACTTCTCTTCACTGTATTTAAATATTAATTACTAATAATAATTTAAATTATAAATAGTATTTTGTCAATAAATATTTTATTTTTGGATTATATGTAAGCTAAATCTAACAATAAAATGTCTATTCTAAAAAATATAAAGTATATTACCTTAAAGTACATATACAAAAATTTCTTAGAAGCTACTTTCTATTATTCCTCCACCTACAACTTTATCTCCATCATACATTACTACAGACTGTCCTTTTGTTATCGCCCTTTGAGCCTCGTCAAATACTATTTTGATTTTGTCTTCACAAACTTTGTAAACTGTTGCATCTGCAGGTCTAGCAGAGTATCTAACTTTAGCTTGTACTCTTATAGGCTCTTTTATATCTTCTATTGAAATAAAATTAACATCTTTTGCGATAAGGTTATGTTTGAATAAATCTTGATTGTCACCTAGAACTACTGTATTATTTTTGGCATTTATATCTATTACAAACATAGGTTTACCAAAAGCAATACCAAGTCCCTTACGTTGTCCTATAGTGTAATTAATTATTCCTTTATGTTTTCCTAATATATTACCATTAGTATCTACAAAATTACCTTCTTTTATTCTTTTATTTGAATGTCTTTTTACATAATTTGCATAATCATTGTCTTTTACGAAACATATTTCTTGACTATCTGGCTTATTATGAACTATAAGACCTAATTCTTTTGCCATTTCTCTTACTTTATCTTTTTCAAAGTCACCTATTGGAAGTAAAGTATGCTCAAGTTGATCTTGAGTCATATTATAAAGTGCGTAAGTTTGATCTTTTTTATCTGTAACTGATTTTGTAAGTAAAAATCTTCCAGTTTCATCATCTTTTTCAATTCTAGCATAATGACCTGTAGCTACATAATCACACCCTATTTGTTTTGCTTTTCTATATAAATCATCAAATTTTATATGCTTATTACAAGCTATACATGGATTTGGTGTTCTTCCATTTAAATACTCATCTATAAAATAATCTATTACTTTTTCTTTAAATACTTCTTTGAAATTTAATACATAAAAAGGTATACCTATCTTTTGTGCGACACTTCTAGCATCTTCTACTGCTTCTAAAGAACAACAACCACCATCATTTTCTATCAAATCATATTCTTCATCATCTTGCCATAATTTCATAGTTACTCCTATTACATCATAGCCTTGTTCTTTTAATAAATAAGCAGCAACTGAGCTATCTACTCCTCCACTCATACCTATCATTACTTTTTTCTTCATCTATATTATCACCTCGTTTTTATATTATATCTATTTTGATATAATTTTAAAAGTATTAATTTAATCCAAATACTTAGAATTTAAATTTTTTATTCAAACTTTTATACAAATACGAAAAAATCTTTGAGAGAACTCAAAGATTTTTTCATTTATTTAATTTATTAATATTATTCGTCGTCTTCTTCTACATCATGGTCATGGTCTTCGTCAGGAACAAATCCTTCTAATTCTGGTATAACTATATTATTTTTCTTAGCATAATCTACTAAAGCAGCTTTTATAGCTTGTTCTGCTAAAACTGAACAGTGCATTTTTACTGGTGGAAGTCCATCTAAAGCTTCTGCTACTGCTTTATTTGTTAAAGCTAAAGCATCATGTATACTTTTTCCTTTTATAAGTTCTGTAGCCATTGATGAACTAGCTATTGCAGATCCACATCCAAATGTTTGGAATTTAACATCTTTTACTATTTCATCTTCTATATCTAGATATATTTTCATTATATCTCCACATTTAGCATTTCCTACTTCTCCTACACCACTAGCATCTTCTATTTCTCCTACATTTCTTGGATTTAAGAAATGGTCCATTACTTTATCACTATATTGCATAATCGTTCCTCCTAAGTTCTAACTCAAATTGTTTATATTAAAATTTTAATTTTATATTTTATTTATGTTCTTTTAAATATGTTTGATATAGAGGAGATAAATCTCTAAGTCTAGCTATAACTTTTGGTAAATTTTCTAATATATAATCTATATCATCTTCAGTTGTAAAATCTCCAACTGTAAGTCTTAAAGATCCATGAGCAAGTTCATGTGGTAATCCTAAAGCCATAAGTACATGTGATGGATCTAATGATCCTGATGTACAAGCTGAACCACTTGAAGCACCTATTCCTAATTGATCAAGAAGTAATAATATTCCTTCACCTTCTATAAATTCAAATGATATATTAGCATTTCCTGGTAATCTATCAGTTCTATGACCATTTATTTTAATATGTGGTATAGTTTCTACTATTCCATTTATTAATTTTTCTCTAAGTCTTGTAAGTTCTGTTACATGGTGTTCCATATTAGCTTTAGCAAGCTCAGCAGCTTTTCCATATCCTACTATTGCAGGTATATTTTCAGTACCTGCTCTTTTTTTCTTTTCTTGAGCTCCACCATGTATGAAGTTGTGGATTTTTATACCTTTTTTCATGTATAAAGCTCCTATACCTTTAGGTCCATATATTTTATGACTAGACATACTCATTAAATCTACATCTAAATCTTTTACATCTACTGGTATATTTCCACTTGCTTGAACTGCATCTGTATGCATTAATGCTCCATATTTATGAGCTATTTCAGTTATTTCTTTTATAGGTTGTATAGTTCCTACTTCGTTATTAGCATACATTATACTTACAAGTATAGTATTATCTGATATAACTTGTTTTAATTGTTCTAAGTCTACCTTTCCATCTGCGTCTACATCTAGATAAGTCACTTCAAATCCGTGAACTTTTTCTAAATATTCACATGTATGAAGTATAGCGTGATGTTCTATTTTACTAGTAATTATATGATTTCCTTTATTTTTTCTTGAAAAAGCAACTCCTTGTAAAGCCCAGTTATCACTTTCAGTTCCACCATTAGTAAAAAATATCTCTCTTGGTTGTGCATTAATTAATGCAGCCACTTGTTCTCTTGCTTTATCTAAACCTTCTTTTGCTTCTCTACCAAATTGGTGAAAACTTGATGCATTTCCGAAATATGTTGTATAATATGGCATCATCTCGTCTAATACTTCTTTTTTAACTGGAGTAGTTGCTGAATAATCCATATATAATCTTCTTTTTTCCATAATAGTCATCTCCCTATTTTTTTATTTCATTACTCATCAAACAATAAATATCATTTTCCAATCTATTTATATTATTGGCCTCATTATAATCACTTACCATATCACAAAGTGTAATAGACTTCATAACATCTTCAATGGCATCTCTTATCTTTGCCCATACAAGCTTTGTTACACATCCTCCTGAATTTTCACATGAATCCTCATCTATTAAACAGTCAGATATAGATACAGGTCCTTCAAGAACTATTAACACATCATAAACTGTAATTTCGCTTGCTTTTTTAGATAATAAATAGCCCCCTTGAGCTCCTCTTACACTTTTTATTAATTTGGCCTTCTTTAATTTTGAAAAAATTTGTTCTAAATATTGTTCTGGTATATTTTGTTTACTTGCAATCGTTTTTATAGATATTGGACCTTTACTATGGCTAAGTGATAATTCAAACATTGCCTTCAGCCCATATCTACCTTTTGTCGATAACTTCATTTTATCACCTTTTTATTCCTACCTTTTTAGTAGGATTTATCTTTATGCTATAATTGTAGTATACCCTAGTATTTTTGTCAACATTAATTTATACTATTTTAGTCGGAATTAAACCAACCAATAAACCCCTTGAAAATTCTACTTTTTCCAGTATATTTATATATTTATTCATTATAGTATATACTCCAATTATCTATATTTACAAACCCTAATTTCTTATAAAGATTCTCTGCTTCTTTACTATGATAAAATAAACAAGGTATTATATTCTCCTTTAAAAGCTCCTGACATAACTTTATAACACATTTACTTGCAAGCCCTTTATTTCTATAGTCAGGATGTGTACCAACCCCTACTATCATAGCATTATTTTTATTTTCAGCCGTTGACTTTGCCATAGATACTACTTTTTTATTATCTACTATACAAAATCCCCTTCCTGATTTTAAATTTGCTCTAACATTGTCTATAGTTGTATTTTGAAATTCATTTATTTCTTCATAAAGTTTGACTATATTTTTCATATTTAATATATTTATTTTTTTTAATTTTAAATTTTCTTCTAATACTTCGCCATTATCTTCTATATATTCTATTTTACATAAGTTTGCACTTTCACATTTTGATAAATTTAGTTCTTCAGCAAGAGGCTTAACACATTTAGTTTTTCCACTTAGTTGCTTAAAGTTCATCTCAGAAATTAATTTACAAAATGATTTAATATCAAATTCACTATAAGAATAAAAAGTCAAATAATCAAAACATTTCAAAACAATTCCATGTATTTCTCCTTTTTCATCTAAATCTGCATATATTTTATAAAATACATTATTAAATCCATAATTTTTTATTTCCTGTAAACTAAACGTATTGATTTCTTTTTCTAAATTGAGATATTCAATAATTTGATTTTTATATTTTCTATCTAATATCTTAATCATCTAAATTCCCCTAACTTTTTATTTTTTTAAATTACTCCAATACTGTTCAAATGATAATTCATTTTTGTTTTTACCAGGAGTATAATACTTTTTATCCTTTATACTATCTGGAAGATACTGCTGATTTATATAATTATTAGGATAGTTATGAGGATACTTATAATCTATACCTCTTCCCAAATTTTTAGCTCCAGCATAATGTGCATCTTTTAAATGATCTGGTATTTCCCCTATTTCTATATTATCTAAATCACTTAATGCACCATCAATTGCATTAAGTACTGAATTTGATTTTGGACATCTTGCTAAATATATAGTTGCTTGAGCTAAAGGTATTCTAGCTTCAGGAAAACCTAATTTAAGTGCTGAATCTACACAAGCATTTGTTATAGTTATAGCCTGTGGTACTGCAAGCCCTACATCTTCACTTGCTACACACAAAAGTCTTCTAATTATAGATTGCATATCTTGAGCTTTTATAAGTCTTGCCAAATAATGAATTGCTGCATTTTCATCAGATCCTCTAAGAGACTTGTGAAAAGCTGATAATACTGAATAGCTATCATCTCCCTTATTATCATAGCTCAATATTTTTTTATTAGAACAATTTAATGTATCTTCTAATGTTATATTTACTATATTACTCCCTATATCTATTCCAACATTAAAAGCAAGTTCTAATTTATTTAAAGCACTCCTCATATCACCATTTGAAGTATTTGCTATATATTTCAAAGCTTCATCTTCCACATTTATGCTTTCATAAGTATATATAGGTTTTAATTTTTCGACAGCTTTTTTTAAACCTATATATATATCTTCTTTACCTATAGGTTTAAATTCAAATATAGTACTTCTGCTTAATATAGCCTTATATACAACAAAATATGGATTATCCGCCGTACTAGCTATCAAGGTTACAGAGCCTTCTTCTATTACTTCAAGTAATGATTGCTGTTGTTTTTTATTTAAAACTTGTATTTCATCTAACATAAGTATTATTCCATTATATGAAAACAAATCCCTTTTGCTATTATCTATAGCTTCTTTTATTTCTTTTACTCCACAATTTACAGCATTTAATTTTATATATTTTTTTCCAGTAACATTAGCTATTATATTAGCTAATGTTGTTTTTCCAGTTCCTGGAGGCCCATACAAAATCATATTTGGTATTGTTCTATTTTCTATTAACTTATTTATAACTTTTCCTTTCCCAATTATATGAGATTGACCTACCATATCATAAATACTTTCTGGTCTTAATTTATCTGCTAAAGGTTGCATTTTTTTCTCCTTAAAAAAAATCCTTCTTTATATTTTTAAAGAAGGATTCTTGCTTTATTAATTTTTTTAATAATTATTTCTAACTTTTTTAAGTTCTGGTATTAGTTTGTCATTAAGTATTTTTATATGAGTTCCTTTCATACCTAAAGATCTAGATTCAATAACTCCTGCACTTTCAAATTTTCTCAAAGCATTTACTATTACTGATCTTGTTATTCCTACTCTATCAGCAATCTTACTAGCTACTAATAAACCTTCATTTCCATTTAGTTCATTAAATATATGTTCAACTGCTTCAAGTTCTGAATAAGAAAGAGTTCCTATCGCCATTTGAACTACAGCTTTTTTACGCATTTCAATTTCTAATTCAGTACTTAAAGATTTTAGTATTTCCATACCTATTACAGTTGCACTATATTCTGATATAACTAAATCGTCATCATTGAAAAGCTTATCATATCTAGCTAAAACTAATGATCCTAATCTTTGTCCACTTCCAAATATAGGAACTATAGTAACAAATTTTTCCATAGTGTGATGTTCATTTGGAAATACTCCCAATAATTCATCTCCCGTTAAATTTTCTACTGTTTCTGACATTTTTAATAAACTTTCAGTGTATTCTTTTGTAAACATTCCTTGTTTAGTTTCTTGATCTTCTATTACAGAACTATCTTGTATATTTTCAAGATATAAACCTAAAACTTTTCCCTTTTTATTTAATACATATACATTAGCATCTAATACTTCTCCTAATGCTTCAGATAATTTATCAAAAGATACTTTTGTTGCACTACTTGTTTGCAACATTCTATTTATTCTTCTTGTTTTTTGTAGTACTTCACTCGCCATACAATCATCTCCTTAATTCAAGTCAATTAAATTAAATGTTACATTATTAACATTTGTATATCTTCATCTTATCATAATTTTTTTTGCAATTCAATAAGTTGATTCAAAGTATTTTTAATTTTCAATCATTTTAATAATACTTTAAATCAACTTAAAATTAAAATTATTCTTCAATTATTTTTTCATTTTTACATTCCTTATTAGAACATACTATTTTCTTTGAGTTTTTAGTATATTTTTCATACATATAAAATCCACATTGATCACAAACTTCTTCAACAGGTTTATTCCATGCCACAAAATCACATTCTGGATAGTTTGAGCATCCATAAAAAACTTTTTTACTTTTACTTTTTCTCATTATTATATCTCCATCTTTACATTTTGGACATTTAACACCTATTTTATTTACTACCGCTCTGGTAGTTTTACATTCTGGATAATTTTTACATGCCATAAATTTTCCAAATCTACCATATTTAATTACCATATTAGAACCACAGTTTTCACAAATTTCATCAGTTTCTTCGTCCATATTTACTTTTTCTATATTTTCTAAAGCAATCCTAATAGCTTCTTCTAGTGGTGAATAAAATTCTTCAACTACTTTTTTCCACTCTACATTGCCTTCTTCAATTTTGTCTAACTGAGATTCCATATTTGCAGTAAAATCTACATCCATAAATATTTGGAAGTTTTCATTCAGTATTTTTGTAACAACCATACCTAATTCAGTTGCTACTAAGCTATTTCCTTCTTTTGTTACATACTCTCTATTTAGTATAGTACTTATAGTAGGTGCATAAGTACTTGGTCTTCCTATTCCTAATTCTTCTAAAGTCTTAACTAAACTTGCCTCTGTATATCTAGCTGGCGGAGAAGTAAAATGTTGAATAGGATCTTCTTTTTCTATTTTTAGTATGTCTTTATCTTTTAAATTTGGAAGGATTTTATCTTCTCTCTCTGTAAAATTGTATACTTTTGTATATCCATCAAATTTAAGTTTAGATCCAGTTGCTTTAAATAATAAATTTTGTATTTTACACTCAACATTTAAAATATCAAATACTGAATCCTCCATTTGACTTGCTACAAATCTTCTCCAAATTAAATTATAAAGTTTGTATTGGTCTTTAGTTAAAGATTCTTTTATACTATCCGGTGTTCTTTCTACAGAAGTAGGTCTAATAGCTTCATGAGCATCTTGTACTTTTTTGTTTTCTTTTTTAGATTTAGCTTCCTTTGTATCTTTTTTATAATAATCATTTCCAAAGATATCTAATATATAATTTTTTGATTTTTCCTTTGCCTCTTCTGATATTCTCTTAGAATCCGTTCTTATATAAGATATAAGACCTACTGTTCCTTCTCCCTCTATATCTATTCCTTCATAAAGTTCTTGAGCTACCATCATAGTCTTTTTGGTTGTAAAGTTTAATTTATTAGCAGCATCTTGTTGCAAAACACTTGTTGTAAATGGTTTTGGTGCTGACTTTTTACGACTTTTTGATTCAATTTTATCTATTATTAAATCTCCATTGTTTCTTATTATTTCAAGTATTTGATTTACTTCTTCTTCATTATTTAATTCTGTTTTTTCTCCATCTTTTCCATAAAACTTCAAAGTAAATTCTTCATCATCTTTAGTTTTTACTATTAAGTCTATAGTCCAATATTCTTTTGGTATAAATGAATTTATCTCTTCTTCTCGTTCACATACTAATTTAGTAGTTACAGATTGTACCCTACCTGCACTTAAACCCTTTCTCACCTTTTGCCATAATATAGGACTTATTTGATATCCTAAAAGTCTATCTAAAACTCTTCTAGCTTGTTGAGAATCAACTAAATTTAAATCTATATTTCTTGGATTTTTTATAGCCTTTTTTATTGCATCTTTTGTAATTTCATTAAATTCTATTCTACATGCCTCATTTTCATCTATATCTAAAATATAAGATAGATGCCAAGAAATAGCTTCTCCTTCTCTATCTGGGTCAGTTGCTAAATAAATTCGTTTTGCTTTTTTAGCTTCTTTTTTTAACTCTTTAATTATGTCACCTTTACCTCTAATGTTTATATACTTAGGCTCAAAATTGTCTTCTATATTAACTCCTAACTGGCTTTTAGGTAAATCTCTAACATGTCCAACAGAAGCTTTTACTGTATAATGACTTTTTCCTAAAAACTTTTCTATAGTTTTAGCCTTTGCTGGCGATTCAACAATTACTAAAGCTTTCGCCATATATATTACACCCCCACTTAATTTATTTAAATATTAAATCCATAAGTTTTATTTTCCATTTCCATAATATAGTCTTTTATTAATAGTTCATTTATATTTGAATTTACTGATTTTATATTAATATCAGTATACTTACAAATGTCATCTATATTTACATTACCTTGTTTTTTTATTAAGTCTAAAATTTTAATTTGTTCTAAATTTAGACCCTTAATATCATATTCTATACTATATTGAGTATTATTTAAAGGAAAAAAATCATATTCCTCTAAAATATCTTCAACTTTTTCTACTAATTTTGCTCCTTCTTTAATAATTTTGTTACATCCTTTACTCATTTTTGAATTTATATTGCCTGGAACCGCAAAAACATTTTTACCTTGATCTAAAGCTAAATCACAAGTAATTAAAGCTCCACTTTTTTCTGATGCTTCCATAATTAAGACACCATCACTTATACCACTTATAATTCTATTTCTGCTGGCATAATTACCAGGATATACCTTAGACCTTATAAAAAAGTCAGATATTATTGCCCCACCATTTTTTAAAATTTCATCTGCTATATATTTATTTTTTAAAGGTCTTATATTATCTACAGAGCTTCCCAAGACAGCAATAGTTTTCCCATTGCCTTCCATGCAAGATAGATGTGAAATTGAATCTATTCCAAAAGCAAGTCCACTTATAATATTTATTCCCTCTTGAGATAATTCTCTTACGATTTTTTTAGTACACTCTATTCCGTATGTACTAGGTTGCCTAGAACCAACTACTGCCATATTTAGTTCATTTTTATCATTCAAAATTGATATATCTCCTTTATAAAAAAGTACTGGAGGAGGATCTGGAATATTCTTTAATTTTTCAGGATATTCATCATCTTCTATACATAAATATTTTATTTTTTCTCTTGACAAAATCCTTTTTATCTTTTCCATTCGTGAATGACTTTTATATTTTACTATATTTTTCAAAAAATTTGAATTTAAATTTTTATTTTTTATTATTTCTTTTTGAGATAATTCTAAAAATCTATTTACATCATCATATTCATTTCTTATTATTTCTATATGCTTTATATTTATTCTATATACCGAACTTAAAAATAAATATGCATCTTTTTTTTCCATTTAATCACCTCTTTTAAAGTAAATATTGTACACCTTTCTGTAGGAAAAAGCCTCTAATATATGATTTTTATTTATATTTTCACTTTGCTCTAAATCAGCTATTGTTCTAGCCATTTTTATTAATTTTATGTAGCTTCTATTGCTCATTTTATTTTTATTAAATATCTGGCTTACTATTTTAGTTTCTTCTTTTCCTAATGGACAAAATTTATTTATTTCAGAAGGTTTTATTTCATTATTATTTTTTATATTAGTATTTTTGAACCTTTCTCTTTGGATTTTCTTTGCATTTTCAACTCTTTTTTTGATAGTTTCTGAAGTTTCATTTAAACTATCATCTTCAAAATTATTATATTTAATACTATTAACTTGTAAAAATATATCAAATCTATCTAAAATAGGACCAGAAATCCTATTTTTATATCTATATATTTCATTTGGGGTACATTTACATTTATTTTCAGACATAGAATAACCACATAAACAAGGGTTCATTGTAGCGACAATTAGAGATTTACATGGATATTTTAGAAAATTTTTAAATCTAGATAAATAAATTTCACCTTCTTCCATTGGTGAACGCAGCATCTCAAGTATATGCTTTTGAAATTCTGCAAATTCATCTAATACAAGCACCCCTCTATGTGCAAGTACTATTTCTCCAGGCATTGCTTTTGTTCCACCACCAATTAAAGCTGCTGCAGTAATACTATGATGTGGCATTCTAAAAGGTCTTTTATTTATTATTCCAATATCATTATCTATAAGTCCTGCTATACTATAAATTTTACTTATCTCCATCATTTCATCCTTATCTAAGCTAGGCATTATTGTTCTAATTCTTTTAGCCATCATAGTTTTTCCACTTCCTGGAGATCCAATTAATAGTACATTATGATTTCCTGCTGCCGCAATTTCCATACCTCTTTTTGCAAAGTAATTGCCCTTTACATCATAAAAATCTTCTTCATAAATTTCTTCTTTTATATTTTTATTTATATTTGAATATATTTTACTCAAATCAATATAAGTTTCTTTATTTATATATCCTACACATTCTTTTAAGTTTTTTATTGGAATTACTTCTATACCTTCCACATAAGAGCTTTCCATTAAATTTTCATAGGGAATAAACACTCTCTTAAATCCTTTGTCTTTAGAACTTGTAAGTATAGGTAAAATTCCTCTTATTTTTTTCAAAGTACCATCTAAAGATAATTCTCCTACAAATACACTTTCTTTAAAATACTGTCTATCTCTTTTTATATAATTCATTAAAAGTCCAATACATATCGGTAAATCTAATAAAGATCCTTCTTTTCTTATATCAGCAGGGGATAAATTTACAACTATTCTTTTAGATGGAAATTCAAAACCACTATTTATAATGGCCGATTTTACCCTTTCTTTTGATTCTTTTATTTCAATACTTGCAAGACCTACTATATTAAAACAAGGCATCCCTCTAGTTAAATCTACTTCTACATTTACATTAAATCCTTCTATTCCTAAAAGATTACACGAATTTATTATGCTTAACATTTAATACCACCTCTTAAAATGCATCTTCTATGTGGTTTATTATCTCTTCATCAAAATAAATTTCAATAACATCAAATCTAACTTGGCAGTCTTTTAAATTATTTATCATAAGATAATATTTAGCTACAGAAGTTATTTTTTTTATTTTATTTAAATCTACAGCTTCACAAGCAAGTCCATAATTTTTAGATGTTCTAGATTTTACCTCCACAAATAAGATTTTATTTTTTAATTTTCCTATTATATCTATCTCTCCAAATTTAGTCCTATAATTTCTTTCTATTATCTTTATTCCTTTTAAAGTCAAATATTTAACTGCTATAGACTCCCCTATTTTTCCTTTATCTACATTGTTAAAATTATTAATCGACTTAAAATTCATACTCATATACCACCTAAAATGTTTTTTTCTATTCTTGTCATAAATATTACAATATATACATATTTGTAACTTTTAATTTTTTAAGGTTACAAAATATATACTATTATCATTTTTAATTGAAAACTTAAATAAAAATATATACTATTATTTATATATTTATAAAATAGGAGGCTTTCAAAAGTGAAAAAAAAGAAAAATTTTATTCTAATTGGATTTATTTTTTTAGTTATCTTTATAATCATAATCTGTATAGCTAAATTTACAAAATCAAACGATAGTTCAGAAATTATAGATACAAAAACTACTGAGGCTTCAATAATAGCTTGCGGAGATATAATGGCTCATGGGCCACAATTAAGAGCTCAATACAATCAATCAACTGATAATTATTCATTTATAAATAATTATAAATACGTAAAAGAATATATACAAAGCGCTGACTTTTCAATAGCAAATTTAGAAACTACACTTTGTAAAAATGATATTTATCCATATAGTTCTTATCCTCAATTTAATACACCTGATGAATTGGCAGATGCTTTAAAAGAGGCAGGATTTGATTTATTATCAACTATAAATAATCATAGTTTTGATAAATCTTCTCTAGGTGTTGAACGTACTTTATCTACTTTAAAAGAAAAAGGATTTTTAACTTTAGGAACTAGACAAGAAGAATCTGAAGATGATTACATAATTCAAGATGTAAACAATATAAAACTTGGTATAACTGCATATTCTTATGGTGAAATAAAAAATGGTCAAAAATATTTAAATGGTATAAAAATATCAGATGACAAAAAAAATCTCATGAATATATTTGATTATAGTAATGTAGATAATGCTTTCAATACAATTAACTCTACAGTTAAAAAACTTGAAGGTACAGATATGCAAATAGTAATTATTCACTGGGGAAATGAATATCAAAGAACTCCTAATAATTTTCAAAAAGAACTTGCTCAAAAGCTTTGTGATGCTGGAGTTGACATTATAATAGGTTCTCATCCTCATGTTGTACAACCTGTTGAAACTATAAAATCTAGTGATGGCAACCATGAAACTACAGTTATATATTCTCTAGGAAACTATATTTCAAATCAAAGAAGAGAAATTTTAAATAAATATACAGAGGATGGACTTATGGTAAATATAGATATTGAAAAGAAAAATTCTGACGATGAAGCAACAGTAAAAAAAGTAACTTGTATTCCTACATGGGTATCCAAATATCACGATAGTTCAATTCAAAAATATGTATATGAAATAATACCTATTTGCGGAAATATTTTAAATGAAACAAAATATATAGATTCAAATTATCTACTTCAATCATATAAGCAAACATCTGAATTAATTAAAACAGATGATAAGATAGAAGTTATAAAATCTCCATTTAAAAATTTATAATAAAGTTATTCCTATATACTAAGTTATAGATTATATTTTATAAGTAAAAAAAGAGGCTCAACACAAGCCTCTTTTTTATTTCATTACTCATTTAAATTAATAATTAAATAAAACTCTTTCATTTATATCAGCTATAGTTTGACATCCAGTAAGTCTCATAGTAGCTTCAAGCTCAGATATTATTTTATTTACATAAGTTTCTACACCTTCAGTTCCTCCACCAAATGATGCTGTTACGAATGGTCTACCTATTAAAACTCCATCAGCTCCTAAAGCTATTAATTTTAGTACATCTACCCCTGTTCTAACTCCACCGTCTGCAAGAATTATAGTCTTGCCTTTTACAGCATCGGCAATTTGTGGTAATACATCTGCAGCACCAGGAGTACAATCTAATACTCTACCTCCATGGTTAGATACCACTATAGCATCTACACCAGCTTCTACTGCAAGAATTGCTTCATCTGCCGTCATAATACCTTTTAATATAAATGGTAGATTTGTAGATTTTTTTAATTCTTTTATTTTATCTACAGTTTTTGGTTCAACATTTTTTCCATGTAATGATAAAGTTACTAATCCACAAGCATCTACATCAACACCTAATGCAAATACGCCTGCATCTTCTGCCAATTTCATCTTAGAAATTATAGCTTTATTTTCCCATGGTTTTATAAATGCTATACCATCTGCATTTTTTTCTTTCAATACTTCTAAATTATCTATTAAGAAAGATTCTATCGCTGTATCTCCTACCATTGGATATATTCCTGCTTTTAAGCATCCTTCGATTACCCAAGCTATATATTCTTTTTCAGTATATTTTCCACCCATATTTAAAGTAGTCCCTGATACAGGTGCTGCAAATATTGGTGCTTTCATTTTTTTGCCAAACATTTCAACTGATGTATCTGGATTTTTAACATCATGCATTACTCTCATATTTATTTTTATTTTTTCTAAGCTTTTTACATTTTCACTAAAAGCAGATCCTGTTCCTTTACCTCCCATTCCTGGAACTTCACCAGAACAAGCTACACCATTGCAAACCTTACACACTCTACAACTTCCATTTAAATTTTCCTTCGCATTTTTTAAAATATTTTTAAATTCCATATATTTTAATCCTCCATAAATTTATAAAAACTAAATACAATTACTTTTTTATATCACCATAATTATAGCACATTCTTTAAGAAGCTTTTTCTATGAATAGGAGTTATTCCGTGTTTTTGTATAGCTTCATAATGTTCCTTTGTTCCATATCCTTTATGATGCTTAAATCCATATTCTGGATATATTTCGTCATATTTATACATAATTCTATCTCTAGTGACCTTAGCAAGTATACTAGCTGAAGCTATAGAAATTGACTTTGAATCTCCCTTTATGATTGGAAATTGATTTATATCTAAGTTTGGAATAGTAACTGCGTCTAAAAGCAAATAATCAGGTTTTTTATTTAATGCATTTAAAGCCTTTTTCATAGCCATATATGTTGCATTTAAAATATTATACTCATCTATTTCTTCATTATCTACTATTCCTATGCCATAATCTAGAGCTTCTTTTTTTATTACTTCAAATAATTCTTCTCTCTTAGCTTCAGATAATTTCTTAGAGTCATTTACATAAGGTATTTTAGTTCCCTTTTTTAATACTACTACACTGGCAACAACAGGACCTGCAAGAGGGCCTCTACCAGCTTCATCAACGCCTCCAATATATAAATATCCATTTTTATATCCTTCATTCTCAAAAGTATTTATAAGCTCTAATCTTTCCTCTTCTTTTTTTATTTTATCTAATTTTTTATTTAAACTTTTACCTAAATTTTGCACTGATTTTCTACTATCATTATTTAATAAATCTATATAACTTTCATATTCTTCTTCTTTTAAATTTTCTATAATTTCTTTGATTTCTTTAACACTTTTATTATTCATATTTTCACCTCAGTTTTAATTTCTTATATAATTTTATCATAAACAAAGTAGTTATTTTTAAAATCTTCAAAAAAACAAAACACCAAATAATTTTATAAATAAAATCATTTGGTGCTTTAAAAACTAAGCTGCTATTTCATCTTGTTTATTCATTTCATTTTTGTTTGACTTAATAAAGAATCCTACAAGTCCCCCTATTATAGATGGTACTATCCAACAGAATCCTAAATTAGCAAGTGGTAACATATCTAAGAATGCTACATTTACTCCTAAATCACTTAAACACATTAATGCTCCCATTATAAATGCAACATATGTACTTCCTTTAACTACATTTGCATTTCTTATAAATTTATTACATACAGTAGTTATTACAAGAACAATTGTAGCTGGATATATTAAGCTAAGTATTGGAGCTGAGAATTTTATTATATTTCCTACTCCTAAATTAGATACTACTAAACTAAATGCACATATAAATATTACTATATGTTCATATTTTATTTTTTCTTTAGTAAGTTTTGAGAAATAATCTGCTGTAGCTGATGTAAGACCTATAGCTGTAGTTAAACATGCAAGACCTACTATTAATGCTAATATTAATTTTCCTGGAGTTCCAAGTAAGCTGTTAGTTATAGCTACTATTAAGAATGATTGTGATACATTTACATCATATATAGTTGATACTGTAGCTCCAAGGTAAGCAAGACCTCCATATACAACAGCTAATCCAATTGCTGCTATAACTCCTGCTTTTAATAGCATACTAACTCTATCATTTTCACTTTCATATCCTTTTTGAACTAAATTCTTTATTAAAACTGCTGATAAACATATTGCTCCTAGAGCATCTAATGTTTGATATCCTTGTACTATACCTTCGCTAAATACATTTTCTATAGCTGGTTTATTAAAGCTTCCAAGTGGATTTACAATTCCCACAACTATTAAAGCTATTAAACATAATAATAAAGCTGGTGTTAAATAAGAACCGATTATATCTACTACTTTAGATGGTCTTATAGTTAAGAATAAAACTACAACGAAAAATATAGCTGAGAATAAAATAGAACTAAAACCTGGCATTATTGGTTGTATACCCATTTCAAATGTTGTAGCTGCTGTTCTAGGTATAGCTAGTAGTGGTCCTAGACATATCATTATTGCTGTCGCTAAAATTGTTGCAAACATTTTCCCAGAACGTTCAAAAACTTTTAGTGTGTCTCCATCACATTTTGCTGCTGAAAGTATCGCAAGTAGTGATAAACCTACATCTGTAAGAATAAATCCTATGAATCCTATTAAAAATTTACTTCCTGTCATTACTCCTAAATATGGTGGAAATATTAAATTTCCTGCTCCAAAAAACATTGCAAATAAGCAAAATCCTGTTACAATTACATCTTTATTTTTTTTCATTTCTAATCTCTCTCCTGATTTAATTTAATTTATGCTTCTATTATATACTGATTTTTTATAATTGTAAATATAATTTAAATTAAAAATCTTTTTAAAATTTTCTTTATTTTCAAAAAAATCAAACAATTGAATGTTGAAACTATATAACTTTTATAAAATATTCTATTTTATAAAAGTTATATAGTTTCTTGCAAAAAAAACAAAACTGACTTCAAATAATCTAAATAGATTTTCAAAGTCAGTCTTAAATTAATTTTCTTTTATATCTTCAGGAACTTCTAAAGTTATTTGTCCTATTTTGCCTTCTCTAAATTCATTTAATACAGTTTTGGCAATTCTAGTGTAATCAAGTTCATTTTTACCTAATATAAATCCTCTTTTTCTTCCGATCATTTCCATAGTTTCTAGAGGTTCTTCACCTATTTTATCTAATTTATATCTAGCCATTAATTTTTCCGGTTCAATGTTAGATAATTTTTCTATAAATTTTAAACCTAATGTATCTATATCTAAAATTTCATCTTTTATAGCTCTTGTAAATGCTAAATTTAAAGCTATTTCTTGATTTTCAAATTTAGGCCAAAGTATACCAGGTGTATCTAAAAGTTCTAGATTTCCTTTAAGTTTTACCCATTGTTTTCCTTTTGTAACACCAGGTCTATCTCCTGTTTGCGTACTCTTTCTTCCTGTTAATTTATTTATAAGAGATGATTTTCCAACATTCGGAACACCAACTATCATAACTCTTATAGCTCTCTCTTTTCTTCCCTTTTCTTTTAGAGAATCCATTTTTTCTTTAGTAGCATTTTTACATTCTTCGACTATTTTATTTACTCCGCTACCTTTTAATGTATCTACAGGAATAGCTTTTATACCTTTACTTTGATAGTAGCTTATCCATTTATTTAATTTAGCTTTATCAGATAAATCACTTTTATTTAAAACTACTACTCTAGGCTTATCCTTTGCAAGTCTATCTATATCTGGATTTTTACTGCTTAGAGGTATTCTAGCATCTAAAAGCTCTATTACAACGTCTACAAGCTTTAAATTATTTTGAACAAGCTCTTTAGTCTTTTTCATATGCCCTGGATACCAGTTAATATGTAAATTATCGTCTTTTAAATATTCTTCATAATCTCTTGTCATATTTTCACTTCCTTTTCTATTTATAATTTTATTTATTATATAATCTATATTATTGTCAATAAACTCATATTTTTTCTAGTATATTTCTCCATATAAGACAAAAAGGAAAACTCTAATGAGATTTCCTTTTATCTTAATAAAGACTTATTATCTTTTGTTTCTTGCTTCTTTAACTTTAGCAGCTTTACCAGTTCTAGTTCTTAAGTAATTGATTTTAGCTCTTCTTACTTTACCTCTTCTAGTAACTTCTATTTTTTCTATTTTTGGTGAATGAACTGGGAAAGTTCTTTCTACACCTACATTGAAAGATATTTTTCTAACAGTGAAAGTTTCTCTATTTCCTCCACCTTGTCTTTTTATTACAACACCTTCAAATACTTGTATTCTTTCTCTTTTTCCTTCTATTATTCTAACATGTACTCTTACAGTGTCCCCAGGTCCAAAGTTAGGAACTTCATTTTTTAATTGTTCTTGTTCTAAAGCTTTTATTAATTCGTTCATTTTTCCTCCTAGTATTCATAGACGTTCTTAATTACTGACCAATGTAAAAAGAGGAACGCCCGTATTTTCGACTTGTTTATTATACAACAAAATATTATTTCTTACAATACTTTTTGTATAAATCTTTTCGTCTTTTTTTAGTTATTTCTATTGACTTCTCTTCTCTCCAAGCTTTTATCTTTTGATGATTGCCAGAAAGTAAAACTTGAGGCACTTCTAGCCCCATAAATTCTCTAGGCCTAGTGTATTGTGGATATTCTAGTAGATTTCCTTCAAAAGATTCATCTTCAAAAGATTCATTTTGATTTAATACTCCAGGTATAAGTCTTGCTACAGCGTCTACTAATATAAGTGCTGGAAGCTCTCCCCCTGTAAGTACATAATCTCCTATAGAAATTTCATCTGTAACTATTAAATCTATAATTCTCTCATCTATGCCTTCATAATGTCCACATAGAAGTATTATATCTTCTTGCTTTGAAAATCCTTTTACTATGCCTTGATTTAAAACTTTACCCTTAGGAGTTAAATATATAACTCTAGGTTCTTTTATTTTGTGAGTATCTATTATATGCTTATATGTATCATAAATAGGTTGAGGAGTCATAAGCATACCTGCTCCTCCACCAAAAGGATAATCATCTACTTTTTTATGTTTGTTTTGAGAAAAGTCTCTTATATTATATACAAATACTTCGATTATTCCTTTTTCTATAGCTCTCTTCATTATACTTTCTCCAAAATAAGAATTAAAAATCTCTGGAAAAAGTGTCATTATGTGAAATCTCATCTCATCACCTAATCAAGCATTCCCTTTATAGGATCTATTATCATTTTATTTTCATCTAAATCTATAGTTGGTACAAATTTTTCAACTGATGGTATTAAATATTCTTTTTCTCCTGCATCTATTACATATACATCATTTATAGCATGTTGTAATACATCCTTAACAACGCCTATTTTTCGACCATCTACAGTAAATACATCTAATCCTATTAAATCAGCAACAAAAAATTCATCTTCTTCTAAATCTCTTGCATCATCTCTTGAAATATACATATTTTTAGTTTTTAATCTTTCAGCCATTTCTATAGAATTTATATCTTTTATTTTCATTATTACCATATTGCCTTTATATCTAACTCTTTCAACCTCATATCTAGTTTGTAAACCTTTATCTAGATAGAAAGCCTCTAAATCATCAAAGCGATATAAATCATCTGTATATGGATAAACACGTACTTCACCTTTTAATCCTTGTGTGTTTACTATTTGTCCTATTCTAAAAACATTTAATTTTTCAGCCATATTATCACCTCTTTTTCAATTTTAGTATTTACAAAAAACATTAGGTACATACCCCGCTCATTTTTCATATACATAAAAAGGACTAGGCATATACCTAATCCTTTTTATAATATCTCAAGAGAAACCTTAAGGTGCTCTTTATTTCCAGCAGATTTTAACACAGTTCTAATAGCTTTAGCTATTCTCCCTTGTTTTCCTATAACCTTGCCCATATCTTCTTGAGAAACTGTAAGTTTTAGGATTATTTCACCTTTTTTCTTAGTTTCTTCAACTTTCACCTCATCAGGATTATCAACTAGAGCTTTTACGATATCAACTACTAGTTCTTTCATATTTTCCATCTCCTAAAATGTTAAATATAAACTAATATTAGCTTATTATTTTTCTATTATTCCTTGTTGTTGTAATAATTTTTTAACAGTATCAGTAGGTTGAGCTCCAACTTTTAACCATTTGTTAGCTTTTTCATCGTTTATTTTTACTTGTTTTGGTTCAGAAACTGGATTGTAGTATCCTATTTCTTCTATGAATTTACCATCTCTTGGTGCTCTTGAATCTGCAACTACTACTCTGTAGAAAGGTTTTTTATGAGATCCCATTCTTTTTAATCTTATTTTAACTGCCATTTTATATACCTCCGAAAATTTTTCTATTTTAGTTTTTTATATTATATTTATCTAAAGAAAGGAAGTCCGGGAAAACCGCCCCTTTTCTTCATACCTTTGCCACCCGAAGTAAACATCTTCATCATTTTTTTCATTTCAGTTAATTGTTTTATTAATTTATTTACTTCTTGAACACTTGTACCACTACCTTTTGCTATCCTTCTTTTTCTAGATGCATTAAGGATTTGTGGATTTCTTCTTTCTTCTACCGTCATAGATTGTATTATGGCTTTTGTTCTATTAATTTCTTTGCCATTCATATCTATATCGCCTATTTGATTTTTCAAATCTCCCATTCCAGGAATCATACCAAGAATTTTATCCATAGAGCCCATCTTTTGAACTTGCTCCATTTGGTCTAATAAATCTTCAAAATCAAATTCTTGTTTTTTCATTTTTTCTCCTAGAGCTTTGGCTTTTTCCATGTCCATAGTTTCTTGAGCTTTTTCAATTAAACTTAAGACATCTCCCATACCTAATATTCTAGAAGCCATTCTGTCTGGATGAAAAGGTTCTAAATCATCTAATTTTTCACCCATACCTATGAATTTAATTGGTTTTTTAGTTACAGCTCTTATTGAAAGTGCTGCCCCACCTCTAGTATCACCATCTAATTTAGTAAGTACTACTCCATCAATACCTAAAGCATCATCAAAACTTTCAGCTACATTAACTGCATCCTGACCTGTCATTGAATCGACTACTAAAAGTATCTCATGTGGTTTAATTTCTGATTTTATAGATTTTAATTCATTCATTAGTTCTTCATCTATGTGAAGACGACCTGCCGTATCTATTATAACCAAATCGTTATTATTTTTCACTGCATGATTAAATCCTTCTTTTGCAATATTTACTGGATTTTCTTTGTCTCCCATACTGAAAACTTCTATTCCTAAATTTGAACCTACAACTTCTAATTGTTTTATTGCCGCTGGTCTGTAAACGTCACAGGCTACAAGTAGTGGTTTTTTCCCTTGTTTTTTGAAATATCCACCTAATTTTCCTGCTGTTGTTGTCTTACCTGCCCCTTGTAAACCTACCATCATTATAACTGTAGGTGGTTTTGAAGATATCATAATTTTACTTTGAGTATCTCCCATTAAAGCAGTAAGCTCTTCATTAACTATTTTTATAACATGTTGAGCTGGAGTTAAACTTTGCATAACCTCTTGTCCAACACATCTTTCTTGTACTTTCTTTACAAAATCTTTTACGACTTTAAAGTTTACATCAGCCTCAAGTAATGCAAGTTTTACTTCTCTCATAGCAACTTTTACATCTTGTTCTGTAAGTTTTCCTTTAGATCTTAGTTTACTAAGAGCTCCTTGCAATTTATCAGATAAACCTTCAAATATCATTTTAACAACTCCCTACATATTTCTTCTATATTTTCTAATTTAGGGATTAAATCAGCACAATCTCTATTGTGCAATAAATTTTGTTTAATGTCAACAATTTTCTCCCCAATAGACTTAAGGAATTTTTCTTGGTCTTTTAACTTAGCTACTAAATGTAACTTACTTTCGTATTCTCTAAGTATTTTTTCTGAACGCTTTAATGTGTCGTAAACTCCTTGTCGTGATACTCCTAAATTCTCACTAATCTCTCCTAAAGAATAATCTTCCTCATAATAAAGAGAAACTATTTCTTGTTGTTTGTCAGTAAGTAATCCCTTATATTGCTCAAACAACATTCCAACTTCAACCATCTTTTCTATATTCATAATTATCACTTCCAAGACCTTACTGTAAAGGTTCTTTACTTTACACATTGTATTTTATATCAAATTAATACTATTGTCAACATTTATTTTAAGCAAGTTTAACCAAATAAAGCATCTACAAATGATTTTGAATCAAAATCTTGTAAATCTTCCATTTGCTCTCCTACTCCTATTAATTTAACAGCAACATCAACTTCAGATTTAACAGCTAAAATAACTCCACCTTTAGCAGTTCCATCTAATTTAGTTAAAACAAGTCCTGTTATATCGCAAACTTGTTTGAAGCTTTTAGCTTGTGATACAGCATTTTGACCTGTTGTTGCATCTACAACTAGTAAAACTTCTTTTTTAGCTTCTGGAAATTCTCTATCTACTATTTTAAATACCTTACCTAATTCATTCATTAAGTTTGATTTATTGTGAAGGCGTCCTGCTGTATCGCAAATTAATACATCAACACCTCTAGCTTTAGAAGCTTTTATAGCATCAAATATTACTGCTCCTGGATCTGCACCTTCTTGATGTTTAATTATATCTACCTTACATCTATCAGCCCAAACTTCAAGTTGATCTATGGCAGCTGCTCTAAATGTATCTCCTGCAGCTAATAGTACTTTTTTGCCTTCTGATTTATATCTATGAGCAAGCTTTCCTATTGTAGTAGTTTTACCAACTCCATTTACACCTACCATAAGTATTATAGTAGGACTATGTGATGCATCTAACTTAGTATCATCTTTTGATAGTATTTCTTCTACTATTAATTTTAATTCTTCTCTTACATCTTGTGGATTTGTTATTTTTTTACTTCTAATAGCATCTTCTAATTTTTCTATTATTTCCATAGTAGTATTTACACCTACATCTGCTGTAATTAAAACTTCTTCTAAATCTTCTAAAAGCTCTTCATCTACTTTAGTGTAAGACTTTAATACTTCATCTACTCTATCTGTAATGCCTTGTTTAGCCTTAGTAAGTCCTTGTTTTAATCTATCAAATAAATTTACTTTTTCAGGCTTTTTTTCAACTTCCTTAATTTCTTCTTTAACTTCAACTATATTTTCTTCTACTTGTTGCTCATCTAAACTAGATTCTTCTATTTCAACTTCTTCTATAGTATTATCTTCTACTGTTTCCTCTGTAGTATTATCCTCTACTATTTCTTGTATAGCATTGTCTTCTATTGTTTCCTCTGTAGTATTATTCTCTACTATTTCTTGTATAATATTGTCTTCTATTATTTCTTCTGTATCGACAATTATTTCTTCTTCACAAACGTCCTCTTTTATTTCAGTATCTACTTCTTTTTCGTTTTGATTTAAACTTTCATCTACATTTTCTACTACTTCTTCTTTTTTATTTTTACCAAAATTAAAAAGTTTCTTAAACATAGGCTTCCTCCATTTTATATTACATCTGCTATATTATTTGCATCCTTAAGATTTAAACTAATCACTTTAGATATTGCCTTTTTCTCCATTGTAACACCATAAATATAGTCAGCAGCCTCCATTGTACCTCTTCTATGTGTTACAGATATAAACTGAGTATCATTTGATAGCTCTTTTAGATACTCTCCAAATCTAAATATATTAGCATCATCTAATGGTGCTTCAATTTCATCTAGTATACAAAAAGGCGTAGGTTTTGCTAAAATTATGGCAAATAATATACTAATCGCTGTAAGTGCCTTTTCTCCTCCTGAAAGTAAATTTAGATTCTTCATTTTTTTACCAGGTGGTTTTGCTGTAATTTGTATATCACTTTCAAGTATATTATCTTCATCTAAAATAGTAAGTTCTCCTTCTCCTCCACCAAACAATCTTTTATATACATATTTGAAATTTTCATTAACTTTTTTAAATTGTTCTTTAAACTGTACCTTCATATTTACTTCTAGTTCATTTATAATTTTTTCTATTGCTAATATAGATTCTTCCAAATCATTTTTTTGTTCGCTATAGAAATCATATCTTTCCTTAGTTTCTTTATACTCTTTTATAGAATCTATATTTATATTTCCAAGACTTTCTATTTCTCTTTTTAAGGATTGTATTATTTTTTTGTTTACTTCAATAGAGTCGTCTTTAAATTCTAAAGCTTGAACATAAGTTAAATCATAGTCTTCAAACAATTTATTTGTGTAGTTTTCTTTATTTACTGATAACCTTTCTATTTTTGAATCTATTTTAAATTCACTTTGTTTAAGTTCAATATTTTGTCTATCAAAAACTTTTAACTTTTTATTTAAATCATCTACAGTCTCTTTAAGCTTATTTTTAGTATCTTTATATCTATTTAATTCTTTATATTTTTCACTTAATTGACTATTTAAGTTTTCACTTTCTATCTTTTGAATTTTAGACTCATCTTTTAAATTTTCTATTTCTTTTGCTAGATTATTTTCAGTATTTTTACTTTGTTCTATCTTTTCTTTACTATAATTTATTTCGCCTTCAATTCTTTTTATTTCTAAATCTATAGATTTAAATACCTCACTTTTTTGAACAAATTCTAATCTTAAAGTTTCTATTTTTTTCTTTTCTTCTTCAAAGGTATTATTTTTAAGTTCTTGTTGTTGATTTAGTTTTTCTATTTTTATTTTATTTTCCTTTTCTTTTAACTCAACTTCTTTTATTTTATCTTCTATAGATTTTATTTTATTAGATGTATAATCTAAATTAGATTTTAGACCTTCTTTTTCTTTTTGTAACTTATCTATATTTTCAATTAAAGATGCTCTTTCATAATCTATAGATTTTAATTTAGTCTTTTGTTTTACTATATTTTTTTCTAAATCATTAATTTCTTCTTCGCATTTATCTATATCTAATTTTGTATCTTTAATGAAATTTATAATAGATTCCTTAATATTTATATTTTCTTTATTTTCCAATTTTAAATTGTTTATTTTTTCTTCAAAATCTTTTATAAGTCTTTTTCTAGATAGTATATTTGTACTAGCTTTTAAGCTACCACCAGTCAAAGATCCTCCAGGATTTAATATATCTCCTTCTAAAGTTACTACTTTAAATTTATGTCCTGTTTCATTTGCAAATTTTATACCATTATCTATATTATCTATAACTATGGTTCTACCTAAAATATTTTCTACTATATCTCTATATTTTTCATCAAAGGAAACTAAATCACTTGCTACTTTTATATACTTAGTTTTTGAATTTATAGTAGTTTCATTTATCTTTTTAGATTTAATTACATTAAGAGGAAGAAAAGTAACTCTTCCCATATTATTCTTTTTTAAGTAATTTATAGCATTTTTAGCTGATTCTTGATTTACAGTTATAATATTTTGCATATAAGCACCTAAAGCTGCTTCTATTGCCTTTTCATATATTTCATCTGTAGTTATAACTTGACCTAAAGCACCACAAATTCCAGATAAATTCTTATTTTTTAAAACTTCCTTTACTCCTCTATTAAATCCTTCATAATGCGCTTCCATATCTATGTATATCTGCACTTTCGAAGAATATTCCTTTTGAGAATAATTATTGTTTTGTATTTTTATATCTATTTTTTTATTTTCACTTTTGTAATTTTCTAAATCAATCTTTAATTTTTCTATAGATGTTTTTTTCTTTTCTAGCTCATTTTCAAAAGATAAAACAGTTTTATTTTTTTCATCGTAAATAGAATCTTTTTCATCTAAAACAGATTCTATCTCTAAAATATCTTTTTCAATACTTTTACTTCTTAAATTAATATTTTCAGTGTTTGCACTCAAAGTAGATAAACTATTTCCATAATCTTGTTTTTCATTTAAATAAGTTATTATATTGTCTTTTAAAATTTCTATATTATTATTTAAATCATTTAAATCTTTTTCTTTTTTTGAGTTTTCTATTTCAAGATTTGAAAGTTCTTCTTTAAGTAAAGAAATATCTTTATCATCTATATTTCTTTTTTCTTTTAATTGTATTAATGTTTTTTTATCATTTTTTAGTTTTAGATCAAAATCATTTAAAACTTTTTTACTATTTTCTATATTGTTTTTTAAGTTATTAATTCTCTCATTCAGTAAAGAGACTTGAGAATCATTTTGACTTAATACATCTTTTATTGAGTCTATATATTCATTTAATTTATTTATATTTTCTTCTACTTCTTCAAATTCTTTAGCTGTAAGTTCTGCATTTTGCTCCATTTTAGATTTTATTTGTTCTTTTTCATTTAATTCCTCAACTAATATGGATTTATGCTTTATAACTTCATCTAATTCTTGTTCTATTTTTTTGATTTCTCTAATGTAATTATTTACTTCTATTTTCTTTAATTGTTCCCTAAGTTCTAAATATTTAATAGCCTTTTTTTGTTGGGTAAAAAGTGGTTTTATTCTATTTTCTATTTCTATATATACATCTTCTATTCTTTCTAAGTTTTCTTTAGTGTTTTTTAAATTTTTTTCTGCTTCAAGCTTTTTATATCTATATTTCGATATACCACATGCCTCATCGAAAACTTTTCTTCTATTTATAGGGTTATTACTTAGAATTTCATCTACTTTTCCCTGTTCTATTATAGAATATCCATCTTTTCCAATTCCTGTATCAAGTAATAATTCTTTTATATCTTTTAATCTACAAGCTTTGTCATTTAAAAAAAATCCGCTTTCACCATTTCTATATGCTCTTCTTTTTATAGTAACTTCACTAAAATCTATATTAAGTTTTTGATCACTGTTGTCTATAGTAAGGGCTACCTCACAATAATTCATAGGTTTTTGATCTGTACTTCCAGCAAATATAACATCTTCTAATTTGTCTCCTCTAAGGCTTTTTATACTTTGCTCCCCTAAAACCCATCTTACTGCATCTGATATATTACTTTTTCCACTACCATTTGGTCCTACTATTGCTGTTATTCCTTCATTAAAATTTATTTCTGTCTTTGTAGGAAAAGATTTAAAACCCTTTAATTCTAATCTCTTTAAATGCACACTCTCATCTCCCTTCAAAACTAAAGGTTGTATATATCTAGTAACTTATTAAAAATATCCTCCATAGTTACATGTATTTTATTGTCTTTAAATACAATAATTAAATCATCTTCTGATAAATTATCAGGTATTGTCTTTAAATTTATATTGTATTTTTCTTTCATATATATTTTATTTGATTTTTTATTTCCAATTATTTTAGAAATATTTTTGTTGTTTGTCTTTATAATAAGCTCATCTTTTACTTTTTTATCAGAAATAACATAATCCAAAAAGTCTTTAATCATCTCAGATTCTACAAGCTCTCTAAATGCTGGATGATAAGGACCTGCTACTACACCTTTTCCTAATTGAATATCATCTGTAGCTTGAAGACCAACTCTAATTACATTTATATTATTTACATAAAATAAAACTAAAAGCTTTTTAACTATACAGATACATTCTTCCACAGTAAATGGAGTGTATTTACCTTCTTCTAAAAGCATTTCAAGGCCTGTTTCTCTAACTACTAATGTTGGATATATTCTGACACAATCTGGATTTAATTTTATAAATTCTTTTGCAGTATTTATACATTTTTCTTCTGTATCAGAAGGAAGGCCTACCATCATTTGTAATCCTAAATTAATTCCATGTTTTTTTATTAAATGTGAACTTTTTATTACTGAATCTATATCGTGTCCTCTCACACTATCTATAAGAACTTGTTTATCCATAGATTGCACTCCAAGTTCAATAATACTAGCTTTATATCTTTTTAATCTCTTTAAAATATCATCTGTTATACAATCTGGTCTTGTAGACATTCTTATTTCATGAACTAAGCCTTTATCTACATATTCCTTAGCAACTTTTAAAAGTTCATTTTGACATTCTTCTTCTATAGCAGTAAAACTCCCTCCAAAAAATGCTATTTCTACATTTGTATCTTTATCTATTGTTTTTAAACATTCTTCAATTATATTTCTTGCATCATCAGCTGTAACTTCAGTACTTACTCCAGTTATTTTCTTTTGATTACAAAATATACAATCATGAGGACATCCTCTATGTGGTACGAATATAGGTATTATTCTTTTTTTCATTTTAATCCCTACCTTATAAATTCTTTTTATCTAATGCACATTTTGCTGCAACTTGTTCAGCATCTTTTTTGCTTTTACCTTCACCAACACCTAAAACAGTATTGTTTATTCCAACTTCCATAACAAATCTCTTATTATGGTCTGGACCTTTTTCATCTATTAATTTATACCATATATTATTTTCGCCTTGACTTTGTAAAACTTCTTGAAGACAAGTTTTATAGTCTCTAAAGATTTTTCCTTTTATAGAATCATTTATTATTTCACTCATATAAGTTAAAATAAATTCTCTAGCACAATCTATGCCTCCATCTAAATAAATGGCAGCTATAACAGCTTCTAGTGCATCTGCAAGTATTGAAATTCTTTCTCTTCCTCCAGTTGCTTCTTCTCCTTTTCCTAAAAGCATATACTTACCTAAATTTATTTTTTTAGATACTTCGCTTAAAGATTCTTCACAAACTATATTAGCTCTTATTTTTGTAAGCTCTCCTTCAGGTAATTTTGTTTCTTTTTTAAATAAATAATCACTTATTACTATACTTAAAACAGAATCTCCTAAAAATTCTAATCTTTCGTTAAAAGGATAGTTTTTATTTTCATTTGAATAAGAACTATGTGTCAATGCTTCTAATATATATTCTTTATTTTTAAATTTATAATTTATTATTCCTTCAAATATTTTTATATTATCTAATATCTTTTTACTTAATTTCATTTATTATCCTCCAAAATAAATTTTTGTTAGACTTAAATTTACAAATATTATACAATACAAGCATATTTACTTTAAAAAACCTATGAAGATTTAAACTTCATAGGCATTTTTTAAACTAAACATGCATATTAACAATTACAATCATCATCTGTACAATCGCATCCGCATCCACAACCACAATCTTCATAATCTTCGTCATCTTCTGAAGATAATATAACTGCTTGGCAATTTGGACATACAACATCTACAGAATCGTCAAATAATAACTCTTCATCGATTTCTACAACTTCTGAACAATTTGGACATTCCATTTCTATATAGCTTAATTCTTCATCATATTCATAGTCATCTTCGTCGTCTTCATCTTCATAATCATCATAGTCATCGTCTTCATCTTCATCGTATAACCATTCTTCTAAGTCTTCTACATCTTGTTGTAATTCTTCTATTTCATATTCAAGTTCTTCTATGTGATCTTCTAAACCTTCTACTGTATACTCTAAGTCCTGTACTGTATCAGCAAAACTTTCTAATACTTTAACTATCTTGCTTATCATTTTGCCTTCTTTTGTTTGATCGTCGATATCTAAACCTTCAGCTAAACCTTTTAAATATGCAACTTCTTCACCTAATTTTTTCATGATAAACACTCCTTTGCATTTTTTTAATATCCACTTTCAATAAAAATGAATATAATTTTCTATGTGTTATAAAAAAGCTTATATACCATAATAACTATTAGATATACAAGCCTTTTTTATGCTAAAATATTAAACTCTTGATAAATACTCTCCAGTTCTAGTATCTATTTTTACTTTGTCTCCTTCATTTATGAATAAAGGTACTTGGATTACTGCTCCAGTTTCTACTGTAGCTGATTTAGTAACGTTACTTGCTGTATCACCTTTTATTCCTGGTTCAGTTTCTGTTACTACTAATTCTGCAAAGTTTGGTGCTTCTACTTGGAATGGTTGTCCTTGATAGAATCTTATAGTTGCTGTTTCATTTTCTTTTAAGAATTTTATAGCATCTTCAACTTGTTCATAGTTTAGTGGTATTTGATCAAAAGTTTCTTCGTCCATGAAGTAATATAATTCACCATCATTGTATAAATATTGCATTTGTTTTGTTTCTATTATTGCTTTTGGGAATTTATCACTTGGGTTGAAAGCTTCTTCTCTTATAGCTCCATTTTTTAAGTTTTTATATTTTGTTCTTACGAACGCTGCACCTTTTCCTGGTTTAACATGTTGGAAGTCAACTACTAAACATGGTTGTCCTTCTTTTTCAAAAGTTACACCTTTTCTAAAATCTCCTGCTGTTACCATTGTTATTCCTCCATCTAAATATATTCTATTGTTTTAACAGTTTTATTATATATATGTAACTTAAATTGTCAAGTTATAATATATATTTTTTTAAATTTGTCATATATACTATAATATCATAAATCATCTTAACTAAACAAGTTTTTAGATGTTTTAATTGATATGTTTTAATTATTTTTAATAATAGCTGTAAATTTTATACAAAGTAAAATTTATAATTATTTATTTTCTATATTATAATTTTAACTTTATATAAAATATTTATTCAAAAATTAAAAAATCCTTCCTAAATTATATAATAAAGAAAGGATTTTTATTTTTTTTAATTATATTTTATAAAGTAGCTAATTTACTTACTACTTCTTCTGCTATAACATGTATAGGTTTATCATCTGTATTTACTACTATATCTGCTATAGATTCGTATTTTTCTTGGCGTTTTGCCATTAAATCACTTATATATTCAACATTCATATTTCCATTTAATAATGGTCTTTGATTGCTATATTTTACTCTATTGTACACAGTTTCTGGAGAAGCCGTAAGTAATACTATCTTACCGTTTTTTTTCATTAAATCTACATTTTCTTCTCTCATTGGCATTCCACCACCACAAGAAATTATTATACCTTGTCTAGTTTGTAATTCTTTTAATGCATTAGTTTCACAATTTCTGAAATAATCTTCACCTTTTCTTTGGAATATTTCATTTATAGTCATATCTTCTCTTTTTACTATAAATTCATCAGTTTCTAAATCTTCCATTTCAAGTATATGACTTAAGTAATTTGATATAGTACTCTTACCACATCCCATAAATCCTATTAACATTATATTATATGGAAATAAATTTTTAGCTTGATATTTTTTAGCATTTTTAACTACATATCTAAATACATTCATTATTTCATCTTGATATTTGTTGTCTTTTAATTTTTTACATAGTGCTATTTCTTTTTTACCTTCGTATTCAGGTTGTAGTATTGGCATACCTTGTTCTTTTTTGTATTCAATTATTTCATCGATACAATCCATTCTTTTTGACAAAATTTTTATAATTTCATCATCATACATACTTATTTTGGCTCTTATTTTTTCTATACTGTTCATGTGTACCCACCTTACTTAATTGTATTTTTACTAAATTATAGCAACATATTATAGTATTTTCAACATAAGAACCCATAAAAAAATTACTAGATAATAACTTTAAAATTAATATCTAGTAACTTAATTTGGTATATTATTTAGATTTTATAATTTTAATAATATTCTTTTAAATTATATTTATAATAATAATATAATTTATTTTTAATCATTTAGGCTTCAACATTTTTATGTATTAATTTAAGTAAATTACTTAAATCTTCAATATTAGGTTGTCCTGGAGCACTTTTCTTTCTATTAACACCATAAGTTATACATGATCCAAAAAATTCTCCACAAATTCTACTAAGACCACCCTTTTCGCCTAATGATATTGCACATATAGGAATATTTACAATATGCTCTGATAAAATAATTGTTGTCTCTAATAGTTCAACTACATCTAATTTGCTATATGGTTTTGCTACTATTTTTATAATATCAGCTCCCATACACTCTAACTCTTTAGCTGTTGCAATACTTTCTGCCTTTGATGGAGTATGTGTAAAGTTATGATTAGTTGCAATTACATACGTTCCCATATCTTTGGCAAATTCAATTATATCCTTCATATTATCTTGTCCTATACTGTCTTCAATATCTACAATATCAATTAATTTACTTGCACAGGCTTCTTTATATATATTTATATAATCTTCTACTTTTATTTCAGCTTGCCCTTCACTTTTATTAGTTTTTATTGTAAATATAATTGGTATATTTTTTAATATTTTTCTAAGCTCTTCAAGCACTTCTTCTATCTTTTGAAAATCATTATAGTATTCATACCAGTCAACTCTCCATTCGACGATATCTATATCGAGTATATCAAAATCTACTGGTATAATAGAAAATTTCTTCGCTGTTTTTAATATTTCTTCTTTTGTTTTGTCACAAATTGGTACAATTATTTTTGGAATACCCCTTCCTATTTCTACATTCCTAATTTTTACCATATTCCTCAAATCTCCCTTTCTATTACTAAAGTAAGTTAAAAATATTATACCAAAAAAAATATAATTTTAGATGTAGTTTAATTTTATATATTGTATACATAGTTATATTTTCAAATAAAACTATATTTATAATATTTTACTATTATTTGATACAAATTTACTAAATTCATCTACAGCTGGTGATAAATATTTATTTTTTAATTTGGCCATATAAATATTTCTACTATATGCAGGACTTTTTAATTTAATTACATCAACATTAAAATACTTTAAAAACGGAATATTTGGCATTATTGCTATTCCAAAATTCTCTGCAACTAGACCTGCTATAGCTTCATTCTTTTCAATTTCATAGCATATATCTTGTTTTTTATTTATTTCTTTAAATAAATTATCTATAATTACTCTCAAACCACTTGATTTATTAAATGCTACATGTTTATATTCTGTTGTTTTTATCAAGTCAATTTCTTTGTATTTAGATAATTCATGATTTTTAGGAACTACAACCACTAACTCCTCTTCTTTTATCTTTATAAATTCTATATTATTTTCATCTTCTACCATAGAACAAAATCCTATATCAAATTTTTCACTTTTTAAACCTTCTATAATAGATTTTGTATTTGAAGATGAAAATGTAAATCCAAAATTTTTATCCTCATTTTCATTTAAAAATTTTCTAACTATCATAGGCACAAATTCAGATTCTAAAGTATATATATATGCTAAATCTATAAGTCCACCTGTAGAACAAGTTAATGCTTTTGTTTTATATACTCCTTCTTGTAAATACTCTAAAGATTTTTCTACATATTTTAAAAATATCTTCCCGTATTTTGTAAGGACAACATTTCTCCCATGCTTTTCAAATAGCTTTGTCCCTAATTCTTCTTCTAAAGATGAAATTGCATGGCTTAAACTAGGTTGTGTTATACATAAGTCTTTAGCTGCCTTAGTATAATGCTCTAAACGAGCTAATTTAACAAAATATTGTAAATGATTTAAATTCATATATCTCCCTCAAATTCTTATTAATATTTCTTAAATATAAATATACAATATATATTTATATTTTTTAAGGTTTTATTCTATTTTTTATTTTCCAATAAACTATAGATAAAATTTATATAAATATTATTTTTTTAATAAATTTTTTATAAATTATTAAATTTATTAAAAAATAAAAAAAATATTTATTTTAATAGAATTTATAAGTATTTTTTCTAAAAAAACACCTTTCTATTATTTTTATCTATAAATTATAGCAAAAAGTACTATTAGTTATTTTAAATAATTATTGTTAAAATACTCTTAAATAAAAAAATAACAAACAAAATAAAAATAATAATCAAATAAATAATTTATGGAGGTTCTAAAATGAAAAACAAATATAAAAATATACTTTCACCTTTAATAGTTAAACATATGAATTTAAAAAACAGAATTGTAATGATGCCAATGGGTACAAATTACGGTGAACAAAATGGTGAAATGAGTTTCTTACATATTAATTATTACGAACAAAGAGCAAAAGGTGGTACTGGATTTATAATAGTAGAAAATGCAAGTGTATTTTCTCCACAAGGATCAAACGGTACTTCTCAACTTAGAATAGATCATGACAGTTATTTACCTAGATTATTTAAACTTTGCGAAAGAGTTCATAAATATGGTACAAAAATAGCTATACAAATAAATCATGCTGGAGCATCTGCTATGTCTTCAAGAACAGGAATGCAACCAGTTTCTTCTTCAAATATACCTTCAAAAGATGGAGGAGAAATCCCTAGACCACTTGAAAAAGAAGAAATATATGAAATAGTTAAAAAATACGGTGAAGCAGCTAAAAGAGCTCAAATAGCAGGTTTTGATGCAGTAGAAATACATGCTGGACACTCTTATTTAATAAGTCAATTCATATCACCTTTATATAATAAAAGAACAGATGAATTCGGTGGTTCAGTAGAAAACAGAACTCGTTTTGCTAGATTAATAATAGATGAAGTTAGAAAAAATGTAGGACCTAACTTCCCAATATTATTACGTTTAAGTGCTGATGAATTTATGGAAGGTGGTAACACAATTGATGATTGCCTAGAATACTTAGAATACTTAAACGATGAAGTAGACATATTCGACGTATCTGCTGCTCTTAACGGTTCAATTCAATACCAAATAGATGCTAACTACTTAGAAGATGGTTGGAGATCTTACTTATCAAGAGCAGTTAAAGAAAAATTTGGTAAACCTTGTATAATAATGGGTAATATAAGAAATCCTCAAGTAGCCGAAGATATATTAGAAAGAGGAGATGCTGACTTAATAGGTATGGGTCGTGGTCTTATAGCTGATCCTAACTGGGTAAATAAAGTAGAATTAGGAAAAGAAGATGAAATAAGAAAATGTATCTCTTGTAATATAGGATGTGCTGGTAACAGAATAGGTATAAATAGACCTATAAGATGTACTGTAAATCCTTCTGTAACTGATGCTGAACTTTATAAAGAAGAAAAAGTTAAAAAACTTTGTAACGTAGTAGTTATAGGTGCAGGAACTGCAGGTCTTGAAGCTGCATGTACAGCTGCTGAAGTTGGATGTACTACTTTCTTAATCGAAAAGAAAGGCGTTTTAGGTGGTCTTGCAACTGAGATTTCAAAAATTCCTGATAAGAAAAGATTATATGATTTCCCTAAATATTTAATAAATAGAGCTGAAAAATTAGAAAACTTATATATATTTAGAAATACTGAAGCTAGTTTAGAATTTATAAAAAATCTAAGACCAAACTTAATAGTTAATGCTACAGGTTCTTCTCCATTACTACCTCCTATAAAAGGACTTCATGATGTAATGGCTAAAGAAAATTCTAAAGTATTTTCTATATTAGATATGATAAATAACATAGAAAATTATCCAAAAGATTTAACTGGTAAAAAAGTTGTTATAATCGGTGGTGGAGCAGTTGGTCTTGATGTAGCTGAATTCTTTGCTCCAAAAAATGCTGATTGTTCTATAGTTGAAATGGCTCCTATCATAGGAAATGGAATAGATCCTGTATCAAAAGTTGGAACATTCGACTTATTAAATAAACATGGAGTAAAACAACTTACTAGCACTCGTTTACTTGAAGTAAAAGACAATAGCTTCTTAGTTGAACATCCAGATGGAAAACTAGAAGATTTAGAATTTGATTATGGCTTTGTATGCTTAGGAATGAGATCTAACAACCCTATATTAGAAGCTTTAGAAGAAGAATATTCTAATACAAATGTTGAAGTTATTTCTATAGGAGATAGCGTTAGAGCTAGACGTATAATAGAAGGTGTTGAAGAAGGAAGAAATATAATAAATACTTTAACTAAACACGATTTTCTTAATATTTATGTTTAAAATATTCTAGATAAATTACATTCCCCAACCTAATTTAATAGAATACATATATATATAAAGGGCTGCTTATTTTAAAATAAGCAGCCTTTTTATTGAAAAATCGAGAGTTTGAAATTTTTTCTGTAAATAACTTTCTATGATAATTTTTTAGAAGGCATAGGCTTGCTAATTTAGCCTATGCCTTTATTTTCAATATAATATGTATTTAATTTATTATTCTTTTTGCCATAAGAAACAGCCTCCTCTGATAATTTGATTTTATCATAGAAAGCTGTTCTCTATTTAATATTTACAGACTTTTTTTCACACAGTCGCCTTTATTGAAAAAGCTGGAGTTTTATATGATCCAGCTTTACATTTATTTTTTAATCTCTTTATTTTATGTATTTAGCAAAAACAAAATAAAATTTGGTAGCAAATTTTATTTTGTACCAACCATTAGATGTTAATTCTACTACTTCTACTTTTGTGACATACTTAATAATCCTATTCTTGTATAAGATGCTCCTAAATCTTTTCTTACATTTAAATTTATATATCTATCAACAGCTGTGTCTACAACACCTGGCATGTCTTCTTCAAGAATAAATATTACTAATTCACCATACTCTTCATCTAAATATTTGTCAGTTCTTATTTCATTAATATTTTCATCATAAACTAGAATTTATTTACCATTAGATCTAAGCGTTACATTACCAGCAAAATATTTATTATTATCATAATCTGCTAATACACTAACTACATTTTTTAACCTGCTTTAAAAGCTTACTCAATAACAAATTCCTCTTCCTCCTAATTGTAACAATTAAAAGTTCGTTAGTTTCTTTCTTTTCTTCATATCTTCCCCTCATTTATTTTTTCTCAGAGTATGATTTGTGTGTTACTTATCTTTCTTTGAGACATATTTTTATTAAAATTATTCCCCCTAAGATATAAATATTTATATCTATACAAAAAATAGATCTTAAAACTTAAACTAATAAGTCTTAAGATCTATTTTTAATTTTCATACTTTTTAAGTACTTTTTTTAATTAAGCTGCTTTTTGAATATTTTCCATTTTATCATTTTGTATATTTACATATACTGCAAGTAGTACACCTACTACTGTTACTGCTATATTAAGTAAAACAACATTTGTTGGGCCATTAGTAGCTCCACCAACTTTAGTTAAATAAGATGCAGCATTTAATATAGTATAATTTGCAACACTTGATGCAATCATAACTATTGAAGTTATTTTACCTTTATCTTTAGGGAACATTTCATTTGCTGTTGATACGCAAAGTTGAAGTACTCCACCTGCTGCTGCATATCCTAATACAAATCCACCTACTAAACATATAGAAGGTATTCTTATAAAGTATATTGCTGTAAGCATTACTGCTGATATTGCTGGATATATTATAAGTATTCTAGCTGCTTTTAAACCTTTGCTTATTAATACTGATGAAACAAGTATTGCACAAACTGTTCCTAAAGCGTAGAATGATTGTATTTTACTTGGATCTGCAAGACCATATAATTTACCTAATTCTTGGTTACAGTTTAACCATATCATAAAAGTTGAAGAAGAAGTAAATCCTATACATATTAATGCTATACTTGCTGGAGTGAATTTCATTTTTTCTTTTTTAACTTCTTTTTTACTTTCTTCAGCTTGTGTAGCATTTGCTTTAGGGAATGGTAAAATTGCTATTAATACACCATCTATTGCTATTGCTACTGCTGCTAATATAAATATTGTTTTAAATGATAATGCGCTTGAAGCAACAAATCCTATACCAAATGGTAATGCAAATTGTGCTATAGACATTGAGAATTTAGTAAACATATTTGCTACTGAACCATTTTCTGGGAATATTTCCATACAAGATGGTGTTACGCAAGTATCTAAGAATGAGTTTGCTATCCCACCTATTATTGCAAATGCATAACCTACTGCCATACTTGGAGAGAATACGATTCCACCTAAATATAATGCATAACATATAACACCTATGATACCACTAACTCTTCTTCCAAATTTATCAGATATTGGTCCTGAAAATGGAAGAGATATTAAACGTCCAAGTCCAAGTGCAGCTATTACAGAAACTACCATACTTACATCAAAAGTTCCATCTTCTAATACTTTTGCACCCCACATTGATGCAAAATCTTGTTTATATTGTCCTAATATTGAAGCTCCTATACCATGTATAAAATATGTAAAGTATAAGGCTGCAGCTGTAATATAATATTTTTTATTATTTTTTCCCATTATAACATCCTCCTATTATTTGTTTATTCTTTATAATATCCACATATTAAAATACCTTTATTTTTGTTAAATTCTTAACTTTAAAATACATAATAATTTTGTGTTAATAGTGAAATAAAATCACTACTAACACATATCATATTATTAAAAAATATTTTACTTAATTAAAACATAAAATTTTTGTCATAAAATCTTTTAATTTTATAAATCAGAATAATATTTAGCTTTTACTTGTTCAACTGGCATTTCTTGTCCCATAAATAGTTTGAATGCTTCTACTCCTTGATATAATAACATTCCTTTTCCACCTATAGCTTTACAACCAGCTGCTTCTGCATCTAATATCATCTTTGTTTTGATTGGATTGTAAACAACATCTGTTACTACTAGATCTTTTCTATATACGCTAGTATCTTTTATATTACTTTCTCCATCATAAGGCTTCATACCTATTAATGTTGCATTAGTTAATATATCACTTGTAGCTATTTCAGCATATAATTTTTCAGTATCTTCTATATCATATAAGTTTACTATACAATCAGGAACTTCTTTTCTTATAGATTCAACAGTTTTTTGAGCTTTTTCGAAGAAAGCATCTTTTTTATTGAATATAGATATTTCTCTAGCTCCATCTAGTGCAGCTTGAACTTGTATAGCAGTTGCAGCTCCACCTGCACCCATTATAGTCATTTTTTTACCTTTTATATCTACACCATTTTCTCTTAAATTTCTTACATATCCTTTACCGTCTGTAATATCACCGATTAATTTTCCATTATCGTTTATTATTGTATTACAAGCACCTATTATACGAGAAGCTGGAGATAATTCATCCATATATTTAGCTACTTCTCCTTTACAAGGCATTGTAACATTTCCGCCTTTCATATTGAAAGTTCTAAAAGCTTTTATTGCATCTTCTGTTTTTTCTACAGGGATATCAAATGCTAAATATTTGTAATCTAAATCTAATATTTCAAAGCTGTAATTGTACATTGCAGGAGATCCTGAATGTCCTACTGGTGTTCCTATTAATCCTAACAATCCTGTTCTTCCTGATATTTCCATTTTATTATTCCTCCGAATTTATTCTAATTTAATTACTTAAATTTCTTCATAATATATCGGTATAGAATGTTGTAAAATCAAATTTACAACATTCTACCAATATATAGTCAAAAACTATATTTTAATTGCAATTATCTAACAAACTATATACTTAAGGCTACATCTAATGCTTCTGCAGTTGCATTTAAAGCTCTTCTTGCTCTAACTGCATCACCTATAACATAAGTTTCTTTTACTATAGCTTTTAATGATTCACTTATTGGATCGTAATTTCTAGATCCCATTGCAAGTACAACTGAATCAAATCCTCTAACTTCATGTACAGAACCGTCAGCTAATTCGTATTTAACACCATCAGTGTAGAACTCTGCAACTTTTGCTCCTGTTATACTTACTACGTTATGTTTATCAAATGCTTCCATGATATATTTTCTATGTTCTTTAGCAACATCACCAGCTATTTTATCTTTGAATTCTATTATTGATACTTCATGTTCTTGTTCAGCTAGGAATTCAGCCGTTTCTGCACCAACCATTCCTCCACCTACTACTAATACTTTTGTACCACAAGCTTTTTTACCATCTAATAAATCTATTGCATTTATTACACCAACATCATTTATACCTGGTATTGGTAATACTAATGGAGTAGCTCCTGTAGCAACTATTGCAACATCTGGATTCATTTCTTTTACAAATTCTTCAGTTGCTTCTGTATTTAATACTATTTTTACTCCATATTCACTACATTTAGCTATAAAGTTACGAACTAAGTTAGTTATATCACCTTTTCCTGGTGGGTATGCAGCAAGTCTCATTTGTCCACCTAATGTATATGATTTTTCTACTAATGTAACTTTATGACCTCTTAGAGCACTTACCCAAGCAGCTTGCATACCGCCTACTCCACCACCTATAACTAATACATTTTTAGATTCTTTAGCCATCGTTAATTCGCCTTCACGTCCTAATAATGGATTTGCTAAACAAGTTATTGGTTCACCTTGGAACATATTAGGAACACAACCTTGTAAACAAGCTATACATGGAGTCATAAGTTCTAATTTTCCATCTCTTGCTTTATTTGGAGTTTCTGGATCTGCTAAACTTTGACGTCCAAATGCTACTAAGTCAGCTCTTCCTTGTCTTACCATTATTTCAGCATATTGTGGTTCATTAAAACGTCCAACAGTTATTACTGGAACATTTACAACTTCTTTTATACTAGCTACTAAATCTGAAGAGAATCCTCCATGTACTATAGTTGGTGCCCACATACATTCATCATTTAAGTGAGTTGCACGAGATACATGTAGAGCATCTACTTTACATACTTCTTCTAAATAAACTGCTACTGCTGTACTATCTTGTAATGTAAGTCCACCTAAAACATCATCTTGTGCATTTATTCTAGCTAATATAGCTATTTTTCCTTCTGTTTTCTTTCTTATATTTTCTATTATTAAACGAGGTAATCTCATTCTATTTTCGAAACATCCACCAAATTCATCTACTCTTTTATTTGTTCTTGGTGATATAAATGTACTTACTAAATATCCATGTGCACAGTGAAGTTCAACTGCATCTATTCCAGCTTTCATAGCACGTACAGCTGCATCTCCATAAGCTTCAATTATGTCATATATTTCTTCAGTTGTTAATATTACTGGAGTTGGATGTCCATCTTTTGATGGAATTGGTGAAGCTGCTACTATTGGATAGCCAGCTATCTTTTGATTTACATCTGGACCTGCATGTTGAAGTTGAACAGAAACTTTTGCTCCTTCAGCATGACATGCATCTACTACATTTTTAAAACTGTCTATTACACTATCATCGAAAAGACAAGGTTTTCTTGGACCGCCTTTTGATTTATAGTAAACAACACTTGATTCTATAGTTATAAGACCAAATCCACCTTTTGCTCTTGCTGCATAATAATTTTTAGATTTTTCACTTAGACTTCCATCTGTATTTGCAAAGTTATTTCCCATTGGTGGAACAACAAATCTATTTGGTACATTCATAGGTCCTATTTGAATAGGTTTAAACATATTTTCAAAACTCATAATTAACACCTCTTCTTTATTTTAATAATTTTCCTAGTATTTCATATTTTTAGGTTATTTTCCCTATAATTGTATATTTTATTACTTTATATTAAGCTAAAACTTCTGGCCAAGCTTCTTTTAATACTTTTACTGCATTTTCATATGTATATTGAGCTGCAAAATCTACACCTTTTTCTACATATTCATCACATATAACTTCTACACCTACTGCATTTGGTTTTACACCTTTCTTTTGTAACATTTTGCAAAATCCTACAGTGTCTCCATATCCACAACCTGGTGCAACTCTATCATGCATTGATTCATCTCTTAATACTTCTTTTGCATAAGGTCTTGCTTGAACATCATTTATTTGTACTGATACTATTTTGTCTGCTGGTATCATGTCTATTACTTTTTCATATGGTTGATTAGCTCTTACCCAGTGCCATGTATCTAATATTATTTTTGCATTGTCACATCCTGATGCTTCTACAACTTTCCATCCTTTTTCTAAATCAGGTATACCACTATATGGCATTGGTTCAACACCTATTATTATATCTCCAGCTCTGTGACATAATTCTTTTAATTTTTGAGCTGTATGTTCAATTGAATAATTTTCCATTAAACCACAGTTAATTTGTTTTACATCGAATAATTCACACATTTTAAAACAGATTTGTTCTTTCATTTGTTGTTCTAAAGATCTTTCATTATCTGCCCATAAAGTTATATATTCAACTTCTGTTACTTTCATATCATGTTTTTTAAGAATATTTAAAATATCTTCATCATGTAATCCTTCTTGTAATGCTGCTATGTAGTTTTCTGCTCTTAATCCTATTCCTTCATATCCAGCATTTTTAGCTGCTATTACTCTTTCTTCAAAAGTTATTTTTGTTCCTAATGTATAAGAACTAACTGTTAATGGATGTTGTTTTGACATATTATTAATCCCCCTTATTTTCCAGTTCATTTTTTATTTGATTTCGTATGTCTAAATATTATCATAGTATTTTTTCTATGACTAATTGATAACAATCTATCAATCCATTGATTTTATATATAATTTCTAGTATATTAATTTTATAGTACCCATACTTCAAATAAATAACTGTAAGGAAGAATTTATTTAAAATTTTAAAGTATAAAATATTATAGTCTTCTATAAATTTTACATACTATTTTTATATATAATAATTTTTCTTTATAATTTATATATTTTTAAAATAAAAATTTGGGTTTATATGTAAAATTTCAATAAATAAGTAACATTCTATAATAAAGGAGGAATATTTTTGAATTTATATCATTTAAGATATTTTGTTACTTTAGCTAAATTAGAGCACTATACTAAGGCAGCTGAAGAACTTTGTATCACACAACCTAGCTTAAGCCATGCTATGTCTTTACTAGAAAAAGAACTCGGTGTAACATTGTTTCAAAAGGAAGGTCGTAATATTGTTTTAACAAAATGTGGTAAGATATTTTTAGAAAATATTCAGGAATCGTTAAAAATACTAGATAATAGTATCCTTGAATTAAAATCAATAAGTAATGGAGAGGGCTATATAGATTTAGGATTTTTACGTACTCTAGGTACTAATTTTGTTCCAACATTAGCAAAAAATTATATTGAAAATAATAAAGATAAAAAAATTAACTTCAATTTCTATACAGAAGCTACTACAACTGATCTTTTAGATTCTCTAAAAAATCAAAAATACGATATGGTATTTTGTTCTAAATCTGAAAAACAAAAAAATATTGAATTCATACCAGTATCAACACAAAAGCTAGTACTAATAGTACCTTCTGATCATCCTCTAAGTGAGTATGATTCAGTTACTTTAGAACAAACAATTGAATACCCTCAAATTGTATTCAGTAAAAAAAGCGGTTTGAGAACAATTGTAGATAATTTATTTGATACTATCGGTCAAAATCCTACAATTGCATATGAAATAGAAGAAGATCAAGTTATTGCTGGATTAGTATCTAATAATTTCGGAATTGCCATAGTGCCTTATATGCCGATTCTTAAATTTATGGATTTAAAAACTATAGAAATAACATCCCCTACTTGGGAAAGAAACTTCTATCTTGCATTATTGAAAGATAAAACTTTAACACCTACTGCTGAAAACTTTAAATCTTTCGTAATTGAAAACTATACATTAAGATAATCTCTATAAACATACAAAAAAAGGATGACTAATATTTAATCTATAAGTCATCCTTTAAATTAATCCTAAAATAAAACAAAATAAAAATAATAATCATTTCTTTAGAAATTCTAAAGTTAGTACACAAATAAATATACTTATTATATATAGTATAAAGAAGTTTACTTTATTTATCAATATAGAAAATATTTATTTAAAAACCTTAAATTTTTTTATAAATTGCTTAGTATTTATAACTTTTATCTATAAATAGTATTTGCATTTCAATGAAAATACATAATTATCCTTAAATTGAACTATAAAATTATTTTTTTACATTGTAATCTGATTTTTTTTCAAAAAATACAAATCTATAAAGAAATTCTATAGAATTAGCTATTATTAACAATTTGTTTTATAAATAATATTATTATAAAATAAAATCATAATAAATAGTAAAAAATAAATCCCATACAAAATAATATTTTTAAATCTTATTTGTATTTAAAAATATTCCCCAATTAAGCTTAGTACAAATCACCCCCAAGATTTGTACTTTTTTTTATTATTTATTTTCATTTTGATCTAAAAATATTTTTAATATATTTTCAGTATCTTCAAGTGTAGGTGTTATACCTGTCCATATACTAAATGAATGAACACCTTGATTTATAAGCATTTGTATTCCATAAGCTACTTTAAGATTATTCTTAAGTCCCCATTTTATGAAAGCTGTCTTATGTGGCTTATAAACTGCATCTGCTATAATCATATTTTTAGGTGGTATTAAAGATACATCTATAGGACTTTCTTCTGTACCCATTCCTATTGGAGTTGTATTTATTAATATATCTATATTGTCTATGTCTTTTTGAGTTATAATTTTAGATGTTGCTATAGCTTTAGTTGTAAAATTATCATTTATTGTATCTACTATACTTTGAGCTTTTTGTATACTTCTATTTACAATTTCTATTGAAGCTACATTTTCTATAGCAAGCTGAATTGCTATACTTCTACAAGCACCACCAGCACCTATTATTAAAACTCTTTTACCTTCCATAGTTTCTCCACTGGCATCTTTTAAAGACTTAGTAAGACCTGTACCATCTGTATTATATCCATATAACTTTCCATCTATATTTTTTATAGTATTTACTGCACCAAATAATTTGGCCTTTTCATCTATAACATCTAAATATTTCATTACTTCTATTTTGTGAGGAATTGTAACATTTGTACCCATTATACCTAAATGTCTTATTCCTTCTATACCTTCTTTTAAATAATCTACATCCACATCATAGCTTACATAAACTGCATCTATATCATATTTTTCAAATAAATAATTATGTATCTTAGGTGAAAAACTTTGACTAACCGGATGTCCTATAACACTGTAAACTTTTGTTTTTGAACTTATACTCATATCATTTGTCCTCCTAGTAAATATATATAAATTTTAGTCATTTTCTTAAATTTGTCAATATTTATACTTTTCTAAAAAAAATTTTTTAACTATTTTTATTTTATTTAACTTTATTTTTTACAATATATATTTTTTATTCTTTAAAATATTATTTTTTAATAATAAAAAATACAAATTTTAATAATTTATTTAAAGATTTGTATAACTTATTTAATTAATCTTCAGACTTCATATATATTTTTATATTTTTTTCAAGCGAAGTATTATTCTTTTGTAAGCATAAAGTAATAGATACAAGCTTTGGATTTTCTAATTTAAAATATATATTTTTTACATAATTACCGATCTCATATCCTCCACTTTCACTTATATTGTTGCTATTTATTGTATTTATAAATAACTTTTTCTTGTTACTTTTTAAACTTATTTCTTTATTTTTTAAACTTGAGTCATTTTTATTATCTTCATTTTTTAAATTTATTTTTATTGATGATACATTGTATTTATAATTATACTCTAAATTAGATATAACTTTATTATCTAAAGTTGTTATATTTATTATATCTATACCAGTTCCTATTAAAGTTTTTAACTGATAATCTATTTCTTCCATTTGTTGACTTAATTCTACTTTATCTTCAATTCTAGTATTCATATTATTAGATACTACTATAGTAGTATACAAACTAACTATAATTATTAATATAATAAACAAAGATACCATCATATCCAATAAAATATATCCTCTTTTATGTTTCATCATATATACCTTCTTTAATTAAAACTCTTCCGCTTACAGGAACTATTGTAATTTTGATAAAATCTCCATTTTGTCCAACACTAATAGTAGTACCTCCAGTATGAAAAGCTCCTTGCCTATCAAATAATATCTTAGATTCTGAGTATTTTATTTCTACACCTTTTGGTAAAAAAATATTTTTGACATTATTTCCATTTTCTCTAAGGACATAACCTTTTTTTCCTTCTTTTTCATTAAAAAAAATATATACATTAGTATTTCCCAATTTATTAATTTTTCTTACATATCTTATATCACTTGCTAACTGCTTTACAAAAGACTTTGTCCTATAATTATCTAAATTTAATTTTGTAAATGATATTGTACATATTAATGATAATATTGTTATTGCTAGTATAACTTCTACTAAAGTCACATTCCTTCTTTTTTCATAATTTACACCTCTTTATAATCAAATATTTTTACTAAATCGCTTGATTTTATTTCATTAAAATTTTCATTACTGTTTTCAAGATTATTATTTTCAGTATTGTCATCTACTTTTGAAAAAGGATTTTCTATTTTTATATATGCTGTAATAGTTTTATTAAAGTTATTATAAGTAGATTTACTCAAGATTCTATAATAAGTAGTATTTTCTTGTATATACTTATCTTCTATTTTTATTACTTCACATTGATTTTGACCTAAATTTTCTTCTATTTTATTTATAAAATCTTCATTAATAAAGTAATTGTCAAAGCTTTCTAAATCTTTACATTCACTTAAAGCAATGTTTACTTCTTTTAATATATTTGAATAAACTAACTCGATTTGACTTAAACACTGTTCTTTTATATATATTTCTTCATAATTATATTTAGAATATTTACTATTACTAAGAACTAATGCTGAGGATGTAAGTGCTATTATATTAATTAATAAAAAAACAAATACAGTCATAATTAAAATTGAACCATTATTTTTTTGTAACATAAGACTCTAATTCAACACTCCTATCTAAGGATTTAACTTCTACTGATATTTTATAAAAATTATAGTAATTATCTTGTTTTAAAATTTTTTTAGATATATTAAATCCATCTATATCATAAATTTTATCTTCTTGAAAATTTTCATTATATTTTATATCGTATTTTGCTTCATTTATAGTATTTTGTGCTAAGTTTAACATTTTTATATATTCTTCATTCTTATTTAATAATGAAAAATTAGAATTTAAGGAAAATGTTATTGTATAAACTATAAATGATAAAATAGTCATACTTATAATACATTCTAATGTTGTAAAACCTTCTTTTTTCAATAGATTCATTCCTTTTTACATAGATTATTCCCATTTTTATTATATATATACAATAATTAGTTATTGATTTTTCTTTCTATAACTTATCCTATAAATTTTTACAAATAATGTTTTTTACTTACATTAAAATTTAATTTTCCTATTCAATGTAAGTATTATATAATTATATTAATATATAAAATTTTAATATTTTTATTTTGCATAATATTTTCTATAATTCTATATCTAATTTATAGATTTAATAAATATTATTTATCTTTTATTTATAAATAGTAATAAATTTGAAAATATTATTTATCTTTTATTTTTTTATAAAATAAATCTATTAATTTTAGTTATAAAAGTTATTAGACTTATGTTAAAATATTAACTACTATATTCATATAAAAAATAAATTACAAATATAAAGTTATTAATTACAGGAAAGGGGAAAATTTTTGTATGAATTCTATGACTTTAACAAATAAATCAGACAAAAATGTAAATAATGTAAATGCTTTAGCAAAAAAAATGGGATTTGCGCTTATTGGAGGACTAATAATAGGAATATTATTACTATTTTTAAGAGAAAATTTAATATCTAATGGGCATGAATCAACTTGGAATATTATAAATAGTTTATTCTTTCAAGATATAAGTACAGAAGAAGGAAAAAACTCGATAGGATTATTCTATATAATGGGTCAACTATTTATAAATTGTTTACAATTAATAATAGTTCCTATGATTTTTTCATCAATAGCACTTGCTATGTGTGAAATCAGTGATACAAAAAAACTTGGTAGGATCTCTGGGAAAACATTATTAGGATTTTTAACTACATCAACTTTTGCACTAATAGTTGCTGTTATATGTGGATTTATTACATATAAATTAGGATTTTTTAATGTTTCTATATCTGAAACTTCAGGTGTATCTCAAGTTGCATCTAGTCCTAATCCACTTATGGTTATACTTGATGCAGTTCCTAATAATATAGCTTCTGTCCTTATTACAAATGGACGTGTTTTATCTATAGTATTTTTAGGAGTTGTTGTTGGACTTTGTATAAATGAATTAGGAGATAAGATATTAATAATAAAGAAACTTCTTACAGATATAAATAATATAATAATTGTATTTTTAAATTTTGTAATATTTAAATTTGGTCCAATTGCTGTCTTTGTTTTAATAACAAGAACATTTGCAGTATACGGTATTGAACATCTTAAACCTGCTTTTGCGTACCTTATAACGGTTACAATTGCATCTACAATATGTTTAATCGTATCTTATCCATCATTTATTTATTTTAACACTAAATTAAATCCTATAAAATTTATGAAAAAAATAGCTAAGGTTGCTCTTTTAGGTGTATCTGCTGCATCTTCTGCAGCTGCATTATCATTAAACTTAAAAACTGCTCAGGAAGAACTTGGTGTTAGTGAAGATGTAGCATCATTTGTAATTCCACTAGGAATGACAATTAATATGAATGGTACAGCTATAATGCAAGTAGTAGGTACAGTATTTATAGCAGCTAGCTCAGGATACGAAATAACTATTCCAAACTTACTTTTAATTGCAGTTTTAGCACTTATTGCTTCAATTGGAACTCCTTCAGCTCCTGGTTCATCAATGATAGTATTATTTACAGTCATTTCAGGAATGGGATATACTAATGAAGCTACTCTTATAGCTTATGCTCTTATAATAGCAATAAATAGACCTATGGATATGTTCACTACTGCTCTTAATGTAATTGGAGACGCTGCAACTGCATTAGTAGTTTCACACTCTGAAAATACTTTAGATGTTGATGTTTATAATTCATAATAATCTTTAATATAGATTTTCTTAAAACACATATACCTAAATTATATTTATCCAAAATTAAAACAAGAAAAAGCCTTTTTTAAAGGCTTTTTTCTTGTTTTAATTCTTTTTTTAACTTTTTTAATGCTTTTTTTTCAATTCTAGATACATAAGATCTAGAAATATTTAATTTACAAGCAATTTCTCTTTGTGTTTTATAACCACAAGGAGTAAGACCATATCTAAGTTTTATAATTTCTTTTTCTCTATCTGTTAATACTTGATCAATTTTTTTATATAATTCTTTTATCTTTATTTTTAATTCAACCTCATCTACAATATAATCTACATCTGTCCCTAATATATCTATTAAACTAATCGAATTTCCTTCTTTATCTACTCCTATAGGATCTTGTAATGATATTTGAGATTTATTTTTTTTATTACTTCTTATATTCATTAAAATTTCATTTTCTATACATTTTGAAGCATAGGTAGCTAATCTTATTCCCTTATCTAAATTAAATGTCTCTATAGCTTTAATAAGACCTATAGTTCCTATAGAAATAAAGTCATCTAATTCCTCACTAAAATTATTATATTTCTTTGAAATATGAGCTACTAATCTCATATTTCTTTCTATTAAAATTTCCTTTGCCTTTTTATTTTTATCTTTTTTAAATAAAGTTAAATAATATATTTCTTCTTCAGGGGTTAATGGTTTTTCAAATGATTTAATAAGAGTCAAAATTCCACCCCCTCAATATAATCCGTCATTATAAATTATATGAAGTTAATATTAATAAGTTTCCTATTTTAATTAAAAGAGTCATTATTGTAAAAATTTATAATTTATCTATATTTATTATAAATTTGGTGAATTATTTGTTATTTGATTGCATTACATATATCGCTAAAAATTGGTATAGCTGATTTACTTTTTTTCTCTGTTCCTTCTACCAAAACAGTTATAGCGTATTTAGGTTCATTTTTTGGATAAAAACCTGTTATCCATCCATGAGAAATTTTATTTTTATTTATACTACTTTGAGCTGTTCCTGTTTTTACGCCACAACCACCTTCTAAATTTCTTAATTCTTTAGCTGTTCCATTTTCCGAAACACCTATCATAAATTCTTTTATTTGAGTCATTGTATAAGGAGATATGATTTCCTCTTGCTTTGATGATAATATTTTTTTTAGTTCATTCATAGAATTATCTACTATACTGTCATATATATATAATGGCTTATAAAGCCCATTATTTGCTATTATTTGTGTTAATTGATTTATTTGAATAGGAGTAAACTCTAAAGTTCCTTGTCCTATAGATAAATTGCTTAAAGATATCTTTTGAGGTATGTTAGAATTTACCTCCTCATCTAATCCTATATCTACTTTCTCATCTAAATGTAATTTTTTTATTGCACTATATATTTCATCCTTACCTAATTTTTTAGCTATGTCATAAAAAGCTGTATTACATGAATTTGCAAATGCTTCTCCTAAAGTTTCTATTCCATGTCCTGATAAATTATTACAATTTAATTTTTCATTTTGACCAACTTTTTCACTACCTATACAATTATAATAATATGTTTTATTATTAATAATTTTATTTTCTAAAGCTGAAAATAATACTACTATTTTAAATACAGATCCTGCTGGATAAGTTGCAGATATAGCTCTATTTTGTAGTCTTCCATCTGTTTTATCAAGTGATTCAGATATATTATTTTGATTAAAATTAGGTCTAGAAGACATTGCTAAAATTTCTCCACTTTTTACATCTGATACAATAACTACTGTTGGATTTTCCTCTTTATCTACTATATTTTCGATTTTTTGTTGTATAGTAGAATCTATAGTTATTTTTAAATTTTTATCAGTATCAGAATTAGAAACCTTTGATAAGCTACCTTCAATAAAATCTAGTCCATTTTTTTTACCTAAGTTGCTAGATTTAAACACTGATATATAGTTTTTATTTGAATCTTTAAGTTCAAAATCCATGCTTTTTTCTATTCCACTTACACCTTTATTTTCATTTTTATTTATATATCCTATCGTATGTGATAATAGATTATTATTTTTATATCTCTCTGTCTTTTCCTCTACCAAAACGCCTATTTCTTTTAATTTATCTATTTGTTTTATTTTCTCTACTTCTATTTCTATTAATTCATTATTTTTTTGTTCTTCAAATGATTTAAAAATATCATTTTCTTTTAAATCAGTAGCTTCTTTTATAATACTTATATTTTTATAATCACTTGTTATAATATATTTGGGTATTATTATTATATTTTTTTTAGTTGTATCAGTTAATGCTACATTATTTCTATCATAAATTACACCTCTTTTAGAATTTAAATCTATTCTTTGTGTGCTTTGACCTTCGATTTTATTAGTATAATCTTCATGTTTATAGACACTTAAATAAAAAAGTCTACATAATAGACATATAATTATTATAAAAAAAATTATTAAACTACTTTTCATTCTGTTATATAAATTTTTTCCTTTAAAACTTTTAGACATAAAATCACCCCTTAGCTAATTGTCATTTTTGACAATTAGTAAGGGGTTTATACTTTATTTCTATATTCAACTTTAAAAATATATACTAATCATAATCTATAGTTTCATCTAAATAAAATCCTGTAGTATGTTTTCTATATGTGGCATTTTTTAATTTTTGTATCATATCATTTGTACATTCATAGTTAAAATTATTTTCATAAAAATTATCTAATGCTTTTTTATATACTGAAACTACTTCATTTACATAGTTTTCATCTTCAAATCTAGCTTCTATTGTAAGTGTAGATATTCCTGATTTGATTACTTTATCTAAGTATTCTATCATACATAAATCTCTATCTGCAAAGAATATAGTTCCTCTATTATCCTCATAAACTGGTAAATATTGACCAGGTCTTTTTTCTTCTGTAAGACTATATATTTTTTTAGAAGAGTAAGTATCACTTTCTTTACTATCTAAATAACTAGTTATAAGTTTTCTTCCTGAATAAGATATAACTATTGGTCCATGTATATAAGCTTCTAACTCTAAATCTTCAGGAGTTTTTAATCTCATAATTTCCATTTCTTTAATAGATAATTCTCTAGACATTACTACTCTTTTCACGCCTTGATTGTACCAAAAGTTAGCTGTTTCATAATTGTATACATTTGCTACATTTCCCATGTGAATTCGCATATTTGGAAGAATTTGTTTAACAGTTACTAATGTACCTGGTTCTGAAACTATAAGAGCATCTACTTTTAGTTCGTCTAATTCAGTTAAAAATTCTTTTATTCCATCAAAATCTTTATTATGTGGTAATAAATTAATTGTTACATATATTTTTTTTCCATTTTTATGTACAAATTCTATACCTTCTATTAAGTCAGCTTTAGAAAATTCTTCTGACAAAGTATCTCTACCAAAAGCTTCTCCTCCCACATATACACTATCAGCACCACTATTTATAGCAGCTTTTAAACATTTTAAATTTTTTACATAGCAATTAAGTTCAACTTTATGCATTATCAACATCACCTCTTTTACTCTCTTTATAGCTTATTGCAACACCATCTCCCATTGGTAAAAGAGAAGTTGCCATATAGTCACAATTACAAATATAGTCTAAGTAATTTCTCATTCTTTTTACTATTGTTTTTTTTCTTCTAACTACTAAATTGTCATCTGCTATCATACCTTTATATAAAATATTATCTGATATTAAAACGCCTCCAACTTTTAGCTTATCGATTACTAAATCATAAAATAATTTGTATTGTCCCTTTGCAGCATCTAAAAAGATCATATCAAATTCGCCTTCTATATCTTTTAAATTTTCAACTGCATCTCCTTCTAGGATTTTTATATTATTTTCAAAACCTGCTTTTTTTATGTTTTCTTTTGCCTTTTCTATCATTATTGGATTTCTTTCACAAGTTGTTATATCTGAATCATCTCCACATATTGTAGCAAATAATATAGATGAATATCCTATGGCACATCCTACTTCTAATATTTTTTTCGGTTTTTGTATTTTTAATAATACTTTTAATAAGTCTGATACTTCTTTATGAACTATCGGTACACTATTTTCTTCTGCATATATTTCTAATTCTTTTAAAAGACCATTTGCATCTTTTAATGTATGTCTTATATAATCTTCAACAACATCATTAACTATATTACTCAAATTTTTCACTCCTTATTTTTAATTTCCTTTAACTAAATATGGATTATGTCTAAAATTAAACATAATCCATATTAAACTTTCATTTTTTAATATTATTTTTCTTCGTATTCTTCGTTTCTTTTGTCTCTATCTTGTCTATATTTTGCTACATTTTTCTTATGTTCTTCATAAGTTTCACTATATACATTTCCACCTTCTATAGTAGCAACAAAATATAAATAATTAGTATCTTTTGGGTATAAAACTGCCTCTATAGATTTTATACTTGGATTTGCAATAGGTGTAGGAGGTAATCCTCTCTCAATATAAGTATTATATGGAGAATCTATTTTCAAATCATTATGTGTTATACTTTTCTTTCTTGTATCAAAAATATATTGTATAGTTGCATCTGATTGAAGAGGCATACCTTCTTCTAATCTATTATAAAATACACTTGCTATAATAGGTCTATCTTCATCAAACATAGCTTCTTTTTCAACTATAGAAGCTAAACTAATTATTTCTTGAAGTGTTAAATCTGTAGTTTTTCTTTGTTTTTCAAGTTTATCTGTATAATTAGTATCAAATAATTTGACCATTTCTCTTATTATTTCTTTAGGTTGTGAATCTTCTTTAAAATAATAAGTACTTGGATATAAAAATCCTTCAAGTGTTTTTATATCATCTTGTTTTAAAAATTCAAATTCATCATAGAAAGTACTTGGATTGTTAACTAAAGCTTTATATTCTTCCTCTGTACCTAATTTATTTTTTACTAATAAATTTATAATCTCACTAGATGTAGAACCTTCTGGTATAGTTATTTTTATCCCATCTTGATATATTTTGCCTGAAACTAATATACCTATTATATCTGAATTAGAATAAGTTTGATTTAATAGATATTTACCAGATTTCATATGTGAAGAATTGTTTTTTATCTTAAAATTCATTTTGAATACAAATTCATTTTTTATAAGATTGTTTTTCTTAAGAATATTTGATACATCATTAACTGTAGAACCCATAGGAATCTCAACTACTATATCTTTATTGTTGTTTTTATCACATGGTCCTCCTTGATAAACTACAAATCCTACTAATAAACATAATACTGCTATAATTGTAAATATTAATACTTTAACTTTCTTATTTTCATTAAATTTCATACTTTAACTACTCCTCATTGTATTTGTATCCTCTTTATTATAAAACTTAGTAATAAATATTTCAATATTAAAATATTTATTATAAATGTTATATCCTCATATTTTAATAATTTAACTTGCTTATATTATCTACAAATATATACCTTTATAAACATATTATTTAAACACTAAAATAAAAACCTCTAATTAATTAGAGGTTTCAGAATTATTATTTCTTGGATGTTTTTCTTTTATTTCTTTTCTTAAATTTTTATCTATATATTTTAAATAAAATTGTAAACTTGATAAGTTACTATTTCCTAATATTTTACTTACTACTGCTGCATTTGCCCCTCCATTTAGTAAATGTATTGCAAATGAATGTCTAAGTATTGTTGGATTTATATTTTTATTTATGTTGGCATCTTTTGCATATTTTTTTATAACTTTCCAAAGTCCCTGTCTTGTAAATCTTTGTCCCTGTGCATTTACAAACAGAGCCTTTTCATTTTGGTCTGTAAGATGATTTCTAGAATTATTTATGTAATTTACTAAAAATAACTTCGTAGCCTCGCAAAGAGGTATTATTCTTTGATTTTTACCACATCCACAATATATATAATCTATATCTAAATCAACATCTTCTAAATTCATATCTATAAGTTCTGAAACTTTAATTCCTGTTCCATATAAAACTTCAAATATTGCCTTGTCTCTTATTTTTTTAGGAGTAGATAAGTCTTCAAAATAAAGTAATTTATCTACTTCTTCTTCTGTTAAAATCTCAACTTTAACTCTTTCTACTTTTGGTTTTTTTATGTTTTTAGCTGGATTTTTTTCAGAAAGCTTATTATAAAATAAATAATAATGATAAGACTTAATAGAAGATATCATCCTAGAAACAGAAGATACAGATATATTTTGTTTTTCTAATTCAATTAAATAACTTATTATGTCATTTTCAACAACATTGAAAACATCTATATTTTTTTTATCTAAATATTCTACATATTTTTTTAAGTCTCTACTATATGATGCAATTGTATTTTCTGATAAATTTTTTTCTTCTTCTATATAATTTAAATATTTCTCTAAAACCTTCATTATGTAACTCCTTTATCCTGCTAGGAATTTAAATATTGCCATACTTATAATATTTAATATCGATTGTAGTAAAATGGATATTACTAAAATAATTAATAAATTTAACAAATATCTTTTTCCTAAAAATAATATACTCTCTTGTTTTTTCTTTTTCAACATTTTAAAAATATTTTTTATATATTCAATAGATATTATTATTAAAATTATTGATATAGGAATTAATATTATATTTTTTATAAAGATTATTAAACACATCTTTATACCCTTAAACCCTAACAATAACATACATATATTTATCGTATATCCTATAGATATTGCTTTAAATATAAAAATTATTATAGCAAGTGGAAATGTGAAAAAAAACAAAATAAAAATTCCAATTAAACCTAAATATCTTATATACTCTTTTATATTTTCTAAAATTATAGCTTTTATATTAATATCACCACTGTAAAAATTTACAAGCTTGTCTATTTCAACTGATATATCTAGCATATCTAAACTTATAAATTTATTTATACAAGAGCCTACAATTGTAAATACTATAAAAATTATGCTAATAATTATTAAATTTTTATTTGTTTTGTAAAAATCTTTTTTTCTCAATTAAAAAACCTCCTCTACATTTACATATTATTATGTAAACTTAGAGGAGATTATTACTATTTATTTATATAATATTTTTTGAAATTAATATTGCTATAGAAGTTTTTCCATCGATAATTTCATTATTTAAAACCATATCATAAGCTTCATTAAAATCAATTTCTTCAACTATTAATTCTTCATCATTGTTTTTTTCTTCAATTTTTTTAATATTCTTAGCTAAATATATAAATGTAATTTGATTTGAAAAACTTACAGATGAATAAAACTTATGTATTAATTTAAAATTTTCTGCTGTATATCCAGTTTTTTCTTTAAATTCTCTAAAAGCACATTCTTTTGGATTTTCATTTAATCCTAATTTACCTGATGGAACTTCTAATACTACATCTTCAACTGATTTTCTATATCTTTTTATCAATAAAACTTTATTTTCTTTTGTTATGCCAATTATAGCACTAAGTCCATTATGTTCAATTATTTCTCTTTTTTTATACCCTTGTTTTGGTACTTCTACAGTATCTACTCTTAGACTTATATGTTTTCCTGTATATATCAAGTCACTATTTATGGTATTTTCTTTACCTATCATATTAGACCTCCATTAAATAATATGCAGCACTACTTGCAGAATCAAAGAATTCTGAATCTTCATCATAATTTCTTCCCATACTTTTAACTTTTAATCCAAAATATTCTATATCCTCTTTGCATTTATTATTTTCAATGAAAACTATATTGTGTTTTTCATCTAAATGATGATCTTTGATTTGATTTTTTATTTTGTTTAATTTTTCAGTATCGTAAATAGTTATCGGTATATTTACATTTACATTAACTATATCTTCAAGCACTGTAATACTATGGTGAGATATACCTTGATGTCTTTCTCTTTTATCTGCAAAACTTATTCTAGGAATAGCAATAGGCATTCCTCCTAATTTTTTTACAGCATCTAATATAGATCCTTGTTCTATTCCTGTAAATCCATATTTAGTTCCTGTTCCAGCAATTCCTGGTCCCATACTTACAAATACAACATCAGCTTTTGCAATTTCTTTTGCAGTTATAAGTCCTGTATATATATTTATACATTCATAATCTCCACCAAAAGCATTTCCTATTGTAATAGTAGAATCTATAAGTCCTTTTTCTTTTAAATTTCTTACATTCATACTTAGATAAAGAGGAAGTGCTGCTCCATCTGTCATTATGTATGCAATTTTTTTATCTGGGTTATGTCTTTTATAAGATGCAACAAAAGGAGTCAACATACTATGTAAAGTTCCCACTACAACTGGCATATTATCTAAATTCTTAAAGTTATTTATAATATCGTGATATTTACTTTCGTGGTCTTCTACACTATCTACCACTAACTGAAAAGGTGTATATCTAAGTTTCATAATATGACCTTCAGTATCTAAATTTGATTGCATATTATTTAAATTACTTATAACAAAATGATATCCTCCTGTACCCAGGCTAAGTTCAACAGCTGAAGTATTTAATATAACTTTATCACCTACTTGAACTAAACCAGTCATTTTAGGATAGTTATAAGCTCTTTGAATTTGTCCATTTATATCTACTCTAATATCTTGTAATTCATTGTTGCTACTTTTAATACTTTCAACTATACCTGTCTTTTTACTAATCATATTGCTACCTTCCTAAATTATCTATAAATTTTAATACTCTGTTTTTTTCTATAATCTTTGTAAGAGAAAATTTTTCAGTTAATAAATGAATTAATATTAAAAATACTAACCATGCAATTCTTATTTCTAATCCATATCCAAAAGCCATAAGTACACCTATTGACATACCAAGTACATTTGATCCTGTATCTCCCATCATAGCTCTAGCTTTTAAATCTGTATTAAAATAAGCTAGTACATTTGGGACAATAAGAAGAGGTAGAATTTGTATATATCCTGTCAAAGTAAAAAATATCGGTATAATTATAACTAAATAAGCTTTTATTGCTCTACCTGGTCTTAAGTCAAATAAATTCATTAAGTTTGTAGAAAGTGCTATAACTAATGTATTTACTATTATCTCAATTATATTATTTGAAAGAGATACTGAGACAACTAATCCTACAAATCCTCCAAATAAAGCTTTAAATCCTCCTGTTGTAAGCTCTCCTTTAAATAAGCTTTTGAAATGACCTTTAAGTCCACTTACATTTCTATTTCCTATTAAATCATCAAGTGCTCCTGCAAAGAACATACATATTATAGAAAATACAAATAATAAGATACATACAAGACCTATAGTATCCATAGCTCCCATAATCCCCCACATAAAAAATATTACTATTATTGTGTTAATTATTAACATAGGTAAAAATACTATACCCATTCCCACAGGTATCATTTCATTTTTATAGTTAGGTCTTATTATATTTCCTTCTACTAACATACTTTTGAATAGAGGTATCATAAAATATGTTCCAAAAAATCCTAACACAAATATTATCCCTTCGAAAATATAATGTGTCATAAAACTACCTCCATTCTTTTTTCTTTTGTCTCACTACTTTTTTGATATGATAAAATTGTTTACCTCTATGGATAAATCCTTTTAAATCTCTACCTGTTTCTGAATGAGTCATATTTACTAAAACTTCTTTTATTTTGAAGTTGTGCTTTAATATATCTATAGTCATTCCAACTTCTACGCCATATCCAAAAGGAATTTCATCAAATATTTCAAGTACTTCTTTTTTGAATATTCTTTGTCCTGATAAAGTAGAAGTAAGCTCTACACCTGTCATTTCTTGCACAGAATTTTTAGCTAAATTTTTTACAAATCCAAGTCCACCTTTTTTCTTAGCTGGTGGGAATTTAGCTATAGTAACATCACATTCATCATTTATTATAGGTATTATTAATTTTTCAACTTCTTTTGCTGAACTTCCTAAATCTCCATCTAAAAATCCTATTATAGTAGCTTTTTTCATAGCCTCTCTAAGACCATTATTTAAGGCATATCCTTTACCTTTATTTTGACTTTGTGTTATTACATTTATTTTTTCACTTTTCACACTTCTAGCAACTTCTGATGTATTGTCGCTAGATCCATCATCTACTACTATGATTTCATCTATTTCTTTTATATCTTTTATACTTTCTAATGTATCTTTTATTTTTAATTCTTCGTTATAAGCTGGTATTATTATACTTATATAACTCATTGTATATCTCCTTAATCAATATTTATTTTGATTTATTTTGAAAATGGCATCAATGATTCAACATCTTCTCCCACTCCAAAATTTCCTATTTTTGATTCATCTTTTATTAACATAGCTAAAGACACTTTTCCAATTTTTCCATCAATATTATCTATTGTAGATATCTTTAATTCTGAACATAGTTTTACAAATTGTGATTTACTACTTTCTCTTTGAACAGCAACTATATATTTTTTTTCATTTTTTAATTTAGAAATAAGATTTTTGTCCTTTACTTCAAATGATTTTTCTAAATTTTCATCTTCATTTTCACCAATTAAAACTACAGATTCATAAGTAATATAATTAGAATTTAATGATTTAACTTCAATAATTCCTAAATTTTCTAATTCATTTAAATCTGTTTTAGCTGATTTTGTATTTAAAACATCAACTATATAATTAATACAATCTTGTGATGTTTTTATCTCTTTGTTTAGTTGTTTTGATAAAGCGTTTAAAGTTTCTTCATCTTCAATAGCATCTTTTAATATTATATTAAAAGCAACATTTCCATTTGCATCTTGTATTAAATTTTCTATATCTTCACTATAATCATTTTTTTCATTAGTAAGTATTATTCCAGTATTTTTTTCACTTAATTCATTATTAATTAAAAAAGTATAATATTTTGATATATAATCTTGTAATTTAACACTTTCTTCTTCTAAATATTCTACTCTTTGTGTTAATTGTTTTTTCTCTTCTGTTAATGAATCAAATTTTTCTTCAAATTGTCCTAAAACTTCACTTTGTTGTTTGCTTAATTCTTGATCGTTATTTAAGTTAAAACCTACTATAATTCCTACTCCTAAAGCTAAAAATATAGCCCCTATCGTAACAACATAGTATTTCATATTTATATTCATTTATATTCCTCCTAATTTACATATTCAATTTCATTCTTAATTGTAAAAGTTTTATAAGTTGTTGTGCTGTTGGAGACAAATAAGCTACTACTAAAATAGGAACTAAAGCCGTAACTATTAATGCCCATATGTATTTCATTTTTAATTTACTCTTATAAAGTAAGTTAACACCTTTAGCATCTACAAGTTTAGAGCCTATTTTTAGTCTAACTAAAAATGTAGAAGCCATTCCTTTTCTTCCTTTTTCTAAGAAATCTATCATATTAGAATGTGATCCTAGAGCTACTATTAGTTCTGCACCATATTCATAAGCTGTAAGCATAGCTATATCTTCACTAGTTCCTGGAGCTGGAAATACAACTGCTTTTAAGCCTAAATCTTCCACTCTTTTTAAGCCAGGAGCTCGACCATCTACATAAGCATGTACAACTATTTCTTTTGCCTTTTTTAAAGCTTCATCTGTAACACTGTCCATATCTCCAACTATAACATCTGGAGTATATCCACATTCTATAAGTGCATCAGCTCCACCATCAACTCCTACAAGTATTGGCTTCATTTCTTCTATATAAGATGTAATTGTAGCTAAATCTTCTTTATAATCTTGTCCTCTTACTACAACTAAAACATGTCTATCTTTATAAACTGTAGCCATTTTAGGAATTTCTGTTTCTCCTAATATAAATCCTTTTTCACGCTTTGCATAGTCTATAGTATTATCAATAAATCTATCTAGTTCTACAGACATATTTTCATATGCAATTTTTGTTTTTTCTTCGACAAGTTTTTTATCCATTACATCCCCTTGGCCAATGAACTGTCCATCTCTATAAATTTGTCCATTATTTACTTCTATAACTTGTCCTTCTTTTAAATTTTCAAAAACTTCTTCTCCTACATTATCTATAATTAGAATATTATTATTCGTAAGTATTTTAGGTCCCTTGTTAGGATATCTTCCACTTATTGAAGGAGCTGCATTAATAACAAGCTTTATTTTACATTCAACTAAAGAATTTGCTGCAACTTCATCTATATCAATATGATTTATAACAGCTATTTCTCCTGCTGAAAGTCTTTTAGCTAGTTTTTTTGTCTTTCTATCTACCTTTATTGGAGCTTCCACTCTCATTTCATTAACCTCCATATTTTTAAATCTTAAAACATTATAACATTATTTTCATATAAAATAAATATTTTGGAAAATCACTATTATTAAGATTATATACTTTTATATTATTATTCGTATTTATTACAATATTTTAAGTCAATATTTTATAATTTCATATCTTCATATAAATTTTAACACATAAACAATAAAAAAAACATTTTCATAATTAGTTTTAAGAATATGTAAGTTTTAATTTTAAAAAATATATAATTATATATATTAAAAGCCTTCCCTATCGAGAAGGCTTTCTTAATTATTTAACTATACTATGTTCTAATCTTAATTTATCAGCTATCATAGCTATAAATTCTGAATTTGTAGGTTTACCCTTTGTAGTATGTACTGTATATCCAAATAATTGATTTATAGTATCAACTTTACCTCTACTCCAAGCAACTTCTATAGCATGTCTTATAGCTCTTTCAACCCTACTTGGTGTAGTATTAAATTTCTTAGCTATATTTGGATATAATTCTTTTGTAACAGCTCCTAATAATTCTACATTATCTATTACCATTTTTATGGCTTCTCTAAGATATAAATATCCTTTTATATGAGCTGGAACTCCTATTTCATGTATAATATTAGTTATTTCTGCTTCTATATTACCCATACTCGGTGCTTTTGTATAGTCAACAGTTCTTGACATTTGAATTTCTTGAACCGGTTTTGATTTTGTTTGTGGAGAAATAGATTTATTTGAAACTAACTCTCTTATTCTATTTATAAATATGACAAAATCAAAAGGTTTTACGATATAATAATCTGCACCTAAGTTAATTGCACTTTGTGTGATTTTATCTTGACCTACAGCTGATAATACTATTATTTTTGGCATTTTTTCTAAATTCATAACGTTCAATTTTTCTATTACACCTAAACCATCTAAATGTGGCATTATCACATCTAAAACTAATAAATCTGGTTCTTTTTCTTTTACTAACTCTAATGCCTCAACACCATCTTTTGCAATTCCTAATATTTCTATGTCTTCTTCATTTGATAAATATTCTTTTAACACTTGGCAAAAGTCTTTATTATCATCAGCTAATACAATTTTAATTTTATCTTTCATTATGATTCCTCCAATCAACATATTAATTTGTCTATAGAAAATTCAACGATTACTTATTATTAATTAAGCAATTCGACATTATAAAATTATATTCCTTCATTAAAGATTAAATTTATTTTATTTTCATCAATTTATATTACCATTTATCTATAAAAATTCCAAATCATTTTTTATGGATAAATTTTCTAAATTAAATAAGTCTTAAAAAATATCAATTTGATAAATTTTAAGACTTATATTCTAAATATATATCTGACTATCAAAAATAAAGCATAATTATTCAATTTAACTTTTATACTCGAAGCTTAAAAGTTAAATTATATTTCTTTCCATATTTTTCACAATATTCCTTTACAGATGGATTATTTGGAGCGTATATTGTAATTATTTCTTTATCTTTTCTTTCCGTGATTGCCGGAAAAATTATATTTGTTTTGCATCCTTTTACCGTAATTTTCTTAAGCTCCTCACATCCCATAAATGCCCATTCTTCAATAATATCAACTGATTCTGGAATTAAAATTTCTTTAATTTTTGTTCCACGAAATGCCGATTGACCTATATGACAAAGATTTTCTGGCAATTCAATCAAATTCAGTTCTGCACCACGAAATGTATCACTACCTATATACTTTAAACTATTTGGAAAATGAACAGCACTTACCTTTTTTACTGTTAAAAAATCCATATCAGCAATGCCTATCGTACCCTCCTTGATACGAAGAGTTTTCCCATCATATCCTTTATAGCTAATTAACCATTTATCAACATACAGTTCTTTTTCTTTACTATTTTTATAATTCTCTAAAAATCCACTTTTTTCGAACGCATCAAAACATATTTTAGTCACACTATCTGGAATATGAACATTCAGCAAGTTTTCACATCCACTAAACAAAGCTCTCTCTATTGTTAAAATTCCATCCGGTAAATCTATGCTTTTTAGTGCAATACATCCAGCAAATGCTCCCATTTCAATTGTGTCCATATTTTGTGGAAAAACAACATCTGTAAGTTTTTTGCAATTCTTAAATGCACTGGTTCCGATTTTTTGAACAGATGAAGGAAGCGAAATTCTTTTAATTTTACTACATCCTTCAAAAGCATATCTTCCAATTGATATTAATTCTGAAGGAAATATCACTTCTTTCAATTCTGAGCATCCCTGTAATGCATTATCAGCAATAGAAGTCGTTCCTTTATTAATTTTTAAAGCACCAGAAAAAGAAGGGTCAACTTTCATGAGAGTATTATTCAGATATGTAGTTTTATTTTCACAGTAAAATGCTGTATTTTTAAATGCATTATTTCCTATACTCACATACTCAGATGGAATCTCTATTTCAGATAAATTTATGCAATCAGCAAAAGCTGAGTCTCCAATTTTTTGTATACTTTCAGGCAATATTATTTTTTCAACTTTAATTTCATTTTCAAATGCTCGTTTCGCAATACAATTAATCCTAATTCCATTTATTTCGTCTGGAATTTTCAATACCTCTTCAATCGTGGCAATTTTGTTATCTATAAGTTTATCCACTCTATAATTTTCATATACATATTCTCCATTTACACACCTAAAACCACGTCCGGCATAAGCAATATCATCTGGAGAACCACCTCTATTAATGTCCATACTTGCTTGATAACGTTGATAACTCAATTCTATTTGACGAGCACATTTATGTGAAATTACTGAATTGTTTCCCTTGCCATCTAAGTATATAAACCAACCATCACAAAATATAATTTTTTCTTTCCAAAAAGAAACACCATTCACTGTTGTGCCTGTTTCAGACGATTTCTTTAATTGACTCTCTTTTTTTCTACGCTTTTTTTTCATAAAATCAAATATTATCATAAACACCTCCAAACTATTTATTTAACATATAGATACCCATTACGTAAATCTCTTGCAATAGAATCAACAATTTCTAAATCTCCATGTGAATCTATAATTTTTTTCACATCATCTGGCATTATTCTAATGGCTATTAAATTTGCAACAGCTCTTTGATCTGAAACAATAAGATAAAATGATTCATGATTGCCCGCTGCTCGATGTACAATCCAAAATCCTTTTCCTTCATATATTTTTTGATCTTTTGAAATATCAATTGTGTTATCCATATTAAAATCCTCCTAACAATTTTTTATAATATAACTTGATGCTAAAAAACAAAAATAGTTTATTTTCAACAAAATTCCTTATCAATTAAATTGTATTTTTTCAATAATGCAATCAAATCTCTACCACTATGATGCTGTAGATAATATGCACAGCTCACAGATGGATTATTCAAATATCTTTGATTCATCTCTTCTTTCAAAATTTGAGATAATTTATCCATATTCTCTGGAAGTATTTCATAATGAGAATCATGCTTTGTTTTTTCATCAAAGCTATACTTTATAAACTTGCCTTTTACATTCATATAGGAACTTAAAAACCATGTTCTAGTTTCATCAAGTTGATAAGTTCTTCGAAAGATTTTCAACGATGCATCCCAAGAAAGTTCATCTGCTCCCACACCTTTATCATAATTTTCTTTTCCAAAGCGTCGAACAACATCTATAAGATAAGAAAATCCTTCTGAATCAGTTTCTAAACCTATGCTTACTTCAATAATATTAAAATTAGTTACTTTTACTTTAATATCCGTTTCTTTTATCTTTGCAAAAATAATTATGTACTCATAATTTAAGCCTGTAAACCAACTCCCATATTCATTTGCAGCCTCAGAATCAGCAACCATCAAATCATCCATACTATTTGCAATAAATGATTCAAATGTAGTATATAAATTTCCATATGCTACTGCACCTGTATGAGAAATCTCTGTACTTCCTCCACCGATTAATATTTTGGTAATTACACCGCCTATGTCAATAATATGCTTTCCAAAATTTGCTGCTATCTGAAAATCCCATTGCAAATCTTCATAAAAAAGATCTTCTTTTCCATTTTGAAACAAATCTTCTCGAATATAAAATTTGTATATAAAATTTCCATCTGCAACAATACCTGACCTATTAATAACTGGTTTATAAATCTGTTCATTTTTATTTAACTGTTTTTTTATGACATATGAATTATCTTCTTTTTTCTGTACCTTTGTGATTACCTCTTTATTTTTGTTTTTTTTCATTTTCTGCTCCTTGAGCTTAAATCCAAACCTTAAAATCAAAGCATTTACAAAAATAAAAAGCATATTACATATAAATAATATTATACGTTCTAATAATGACAAATTACTTATAATAAATGTCACAGAAAGACACATTATGCCACTAAAACAATTAAATCCACCTAAAATAATCAATATCCACCCTATTATTTTTTTCATTTTATACCCCTTTTTTTGTAAATTATTAATCTCCACACAGCTCCAATATTTCTGGGTCCAAACGAGATATACACGTAATAAGCGTTTCCTTCGTAATTCTTCCATGATAATCATTTTCTTCTAGCAAAAGAAAACCATTATTTTCATAATAATTCCATGCCTTTGGCAAAATTGAATCATGGACCATACAATAATTGTATTTTTCCTTCTCCCAAAGTCGCGATGTTACTAAATAATATCGTCCATTATATGGGTAATTTGCACCCATACCAGAACCTCCATGAATACCAACATATAAAATATAATATTGTTTATTTTCAAATTTTAATGTCATATTTCCTGAACTATCCATAAATATCACCTTTCCTCCACGATTTTTTTACATAATCACAAATTATTTTACTATATCAGAAAATGCAAACCATGCTGTTCACGCAAAAAACTGTCATAAAATTCAATCAAATCCCATACATCATCAGTACCATTCTTTTTCTGAAATCTCCTTTTATTATTAATCACTTTTTTCTTAATTTCATTAAGTAACTTTGAACAATCCAACGAAAATTTTGCCGCTCCTCGTTTTTCATATGCAAGATGCGTGACAACAAAACGAAGGGTATGTAATATAATGCACTCATTATCTCCACATTCTTCTACAATCTGAATCACTGCATTTTCTACATCTTGATCAAAATTACTTTCCTTACTTTCTTCGTAGTAAGCATATAAGACTTCTAAATTCGGTACTAAAATAGGCTCATATTTCGATTTTATTTCTGCATAAGGCGGCAAGCCAATAGCAAAATTTGCCAATTTATTCTCGCTAATTGCAAGTTTAAGCCATTTTTCAGCGTATATACGTTTCTGAAGTGTGCTCATGATTATCATCCTCTCCTTATATATAAGTTTGCTATTTGTTATATCATTTCATATATTTCAATTAAATTTATTATATAAGTTTTTGACCTGTTCTCATTTCATATAAATAGCAACGATTCTCTATACTCTTCCATATGTTTTCTTGATTTTGAACTCCCAATATTTGTTGTTTTAATTGTATAATTTTTTCTCTTAATAATGGTAAAATAGTGTCCAAATCAACATTGTACATTACTTGAGTGTTTTTTATAAATTTTGCATAATAAACTAAAAAGTCTAAAACAATAGTAATTTTAAAATTATCATCACTATTTAACAGTTCAGTTAATTTATTATTAATATATGAATCTATGTTAACATTTGGTCTATCAATTAAATAACAGTTAATTCCTTTTTGCATCAATTCCATATCATTAACGTCATAATTTACAGAATCTTTAAAAGTTACTAAATACTCTCCAACACCTACTAAATATTCAAAAAACTCATCATTTCTATATGCTCTGTCAAATAATTGACTTATACTTTCTTCTATTGTTTCTGACATAATTTTTATCCTTTCATTTTTAATTTACTTTTACAAAATATATCTCCACCCCACCAGTTTGCCATCCTAGATAATATACAAACCGGCCAAGAGTGATTGCCCTTATAAACAACATTTTATATGTGAGCTAAATAGCAATTATTTTTTCACATCCGTAACTTTCTGTAGGACATCACTTTCCATTAATCTATTTTTTATTTGACTTAGCAATTCCTTACTAATAGAAAAGGGAATATGTTTTGTAATTTCATTCTCTATCATTATGTATTCCTCTATAAATTCTTCAACTGTATGCTCTGACATATAGTTTGCTGGTAAATCAACCTTAAAATTAACCCCACCAGTTTGATTCCATTCTCTCCAACACAAACTACTGCATTCTAAAGAAGGCCATTTTTCTATTTCCACAGTAAGACTGATACCTTCTTTCTGAATGCCACTGAAAATCAATTCTATAGTTCTATATGGAGCTGCATAAACGGCCTGATAAGGTTTACCGCATTTTTTACAATATGTTGAGCCCGTCTTGTCTCTGTAATAGTAAAATGCGCGAAGTGGCTCTCCACATTCTTTACATTTACCCCAAACTCCTTCTTCATTGTTGCTTTTTGCAGTAGTATCAGAATCTCTTTTATCAGTTTTAATTTTAAAATCTCTCCAAAACCATCCAAGTATATTTTTCATTTTGCATTACTCCCTTTTTATAATTTTATTATAGTATATCCTGAAAAAAGCCATATACTAACCTAATACGGATAATTGGCATTAAGTACAACATTTTCTATTGTTTAACCAATTCATTGCAATTATCCTCTGTAATGTCGATATATTTTTCGACACTACTAGTATTTGACTTCATTGCAAGTTTTCTGACAACATCTATAGATATGGTTCACTCTTGGTATTTTTTTGTTACTAAGTTTTATTAATTAAATAATAGTCTTTTTTTTAATAGAAGTCAACTACTTTTCGTTGTGGCAAACTAACCGATAAAAGTTTTTTGAGATAAAAGCTAAAAATACTTCTCAATCCATTCATAATTAGATATTATTTACTATAAGAGCCTTATACAAAAAAATAAAAACATAAAGCTTCTATAGCTTCGAAAGGAGGAAATACAATGAACAATTTGGAAGCATATGCACTAGGTTTTACAAGAATTGTTTACAATGAATACAAACAGGGAAACGAAATTGCATTTTTGCTATTTTTAGGAGGAGTTGCTCCTTTCATGCTTCAAGGAGCACCCGGAACAGGACATAATATTGTTATGGTTATAGATGGCATTCATAATTATAAAAAAAAGCATCCTGATTGTGATATTGAAAAAGGATACCAACAAGGCTTAAATAAACTGGCATACTATGCTACATCTCCGGAAAATATAATAACATTAGTGGATTGCATTAATTATGAGTTAAAAAAAGAAAAAGACGGAACAAATGTTTTTTGTGTGAATTGCAACGAAGCGCTAAATACCTTACATAAGAACATAGAACAATACCATTTTGAAATAATATCAGAGATGAAAGATTTTGACGAATGGGCAAAAGAACAAAATAATTATATGAAATCAAATTTTGGTCTTCATTTTTAAAGAAATCTTTATCCTAAAGATTTTTAAAGATGTAGATTTATTTGAAACACATTAACGGAAATTATATTTATCCACAATTTACAAATGAATATAATTTCCTATGTGTTACGAAAGATGACAGGGGCAAAATACCCCTGTCATACTTTTATCCCGCTCCTTCCAACATATTTTCAATGAATATGCCATAGCTGGTATCTAGCGAGTTAACAAGCACATTTATAACACTACAACCCAATTTCTGCTACAGGGTTTATGCACCTCCATAGCGTGCCTCATATGGCGTTTGGTAATTATTACAAGAATGCGGACGTACATGATTATATCTATATCATTTTTTCTGACAATTTTTCTATTTTTGCTGTTACTTTATTTACACAAAAACTGAACAAATTTAAATAATCTTCTGCATTCAATTTCAAATCATATTTTTTAATAAATGCAATAATAAAATCTTTATTTATTATTGCAGCAAACAATGCTTCATAGTATCTTTTTGTTTGTTGTGGAACTATATTCAACGTGATTTTTAAATCATCTTTAATGTATTCAAAAAACGATAAATTATCTTCATTTCTTATTATTATTTTATCTTCTTTCAATTGATCTATTTCTTGGCAAGTATTATTTTGAATCATACTTGCATAATATTCTGATCGTAAGAGTTCCTCTAATCCTGTATTATCCTTTGTAGAGTTAATCTCTCTTCTAATTTCGGCACAATACTGATTAACTTTGTCTTTATCTTTTCCACAACAAATGCAACATGCAATTATATTATTTTCCAAACTTCCCATATCAGAAATTAATATATTATTTCCTCGTTCTACACCATATAATCCGTCTTTTCTGCAGATAATAAATGGTTCATATTTATAATGATTGGAGTATATAAAAATACTATTTTCTTCTACATTAAAAGTATACTTTTCCCCTAATTGTTCTTTTAATAAGCTTATATTCATTTTTCCTCCTATTGTTTCCATCCCACAATTGATTTGTACCGTTAGGGTTTACTAAAAAAATCGCTGCTCCATGCTCTAATCAAGTTTAGATATGTCTTGATACTTAATAACCCATGAATCATTATGATAGACAGGTTATGCAGATAATACGCTAACTCTAAAACTCATGTATATATTATATCATAGACTTAAAAAACGCTAGAGGCATTGTGATATACCTATAGCATAAATCTTATCCCGCTGCATCCAGCATATTTTCAATGAATATCCCATATCCGGTGGTTGGGTCATTGACCAAAACGTGGGTTACCGCACCAATGAGCTTCCCGTCCTGGATGATCGGTGCGCCGGACATTCCTTGTACAATTCCTCCCATATAATCTATTAATTCTTTGTCTATTACTTGTATTTTAAAAGTTTTAGTATTATTATCTATATTTTTTATTAAAATATCATAGTATTTAATATCTTCATCCTGGGATTTAAATAAAATTTGAGCCTTTCCCTCTTTTATATCTTTAAAATTTGCCACTTTTACTAAATTATTTTTTTTGATATTAATTGAGCTTTTAAGTAAATTTCCTTCTATTCCAAAATCAGAGTTTTTATAAAAATTTCCTATTAAATTGGATAAATCAAATTCACCTTGAAATTTACCTATATTATTTCTTGTGCCTTTTAATGCTTTAAATTTAGATAATTTATATACTTGTCCTTTTTTTATTTTTAAGATTTTTTGAGTATCTGTATCACAAATAGGATGACCTATAGCATAAAATTTATTTTTCTCTATATCATAGCAAGTCATAGTCCCTATTCCAGAAATTTTATCTCTAACCCAAAATCCTAATTTAAAAAAATCACCTTCTCTTTTAGTTTTTATAATTTTTTTAATTATTTTTGCATCTCTTTCAAAAGAAATATTTACACTATCTTGTTTTAATTTATTCAAAATAGAAACTACATCTTCACTATTATGTATTTTTTGATTTTCTATATATAATATATTGTCTCCTTCTTTAAGACTATCTGTATATCTAATATTATCTTCTGAGCCTAATACTAAAACACCATCTGTATCTGCTTTTATCCCAATTACATCTCCCAATAAATATACATATTTATTGTTACTTTCTAATAATTTATTATTTAAACTATAAATTGTAAAGCTCAATATAAAAATAAATACAAATAAATATAATTTTTTAATATAAATCACTCCCAACTTAATTTATAACACATAGGAAATTATATTCATTTGTAAATTGTGGATAAATATAATTTCCGTTAATGTGTTTCAAAGAAATCTTTATCTATTATAATTTGTAATTTTTTCTTTTTTATTCTAAAAAACTTCCATCAAATTTGATGGAAGTTTTCTTAAACTATATTTAATTATTTTTTGCTAATTCTATTATCTCATGAGCATGTTCAATAGTTTTTTCAGTTATATTGTTACCTGCTATAAGCCTTGCAATTTCTTCTACTTTTTCTTCAATTGTAAGTTCTTTTATATTCGTAAAAGTTCTATTATTAGATGTATTTTTTTCTATTTGGTAATGAGTATCTCCATTAGCCGCAATTTGTGGTAGATGAGTTATACATATAACTTGCTTCTTCTTACCTATTTTAGATAATTTTTCTCCTACAATTTGCGCTGCTATACCACTTATTCCTGTATCTATCTCATCAAATACTAATGTGTCTATCTCATCTATATCAGCTAAAATAGTCTTAAAAGCTAACATAAATCTAGACATTTCTCCACCTGATGCAACCTTATATATAGGTTTTATGTCTTCACCTAAGTTAAACGAAGCCATAAATTCTACATCATCACATCCATTTTGATTAAATTGCACTTCTCTAAAGTTAACTTCAAATACCACATTTTTCATATTTAAGCTATGTAATTCTTTTAACAGTACATCTTGTAAATCTATAGCTACTTTTTTTCTGGCCTTGCGTATTTCATTTGCTTGATCGTATAAAATTTTTTCCATACTTTCAAGTTCTGATTTTAATGTAGCTACTTTTTCATCTCTATTTAAAATTTCATCTAGTCTATTTTGTATTTTTTCTCTGTATTCAAATATATCTTCTATAGAATTTCCGTATTTTCTTCTCAAATTATTAATTTGATCAATTCTCTGTTCTACTTCTTCCATTTCATAAGGATTAAAGCTTATATTTTCTTTATAATTTCGAATTTCTCTAGCTATATCTTGAATTTCATACATTATTCTCTCTATATTTTCACTGTAATCAGCTATATTTTTGTCATAAGAAGAAATATCTGTAAGTTCTTTAGAGGCAGAACCTATCAAATCAACAGCATTTATTTCTCCATCATATAATTTTTCATAAGATAAGCTTAAATTTCTATATATTTTTTCGCTATTTCTCATGATATCTCTTTGATTTTTTAAATTTTCATATTCATCAACATTTAAATTTGCTGAATCAATTTCATTAATTTGAAATTTAAGTAAATCAATTTCTCTTTGAATTTCTCTGTCATCCTTATTTTCATTTAATTCATTTAATTCTTTTTTTAATTTATTAAATTTATTGTAAGATTGTTTGTATATATCTTTAAAACCTTGAATATCCTTTTCTCCAAACAAATCTAAAAATCTAATATGTGTATCTCTATTTAAAAGTAATTGATTTTGGTGTTGGCTATGCAAATCAACTATTGTCGATGCAACTTCTTTAAGGATTGAAACTTTTACAGTTCTTCCATTAATTCTAGCCACACTTTTTCCATCTGAATAAATTACTCTAGTTATTATTATTTCTTCATCTTCAAAATCTATATCATATTTTTCTAAAACTGATTTGAGGTTAGAACTTTTTGATGAAACTAAAATTTCACATACACCTTTATTAGTTCCTTTTCTCAAAAAAGTTCTATCGTATTTTTCCCCTAAACATAAACCTAATGCTTCAATTATTATAGACTTTCCGGCTCCAGTTTCCCCTGTTAATATATTTAAACCGTTATTTATAGTAAGTCTAGATTCTTCAATCAAAGCGCAATTTTTCATATACATTTCAAGGATCATATTAACCCCCTCTTTCTCGACTAAGTTTCTATTTTTTATTAATGATTTAATTTATGTGAATCTTCAACAACATTAATTATTTGTTTTTTATAGTCTTCTTCATTAAATGTATAACCTTCATTGCTATTTTTCAAGTGAATAAGGTATTCTATATTTCCTTCTGGTCCTTTAATTGGAGAATAATCTAAGTTTAAAATAGAAAATCCAGTTTCTAAAGCAAATTTAGAAACCATTTCTATAACTTCAATATGTGTCGATTTTTCTCTAACTACACCTTTTTTACCAACCTTTTCTTTACCTGCTTCAAATTGAGGTTTTATAAGTGCAACTATTTCGCCTCCTGGTCTGATTAAATTGTGTGCAACTGGTAAAACTAATTTTAATGATATAAAAGATACATCTATAGATGCAAAATCTGCAAACTCTTTAGTATCTTCAATTGTAACATATCTAATATTAGTTCTTTCCATACATACAACTCTTTCATCTTGTCTTAATTTCCAAGCTAATTGTCCATATCCAACATCTATTGAAAATACTTTTTTAGCTCCATTTTGAAGCATACAATCAGTAAATCCACCTGTAGATGCGCCTATATCCATGCATACTTTATCTTGTAAAGTTACATCAAAATTTTTCATAGCTTTTTCTAATTTTAATCCACCTCTACTTACATAAGGGATAGGATTTCCTTTTACTTCTATTTTTGCATCTGTTTTTACTTCAGTCCCTGCTTTGTCACATTTTTGATTGTTTACAAATACAAGTCCTGCCATTATAGATCTTTTCGCTTTTTCTCTACTTTCAAAAAATCCTTGTTCAACTAATAAAACATCTATTCTTTTTTTCATAAATTTACCTTTCAATTAAAATAATTATTTTCTTTATATTAAGTTTATTTTATCATATTTTTATTTTTTCTACATACCAATTAAAAAAAGAATATACCTTATATAATTAAAGTATATTCTTTCTATCTATATCTTAAACATTAGGATTATATCATACTTTTATTTTTTTTTCAATTTAAAGGATATTTTTAAAAATAATTCTTATGAAAAAAGAATCCCTATTGTTACACCTAATAATGCTCCAAATAATACTTCCTTTGGTGTATGTCCTACAAGTTCTTTTAATTTTTCATGTTGATCAAATTTACCATGAAAAAAATCTTCTATTATTTGATTTAAAAGAGTAGCCTGTTTTCCCACTGCCCTTCTAACTCCTGAAGCATCATACATGACAATTATTCCAAATACTGCACATATAGCAAATTCAACAGAATCAAAACCTTTTTCAAATCCAACTAAAGTTTGCAATGCTGTAACAAAAGAACTATGAGAACTAGGCATTCCTCCCGAAGTAATTATTCTTTTAAAATCAATTCTTTTTTCTTTACCTGTAAATATTTTTATAAATTGTGCTAAAAAGCAAGAAAATATGCTTATAAATAAAATTTTATTATAAAAAATATCTGCCATTTTTCCTCCTGAAAATTATTAATGATCTCTAGAAATTATATAATCTGCTAAATCCTCTAAAAATTTGCTATCTCCTGGTAATTTTCTTATATTTTCTTTAGCCTCTTTTATTAGATTTCTAGCAATTTCTCTAGATTTATCTAATCCAACTAATGAAGGATATGTAGATTTATGATTTTCTATATCGCTTCCTATAGGTTTTCCTAATACTTTTTCATCTCCAACTATATCTAAAATATCGTCTACTATTTGAAAAGCTAAACCTATATTATTTGCATAGCTCGTTATATTTAATAAATCTTCTTCTGATGCATTACCTATTATTGCTCCTGCTCTCATACATCCTACTATCATTGCTGCTGTTTTGTTTTTATGTATAAAATCAAGCTTTTCTTTTTCTATAGATTTATTTTCACTTTCAACATCTACAACTTGTCCTCCTATCATTCCGTAAATACCAGCACCTTTTGCAATTTCATAAATTGCCTTTAGTCTACAATTTGAATTTGTTTTATCTATAGATTCTTTTAGCATTGTCTCAAATGCATAATTTAAAAGTGCATCTCCTGCTAAAGTAGCCATTGCATCTCCAAAGACTTTGTGATTTGTAGGTTTACCTCTTCTTAAATCGTCATTATCAAGTGCAGGAAGATCATCATGTATCAAAGAATATGTATGTATCATCTCTATTGCCATAGCAAATGGTATAGCATCATTTGTATCTCCACCAACAATTTTTGAAGCTTCTAGTGTAAGTATTGGTCTAAGTCTCTTTCCGCCTGCACTTAGACTGTAATTCATGGCTTTAAAAATAGTTTCTTGGTAGCCTTGTTCTTTTGGCATATATCCACTTAGTAACTCTTCAATATATTTTGTTTTATTTTTTAGTTCTTCTTTAAATGCCATTTTTACTCCTCCTTCAAATCAAAATCTTCTAATTCTTGCATTTCATTGAATTTACTTATTTTTAATTTTGCATTTTCAAGTAATTTATTACATCTAGCATATAATTTAATTCCTTCTTCATAAAGCTTTAGTGATTCATCTAATGATTGATTATTTTCTTCAAGTTTATTTAAAATTTCTTCCAATTGTACATATGCTTGCTCATAAGTAAGTTCCATTTTTATACCTCTTTTTTATTAATTTTATTGATATTACAATTTAAACTTCCATCAGATACTATTACTTCTATATCGTCATTTTCATTTACTTTAAGTATACTATTTATAACTATACCATTTTTATTAATTATACTATATCCTCGATTTAATGTTTTAAGTGGACTTAAATTATCTAATAAAGAAGCCAAATTTTTTAAATTTATGTCTTCTATAGTTACTTTATTTTCTATATTTAAATTTATCTTTTCTATTATTTTATCTAATTCATAAATTTTATTATTAATAATGTAATCATTTAATATTGTATTTATTCTATTAAATGCGTATTTTAATTTTTGTTCATCATAATCGACCATATTTTTAAGTGACATATTCATTCTATATTTTATATTATTTAATTTAAAGTATAAATCATTTATATCTGGTGTAGCTATCTCTGCCGCTGCAGAAGGCGTCGGAGCTCTCATATCAGATACAAAATCACAAATAGTAAAATCTGTTTCATGTCCTACAGCAGATATTATTGGTATTTTGGAAGAAAAAATACACCTTGCTACCTTTTCTTCATTAAAAGACCATAAATCTTCTATAGATCCTCCTCCGCGTCCTACAATTATTGTATCTACTGGATGTATTTCATTAAAAAAATTTATTCCTTCACAAATTTCATCACAAGAACCTTGTCCTTGAACTCTAACTGGATATAATTTAATATGAACTTTAGGATATCTTCTTGTAGTTACATTTATTATATCTCTTATTACCGCTCCAGTAGGAGATGTAACCACTCCTATAGAAGATGGCATACTTGGAATATTTTTTTTATGTTTATAGTCAAATAAACCTTCTTTTTGAAGTTTTTCTTTTAATTTATTAAACTCAATATATAAATTACCAATTCCTGATATTTCTATATTTTTTATATAAAATTGGTAAGAGCCTTCTCTTTCATATACAGAAATATATCCACTTGCAATTATTTTAGTTCCATTTTCCAAATTTAGATTTTTATCATAATCTCCTTTAAATACTACACAATTAATTTTTGAATCTTTATCTTTCATAGATAAATAGACATTTCCACTGCTGTGTATTTTAAAATTTGAAACTTCTCCTTGAATCTTTAAATTATAAAGTATTGGATCGTTTATTAAAATTCTTTTGATATATGAATTTGCTTCGCTTACTTCTAAAGCTCTTATTTTCATATTTATTCTCCTAAATTTAGATTTTCAAATCCTATTAATGCACATCCTACTGCATTATCTGTTGCCAATGAAGCCTCTGGAAAATAGGCTTTTATTTTTAATTTTTTTAATCTATCTGTTACATTTTTAGAAAGATATTTGCTTGCAGATACTCCCCCTACAAATAATACCTCATCTACTTTATACTTTTGAGATAAATAATCAAGAGCTTTAACTATACATCTAGTTATAGTATCCATAAGCAATTTAGATAAATATTTCTCATCTATATTTTCTTCATTATCTATTATTTTATTTAATTGATTTTCTATTCCAGATAAATTCATAAAACCTTCTTTAACACTAGTTTTTAATCCTTCTTTTATCTTTTCAGTAAAATTACATGCATTTTTGTCTATGTATTTTCCAGATGGAAACTCATAAGATAGTTTAACTCCTAATCTATCTATAAGTTGTCCAAAACTAACATCTTTTGTTCCTCCTATAATTTCAAAATTATATTTAAAATTATTTTCTCTATTAACTAAAACAATTTCCATAGTTCCACCAGACATATGAACTGCAATAAATCTATTTTCATTAGATAAATTTTGACCATATAAACTAGCTTTTATGTGATTTTCTTGATGTGTAGTTTCAAAAAAAGGACAATTGTTTGTAGCACTTATAAGTTTAGCTGTATTTTGTCCTACTGTAAAAACAGGCATATAAGAACCCTCAACTGGTCTTGGTTTTGATGATGCACAAATGCCTATTATATTATAGTTTTTTAATTTATCAGCTATATTTTCACTTATTTTTCCTAAATTTGATACATGTTGAAAAACACCTTCACTTTGTCTTAGTCCTTTTTCACCTTTTTCTACTTTAAGCATAATTTTTTCATTTAAAATAATTTTTTTACTTAAAGAGATAGCTGCTATAGAAGTTGTATAGCAGCTAGTATCTATTCCTAATATAATATTATTTTGTTTTAATTTCATCTACAACACTTCCTAAAATTCCATTTATAAATTTAGGTGTTTTTTCATCACAATATATTTTAGCAAAATCTATAGCTTCATTTATAGAAACTTTATCTGGTATGTTTAAATCTGATAACATTTCTGCTATTGCTGTTTGTATTACTGCTAAATCTAATTTTGAAAATCTATTTATAGACCAGTTATTTGCATTATTTTCTATTAATTCATTTATATAATCTATCTTTTGTTCTATAACTTTTACCATTTCATTTAGATAAACTCTATCTACACATTCATCTAATAAAGTACCTTCAAATTCTATATCATTTTCAGAGTAGTTAAGAACTAATTCTTCATATCTATTGATTATGTACTCTTCGTTATTTTTTAAAAAGTTATCCATTTCACTTGCTAAATCAGTTATATCTCCATTTATTATGTGTGTTTGATAAATTAATTTTATTAAATATTCTCTACTTGTTTCTCTTTGTGCTCTTATGTTTTTTCTCATTTTTTATCCTCCTCTATTTTACTATGTACATATAAAAACCCTCTGATTTTCTCAGAGGGTTCTAATTTATATTGCTTACTCTGGTATTATTATTTCATCATCTTCATCATTTTCACTTTCTTCTTTAGCTACTTTTTTAGCTTCTTTTGCAAGTCTCGCTTCTTCTTTTTTAGCAGCTTTTGCAGCTTTAGCTTCTTCCTTTTTAGCTACTTTTGCTTCTTCTTTTGCTTGTTTTTCTTTATAGAAAGTTATTCCTTGAACATGAACATTTACAACAGATACTTCTAATCCAGTCATTGTTTCTACTGTATTTTTAACATTTTCTTGTACTTTGAAAGCTATATCTGGTATAGATGCTCCAAATTCAATATTTATGTAAACATCTAATACTATTTGTTCCTCTTCTATTTGAATTTTAACACCATTATTTTTAAGTAGTTTATCAGTTATAGTAGTTATTGTCTCTACATTTTCAACCTCTAAAGCTGCTAATCCTGCAATTGTCACTATAACATCGTTTGATATTTTAACTTGTCCTAAATTATTATTTTCCATGATATACTACCCCCTATTTTAGGTTATTATTTATTATATAATATCAAATACTTATATAATTTGCAAGAATAAGACTTTATTAAAGTTAATTAACATTATTCAATATTTAATATATTAATTACACAAATTATATAAAACTAGTATATATAACTATTATATCCCTATACCTATAAAATTATTCTTATATACATTAAATTTTAATATAAATTATCGATTATTTGTAAGTCTAATATTTTCACGTGCTATATCTGTTTGAGAATATATTAAATCAAATATTTTTATTGCGTCATTTTGAGTTATGTTTTCCATATTTACAACTACATTTACTTTTCCTTCATTTATGTAAACAATTGAATCTTCATATCCTTTTGCAACTAATAAATTTTCTATTTGCAATTCTTTATCAGCATCTTTTACCATTTGAACCTTCATATTAGATGCCTCTGATTTTGCTTGATCTGTAGTAGATGGATTATTTATTATTTCATTTAACTTTTCACTTAATTCTTGTCTTTGTTTTTCTCTACTCATCTTCATATCTACTATATATGTCTTACTTTTTATATTTTCCTTTGAATTTAATGCCTCTTCTATTTCTTTATTAGTTTCTTTTGCCAAACTTTCTACTGATTCATCAGTAACATTTTTTTGACCTTCTATACTATCGACAAGTACATTTTCTTCATCAGATAAATTTTTCTCTATTTGTGCTTCTTCATATGCCTTAAATTCTTCAGAAACACTTAGTGCAGATTCTTTACTTAATTGATAATTAGCTACACCAACTGCAACTAACATCATGCTCAAGGATAAAACTACAAATCCTCTATTTTTATAATTAAATTTCATAAAATCCCTCCATATTTAATATTATTTGGCATAAATTTGAACTTGATGTCCTGATATTTGAAGTGCTGTCTGAACAGCCTCATATAAAGTTTCTTTAACTTGCGGATTACTTGCACCACTTGATACAACTAATACTCCTTTAATTTTAGCTTCTTTAGTCTTTATTATTACTGGATTTGAAGAATCTGATGTTACCATAGTTTTATTTTCACTAAAAGTTTCTACTGTTCTTTCTCCTCCTGAAGAATCAGTTTCTGAAGTAGTTTCCTTAGTTGAATTTGAATTGTATGCAGGCTCTATTTCCTCACTATTGTCATAAGTTATCATAACAGATACATCTCCTGCTCCATTTATCTCCTTTAAAATACTAGTAAGTCTTTTTTCTAAATCATCATTTTTTTCAGCTATAGAGGCTTCTTCATCTATATTTATATTTTGAGTTGTATCTTCTAAGTTTTCTTGATCTTTACTTTGAATTAAATTAATTACAATCAAACTTAAAATACATATTAAACCCAGAGATAATAATATTATAAATTTTTTCTTTTCCTCATTATCAAATTTTAAATTTTTAAACATAGTTTCTCTCCTAATCAATTTCAATTTTATCAATTGATACTTCTAATATTTTTATCAAGTCGTCTTTTAAGTTTTCTTTATCCTCTTTATAAAGATTATTATTTTTAAAAACTTCTTTTTCACTTTGATTATCTTTATTATCCTTTTCAGTAAGTAATTTATCTTCTTGCATTTTTTTTATTTTTAAACTCTCTATATCTCTACCATTAAAATCTAAATCCTCTATTTTGTATCCGTATTCATCTAATTTTAGTTGTATTACTTCTTTTAAGTTTTCTTCATATTCTTGATTTAAATTACTATCTTCAGTTGAAATCTCCTTGCTTGCTTCTATATATTTTTTATTGTATTCAGTCATAGATTTTAAAATAGTATCTTCTAAAGATTTTTCATTTGAAATATAACCTACAATTGGTGAAATTACTATAAAAACAAAAATAAGATTAGATACTAAATTAATATATGGCTTTAGTTTTCCTTTTGGAAGTATCATATCTACTATATTTACAAGAAAAGCACCTATCAAAATACACATTATCCAATTTTTAATAATAATTCACCTCCATTAAAAGATCTTTATTTAAGAAATGTTAGGAAACTGCACTAATTGAAGTTAATATTCCAATAGTTACAAAAAACATTATAAGAAGTGCTAAGATACAAACTAAAATTATAGTCATAAGCTTTGATGTTTCATCCATAAATTTCGAAATATTTGCCTCTCCTATAGGCTCTACTATAGCAGCCCCTATTTTATAAACTAAAATCACAGAAAATATTTTTATAACAGGTATTAAACAAACTCCTATTAATATTAATAATCCTATTACTCCAAATATATTTTTTATTAAAAATGAAGAAGACAATAATATATCCATTGAATCAGATATAAAATTCCCTATAACAGGAATAAAACTTCCAACAGCAAATTTGGCACTTTTCACCGTGAATTTATCAAAGGTTGTAACATATAATCCCTGAACTGATACAATCCCCAAATAAACTGTAAATACAAATCCTATAAGAATAATATTTAATTTCTTAATTAAATCATTAAATTTATCTAATTTTATATTTTCAGATAAATTATTTATAACTAATACACAAAATCCCAAAGTAATTAAAACAAATATGACATTTTTAAAAAGTAAGTTTATTATAGATATACCACCTATGAATACTGGTGATAATGTAGCTGACGTGACTGCAAGACCGCCTATTGCAATTAATGATAAAAGTATTGGAAATAATATATTTATAATGCCTATAATTGTATCTACAGTATTATATGCTATTTCTAAAACATCTTTAAAATTTATCATTACTAAAGTTACCATTGTTATAAAAATTATATAATTGATTACTTTTGTTATACTTCCCGAAGAAAAAGAATTTTCAAGACTTTTTAATATTGAAGATAATAATGCTAGAACAATTATTATTGTGATTACTTTTAAGCTTGTACTTAATTGAGTTAAAATTAAAGATTTTACATTTTCTAAATTGATTAAATCTGTAACCTGAACATCTCCTTTTATTAAATCTTTTACAAATACTTTTAAATCTAAATCCCTAAAAACTTCATTTTTTTTTATATATTCCTCCAATTGATCTATCTTTATTTTTTCTAACTGGCTACTTATATAATTTTCAGTTGTTTCATTTGATATTTGGTAATCTTTTTCTTCTAATTGTTGTGGTGAATAAGAAAAACTGATATTGTATGTACAGATTATAAAAAATAAAGATAGTAATAATGCTTTTAATTTATTTTTCATAATTTTTCTCCTAAGGTATTATACTGATTATGGAGTCTAAAATAGATAAAAGTATTGGAAAAGACATACTCATAATTATTATTTTGCCTCCAAATTCCAATTTGGAAGCAATATTACTTTCTCCACAATCTTTGCAAAGAGATATGGCAAACTCCATTATATATGCTATTCCAATTAATTTTATTATTAAAGATATGTACATAGATGGAATATCTGCCCTTTGTGCCAAATCATTTATTTGTTCAACTATAAAATTCAACTTTAAAAGTACAGATAATAAAATTACAACTCCTGCTGTTATTGCAATAAAATTTGAAAATTCTGGTCTATCCTTTTTTATAACTAAGCAGAGTATAGTTGATACTATGGCAATGCCAACTATTTGCATTATTTCCAAAATATCACCTCCATATCTTTTTTCTTTTGCAACTAATAAAGTTTAAACATCGTTCTCACAGTATTAAATAATTCACTTACTTCCCCAATTACAAGACTTAACACTATAATAACCCCTGCAAGTGTTGTAAGTGTTGCCCAGTCACTTCTATCTACCTTTCCTAAAATCATATTTAAAACAGATATTAAAATGCCAACTCCTGCTACTTTAAATATCAACGCTATATCCATACATACCATCTCCTAAATTAAAATTATCCCTATACAAATTCCACTGAATGTAATCAGTTTTTTATAGAGATTTCCTTTATTTTTTATTTCCTCCTTACTTTCTATTGTAAGTTTCTTAAGATTTTCTACCGTTAAATCAATAAATCTTTCTTGTGATGAAATTTCACTTTTTCCCAAAGATAAAATTAATTTTTTTAATTCTTCTATTTCTTTTCCCTTTAAACAAGTTTTGTTATATAAAAGTTCTATATTTTCATCTAAAATATCCTCTATTCTTCTTCCATCTTCTTTTGAAATTGAATCTGCTAATAATAAAAAGAACTCTTTAAAATCGTATTCTTCTTTGCTTGAAATATTTCTAAAGATTTCCTCTAAGGTGTACATTCCAAACGATAAATCCATTCTAATTATTTCTAACACTCTAATTAAATCATTTAATTGTTTATGCCTTTTTATGTATCTTTTAGATATTTCTTCCCCCATTAAATAGCTACAACCTATTAATATTCCTATAAAAACAATTTTAATCTGCAAAATACCATCTCTTTTCTTTTAAATCATAAATTTTTTCTACTGTCCCTGGACCTTTTTGAGAAGATAATATTATAGCTTTTCTAAATAAATCCCCATCTAATAAGTTTTTTAATTCCTTTCTATTTCGCACATCTTCAATAGAATCTCCATGTACTGTTGTAATTAGACTCACTCCTCCATTTAAAGCAGTATATAAAGCTTTTATTTCATTTTCATTACCTATTTCATCTGTCACTATAATATCTGGAGACATAGATCTTAAAACCATTATTATCCCTAAATCTTTTGGACAAGTTTCTAATATATCTGTCCTAATTCCTACATCTAGTTGAGAAACGCCTAAGTAAGATCCACCTATTTCATTTCTCTCATCTATCAAAGCTATTTTTGCACCATTAAAATTATAATTTTTATTTCCATCACTCAAATTTCTCACAATATCTCTAAGTAAAGTTGTTTTCCCACATTGTGGAGGAGAAATAATTATAGTATTGTTTATTTGATTTTTATTTTTTATAATATGTCCCAATATTTTTTTTGAACACCCCTTAACTTCCCTAGATATTCTTATATTTAGAGAAGAAATATGTTTTATATTTTTTACTTGTCCTTTTTCTACTATAACTTTTCCAACTATGCCTATTCTATGACCACCTCTAAGTGTTATAAATCCCTTTTTTATGTCATCCATAAAAGAATGTATAGAATATTTACATATAATTTGAAATGTATCTTCAATATCTTCTTTAGTTACTATATAAGCATTTTTCATATTTAAATCTAGACAATTTTCCTTATCATTATAGAAATAATCTTTTAAGTTTCCATTTACTATTAAAGGTTTATTTGTTCTAAGTCTTATTTCTTCTATATCGATATTTACATTTTTTAAGCAATTTATTTTTTTTCTTAGATTTATTGAAAGTGAATTAATAATTTCATCTGGAAGTTTCATAAATATATCCTCCTTAACTTGTTTATAAATATATATTTATTTAATTTAAAATTTATTACTACAAGTATGAGAAAATATTTATTTTAAATATACTAATATAGATTTTTTTAATAAAAAAACTCTCTTCATTTAAGAAGAGAGTTTTCAAATAATATATTTATTCTTTTTTTATTTAAATTTTCACCTATTACAACCACATCTGTATTTGCAAATCCATCTTTTTTGTCTATATGAATTTCTCCATCTACATAATCAAATTTTATATAACCTCCAGAACTTTCTTTTAAAAATCCTTTTGCCCTCAATATAATTCCATACTTTTCAATATTTATAAATTCACTTAATAAGATATTTACTTCTTCTTTTGAATAAGATTTTTTTATATTAAATGTATAACTTGAAAAATTCGAACTTTGATTATATTTTTCATAAATAAAATTATCTTTTGTAGAATCTAATCTTTTGTAAAAAATATCATTTATATTAAAATCGTTTAAATTTTTATCTATTATTTGTGTATTTGGATTTAAATACTTCAAGTTTTCAGTAAGTTTTTTAAGACCATTTTTTCTTATTTTTATAAGCTTATCTACTCTAGTAAGTAAAATTATATTTGCATTTTTTATTTGATCTTTATAAAAATCGCCAAATGTTTCTAAATAAGTATCAAAAGTAAATGAATTTATAACAGTTATTATCTTATCTAGATTTATATTTTGAAAATCATATAATATTTTTATTATATCACTTACTTTAGCAATTCCAGATGGCTCTATTATGATTATATCTGGATTGTAATTTTTTAGTATATAATCAATAGATTTTTTAAAATCAAATAATAAACTACAACATATACATCCCGCATTTATTTCATATATGCTTAGATTTTCTTCATTTAATATTTTAGCATCTACTGAAACTTCACCAAATTCATTTTCTAAAATTACAACTTTTTTAGTTTTGTCAATTTCATTTAAATATTTTTTTATAAATGTTGTTTTTCCTGCTCCTAAAAAACCAGTTACTATATTTACTTTTGTAATTTTATTCATATCTTTAGTTTTTATCTGTTGTTTTTGTATCTGAAGAATTTTCTAAATCATCTTTATTGTTTTGAGCTTCTTTTTCTTCAAATTCACTTAAAACTTTTTCTATATCTTCAACAACATTTCCACTTGCAAATTTTATAGCTTGGTTAACTGCATTTTTGATTGCAAAGCCATCAGAACTTCCATGTGCTTTTATAACGCCACCTTTTACTCCTAGAAGTGGTGCTCCACCGTATTCAGAATAATCCATCATAGATTTTATTTCTTTAAATTCATTTTTAAGCATTAAAGCTCCTACTTTACCTTTTAGAGATGACATAAATTGTTCTTTCATCAATTTCATAAGTCCCATTGCAACACCTTCAGATGTTTTTAATAAGATGTTTCCTGTAAAACCATCACATATAATTGCATCACATACTGAATTTATTACATCCCTAGCTTCTACATTTCCAACAAAATTTAAATCTAAATTTTGAAGTTCGTAGAAAGATGATTTCATAAGTTCATTACCTTTTCCTTCTTCCACACCTATATTAGCAAGTCCTATTCTAGGATTTTCAATTCCAAGTACTTTTTTTAGATATATATCACTCATAAAAGCAAATTGTACTAAATTTTTAGGTTTACAATCAGCATTTGCACCTCCATCTGCTAAAAGAGTTATTCCACCTTTTATATTAGGAAGACCTGGACATAAACAAGGTCTATCTATTCCTTTTATTCTTCCAACTACAAATAATCCTCCAGCTAAAAGAGCACCTGTATTACCAGCTGAAACTATAGCATCTGCTTTTTTGTCTTTTACTAATTTTAATCCCACTACCATTGAAGAATCTTTTTTTCTTCTAACTGCTTGTACTGGTTTATCTTCATTTTCAATAATTTCAGTAGTATGTATTATTTCAAGCTTACTTTTGTCATAAACCTTTGATTCTAATTCCTTTTGTATTATGTCTTTATCCCCAGTTAAAACTATATCTACACCATATTCATTTATAGCTAAAACAGCACCTTCTATTGTAGATTTAGGAGCATTGTCTCCTCCCATTGCATCTATTACTATTTTCATTATTTACCTCCTTATTTATATCCTTTAGATTTTATTATTATCAATTTAAAAATTCTTATAACTTTAATCTTTTATAAAGAACTCTTTATTCTAAAAATCTTTCAAAGATGTAGATTTCTTTGAAATAAAAAATTATTTTTAATTTAAAACATATTAATTATTATATCATAACTTGGATTTAAACAAAAAAAAACATGCAGTCAAACTGCATGTTTTTAATATCACTATTCAGCTACGATTTCTTTACCATTGTAGTGTCCGCAAGAAGGACAAACTCTATGTGGTAATTTTGGTTCATGACATTGTGGACATTCTACAAATCCTTTAACTGTCATTTTTGAATTAGCCGCTCTTCTCATTTTAGTTTTTGATTTAGCTGTTTTACGCTTAGGTACTGCCATTTAAGCCACCTCCTTAATCATTTTTGAACATATCTTTTAATTTAGCAAAACGTGGATCTATATTATCCTCGTCAGTTGCAATTTCGCTGCATGAGCAAGTTTCTTTGTTTAAATTAGCTCCACAATTTGGACAAAGACCTTTGCAGTCCTCTTTACAAAGAACTTTATTTGGTAAATTAAAATCTAGTGTTTGCTCTATTATTTTTACTAAATCTATTTCATCAGATTCTATAATAAAAGCATCGTAGTCTTCAAATTCATCTTCATCAAAATCATCGCTAACTAAGAAACCATCAATTGTATAATTTATTAACACTTCTACCGGTTCTAGGCATCTAGAACAACTATCTATCATTGTAAAATCTACATCTGCAACTAAACGTATCTCGTCTTTTGCATTTTTAGAAATCTTACCAGTTAGGTTAATCGGTGAAGCTAAATTATATTTGTTATCACAATAACTAATAGTATCAATTTTTTGCGAAAAATTCAAGTCTATTTTTCCAGTTTCTCTTTTATTTAACTCATTAAGACTAATTATCATATTTTTCACCTCAACATTATTACCAAATTTATTATACAAATAGGATTAATGTTTGTCAAGTATTTTTACTTGATACTTATAATACTATTTTTTAAATAGTTAATTTAAATAATTTAAGGTAGGATTAAACCTACCTTAAATATTATTATAATCAAATTCAGTGAATTGTATAACTATAATTATTTAACTAATTCTAATGTATCTCTAGCTATCATTAATTCTTCGTTAGTTGGTATTAATAATACTTTAACTTTAGAATCAGCAGCAGATATAACTGTTTCTTCTCCTCTTACTTTGTTAGCTTCAGCATCCATTTTAATACCTAATACTTCTAAGTCAGAAGCTATTGCAAGTCTATCTTCTATACCATTTTCACCTAAACCTGCAGTAAATACTATAGCATCTACACCGTTCATTTCAGCAGCATAAGCTCCTATGTATTTTTTAACTTTTTTGTGGTAAGCATCTAATGCATTTATAGCTTTTTGATCACCTTTTGCAGCAGCATCACCGATATCTCTGAAGTCAGAAGATATACCAGTCATTCCGTATACACCAGATTCTTTATTCATTAGTTTATCTACACCATCAGCGTCTAAGTTTTCTTTTTTCATTACGAAAGGTATTATAGCTGGGTCTATATCACCACATCTAGTTCCCATTATTAAACCTTCAAGTGGAGTAAGTCCCATTGTAGTATCTACAACTTTTCCACCGTCAACAGCAGCTATAGAAGCACCATTTCCTAAGTGACAAGTTATTATTTTTAAGTCAGCTATATCTTTTCCTAACATAGCTGCAGCTCTTTCAGATACATATTTGTGAGAAGTACCGTGGAATCCGTATCTTCTTACACCATATTGTTCATATAGTCTGTATGGAAGACCATATAAGTAAGAAGAAGCTGGCATTGTTTGATGGAAAGCAGTATCAAATACAGCAACATTTGGAACACCTGGAAGAACTGCTTTTATAGCATCTATACCCATTAAGTTAGCTGGGTTGTGAAGAGGAGCTAAATCATTACAAGATTTTATAGCTTCTATAACTTCGTCAGTTATTACAACTGAAGATGCGAATTTTTCTCCACCGTGTACAACTCTGTGTCCAACAGCATTTATTTCAGCCATTTCTTTAACTCCACCGTAAGTTGCATCTAAAACACCTTCAAGAACTAATTTTATAGCATCTTGATGATCTTTCATTGGTTGTTCTTTAACGTATTTACCTTCTACACCGTCTTTTTTTTGAGTAAGTATAGAACCATCTATACCTATTCTTTCAACTAATCCTTTACATAATACTGCTTCATTTTCCATATCTATTAATTGATATTTTAATGAAGAACTACCACAGTTTAATACTAATACTTTCATTAGTATACCTCCTTAACATTTAATTATAATAATATGTATAAAGCCTTTATGACTTTTATTTTATTGTATAATAAATTTAAATATTTAAAATACTTAAATTAATATATCATTTTTTTTCAAAAAAGTACATACTATTTTTATTACATAATGTAGGTATAAAATATATATTTTTCTACATTACTTTATATATAATTATAATATATTTATACTGTTATTTGTAAAAAAAAATATAATTTATTAATATTTATTATAATTTTGTAAAATAAATTAGCCTAACAACCTTCAAATTTATTTTATTTATGTATTTTTAATATATAATTTAGTATAATAATTTATTATTTACATTAAATAATAAATTATTATACTAAATTAAAAGGAGATATATATGAATTTACTTGGTTTAATAGTTGAATATAATCCATTTCATAACGGACATATACACCATTTAAATGAATCAAAAAAGCTTACTGGGGCTACTCATACTATAGCTGTTATGAGTGGTAATTTTATGCAAAGAGGTACGCCTGCTTTTTTAGATAAATTTACTAGAGCTGAAATAGCAGTTAAAAATGGAGTTGATTTAGTAGTAGAGCTTCCTACTCTATACGCTTGTCAAAGTGCAGAAATTTTTGCACATGGTGGAATAACTTTACTAAATTCTCTAAATTGTGTAGATTCTTTATGTTTTGGCAGTGAAGTTGGCAACATTGAAATTTTAAATATTATTTCAAAAATACTTATAGATGAACCTCTAGAATTTAAAAACAAATTAAAACTTAACCTAGATAATGGTCTTACTTTTCCAAAAGCTAGATCACTTGCACTATTTGACTATATAAGTGAAAATAAACTATACAATATATCAGAAAAAAATCTAACAGAAATTTTAAATTCTTCCAATAATATATTGGGCATAGAGTACATAAAAAGCATTTTAAAATTAAATAGTAAAATAAAACCTTACACTATAAATAGAGTTCATTCTAATTACAATAGCTTAAATATTAATAATTCTATATGTTCTGCTTCAGCTATTAGAAATGCACTAAAAAGCTCAAACTTAAGCGATATAAGTTATACTATTCCAAAACCTACTTATGATATAATACAAAATGTTATAAATAGTGGTTTTAATCCTGTATACAACAATGATTTTTATCAAATATTATACTCTAGTATTATAAGAGACAAAGACAATCTAGTAGATTATTTTGAAGTAAATGAAGGTATCGAAAATAAAATATATTCATCTATATTTAAATGTAGTAATTACGAAGAACTTCAAAATGAAATAAAATCAAAAAGATATACTATGACTAAAATATCTAGAACTTTAAACAATATAATGCTTGGAATTAAAAAATCTGACATAGCTAAAACTAAAGATTTAGATTATATTCCTTATTTAAGAGTACTAGCTTTTAACGACAAAGGTTGTGAAATTTTAAAAGAAATAAAAAATAACTCAGATATCAATATAATAACAAAGTTTTCTAAAATAAAGCATATTGACTCTGATATCTTTAAAACATTAATAGATTACGATATTAAATCTACTAATATGTACAACTTAATATACTATAAAAACAATCTTTCTACTTTAAAGGGACCTATGGATTATATGATTTCCCCAAAATATATTAAATAATAAGGAGGACGATTTATGGACAATAAAATTGCAATTGATGATTCACAAATTGAATCTTCAGTCGATAAAAAAAATACTATAAAAGGAATTGCTTTTTCATTAATAGCAGGTACATTATGGGGTCTTTCTGGTATATGTGCTCAATTTCTATTTCAACAAAAAAACTTAACGCCTGAATGGGTTGTTTGTATTAGATTAATAACATCAGGAATCATTTTACTAACTGTGGGATACATAAAAGAAGGAAAACAAATATTTGAAGTTTTTAAAAATAAAACTCAAACTAAAAACTTAGTTTTATTCGGAATTTTAGGTATGTTTGGAGTTCAATATACATACTTTGTTGCTATAAAATACTCAAATGCCGCTACTGCAACTGTTATACAATACTTAGGACCTGCAATTATACTTATTTATCAATGTTTAAAAAGCAAATCTCTACCTTCTTTTATAGAGTTTTTCGCTTTAATATTATCTTTACTTGGAGTATTTATTTTAGTAACTCATATGGATATAACTTCTCTAGTAGTATCAAAAAAAGCTTTATTATGGGCTATAGGTGCAGCTTTTGCCCTTGCATACTATACAGTCAAACCTGGTAGCCTATTAGAAAATTTTAGCAATATAACCGTAACAGGTTGGGGAATGTTAATTGGAGGTCTTGTATTTAACTGTATAAAACCTATATGGAATATAAGCGGTGATTTCGATATATATACAGTAGCTGTTATTTTAATTGTAATAATATTTGGTACAGTAATTCCATTTAGTCTGTATGTACTTAGTACAAAATGGATTGGACCTACTAAAACAAGTTTATTTTCTACTGTGGAACCAGTATCATCTGCTGTATTATCCATATTTTTATTAAATCTTGCCTTTGGATTTATGGATTTTCTAGGCACAGGATTAATAATTGCTATGGTCATAATATTATCTCTTAATAAAACAAAATAACTTTTTAACTAAAAAACAATTTATAAATTTTTAGCTAGATTTTTCATTATAAAATAGACCCTATACAAATAGACAATTTTTGTAGTGTTATTTGTATAGGGTCCATTTTATATATAATCATATTATAAGATTTTCTTATATAAATAAGAAAATTATATTCACTATTTTTAAATGAATATAATTTCCTATTTTCTATAAGAATCTATTTAAATATTATAGGTAGGGCGTATTAATATTTTATTCCCATAACTTCTTTTACATGTTCTATTGGCATGTCTTGATTTGTCCAAAGTTTAAATGCTGCAGCACCTTGGAATAACATCATTGGGAAACCATTTAATGTTTTGCAACCAACTTCTTTAGCCATTTTAAGAAGTGCTGTTTCAGCTGGAGCATAAACAACATCTGTTACTATTAAATCTTTTCTTAAGAAAGATTTATCAGGTATATAAGTTTGTCCTTCAAGTGGTTTCATACCCATTCCTGTTGCATTTGCAAATATATAACTTGAAGCTATTTCTTCTTTTAATTTATCTAAATCAGCTAAATCATATAAAGCAGCTTTGCAATTAGTTTTTTCATTTATATCTTTAACTGTTTGTTTAGCTCTTTCGAAAAATTCATCTTTTTTATTGAATATAGATATCTCTTTAACTCCATCAAGAGCAGCTTGTACTTGTATAGCTGTAGCAGCTCCACCAGCACCTACTATAGTCATTTTTTTGCCTATTATGTCTATACCAGCATCTTTTAATCCACTCATATATCCTATACCATCAGTTACATGTCCTGTTAAAACACCATTGTCATTAACTATAGTGTTTACAGAACCACACATTTGTGCAGCTTCTGATACTTTGTCTAAGTATTTATGAACTATTGTTTTATTAGGCATAGATACATTAGAACCTCTAACATTCATAGCTCTAAATCCTTTTATAGTATCTTCTAATTGATCAGCACCTACTTCAAATGCTAAGTATGCATAATCAAGTCCTAATTTTGCAAATGCTTCGTTATGCATTCTTGGTGATGATGAATGTCTTATTGGTGTAGCTATTAATCCTATTAATTCTGTATGTCCTGTTATTCTTTCTGCCATTTTATATTCCTCCAATTATAATCATATATTTATATTGTGTATTCTAATTAATATATTTATTTTTTAATATAATTTCTATTTTAATTTTTTATTTGCTTTGGTGCATTACTTCAAGTATTGTAGCAAGTTTGTCTACTGATATTTGTCCTGGTGCTGAAGCAGCTTTTGCAGCTCCGAAAGTAAGTGCTGAACCAAAAGTTTCTCCTGCTAAACGACTTACAAGGCCAAGAGAACCCATAGACATTGTTATTATTGGTCTATTTGCATATTTAGTAGACATTTCTTCTGTTGCAGCTAATAGTGTAACTACATCTTCTGAAGTATTTGGCATAACTGCTATTTTAGGTAAGTCTGCTCCTAAATCTTGCATTTTGCAAAGTCTATTTATTATTTCTTCTTTTGCTGGAGTTTTAAAGAAATCATGGTTTGACATTACTACTTTAACATCATTTTCGTGAGCAGTTTTAACTATATCTTTAACTATTTCATCTCCAGTAAATAACTCTACATCTACTAAGTCAACTAACTTAGTTTGAGCTACTACTTTATTAAGTTCAGCATAATACTCATCACTTACTTCTCTTTCTCCACCTTCTTTTTTACTTCTAAAAGTAAATAATATAACCGCTTCTTTTACTTCATCTCTAAGAGCTTTTACTATTTCTTTTACTTTTTCAAGGTCTTCTACATTTTCGTAGTGATCAACTCTCCATTCGATTAAATCGAATTTTACATTTTTTAAAAATTTAGCTTCTTCTAATATTTCTTCATTAGTTTTTCCAACTAAAGGTACACATATTTTTGGCATACCTTCTCCTAATTTTATATTTCTTACTTGAACTATGTTTGCCATTTTATTTCCCCTTTGTATATATTTTAAATTCGTTAATTTTTTATCGTTTCTTATAGTTAAATTATAATACTTAGTCTATGATAAATCTAATATGATTTTTTATCAATTTTGATAGGTTTTAACTATCAATTATGATATACTTATTTTAAATTAAAATATAGGACGTGAAAAAATGAATTTAAATCAACTTTATTATTTTAAAACAGTTGCAAAACTCCAACATTTTAGACAGGCAGCAAGTCAGTTAAATGTATCACAGCCAAGTTTAAGTCTTGCTATTTCAAATTTAGAAAAAGAATTAGGAACTTATTTATTTGAAAGACAAGGACGAAATGTAACTTTAACTAAATACGGAAAACTTTACTTAGAATATGTAGAGGAAGCTTTATCAATACTTGATGTCGGTGAGAAAAAATTAAGACAAATAAGTAGTGAAACTGAAGGTCACATCGATATCGCCTATATATCTCCTCTTGCACCTTATTTTATACCTAAAAAAGTAAGATCATTCTTAGAATTAGAAAAAAACAAAGATATAACTTTTTCATTTAGACAAGGTATAACTTCTGATTTGATAATTGGAATTAAAGATTCAAAATATGATGTGGTATTTTGCTCCTATGTAGATAATGAAGATGATATAGTATTTGATTTGTTATTCAAAGATGAACTTATATTGATAGTTCCAAAAGATCATCCACTTAGTAAACTTGAAAGTATCGATTTAAAAGATATAACTGATTATCCTGTCGTGGTTTATGATAAAAATACTGCACTTGGCAAAATAACTAAAGATATTTTTAAAAAAGTCGGAATAAATCCAAAGGTAATTTGTGAAGGAGAAGATGAAAATGGAATATACGGTCTTGTATCTGAAGGCTTCGGAGTGGCTATTGTAGCTGATATTGTAAATTACGATAATTTTAATATACATAAAATAAAAATAAAAAATACATGTTGTGATAGATGTATATATATGGCATATAAGAAAAATACTTATTTAGTTCCTGCTGTAAAAAAATTTATAAAATATGTAAATGACACATCAAAAGATATTTTTATAACACATAAATAAATATATTTTCAAATAAAATACTCTCTAAAATAATTTTAAATTCATTATATTTAGAGAGTATTTTTATTTTATGATTTGATATATATTATTTACCTATGAACATTTGAGTCCAGTAAATTGTCCCCTTTGAGTCTTTAGCTATACCTACGCCTAATTCTGTAAATGTAGAATTTAATATGTTAGCTCTGTGTCCTGATGAATTCATCCAAGAATTCATAACTTCTGTAGGCGAATTTTGTCCTTTAGCTATATTTTCGCCAGCAGCCTTATATTTTATCCCAAAAGATTTCATCATATCAAATGGTGAACCATAAGTTGGTGACGTATGTGAAAAATATCCTTTATTTATCATATCTTGAGATTTTATAGTTGCCACATTTGATAATTCTTTATTCAAAGTAAGTGATTTTAACCCATTTTTTGCTCTTTCTTTATTTACTAGTTCTAATATTTCTAACTGCTCACTTGTAAAATCCTTATTATTGTTATCGTTTGTAGTATCGTCTTTTTCAGATTCATTATTATTGTTATCATTTATATTACCATTTCCATCAGATTCACCATTGTTATTATTTTCATCTTTATCGCTACTAGGTATTTTATCCTCATCATTTTTAATTGGTGGTTTTACTACACAGAATGAACCCAGATTAAATATATATTTTTTCCCATTAATACATATACATATTTTTTTCCTTACTTTCATAGAATCGTCTTTTTTAACTTCTAATGCATTTGAAAATGCCACATTTGACGCTGTCATTATTGTTACAGCTCCTAAAATTACTAATTTTTTTATTTTTTTATTCATATAACACCTCACTTTATTTATTTCATAATTCTAAATTTGTTACTTTTTTGTAACTTTTAAAATATGATTTACCCCCTGTACTTATCAATGATAACATATAATCTATAATTTTTTGCGTGTAAATTTATGTAAATCTAATATAAAAACAGTCTTATCCTCTCTATCTTTATAATATTATTATAATTTTTTAGTTTTATTTTAATGTCTAAACCCTAATTCCAATCATATTTTTTTATTATGAAAAATATAATAAAATAAATACTAAAAGCAAGGTGAAAATATGAAATTAAAAAAAATAATAATTTTTTTTATACCTAAATTAATAATATGCTTAATTATTTTTGGAATAATACTTGCACCTAAAGCTGCAATTAGCGCCGCAAAAGATGGTATTTTAATTTGGATAAATATACTTATGCCTTCACTTTTGCCCTTTATAATTTGTGCTAATTTAGTAGTTTCATTGAAAATAATCGATATTTTAGGAGTTATTATAAATTCCTTAACTCAAAAAATTTTTAATGTAAGTGGTAAAGCAGGACTTATTTTTGCAATTTCGATGATTTCTGGATATCCTGTTGGAGCTAAATTTGCAAGCGATTTAAGACTTGAAAATAAAATTTCCAAATATGAGGGACAAAGATTAATATCATTTTGCTCTACATCAGGTCCTTTATTTATAATAGGAAGTGTAGGAACAGGTATGCTTAGAAATCCTGCCTTAGGTTATATTATGTTATTTTGTCATTATCTAGCCTCCCTAATGGTGGGACTAATCTTTAGAAGATACGGTAGAGAAAAAATTTCTAAATCAAAAAATTCACTTATAAAAGATATAAATAAAATTATAAATGAAAATTCAAAATCTGAAGATTTCTTTGTATCTTTTGGAAAAGCTGTTGTAAATGCTGTAAATAATCTACTGGCAATAGGTGGATTTGTAATCATATTCTCTGTTTTCTTTGAAATACTCTCTGTTTTTAAAATAATAGATTTAATTTCTTATCTAGTATGTATTTTTTTAACTCCTTTTGGAATAACACCAAATATTGTAAGTGCCTTTATAAGTGGATTATTTGAAATGACAATAGGATGCAATAATCTGAGCCAAATAAACAATATTTCTATATTAATTTTAGCTCCACTTTGTAGTTTTTTAGTTGGATTTAGCGGTCTATCTATTTTAGCTCAATGTTCTAGCTTTATAGGAAAGACAGACATGAAAATCAGTCTATATATATTTTCAAAATTTTTACATGGAGTTTTTTCTGCTTTATTTACTTATTTATTTTTATATTTAAATAAAGTATCACTTGTATCAAACTTTGGTAAAGGAGAAATTTTAACATATACTTATTATGATTTTTATATCGACCATTTTACTCCTATACTTATAATAATCATTATCATCTATTTATTTACATATCTAAAAGAATTATCTGCTTAAAAAACTACGAAATATTTTTTAATAATACTTCGTAGTTTTTGATTATTTTTTATCAAATTTTATTCTATTTATAAAGAAAATAGATAATACTGAAAATATTACAATAAATAGTATTAAAATCCCCCATAAAACAATTACATGTTCTGCACTATGTTCAAATGCATCATAAATGTTACTTTCTAAAGAAGGTAACATACCTAAATCTAAATTTGTTATATCACCTATTGAACCTAACAGCTCCATTCCCCATTTACTTATTGTAAACTTTGATACTTTATCTAAAGTGTCTCCAAGTTCAAATAATTGCCCAGAAAATATAAACTGAACCATAAGTATAAATGGTAAGCTTCTATTTGCAATATCATTACTTGGGCATAAAGATGAAATCAAAAATCCCATAATATCTGCACTAAAAGTTATTAAAAATATTGATAATATGTATTCTATAGATGAAATTCCAATTACTGCACCTTCTTTTGGAAAATCAACAAATAAAGTACATATTGCAAATATTATTATAGTTTGAAAAAGGCATATAGCACCATGAACTAAAAATCTAGATAAAAATAACTCCGATGCCTTAAATCCACTTCTAAGGTCCATTTTAAAACTACTTCTCTCTTTACATATTTCAAGTACAGAGTTAAATAATCCTATCCATATTGCTATACATACTATGGCAAATAATCTAGATCTAGTATCTGCATATACATCAAACATTTTATCTTTAAGTGTAAGTCCAACACAAAAAGATATAATCAATGGAAATCCTATAAATATATAATGAGCTTTATCGTTTTTTAAATTTTTTAGATAGTTTTTAATTATGATTCTCATATTCTAAATTCTCCCACCTATTAAATTATTGTACTTTTGTACGAAGTGATCTTGATTATTTTCAACTGCTGTATATATATGGTCTAAATCACTTATATTGAAATAATTAAGTGCACTATTTTTTTCTCCATAAAAACATATTCTACCTTGAGACGCCATAAATAAAAGATCATCTATGTAAGGGTATTTACAAGCCATATGAGTATTGTGAGTTATTACTAAAATAGTACTGTTTTTATCTTCTACAAGGTCTGCCAATATCTCATATAACTCTATACAGCTTTTTACATCTAACCCAGAGTCCGGCTCATCCATTAAAATAACTTTAGGCTCATTTAAAAGCTGTACTGCTATGTCTAACCTTCTAGATTGTCCTCCACTTAATCTTCCAACTAATGACTGTTTAAATAGAGATAAATTTAGTTTATTCAATAAATCATCTATCTTTTGTCTTCTAACTTCTATAGTACAATTTTTAAGTTTTTTACTAGCATAGTATTCCATAGTCTCTTGTACTGTATTTCCTTTTCTTAAAACAGAAAACTGTGGAACATGTCCAAGTTCATTTCCAGCTATTTTTATACTTCCAGAGTCTAATTTTAAGTTTCCTAAAATAGAATCAAATAATGTACTTTTTCCAGCTCCCGAAACTCCCATAATAGCAACTAATCTTCCAGAATTTATTTCTAAATTTACATTTTTTAATCTATACCATTTTTTCTTTTTATCGTATCTCGTTACGCCTTTCATTAAAATAGCTACATTTTTACTTTTTGTTCTTTTTTTAGGATTTTTTATTTGTACATTGTTGTTTTGTAAATTAACTTCTTTTAATTTTTCAAAGAATATATTTTTATTCATGCTGTAAAATATATAATCATCTTTTATAAAAATATCACCATCTTTTGGTATTAAATATTTCGAATTCATTTTTCTTCCATGAAAAATTATATCTTCAGCATTTTCTATTATATATCCCTTTTTATCTCTTTTAACATCTAAAATTTTATGTTCATTTTGATTTAAAACTCTCCACTTATTATCTATATCATTATCTATACATCCAATATATACATTTTTATTTTCGCTATATTGTATTTTTATCATACTTCCATGTGATATTCTAACTGCCATAGAAGAATCATTTAATTGTTTATTATTTACAAAAATTTTTATTTTTCCATAGCTTCTGAAGAAAAATTTATTTTCATGATAAATTATGATTCCTACATAATCTGGTAAAAAATCTGCACTTAATTGGACTTGTTTATATCCATTTCTAAGACTTTTCCCCAAATTCACTTTGGAAATATTTTTATCTAAAAAAACTTTTTTACATCCTTTATGAGGTTCAAATATTAATATATACATAAATATCTCCCTTTTTAATATCCTAATAATCTTATATCAGCTATACAAGTATCATTGTATTTGCTTCCAGGATAAACTGAATTTATTATACATTTTACATAAGTTGTATCAACTGGACTTATTTGTATAGTTTGATAACTTGTATTGTTGTCTTGTAGATACACAGTTTGTGTACTTCCATCTGAAAACTCTAATATTAGAGATTCTACTCTGTTATTTTTATAATATCCATTATTACCATTTACAAGACCATTTACTATTTTTATCGTATTTACAGTCTGTACATGAGCAAAATTTAATTTTATCCATTCTCCATGTCCATAACCAGTAACACCTTCAGACCATACAGTAGAAAAATCTCCATCTAATACTTTTGATGAACTATAATCTTTATTAGTAACATCGTAAAGTTGAGAAGTTTGACTTGTGCTTTGTATATATAAAGTTTCTACTTGATTATTTGAAGGCTGTATATTTTGATTATTTGAAACCTCTATATTTTGATAATCTTCTTCTTGTGACGAAATCACTTCATTTTGATTAGTTGATGATACTACTTTTGAATCATCTTTGAAAAAATCAAATTTTCCAATTAAAATTACTACTAATAAAACTATTATTATAATACACAAAATATCAGTAAGTTTTATATTTTTTTTAGATTTATTTGTATTGTCTATATCTACATAATAAAAATCATCTGAATCAAAATTATCTATATCCTCATACTCTTCAAAATGATTTTTTCTATCTTCCTTTTTAAAATTCATATTTATTTCTTCTCCCCATTATGTACTATATAAAAAATAAAATTTAACCGAATATTTTTAATGTATTTTATAATTTAGGATTAAGCTCTTTTTTATTATTTTTTACTTCTTTCAAAGTCTCTTCTAATTTTTGCTCAACAAAATTTAAAACATCTTCTGCATATTGATTTGATCTTTCTATCATTTCATATTTATAGTTATCAGCCTTTTGTTTTATTTCTTCAGCTCTTTGTTTTGCTTTTTCAACTACTTCACTACTTTCTATCATAGCTTCTATTTTTTCTTTGTATTCTCTATCTAAATTTTCTAGAGTTTTTTGATTTTCTCTTAGTAATCTTTCAGCTTCTTTATTAGCATCACTTATAATTCTAACTCTTTCTGTGTTTATCCATGAAGCTTGTTTTACTTCTTCAGGTATTATAGATTTTATTTCCTTAATTATGTCTAATACTTCTTCCTTATCTAAAACAACTTTATGTGAAAAAGTTTTTGAAGGAGCTTCTTCTACCATTGTTTCTAATTGTTTTATTAATTTCATAAGTTCCATATCTGCCATTATTATAATCTCCCTTTACTTTTTTTCTTTTTTAATTCTTTTAAAACTTGTTCTGGCACTAAATTTTTAACATCAGCATCAAATGTTAGAACTTCTTTTATTAAAGAAGAACTTATAAATGAATATTTTGTGTTTGTAGGTAAAAAGATTGTCTCTATTTCTGGGTTTAATTCTTTGTTCATATGTGCCATTTGAAGCTCATAATTTACATCTGCTTCACTTCTAACACCTCTAACTAATGTAGATATATCGTTGGCATGACAATAATCTACTAATAGTCCATCAAAACTTACAATTTTTATGTTATCTAAATGTGATGTACATGATTTTATTAATTCAACTCTTTCCTCAAAATTAAAAAGCCCTTTTTTGTTTGGATTGTAAAGTACACCAATTTGTAACTCATCAAATATTTTTGATGCTCTACATATTATATCTAAATGTCCATTTGTAATTGGATCAAAGCTACCTGCAAACATAGCTCTTGTAAACTTTTCTTTCATTTATGCTTCCTCCATCTTATAAAATGTTAAGGTTGTATTTCCGTATTTTTTGTCTCGATTTTTATATAATCTTCCTACATTTTCTGGAAAGCTATCGACTGTATCATGTTCTACAACTATTATTCCATCTTCTTCTAATAAATTATTTTCGTCTACTGCTGATAATGCATCAATAAACATATTCTTATAGTAAGGTGGATCCATAAATATTATGTTAAATTTTTCACCTTTTTTACCTAAAGACACAATAGCATTTTTAAAATCTGTATTTAATGTTATACTTTCATTTTCTACTTTAGCTTTTTTTATATTAGATTTAACTATCGCCATACTTTCTTTACTTTTATCAACAAATACACACTTGTTTGCTCCTCTTGATAAACACTCTATTCCTAAAGATCCAGTTCCCGCAAATAAATCTAATACATTGCTATCTAGTACATAAGAATTTATTATATTAAATAAAGATTCCTTTACTCTATCTGTTGTCGGTCTAACATCTTCATTTTTAGGAGCATTTAATTTTAATCCTCTCGCTTTTCCTGATATAACTCTCAAAATCCATTCTCCCTTCAATAAATATTCTAACATAAATAGTATTAATTTAATGAAATTTCTTTATCAATATTCTTAAATTTTTCAACAATTTCATTTCTTAATAAAATATGTTCTTTTTTACTTAAATTTTTATCAAATTCTAGTATATTTTTAGCTTCTTCTTGAGCTAATTTTAATATTTTTATATGTTTAAATATATTGGCAACTTTAAATTCTGGAAGTCCATGCTGCCTTGTTCCAAAAAATTCTCCAGGGCCTCTAATTTCCAAATCTTTTTCAGAAATTTTAAACCCATCATTTGTCTGCTCCATAATTTCCATACGCTCTTTACAAATATTCGTCTTAGATTTATATATAAGTATACAATGAGATTTATATTTTCCTCTACCTACTCTACCTCTTAATTGATGAAGCTGTGCTAGTCCAAATCTCTCTGCATTTTCAATAATCATTAAGGTTGCATTTGGAACATTTACGCCAACTTCTATTACAGTTGTAGATACTAAAATTTGAATTTTATTTTCTTTAAAATCAGACATTATTTTGTCTTTTAAAGATGGTTTCATTTTACCATGAAGTACTTCTACATTTAAGTCCGAAAAATATTTTTCCTTTAGTTCATCCTTTAAGTCCTCTGCAGCTTTTGCTTCTATAGCTTCACTTTCTTCAACTAATGGACAAACTACATAAACTTGTCTACCTTTATTGATTTCATCTCTTATAAAATTTGTATATATATAATCTCTTTTTTTAGCTTCTATAGCCATTGTATCTATTGGTTGTCTTCCTGGAGGAAGTTCATCTATTATAGATATATCTAAATCTCCATAAAGTATAAGAGCAAGTGTTCTAGGTATAGGTGTGGCAGTCATAACTAAGATATCTGGATTATTTCCCTTTATAGATAATTTCGCTCTTTGCCTTACACCAAATCTATGCTGCTCATCTGTAACAACAATTCCTAAATTTTTAAACTCTACATTATCTTCTATAAGTGCATGAGTTCCTATTAATATATCTATTTCTTGATTTTTTATTTTTTCCAAAACCTTTTCCTTTTGCTTCTTAGTCAAACTTCCAACTAATAAGTCAATCTTTATTCCAAAGCTAGCTAAAGTTTCATTTAAGGATATATAATGTTGCCTAGCAAGTATTTCTGTAGGAGCCATTAATGCCCCTTGATATCCATTTAATACAGAAAGTGCTAAAACTAGTGTTGCAACTATAGTTTTTCCAGAGCCTACATCACCTTGTATAAGTCTATTCATTACATTTTCACTTTTCATATCTATTAAAACTTCATCAAAAGCCCTAGATTGTGCATTTGTTAGTTTAAAAGGTAGAGAATCAATTATATCATTTAGTCTCTCTTTTGGTTCAAATTTTATACCGCTTGTATTTTCTATACCATTTTTAAAATAAAAAAGCCCCAATTGCAAAATCAGAAATTCTTCAAAAATCATTCTATATAAGGCTATTTTTAAAGACTGTTTGTCTTGAGGTATATGAAGATTTCTAATAGCAAAATCTATACTACATAATTTATATTTTTCTATTATTTGTTTGGGTAAATACTCTTTTATAGTTATTTTTTCATTCGTATAAATTGTTTTTATAGTATTTATTATGTCTTTATTTATAACTCCATAAGTTAATGGATAAACAGGCATTAATTTACATGTAGATGAAGGTGCATTTGTAAAAAATTCTATTTCTGGAGAATTCATTTCAAAAATATTTCCTTCTCTTTTAACTTTTCCATAAGCTATTACACTATCATTTTTTTTAAATACTTTTGAAATATATCCTTGATTAAAAAAAACAAGTGATAAAAATCCAGTTTCATCTCTTATCACTATCTTTGTTATTTTCATTTTGTTTTTTGCATCGTAATCTCTGATATCACTTACAATACCTTTTACACATACTTTTTCATCATGTTCTAATTTACAAATTTTTTTTACATTACTTCTATCTTCATAATGTCTTGGAAAATAATATAATAAATCCTTAACTGTAAATATATTTAATTTGTTTAACTTTAGAGCTTTTTTAGGACCTACACCTTTTATAAATTGAATATCTTTATTTAAAATTTCCATTTAATCATCACCTAAAAAAATCTTCATTCTAAAAAATCCTCTACCTAGAGGATTTTAACTTGAAAAAAGGGCTGTCAAATTAAATTATCCAGCCCCTTTATTACATAATTTTGTTTATTACTCAACAGATACTAAGTAATAGTAAATTGGTTGACCTCCATAGTATAATTCTACATCAAGGTCTTCAAATTTTTCTTCTAAAGCTTCTTGTAAGCTCTCAGCGTCTTCTTTTGTAGTTTCATTTCCATAGAATAAAGTTATTATTGCACTATCTTCATCTACTAAACTTTCTACAAGTTTTGTAGTTATATCAGCTATATCATCACCTGCTGATAATAATTTTCCTTCACCTAATCCTATGATATTACCTTCATTTACTTCTATATCGTTTATAACAGTATCTCTAACAGCATAAGTTACTTGACCACTTTTTACTGTTGATAAAGACTCTATCATGTTAGCTTCATTTTCTTCTATAGTTAAATCGCCATCAAAATTAACAAGTGCTGCAAATGCTTGAGACACATTTTTAGTAGGTATTACTATTATATTTTTTTCACTTAAATCTTTTGCTTGATTTGCCGCCATAATAATATTGCTATTATTTGGTAATATTATTATATTTTCAGCATTCATTTTATCTATAGCATTCATAAAATCTTCAGTACTTGGATTCATAGTTTGACCACCTTCTATTATGTGATCTACACCAAAATCTTTAAATATTTTAGCTAAACCTTCACCCATTGAAGTAGCTATAAATCCAAATTCTTTTTTCTCTTGTTGAACTTCTTCTTTGCTATCTTCAATTAATTTATTTTCATGTTGAAGTTTCATATTTTCTATTTTTATAGTTAGTAATTGACCAAATGCTAAAGCTTCTTGAATTACTGTTCCTGGAGTATTAGTGTGAACATGAACTTTTATTATTCCTTCATCTCCTACAACTGCTAAACTATCTCCATATTTAATCATAATATCACGTATTTTTGTATCAGTAACTTTATCACTTTCAAGTATAAATTCTGTACAATATTGGAATTTTATATCTTCTGTAGATACTGTATTTTCTACTTTTACTTCTACAGCTTCACTAGTTTGTTCTTCTTTAGCTTCTACAAAATTTCCTTCTAAAGCTTTTAGCATACCTTCATATACTAAAACTAATCCTTTTGCACCAGAGTCTACAACTCCCGCTTCCTTTAAAGCTGGTAATAATTTTGGAGTTCTATTTAATGAATTAGTAGCTTCTTTTATTAAAAGATTCATAAATTCTATTATGTCTTCTTCTAATTCAGCAACTTTTAGACCATACTCAGAACTTTCTCTAACTACTGTAAGTATAGTTCCTTCTACAGGTTTTATTACTGCTTTATAAGCTGTATCTGAACCGCATTTTAATGCTTTTGCTAAATCCATAGAAGAAAGTTTGTCTTTATCTTCTATACCTTTTGCTATACCTCTTATGATTTGAGATAAAATAACACCAGAGTTTCCTCTAGCACCCATTAAAGAACCTTTAGAAAGTGCCTTTCCAATTTGACCTATATTATCTTCTTTTACTTTGTTTAATTCTTTTATTGCATAAGATATAGTTAAAGACATATTTGTTCCTGTATCTCCATCTGGTACAGGAAATACATTTAATTTATCTACTAATTCTTTATGATTTTTAAGATTATTTGCGCCGGATACAAACATATCTCTAACTTGTTTTGCGTCTATATATTGAATCATTTCTTTCCTCCTAAATTACTTAACTCGAATACCTTGGACATTAATGTCTATTTTGCTTACTTTTATTCCTGTATCTTTTTCTACAGAATATTTTACTCTTTCTATGATGTTATTTGCAACTGTAGCTATATTAATTCCATATTGCATTATAACAAATAATTCGATTTCTATTTTGTTGTCTTCTAATTCTGTTACTTTAACACCTTTTGCTATATTTCCTTCTTTTAATAGTTCTACTATTCCTTTTATCTTTTGTGAAAATCCTACTAATCCATAGCTTTCCATAGCAGCTCTATAAACTACTTGAGCTATAACTTGTTTATCTATTTCTATACATCCATATTTATTATTTATTTTTGCACTCATGGTTTTGAACCCCCTTAAGATTTTCATTATTTTTTATTTTATACAAAAATAATTATGTATAATTTACATTTATTTAGTCATATTAAATTCTCTAATGAAACTTATTAAAATTTAATCATTAATATATAATACTATAAAATTATTACAAATTAAAGATTTTAATTTTTGTTTTAATCAAATTTCCTATTATATAAGATTATAATCTAATTGATAATTTTTTATAACAAGAAAAAATTATATTTATAAACACATGCTCTAAACAATTGCATTTCATAGATTTTAGAGAACTATACTTCAATATTTATACACTAAAAATTTTTACTTTAAAAAAATATTTTATTATTTTTCAATTTTAATATTTACATTATGACAATTTATATATATAATTTTATATGATAATGAGGAATTCTTCAATACGAAATAAATCATTAACATATTTGTCTTGCAAAATATTTATGTTTGTGTTAATATAAATATGTTTCAGTCTTAAAAGATAATTGATTAAGGAGGTGTGCTAAGATGGCAAAAGTATGTTGCGTATGTGGTAAAGGTAAAGTATCAGGAAACCAAGTATCACACTCAAACAAACATAATAAAAGAACTTGGTCTGCTAACTTAAGAAACGTTAGAGTTGTAGAAGATGGAACTCCAAAAAGAGTTAAAGTTTGTACAAGATGTTTACGTTCAGGAAAAGTTGAGAGAGCTTAATAATTTTATTATTATTAATTAAGGGATTACTGCACACTAAGGAGATTGTGCAATAATCCCTTTTTTAGTTTTATTTTTTCATAAATTTTAAGATTATATTAGAAATCCATTTTGGCATTTTTATAGTTATCATTTTCATAATTATCACTCCTCATAGTAAATACTATTCACTTCATATAATCTATATGATTTTTATTTTTAATTTTTTGTTTTATTTTTAACAATATCTATGATATACTTTTTGTAATATATTATTTTTTTATAAAATTTAATTTTTATACATTTCTTTTAAAGGAGGTTTTACCTATGATAGATTCTAATTTAGTAAGTACTGGTATTAAAGATTTTGATAAATCAATAGATATGCTTAGATTAGGTGATAGTATCGTATGTCAAGTTGGAACAATTTATGATTTTAAAAAATTTGTAAATCCTTTCGTATCTAAAGCAAAATCTGAAAATAGAAATATTATTTATTTTAGATTTTCAAATAAAAAATCTATTATAGATAATATGATAAACTACGAATTTGATGATGATTTAAATACTCAAGCAGTAATTGACAATCTTTCAAATATAAAGGTGTATGAATTAGATCCAAATATAGGATTTAATTATTTTACTACTAAAATTTGTGAAGTAATTAAATCAGAAAAAGAAGAAAGCTTCTATATATTTGACAATTTAACTTGCCTTCAAAAAATTTGGAACTCAGATAACATGATTTCCAATTTTTTTATAGTTATTTCTTCATATTTACATAAGTTTAATACAGTATCTTGCTTTTCTATTATGAGAAAGGCTCATTCTTATACTTTACCTTCTACATTTAGAGAAACGGCAAGAGTAATATTTGATATATATACTATAGAAGGTAATTATTACATACATCCACTTAAAGTATCTGACCGATTCTCACCTTCTATGTTTTTACCTCATCAAATAAAAGAAAATGAAGTTATTCCTATTACATCTAGTGATGATACATCTCAATTATTTTCTAAAGTTACTTGGAGAAGTAGTAAACAACTAGGTTACTGGAGAAGAATTTTAAGCAAAGCTAGAACTTCATTAGACATGGATAAAGAAACTCAAGAAAAAGTAAAACAATTTTTAATATATATTTTAATTGGACATAAATCAAAAATATACGATATGAGTGTTAAATATTTTACACTTAAAGATATACTTAAAATAACATCTAGAGTTATTGGTACTGGTAGTATTGGTGGTAAAAGTATAGGTATGTTACTTGCTACTCAAATTTTAACCACATTAGATGATACAAAAGATTACTTTAAACCTATAATAGAAAATCATGATTCATTTTTTATAGGAACAGATATTTATTATTCTTATGTAGTTGAAAATAATTTATGGGATTTAAGGTCTAAACAAAAAACAGATGAAGGATATTTTAAATATGCTTCTGAATTAAAAAAAGGTCTTGAAAATGGTAAATTTTCAGAAAGTATAAGTGATCAATTTATGCAAATTTTAGAATACTTTGGTCAATCACCTATAATAGTAAGGTCTAGTTCTCTTCTTGAAGATAACTTTGGAAATGCATTTGCTGGAAAATATGAAAGTGTATTTTGTGTAAATCAAGGTACTCCTAAAGAAAGATTAGAATCCTTTGAAAATGCTATAAAAATAGTTTATGCAAGTACAATGAGTGATGATGCTATAAATTACAGAAAAGCTAGAGGACTTGATAAAAAAGACGAACAAATGGCAATTTTAGTTCAAAGAGTATCTGGTGATTATCATGGAGAATATTTCTTCCCTCACCTTGCTGGTGTTGGTAATTCTTCAAATTTATATGTATATGATAAAAATGTAAATATGGAAGATGGTATGATTAGACTTGTATTCGGTTTAGGTACTAGAGCTGTAGATCGTATAATAGGAGATTACGTTAGAATAGTAACTTTAGATGATCCTATGAGGCTTCCAATTATGAATTCTACTGACGAACAAAAATACTCTCAACATAGTGTAGATGTTTTAAATGTAAGAACCAATAAACATATGAATGTAAAACTAGAAGATGTTATTAATAAGGATTTAAAAACAGATTTAAATCTATTTGGTTCAAAAGATTACCATACTCAAATTAGACTTAAAGAACTTGGCTTAGACCCTAATAGGGCTCCTTATATACTTAACTTTAAAAAGCTATTAAAATATACAGATTTTCCTGAAGCTATGAAAAAAGCTCTTCATGTTATTTCTGAAGAATATAATTATCCTGTAGATGTAGAATTTACAGCTAATTTTAAACCAGATGGAAAACTTAAAATTAATATAGTTCAATGTAGACCTCTTCAAACTAGAGGACTTGGAAAATCTATCGAAATACCTAAGCTATTAAATAAAGAAGATTGTATCTTCTTCTCTACTGGAAACTTTATGGGTGGAAATATTCGTATTCCTATAGATTATATTATATTTGTATCAGTAAACGAATATCTTGCATTAAATGAAATAGATAAATATAAAATAGCTAGACAAATAGGTCTATTAAATACTGCTCTGAAGGGAAAAAATACTATGTTGATGGGACCTGGTCGTTGGGGTACTACAACTCCTTCACTTGGTGTTCCAGTTCATTTTACAGAGCTTAGCAATATGTCAGTTATGTGTGAAATTGCATACAGCGATAAAGATGTTGTTCCAGAATTATCTTATGGAAGTCATTTCTTCCAAGATTTAGTTGAAACAGGTATATTCTATATAGCATTATTTGACAATAAAGATGATATTGTATTTAATGAAAAAACTCTAAGAAAAAAAGAAAATATAGCTTCTAGTTTTTCAAGTTCTATAAATACAGATGTTATAAAAGTATACGAAACTAAAGGACTTCAAATTTACTCTGATATAAAAGAACAAATTGTTTTATGTCAGTAATAATAAATTACTCTAAAAATCTATAATTGATTTTTTAAATAAACAAAACTCATATTACATAAAAAGATAAATATTATGTCTTATTTGTATAAAAACTTGCAACCTTATAAAGTTGCAAGTTTTTTATACAAATAAAAATTTTATTCTTGCTTATTTAAATACTTTAACAAATCTTCATAACTATCTTTTGCATCATTATAACCTTGTCTATAAAGAGCCTCTAATTTTTCTCGATTTTTTTCAGTTCTACCTATTTTAACTGGATTTTTAGGTCTGATTACAAATATATCATCCTTTTTTTCTAATTCTTTTATCAAATCTAAAGTATCATTATATACAATATATCTATTTTGTATACTTTCTACTAATTTAGGATATTTTTTATATCTTATTTTTATAATAGGCATAAGTGAATTTTTGTCTTTTCTATAAGCTTCATCTCTAGTTAAAATTAATATATTTTTTTTATTTCCATCTAAAATAGATTTTCTTATAGGTATTGAATCAGATATACCTCCATCTAAATATTCTTCTTCTCCTATTTTCACATTTCTTGAAAGTATAGGAAGAGAACTTGAAGCTCTAACATATATTATATCATCCTTTAAATCTCCTAATTTTATGTATTCAGGCTTTCCTGTATTTACATTAGTTACAACGCAATAAAAATTAGACTCATTTTTATTGTATGTATCATAATCAAATAAATCTAATTCATTAGGTATTAAATTATAAAGCATATCTGCACCAAATAAATCACCTGTCTTTATTAAGCTTTGAATGCTACAATATCTTTTATCATTTAAATAATTTACATTTATACGAAAAGCTCTCTCATATTGTTTAGATAAATAACTACAAAGATGACAAGAACCTGCTGATACACCATAATTATTTTCAAAGTACAAATCTTTTTCAATAAAAAAATCAAGTACTCCGGCAACATATACACCTCTCATTCCTCCGCCTTCAACTACAAGACCCGTTGACTTTATCATTTTTTAACCTTCTTTCTAATTTAAATTGTTATTTGAATCGATATATCATAAAAAGACAGTCTATTTAATATAAACTGTCTTTTTGTAACACATTATAAATTTATATTTCTAACTACTAATAAATAACCTTCTTTTACAGAGATTATACATTCATCCTCAAGCATAACATTTGAAATTCCAAGAGGTGACAAATACTTAAGCTCTGCATCATCTAAAGGATATTCTAAATTTTGTAAGGTAACTCCTAAAGCCTTATCTTTTAAAGCTAATATAGAAATAGTATTTCCTTTTTTACCTTTTATAATTCTTTTTTCGTTATGTAATATGTAGATTTCTTCTTCATTAGTAATTATTCTAGGTTCTATCCCCATCTCATACACATGATACATAAAACCTATATTAGCTAAAGAATGATCAATACGTCCACCTAAAGAACCTATAAAATCAATTCTTTTTGCTCCTAAATCTTTAGCTAAATAAACACATAATTCTGAATCTGTTTCATCTTTATGAGTAGGAAATTTTTTAAATACTATATCATTATTTTCATAATAAGATATTAGATTATAATCTATAGAGTCTAAATCTCCTATTACATAGTTAGGTAAAATTCCCATATTATTTAGATGATTACATCCACCATCAGCTCCTATAATATAGTCGTAATTTTCTTTTTCTATTATTTTTTTAGTAGCTTCGTAATCTTTTACCTTTCCATTTAATACTATGCAAACTTTCAATTATATCACCTTACTTGCTAGCATTTTCTCTAAGTGATTTAACAGCTTCATCTATATCTCCTGCTCCAAATATAGCAGAACCTGCAACTAAAACATTAGCACCAGCATCTACTACTTCTTTTATATTTGATGGTTTTACTCCTCCATCAACCTCTATATCTATATCAAGTCCCATTTCGCCTATTAAAGCTTTTAATTCTTTTATTTTTTCAGTTACTACAGGTATATAAGATTGTCCACCAAATCCAGGATTTACAGACATTAATAATACCATATCTACATCTTGTAAAACATATTTTATAGTTTCTATTGGTGTTGCAGGATTTAAAGCTACACCTGCTTTTATTCCATAAGATTTTATATTTTGTATAGTTCTATGTAAATGTCTACAAGCTTCTTGATGAACAACTATTATATCACATCCTGCATCTGCAAATTCTTTTATGTAGTTATCTGGATTTTCTATCATAAGGTGAGCATCAAATACCATATTTACATCTTTTCTAAGTGATTTTACAATCCCTGGTCCTAAAGTTATATTTGGTACAAAATGTCCATCCATAACATCAATGTGTAAATATTCACATCCTGCTTTTTCTACTTTTTTTACATCCTCTAATAATCTTGCGAAATCTGCTGATAAAATTGAAGGTGCTAATTTAATCATTTTAATATCTCCTTTTCCCTTGTCTTATTTCATTTATTAATTGTATATAACTTTCATACCTTTCTTTTGGTATGTCCCCATCTTCTACTGCCTGTTTTACTGCACAGTTTGGTTCATTTTGATGAATACATTTTGAACCAAACTTGCAATCATCATATTCATCAAATTCTATAAAATATTCCTTTAATTCTACATCTTCTATATCATCAAGTGTTAATGAACTAAATCCAGGAGTATCTGCAACTAATCCTCCAAATTCTAATTCAAATAATTCAGCATGACGAGTTGTATGTCTTCCTCTTTTTATTTTATCACTTACATCTCCAGTTTGCAGTTTGAAATTACTATCTATTTCATTAAGTAAACTTGACTTTCCAACTCCTGATGGTCCTGCAAATACTACTGTATTATCTTTTAATTCTTCTTTTATCTTGTCGATATTAATTTTTTTAGTGTTGCTAACTCCTATAACTTTATATCCACAAGGTTCATAAATGTCTTTTATCTTTTGGTAAGTATTATCATCATCTAAATCTATTTTAGTAAGCACTATCACAATTTCTAGATTTTCTCTTTCTGCAAGTACGATAAATCTATCTAATAAAGATAAATGTGGTGTTGGATTTTTTACAGCGAAAACTATAAGTGCCTTGTTTACATTGGCAATAGGCGGCCTAACAAGTTCTGTATCTCTTTTTTCGATTTCTTCTACTACACCCTTTTTATTTTCTTCATCTACTATACTAATTTTTACTCTGTCTCCTACAAGTGGAGTTATTTTATTTTTTCTAAAAATTCCTCTAGCTCTACATTCATAAAGACAATTACCTGTCTCTACATAGTAAAAACCTCCAATACCTTTTATTATCCTACCTTCTATCATTAAAGTCCTCCTAAATAATTTGTATATCTAAAATACTATTGTCCTTCTCCAGATCCATTTGTATTATCTTTATCATCTGATCCTGTATTGTTACCTTCTCCTGTATTGCCATCTTCTGGTTTTGGATCCTCTGATGGTTGCTCAGCTGGTTTTGGACCTTTACTTATAACTAAATCAACTCTTGTATTTTGAAGAATTCCACTAGTTCCTGATGTTGGAGTTTGAGATATTACAATTCCCTCCTCATAATCATCACTGTACTCATAACTTCTAGAGCCAACTTGTAGATTATTTTTTTCTATCCTTTCTTTGGCTTTTTCAAAATCAAGTCCTACACAATTTGGTACACTAGCCTCTTTTCCACCTAAACTTACAACTACACTTATTGTATCTCCAGGTTTTAGCTCACCAGTTTGTGGTGTTTGAGAAATAACATATCCTTTTTCAACATTTGCACTGTACTCTTCAGATTGTTGTATTCTAATACCTAATTGGTTTGCTTGTTTACTTACTTCATCTATATGTTGTCCTACAAAATTAGGTACAGCAAAAGATTTAATATCTGTTTCTTCTCCACCTAAAAGATTTTTGCCAGCAAATATTCCACCAGCAGCAATTACTATTACTAATACTGCCGCTATTAAAGTTTTTAATATTTTTTTCGCACCTTTATTTTTTTTCTTATTATTTTTATTTGTTTTTTTTCTATGTTTTTCTTCATATTCTTCATCATCTTCTTCATCTTCATATTTATAGTCTTCTAAATTTTCTTCATAAAATTTATTTTTGTTTGAAGAATATAATTTAGATTGTGCAAGTAATTTATCATAATCTATCTTTTGAGTTACATAATTATCATACTCTTTTATAAAATCTAAATCTATATTTTTTTCTATGTATTCTATATCTTCTATTACTTCTTCTGCACTTTGATATCTATCTTCCGGTGATTTTTCTGTCAACTTACTAATTAATGTTCTAACACTATGAGGTATACTTATTTTTTCATCTTGCGTAAATTCAATTTCTTCATTGATATGTTGAAGAGCTATAGATATCGGACTGTCACCTCTAAAAGGAACTTTTCCTATTATCATTTCATATAAAACTATACCTAAAGAGTATAAATCTGCATTTTGAGATACTGATTGACCTTTAGCTTGCTCTGGTGAAAAATAATGTACAGACCCTATGATACTTCCAATATTTGTAATAGTTGAATTTGAAACAGCTTTAGCTATACCAAAATCTGCAACTTTAACTTGTCTTCCTTCATTTGAAATTAATATATTGTGAGGTTTTATATCTCTATGAATAACTCCTTTTTTGTGTGCAGCACTTAAAGCTTGTGCTATTTGTTTAGTTATATCAAGAGCTGTATACTCGTCTAAAACACCTTCATTTTTTATTATTTCTTTTAAATTTTGACCATCTACATATTCCATCACTATATAGTTTACTTTTCCTTCTTGTCCAACATCATAAACATTTACTATATTTGGATGGGTTACATTTGCAACAGCTTCTGCCTCTCTCTTAAATTTAGCTAAAAACTCTTCATCATCTGCAAATTCTGGTCTTAAAATTTTGACAGCTACAATTCTATTTAGAAGTTTGTCTTTTGCTTGATATACAAAAGCCATCCCTCCATCTCCAATTTTTCTCATAAGCTGATATCTATTACCTAAAATCGTTTGTTCCACATTTTCACCTTCTTATCTTTTTATTAAAATAACTGATGTATTGTCTCTTCCCGCAGTTTTGTTTGTAAAATCTATTAATTTTTTTGTAGCTTCATCTACATCTTCATTTTCAGATAAAATTTCTTTTATTTTATCGTCTACAATATATCCAGTAAGTCCATCTGTAGCTAATAAAATCTTATCATTTTCTTTTAGTTTCTCTCTAAATATGTCTACAGCTACCATATTATCAGTACCCATAGCTCTAGTTATGTGATTTCTGATTGGATGCGTCATAGCTTCCTCTTCTGATATAATATTCATTCTAACTAAATCTTCTACTACAGAATGATCTATAGTTATACGATTTAACTCTTCATCTCTTAAAATATAGCATCTACTATCGCCTACATTTGCAACATACATTTCATCATTATATATAATTACAGTAACTAATGTAGTTCCCATTCCAAAAAAACTTTTATCTTCTTTAGATTTTTCGTATATTTGATTATTTACATAGTTATAGGCTTGTTTTATAACGTCATCTAAATAATCTATTTTCACATTTCCTTCTTGTGATAAATTTTTACCCAAAAAATCGATTATTCCATTTACAGCCATTTGACTTGCAATTTCACCTTTATTATGTCCACCCATTCCATCAGCTAAAGCAAATATTCCTATTTTTGTATCATCATCTTTACATATGATTTTTGCATCTACAAAATCTTCATTGTTTTTTCTGACTTTGCCTATATCAGACGCCAAACTAAAAATCATATTTTTACCCCCTTTTTCTACTTGTGTTTTCTTCTCAATTGACCACAAGCTCCTCCTATGTCAGAACCCATAGAAATTCTTACAGTAGTTGGTATATTATTTTTTTGTAATGCATCTCTAAATTTATAAATATATGTTTTATCTGGTCTTTCAAAATCTCTTTCTTCTACCTTATTGATAGGAATTAAGTTTACATGGCATAACATTCCTTTTAATAGTTTGCTTATCTCATCAGATTCAACCTTAGAGTCATTTACTCCTTTTATTAAGGAATACTCAAATGTTACTCTTCTATTAGTTTTATCTATATAATTTTGACATGCTTTAATTATATCTTTTACTTTATATGCCCTTGCAATTGGCATTATTTCAGCTCTCTTATCATCAAAAGGAGAGTGTAAAGATAGTGCTAAATTAATAGGTATATTTAAGTCTGCAAGTTCATACATCTTCGGTACAATACCGCAAGTAGAAAGAGTTATATGTCTATATCCTATGTTGAGACCATTTTCTTCATTTACAATTTTTAAAAATTGCTTAGTGTTTTCAAAGTTATCTAACGGTTCTCCACTTCCCATTAAAACTAAATTAGAAACTCTTTTTCCTGTATCCTCTTGGATTTTGATTATTTGGTCTAAAATTTCCCAAGGTTCTAAATTTCTAATAAGTCCATCCATTGTAGATGCACAAAATTTACATCCCATTCTACATCCTACTTGATTAGAAATACACGCTGTAACTCTGTCTTCATAATCCATCATTACTGATTCTATTATATTACCATCATTTAATAAGAATAAATATTTTTTTGTTTTATCTACTTTAGATTTTAACACCAATTCAGTCTCTAAGTTACCTATATATGAAACTTTTTCTAATTTTTCTCTAAGAGACTTAGGAATATTTTTCATATCATCAAAACTTTTAGCACCTTTATATATCCATGAAAAAATTTGACTTCCTCTAAAAGGCTTTTCTCCTATCTCTTTTAGGAATTCTTTTAATTCTGCTTCAGTAAAGTTTTTTAGAGCTATTTTTTTATTTTCCATATTGCTACCTACCTTACTCTTTTTAATTTTGCTATAAAAAATCCATCCATACCGTGAACATTTGGATAAATTTTTATATATCCTTTTTCTTCATTTTCTAAATCTACATTTATGTTTTCTATTTTTTCAAATTCAAATCTCTTATTGCTTTGTAAGAAACTTTCTACTACTTCTATATTTTCGTTATCTTGTACTGTACAAGTACTGTACACTAAAGTTCCTCCGACTTTTACATATTTAGAGGCATTTTGAAGAATTTCTCTTTGTAATTTTGGAAGATCTTTAAATTCGTCCTTTTCTTTGTATTTAATTTCAGGTTTTCTTCTTATAATTCCAAGACCTGAACAAGGTACATCAGCAAGTACATAGTCAAATTTTTCTACACTTTCCTTGTCTAAATTCAATGCATCAAATAATTCTACAGTTACATTTTTTAAACCTAAACGATTTACAGAATTTTTGATTAAATTTATTTTGTGATCATATATATCTCTAGATACTACTTTTCCAGTATTGTTCATAAGTGTAGCTATATGAGTAGTTTTTCCTCCTGGAGCACTACATATATCTATAACTTGGCTATTTTCTTTTGGATTTAATACTTTTCCAACTAGCATAGAACTTATATCTTGAACTGTAAAAAATCCTTTTTTGTATAAATCATTATTTTCTATGTTTTTAAGATTGTTCACTTTTATAGCTTCATCTATAAATGAAACTTTCTCGCATTTTACGTCTTGTTTTTCAAGTAATTCTATTAATTCATCTCTGTTTATTTTTAAAGTGTTTACTCTTAAATATAGACTTGGCTTTTCATTATTTGCCTCTAGTAAATCTTCAGTAAAATCCTTTCCAAAGTTACTTATCCAATTTCTAACAATCCATCTATCGTAAGAATATTTAGTAGATAAATAATCTACTGGATCTTTTATATTTACTTCTCCTATAGTTTCTTTTTGTCTTATTACATTTCTTAAAACGGCATTTATAAATCCTGAAGATCTATTATCTATTTTTTTAGCTAAATTAACTGTTTCATTTACACCTGCATAATCTGATACACTATCTAAAAATAGAATTTGATATATTCCCATTCTAAGAAGTATTTTAACTTTTAAATTTAATTTATTAGTTTTTATTTTTGATAATTTATCTATTATATAATCTAGATATATTTTATTTTCTACTACTCCGTATATAATTTCTGTAGCAAATCCTCTATCTCTTTTGTCTAGATTACAATCTTTAAAATGCTTATTTATAGCCATATTTGAGTAGTTTTTGTTTTTTTCTATATCAAATAAAACATTATAAGCCATCTTTCTTGCTTTCATAAAATTTTCTCCTTAATCAAATTAAGGGCGTGTTAAAAAGTAAATTTTAAATTTGACCTTATAACATTCCCTTATATATATATTATCATATTTTTTGCTTAATCATCTCTTTTATCGGCAATTGCAATTAATCTTACTAATTGAAGCACTGCTGTAGCCGCTGCCGCAACATAAGTTAAAGCTGCTGCATTAAGCACTTTTCTACTTTTTCTAACTTCATCATGACTTACTATACCTAAGTTTTCAATTTGAACTAAGGCTCTACTTGAAGCATTAAATTCTACTGGTAAAGTTACTAATTGGAAAATTACAGTAGCACTAAATAAAAGTATTCCTATTTTTAGTAAAAATGAAAAACTAGACATAAATAATCCTATACCTATTAATGCCCAAGACGCACTTGAAGCAAAATTAACGACTGGAACTATAGCACCTCTTATATTAAGTGGAGCATATCCTCTAGCATGTTGAATAGCATGACCACATTCATGTGCTGCTACAGCTACAGAAGTAATAGAAGTCCCTCTATATACATCAGTAGATAATCTTAAAGTCTTACTTCTTGGGTCGTAATGATCACTTAAATTACCTCCTGTCATCTCTATTCTAACATCATATATTCCATTTGCATTTAAAATCGCTCTAGCTGTTTCCTCTCCTGTATAACCTCTTTGTGTATGAACTCTAAAGTATTTGTTTGTAGTTGAAGATACTTTAAATTGAGCATACATAGTAAGTATTATTGCAGGAATTAAAATAATATATGTTGAATCATAATAAAATGGATACATTATTAAACACTCCTAATCTCAAAATTTTTCATATATTAAATTTAGTTTAGTAAAGTTCCCTCTTCTATACTATTTCCTTTTATAAATTCTTTAACTTCCATTCTTTTTTTGTTTGGCATTTGTATTTCAGTTATTAATATAACATTTTCACCAGTAGCTACTTTTATACCATCTTTGTCTACTTTTAAAACAGTGCCTGGTTCTTTAGTAGTTTTTTCTTCTAATACAGATGTTTTCCAAACCTTCATTTTCTTTTCTCCACAATTAGTATATGCACTTGGCCATGGATTTACACCTCTAACTAAATTGTGAACTTCTCTAGCAGTTTTTGTAAAGTCTATATGACCTAAATTTTTGTCCATTATTGGAGCATAAGTAAACTCCTCGTGATTTTGAGGTGTTCTAGTTGCTTTTTCTTGTTTTATTAATTCTAAAGTTTGGCAAAGGAGCTCACTTCCTTCAACAGTCATCTTATCATGAAGTTCTCCTGCTGTAATTTCATCATCTAATTTAAATTCACTTTGTGAAATTACATCTCCTGAATCTAATCCTTCATCCATAAACATTATTGAAACTCCAGTTTTTTCTTCACCGTTTATTATTACCCAGTTAATAGGTGCTGCTCCTCTATATTTTGGAAGTAATGATACATGAACATTTATACAACCATATTTTGGTATATCTAAAAATTCCTTAGATAAAATTTGCCCATAAGCTACTACTACTATAATATCTGGATTTAAATTTTTTATTTCATTTACAAATTCTTGGTCTTTTGCATTATTTGGTTGGTAAATAGCTAAATTGTTATCAACGGCAACTTGTTTAACCGGAGAAAATACAATTTTTTTTCCCCTACCTACTTGTTTATCTGGCTGTGTAACTACTCCTATTACATCATATTTTTCATCTATAAGCTTTTGTAAACACCCACTAGCAATATCTGGTGTTCCCATAAATAATATTTTCAAATAAATCAACTCCTATTTTTGAACTTTGTCTACATATAATATTCCGTCTAAGTGATCTATTTCATGACAGAATGCTCTTGCAAGTAATTCTTCTCCTTCTATTTCAAACCATTCACCATCTCTATTTTGAGCTCTAACTTTAACTCTATATGGTCTTAAAACATCTCCACTTTCTCCTGGAACACTTAAACATCCTTCACAATCTAAATCTTCGCCTTCAGTTTCTATTATTTCTGGATTTATAAGTTCTAAAAGTCCTTCTCCTATATCTATTACAACTATTCTTTTAAGTATACCTACTTGTGGTGCTGCAAGACCTACACCATCAGCATCATACATAGTATCTGCCATATCATCTAGTAATTGTATTATTTTATCGTTTATTTCTGTAACAACTTTGCATTTTTTTCTTAGAACTGGTTCTCCTATTTTTACTATTTGTCTTAATGCCATTTTTATTCCTCCTAAAATTCTTATAAAATACTATTTGGATTAATATCTATTGATATATGAATATCTTTATCAAATACAATATCTCTCTTAGTTATACATATATATTTTATTATACCCTTTAATAAATTTATTTCAATATTATCATCTTTAAATAATATCTGCCATCTATAATTTGAATTTATTTTTGATATAGAACAAGGATTAGGTCCTAAAATAAAATCAAAATTTGTTATTTGACGACTTTTTAAAATATATATTAAATTATTATAGAAGTTTGAAATATTCTTTTTTACCTTCATTTCATTTTTTCCACTTACAACTACACTTAACATATTATTAAATGGTGTATAATTGAAGGTTTCTCTAATTTTTATTTCATCTTCATAAAATCCTTTAAAATCATAGTTTACTATTCTTTTTATAACATCATTTTCACTACTATATGTCTGTAAAATTACTTTTCCTTCTTTATCAGACCTTCCTGCTCTACCAGATACCTGAGTAATTAATTGAAAAGTATTTTCATAACTCTTGAAATCTGGAAAATTAAGCATCATATCCGCAGATAATATTCCTACTAATGTTACATTTTTAAAATCTAAGCCTTTACTTATCATTTGTGTACCTATAAGTATATCGGCTTCTTTGTTTTGAAATTTATTTAAAATATTTTCAAGGTCATTTTTCTTTGAAGTAGTATCCTTATCTAATCTAAGAACTCTTACTCCTTCAAATATTTTTTTTATTTCTTCTTCTATTTTTTCAGTTCCAAGTCCAAAAGCTTTTACATATTTACTTTTGCACTCTGGACAAGTATTTGGGATATGAGTTTCATAGCCACAATAATGACACTTACCTAAATTTTGGTCTTTATGATAAGTAAGAGATATATCACAATTTTTACACTTAAATACATATCCGCATTCTCTACAGGATACAAAACTTGAATATCCCCTTCTATTTAAAAATAAAATAATTTGATTATTTTTTTTAAGTTCTTTTTCTATTTCATTTTTAAGTAAATCGCTTAAAAAACTTCTATTTCCTACTTTAAGTTCTTCCTTCATATCTACTACTTCTATTTTAGGAAGAGGTTTATTATTTGCTCTATTTTTAAGTTCTATAAGCTCGTAGTTTTTTTGTTGTGCTCTGTAATACTCCTCTACTGAAGGTGTTGCAGAACCTAAAACTAAAGTTACATTTCTTTTATTTACTAAATACCTTCCAACTTCTATAGTAGAAAATTTTGGGTTATTGTCTGATTTATAGGAGTTTTCATGAAACTCATCTACTATAACTACACCTAAACTATTAAATGGTGCAAATATTGCAGATCTTGCTCCTATAAGTATTCTTATATTTCCCTTTTTTATCTCTCTAAAAACATCATGTCTTTCGCCTTCAGATAATCTACTATGAAAAACTCCTACTATATCTTTAAATCTATTTTTAAATCTAGCTATAGTTTGAGGAGTTAAAGATATTTCAGGTACTAAAACAATACTATCTAGCCCTTGTTTTAGGGCATAATCTATAATTTCCATATATACTTCTGTTTTACCACTTCCAGTAACTCCATGAATCATATAAGGCTTTTTTTCTTCATTAAACATTTCATTTGTAATTTTATCAATTGCATATATTTGCTCTTCATTTAAAATTACATCTTTATTTTTATAGTTGAAATTAGATTTTGTCTTTCTATAAAAATCTTCATACTTAAAATCTATTAAATTTTTATCTTTAAGAGAATTTATACTTACTTTAGATACATTTAATAAATCGACTAAGTCATTTATTTCTACATCATCGTTATTTTTTAGAAATTCTAAAATCAACTTTTGTTTTTCACCTAATCGTATTTTTTTTTCCTTTAGGTAAAACTGCATTTCTATGTAATCCATAGTTAAAGATACATAGCATATTTTTTTTTCATTTTTTATACTTTTATATTCCCATTTTAAATCTATAAGACCTTCTTCTTGCATTTTATAAAGTAAACTATTTATATTGTCTGATACTTTATTTTTTAAAGATTTAATATCTTGTTTTTCATATTTTAATTCATCTAATTTTTCGTCTATTAATTTCTGAACTTTTATCTTGCCTTTATTATCTAAAATCTTTTGAAAAACAAATTTTTTATTTTCACTCAAATGTTCACTTAAATTGTATAAATCATAAGGTTCATTTTTTTCTAATAAGCGATTAATTTTTGCTACCTTATAGTTATTTAATTTATATCCCTTTGGAATAATTAAATTTATACAATCTATATAGGTACAAAGGTATCTATTTTTCATCCAATAAATTAGTTCTAGGTCCTCTTTTCTTAAAATAGGTTTCTCATCTAATATATCGTAAATATACTTTGTTTTTACATCTTCTTCATTTTTTCTACTTAAGTTAAATATATAAGCCTCTATTGGCTTATTTCCTTTTCCAAAGGGTACAAGAACTCTATGCCCTAGGCTTATCTCGTTTATTAGAAACTCTGGAACTTTATATGTAAATAAATTATCTGTGTATTGGCTATTATTTCTAACTATGACCTTAGCATATTTTTCCATCTCATACTCCTTTCAAATATTTTTAAATTTTTCTTATGTGTTATAAAAAAGGAAATCAGCATGATTTCCTTTTTTATTTGATATAAATTTTACTGTTTATTATCTAACAAACCTTTAATTTTATCCAAAATTACATTTGCAACTTCTTCTTTAGTCATCATTGGATATTTTTTCATACTTCCGTCTTTTTCTATAATACTTACAACATTAGTATCAATTCCAAAGCCAGCTCCACTTTCTTTTAAGTTGTTTGCAACTATAAAGTCCATATTTTTCTTTGCTATTTTACCTTTTGCATTTTCTATTAAGTCATTAGTCTCTGCTGCAAATCCAACTAAAATCTTGTCTTTTTTTATTTTACCAACTTCAAAAGCAATGTCTTTATTTCGATCTAATTCTATAATTAAATCTCCATCTTTTTTCTTGATTTTTTTGTCGCTGTATTGTTTTGGTTTATAATCTGCAACAGCTGCACTTTTTATAACAACATCATTTTCATCTAAATTTGAAATAACAGCTTGATACATATCTTCAGCTGATGTAATGCTTATAAAGTTTTTTATTTTTGCTGGTGGTTTTATATTAGTTTTTCCTGATACTAAAGTAACTTCTGCGCCTCTAGCTGCTGCAACTTTAGCTATAGAATATCCCATCTTTCCACTAGAACGATTAGTTAAATATCTCACAGGATCAAGACTTTCTATTGTTGGTCCTGCTGTTATTATTATTTTTTTGCCAACTAAATCTTGTTCATATTTTAGTAGTCCTTCTACATGTTCTACTATAACATCAGGTGATGCTAATTTTCCACTGCCAATATCTCCACAAGCCAATCTTCCACTTTCTGGTTCTACAAAATTATATCCATATTCCTTTAAAGTAGAAATATTTCTTTGAACTATTGGATTTTCATACATATTAGTATTCATAGCTGGAGCTATAAGTACTTTTGCCTTTGTAGCTGCAATTGTCGTAGTAAGCATATCATCACAAATTCCATTTGCTATTTTTGCAATAACATTTGCAGTAGCTGGTGCAACTAAAAACACATCTGCTTTTTTTGCAAGAGATATATGTTCAACATCCCATGTTTTTGGATTTTCAAACATATCACATACCACATAATTTTGGCTTAATGTTTGAAAAGTAAGAGGTGCCACAAATTCACAAGCACTCTTTGTCATTATAACATGAACTGTTGCATTTAATTTTTTTAATCTACTTACGACATCACAGACTTTATATACTGCAATTCCGCCGCTTACTCCTATTACAACAGTCTTACCTTTTAACATATTTAAGTCTCCTTATTAGTCTTGTTCTAATTCTCTTTGTTGTTTTTCTTGTTCTAAATGATGTTCTAATTCTTTTTGTTCTATTTCTTCTTGAGTTAATAATCTGTAAGTTATTTTATCTTCTGCTACTTCTTCAGTTGCTATACAAACAGGTTTATTTTCACCTTGTTTATTTTCTACATATATTTCAGAACCGTCAACTATTTCTCTTGCTCTTTTAGCTACAGTCCCTACTAAATAATATCTGTTGCTTATTTTTTCTAATACGTCGTTTATTGATGGTTTTATCATTTTATAATTCCTCCTTGAACATTTTTATTATTGCATTTTCATATCTTCTTGCTTTATTTTTTTCTGCCACAACTATATTTTCTATAGCTATTGCAGCTTCTGTCGTTTTATTTGTTTCATTAAATACAAAGTAATCGTAATCTTTTATTGTTTTTATTTCTTCAAATGAAGTGCTAAGTCTTTCTTTTACTTGTTCTTCAGTTTCTGTTCCTCTAGATACAAGTCTGTGTTTTAACTCTTCAAGTGAAGGTGGTAGTACAAATATAAGTACAGCCTCAGGATACATTTCTTTTACTTGTTTTGCTCCTTGCATTTCAATTTCTAGTATAACATCATTTCCATTTTCTAGATATTCCATTACAGGTCCTTTTGGTGTTCCATAGAAATTACTGTATATTTGTGCGTATTCTAAAAATCCTCCTTTACCTATCATATCACTAAATTTTTCTTTAGTTAAGAAATAATAACTAACACCGTCTACTTCTCCTTCTCTAGGAGATCTTGTAGTAGCTGATATTGAAAGTTTAAAGTCAGGATTTCTTTTTATAAGTTCTTTACATACAGTGCCTTTACCTGCTCCTGATGGTCCAGAAACAACTAATAATAATCCTTTTTTCTTAATCATTAGTATTCTCTCCCTTTCTATTTGCTATGTAAATATTATTCTATATTTTGAATTTGTTCTCTAATTTTTTCTAATTCACTTTTCACTTCAACTACTAAATTAGTAATATTTATGTCAGATGATTTTGAACCCATAGTATTTATTTCTCTATTCATTTCTTGAATTAAAAAGTCCATTTTTCTTCCCACTGAATCATTTTTTACTACTGTATTTTTAAGTTGAACTATATGCGAATTAAATCTAACAATTTCTTCTGTTATTGAACTTTTATCTGCATAAATAGCCACTTCTTGTGCTAATCTATTTTCATCTATTTCATTTGGATTTTGAAGTAATTCTTTTATTCTTGTATTTAATTTTTCTCTATAATCCTCAACTACTGTATCTGATAATTTTTCAATTTCATTTATATAACCTGATAAAATATCACATCTTTTTAAAGTATCTTCTTCTAGTTTTTTACCTTCATCTTCTCTCATAGCTACAAGTTTTTTAAGAGAAATTTCTAAAGCTTCTTTAAATAATGCCCATATTTCATCTTCGTCTTCTTCCTTTTCTTCAGCCTTTATCATATCTGGAAACTTAGCCACATTCATAACAGATATATCGTCAGTTAATTTATATTTGTCTCTTATTGTATTTAATATATTTATATACTGAGATGCTAAATTCTCATCGAATTTTAAGTTTACATCTTCTGAACCAATTAAGTCAAGTTTTACATATAAATCAACTCTTCCTCTTTTTACAAAATCTTTTATGAAATTTCTAGCTTTATCTTCTAAAAAACTTACTTTTCTTGGAAGACGCATATTTATATCACAATATCTATGATTAATAGTTTTACATTCTACTAAAAATTGATAATTTTCGTTTTTAACTTCTCCTCTTCCAAATCCAGTCATGCTAATTGCCATATTATACCTCCAAATTTCCTTCGCATATTTTAACAGCTGGTCCTGTCATATATGCAAATCCATCTTCTAAGTCTATTCTAACACTTCCACCTTCAGAAGTTACATTTACACTTTTACCTACTTTTCCAAGGTAATTACTTATCACTACTGATGCAGTCATACCTGTTCCACATCCAAAAGTATATCCACAACCTCTTTCAAAAGTTTTTACTAATATATTTTTTTCATCTATTACTTTCACAAAGTTTACATTAGTTTTCTCAGGAAATACTTTATGTTTTTCTAGTTCTGCTCCGTATTTTTGAACTTCATCCATATCTAATTTATCTACAAATACTACTGTATGAGGAACTCCCATAAGCATTGATGTCACTGTGTACTCTCTATCAAGTACATCTACTTTTTGTTCTACAAATTTTTCCATTTGAGTATTTACAGGAACATCTTTAGCTAAAAAGCTTCCACTTCCCATATTTACTCTTACAGTTTCTATTTGTCCATCTTTTAAGTTTAATTTTATTTTTTTTATTCCATCTAATGTATATACATCAAATTCATCTTTTTTTACTATATTGTTGTCATATACAAATTTTACAAAACATCTAAGACCATTTCCACACATAGCAGCACGAGAACCATCTGAATTATAGTAAACCATCTCAACATCTGCCACATCTGAATTTTTTACAACTAATAATCCATCTGCACCTACAGAAAATTTTCTATGACATGCTCTTTTTGCATAATCACCGTAATTAGCTGAATCTATACCATCTTCTCTTCCATCTATTGCTACAAAGTCATTTCCTATTCCATGTAATTTCCAAAACTTCATTTTCTCGCCCCTTTGATTTTTTCTAACACTTAATTATACCATAAAAATAATATACCTTCATTAAAATCTTGTCCGTTTTATCACCTTCTTATACGATTAAAAATACCTATATATATAAATGAAGGAAAAATTTATTAGCTTCTTATAAAATCTATTTCCTTCTAATTGAATTTTAAATTTTGGTACACACTTTGGTACACACTTTTTGGCTGATAATTAGGCAGCACTTCCCTATTTATCAGCTTCTTTATTATCTAATATTTTTTTATGTATTCTCATAACTTGTCTAATAGAATATCCAGTCTTATCTGCTATTTCATTCCATGTTAAATGACAAGTATATCTTCCTCTAATAATAAATCTTTCTATAGGTTCTTTTAAAGTATCTAAATATTTTTCAATTTGCATTTGGACTTCTAACTCATCAGTATAAGCTCTTATATACTTGTTTAATAGCTCCTCTTGTATTATTAATGTATTATCTATGCTATTTAAATATTTATTTGTAGGAGATGATCTTGTATTAGAGTAATTAATGCTAGATATTTTATATTTATTAAATTCTTTAATTTTTTCCTCTAGCTCTAAAGTTTTGCTATGAAGCTTCATGCTTCTTTTAAATAAATCTTGCATAATATCTCCTTTAATAATTAAAGTTAAGTTTTGTTAAGTTTTATGATAAGTTTTATCAGGTTTTACCTTAGCATTTAGATGCACCCTTTTTATTTATTGTACTACATAAAAAAGCTTGTAAAAACCTTGTAATATGAACACTTAAAGAGTTTGACCGCGTTTTTAAATGTTGTTTTGTAATTCATTTGGTTAATGCTAGTATTTGCTAACATTTATCTTAGGATTTCTTAAGTTAGCATGACAATGTAGGCTTTTGTAGGCATATAAATATATTAAAAGCCACCTAAATAGCCTTTAGAAGCTAAATAAATGGCTCGTTTTTTTTATCTTTATATATCTATTATACCATATTTTCTAACTACTTGGAATTTTTATACATAAAATAAAGATAGCTACTAAATATATAAATCCAGTAACTACCTTTTGAATTTAATTAATATTTCATATTTTTACACCTCTTAGCTAAAACATTCTACAATAAATTTAACTCCTTGTTTAAAGCCTTCAACAAAGTAGATATTTTGTTCTACTGCTGAAGTGCTATTTTCTGCATCTACAACATCACCAAATACCTTTTTGATTTCTGTTATACTTTCTTTATCCTCTACTTTTTTTAAAAAATCTTTTCTTAGATCTTCTAGTTCTTTTTCTTTTTTTCTTAATTCTTTACTATTTTTAAATTTACCTAAAGCATATCTTTCGTTCCACATAAAATATATTTCTTGTAATATATCCATATTTAAATCACCCCTATTTTTAATTTATTTTCCAACTTTTTAAATCAGTTCTTTTAAAATAATTTATTGCTGGCTTTTCTCCTCCATTAGGAATTATAAAACCTTGTTTATTATTTTTATAGAAGCTCTTTCTTGTAACTTCTATTAATTCTAATTTATTTAAGCTGCTTAATACTGGATAAGCTACAACTCTATTATCCAAATAAGTAACAACTAATGTATGTAGATTATAATTTTTATTGTTATATGTAATAGTCATTTTTATCCCTTCTCTGCTAAATTTTTAATGCTATAAAAAGTCAAATATCAGATTAATTTATAGGGCTACACTTGGAAAGAGGGCTACTCTCTTAACCACTACTATTGTGATTAAATCAATCATTAAAGCCCCTCTCACAAGTTAATTTATAGGGCTACACTCTTATAACCTTATCTTCTTATTTAATCCTAGTGTATTTGCTCTATATAGATAATTTTTGTGTTCCTGATAGTCTGATTTCTTTCTAAATTCTAGTGCTAAATTATTTAAATTGTTGTTTAATTTATCTCGGTCTTTATGCACTATTTTTAGCACCTTTCTATCAACCCAGCCTTCATAAGCTTCATAAACTAGATAATGGATATACTCTCTTTTTCTGATGCCTTCATCATCTGTAATATTGATTGATAAATATCCATTTGTAATTCTAGATCTTAATTCCTTCCAAATAACACAATGATAATTTTGTCCTAATAAAGTTTCATATTCTACCTTGTACTTTCCACTAAAAACCCTTCCAGTATTAGTTATGAAATAGTTACTACAGTTTCTTACTGGCTTTATTTGTTCTCCATATCTTAGAAGCTTTAGTAAGTTATCATCAATTTTGACTTTCTCTTTGCTCCTTATCAATTTTGCCATGTCCTTCTCCTCTCATAATCTTATACTGGATAAAATCCTCATACACTTCTTCATTTGATAGTCTGTACTTAGTATATGCTCCATAGTTATATCCTTCTACTAATGCTTTCTTTTCAACTTCAACAGTTAGGATATCTATTTTTCTAAGCATGTCTTTATATACATCTTCGTTTATAGCTATTTTATGATCACTAAACTCTTTAAGCTTTAACTGGATATTTTTATATACATCATTGTAGATTTCACTTCTTTCAAACTTATATTGATGCTTAGTAAGTTCTTCGGTAGCAAATTTAATTCTATATTTATCAGTTTGTTTAGAAGCTTGTTTGTTTAGTCTTTGTTCTCTAGCATTTATAAAACTCTCTGTAATGCTTTTGAAAGGCTTGTAATCATCTAGATTGAATATTACCTTTGTAACATTCAAGAACATTTCTAGAAAGCTAATAGCAACATATAAGCAAAACTTAGATACTTTTATCAATACTTTTAATATTTCTACTAATACTTCCTTGTCAAATTCTAATTGTGATTTTTTTATATCATCTTCCTTTAATACATACACTTGCTTTGTATTTGTCTCTCTATCCAATATTTCAATAGTATTATTCATACAATCACCTTCTAAAGTCCATATAAATAAGCTAAAGCCTTCCAGTAGCTATCAAAACTTATCATTGGTATTCCTACGATTTTATATTGAATTAATCCTATTCTAACTATTCTCATGTCCTTGCTCCTTTCTATAAGGCTCTAGCATTTTCACTAATTTTTTAATAAGTAACATCTTTTTCATTTCTTCTGTTGCTTTTTCTTGTTTTTGTTTCATATTTTCAACTCCTTTCTAAATGCCTCAATATAAGGCTCTTGAAAAAAGACACAACCCTAAATAAATAGTTTTATTACGCACACTTTAGTTTTATTTTTTTGGTTTGAGTTGTGCCAAAATTCAAAAGTCCTATATTAAGGCTTGATTTTATTGGAGCTACACAATATAATCTAGTTGGGTTCTATAGAGTTATATTGTGTAACTCTTTTAAGGTGCTATCTATTTGTTAGGTAGTGCCTTTTATTATTTCAGTAACCATTTATCAGCCCTCAACTTTCTTTAGTATCATATTTTGATATCCTTCAACTATCTTTAGACACTCTTTTTTAGTAAGTTCTTCAATGCTCTTATTAAACTTTTTAGCTATATGGTTTCTTATTTGTTCCTGAGTGTATCCAGCTTGTATTCCTCGACTATATACAAATTTAATCTCTGTATTTGTTACAAGTTGTTCACTTGGATTTTGTTTATCTAGTGGAATAACATTATCCTCTTTTGGTTTTGTCCATATATTTTTAACATTGGCTTCTTTTGAAGCTGGACCAGCGAATACTTTTTCTTCTTTAGGAGCTTCTACTGGAGCTTTAGGTTCGTCTTTTCCATGTTTATTAGTTGCATCACTGTCTTTTACATCATCTATCATAAATAAGCCATTTAAAGCATATTTTCTAGCATAGCTTGAGCAACTTCCTGTTATTTGTGGACTATCCATTTTCTTTCTGTCCTCGTCCTCTCTGGCCAAAGCACTATTTTCTACAACTTCTCCAGTTTCTATATCTATTAACTTGGCAGTAGCTTTTATATAGTTTTTACCGCCTACATTTACAACCTCATCATTTATAAAAAGGATTAACCCTTGCTCTTTTAGAAGTGGTTTTAAGGCTGTTAATATATCTTCGCAACTTCTGTATGCATATCCACCAAATTTATTGTATTGGTTTTTAGTTGCTACTAAATTTTGTTGTACTTCAAATATCTTTTTATATAAACTACTCATATCCTTACCCCCTTTATATTGCTACTCTATTATCATCAACCATTAGATCTAAATATGCTAAGTCTAATATTTCATATAATTCAGCTTCTTTATGTTGATATATTGCATAAGCTCTAGCTATTATTTCTTCTTTTTCCTCTGTTGTAATATCTCGTCTATCCTTGTTTTCTAAAAATACTTTGTAGTATTCCATATAATTTTCTTGGTCTTGGTCATTTATCATTTGTCTAGTGTTATCGTATATTTCTTGTTTAGTTAATTTCATATTGCTAACCCCCTTTTTCTAGCTTGTGCTTCTAATAACTTTCGTTCTAGTTCATCTTCTTCATATTTTCTAAAATGCTCATTAAGGCTATTATGATATTTCGTATTTACTGGATAGTTATTATTTATATACTTCCCAGTTGCCTCTGTATTTGATTTTTTATCATCAGTTGAGTTATTACTCGTTTTATTACTTTGAACCTCTCTCTGTGGCTCCTGTGCGTTATTTTTAATACTCTCGTATGTGCTAAATAGGTATCCAATATAATAACCCTCTGATTTATATTTATTAGCTCTGTCGATAGCTTTTATTAATATGTCTGTATCTAAGGCATTTAATTTGGCTATATCATCTGTCTTTAGTTGTTTATTAAGTACCTTGCTACTTTGCTTTACCAGTAGTTCATTTGCTAATTGCTCTCGACCATTCTCGACCACAATCTCGTTCACTTTCTCGTTCACTTTTGGAGCTTTCTCTAAATCTTGTGCCTTTTTACTGACAACTAGGTATTTATGTATGTAGTATATATTGTTCCAACCATTCTTGGTTTTATGTTTCTTTCTTGTTATATAGCCTTTTTCTTCTAAGCTATTTAATGCTCTGTTCACCGTGTTATTACCCATTCCTAAATCTTGGATTATTTGTTCTCTTAAAGGAAAACTATATCCGTATTTTTCATTCCAATTTTGTAACAGATAGACGAATATTCTAAATTCGCTACTGTTTAAATTTTTATCACTTACTAAATCACTGGTAATATTTACGTATCTCATTTAGTTATCCCCCTATCTTATAAATTCTTAGGTGCTTCCAGTAGAACTACCGTTTGATATGTCACCTTAATTTTTAGATCAGTAACTTTTATTATTTCGTTTTTTTGATATGTGTTAATAAATATCTTTAAATGTTATTTATTAACTTTATATTTATATTATATATCAGTACAGGTTATTTGTAAATAACTTTAGGCGATATTTTTTTAAACTTATTGATATTTTTATTTAAAAATTGATATAATATTACTATTAAAAGTTATAAAGGAGTTGATTACATGATAAAGATAAAAGTATCTGATTTATTAGGCCAACATAAAATGACTAGAAAAGATTTAGCAATTAAGGCCAATATTAGGCCTAATACTGTTTCAGCTTTATATGATGAAACAATCCAAAGACTTGATAAAAATATGTTAAATGAGATATGTAAAGTTTTTAACTGTTCTATATCAGATGTACTAGAATATATACCAGACGAAGACAATGAAGCTTAGTAGATACAATCTATTAGGCTTTTTTATTAATTATTAAATAGTATTAATAGTAATAGTAATTATATTAATAATAGTATCTCTAAATGACGATAACCCCTTGTCGTCAAATAAAGATTACCCCTTGTCGTCATTTGGCGATAACCCTATATTTAAGGTAACCTCAAATTTAAGGCTACCCCTAAAAATCCACATAAAAAAAGCACCTACCAAATTAGTAAGTGTTTTACCCTTTTAAAAGGGAAAACCTATTAAAACTTGTCTTTAAAAACATGCTTATAAAAAAGCTTCTACCGAATTAGTAAGTGTTTTACCCTTTAAAGTGAATAATTCTATAGTCGAATTTTTAGCTCTATTCTATAAAGTGAAAAAGTTAACGAGCTTAATTTTAAGCTGGTTACATCTTTATTTTTTTAAGCTTTTGGAAGCTAAATCTATATCTATTGGCACTGATCTTACACCGATGAAAGCCTTTATAATAAATTTAACTTTAATAATTAAAGCCTTGGCCTATAATTAAATGCTCCAGCTCCAGTAAATAAATCTATCCAAAACTTGAATAAGCACATAAAAATAGAGCATAGTATAGAAAAAGAGAACTACAATTCTATTTGCACTAGAGTAGTAGTTCGCAGTGTTTAAAACAAAGTTGTAAGCCACTCTATTTTTGCACATTAGAGTGGTCTTTTATTTTTATGTAAGCAAGTTTTATAAGATAACATATACCTGTTGCAGTTATACTTGCAAGTACTACGATATTTTTCGTAGTTAAAATACTCGGTAATTATCTGTAAATAATTTCATATAAAACATTTTGACCTATTTATTTCGTTTCTAAGCTAATTTTATATGCTAATCAATAATTTGTACTAAAACAGCTTTAAAACTTCTCATAGATGCCAAATTTTAGATATTTTGTTATGGTTTGTCATTGTTTAAAATAATAAATTGCAAAATTAAAAGCTCCTACTAAAAATATTAGCAGAAGCTTATTAAACTTAAATAAAGTTTTCAATATTATATTGTATCAGTTTTATTATATAAGAATACCTCATATCTTAAACAAACTTTATGATTTGGATACGATACCCCGCCTCCTGTTATATCCGGTATTAATGTTTTGTGTACCTCAACAACTTCAAACTCATGTCTTACCCCATTAATATCAAAATAATAGCTTTCTCCCTTTTCTGGCTTTTCTGGTATTTGTGCAAGATAACTACGCGAACCACAAAATATAAATTTACAGTTATACATTTTTTATCTCCTTTTCTTAATTTATTTTTAGTCAACCTTTTATTTTTTAAAGTTTACATTTGTTTTTACCTACCCCTTGAAAACATTGGTATTAGTAGTATTCAAGCCTAAAACAGTAGGTAAAAAGTAGGTATTTTTGCTTATATACTTATTTTTTATTTTTATTTATATATATAACTAATATTAAAATATTTTACCTACTTACCTACTTATATGGTCTTAACCATTGCAAATGCTATATTTTCAAGGTAGGTAAAAAGTAGGTATTTTGTTAAAAAGGTAGGTAAAAAAAATATTTCACCTACTTTTTTTTACAAATTTCAGTATATTATATAATGAGATATGTTTAATTAATTACCCAAATTATGAGCCAAATTTTTTACCTACCTTTTTTACCTACTTTTTTACCTACCTTTTTTACCTACCTTTTTTATAAATCCTCAATACGTTTTATACCCAAATAACATGATGTGTTTTTACCTTTATATTTGCACTGATTTTTATATTCTATGTCATCACTAACATTAAGTAATCTATTTTTAAAGTTTTTAGTAACTGGCATTACATCATTGTCTGAACACCAATAAATAGAATAATCTTCTTTTAACAATTTAGCTGATATTATATCTTTTTTATCTCCAGTAATTATGTATCTATCTTTTATAAAAGCTCTTAGGCTATCAGTATCAGTTTTATAAGCTTCTTTTACATCATCAATTATATTGCTATTACTAAACTTAAAGTTATTATTGATAAATCTTTCAAGCCCTTGTAAGGACCAATTAATAATATATTCTCTATCTTTTAAAAGCTTATCAAGTATTTTAGGATCTTGTTCTTCTTCAGGAATAGGATTATCGCATGGAAATATTAAAAATCTATTATACACCCAGTTTCCTAAATCTCCACTGAGTGAAGGAAGTTTATTAGATCCATACATTAAAAGCCCTTTAAATATAACATCTATGCAATCAATATTCTTTTTCTCTATGTTTATCGTATCTCCACCTGTTAATTGTTTTAATAGTGCTAAAGATTTATCTTTTATTGTATTTGTAGGTAAATCAGCATTAAATACAAGTCTTGTATGATTTAAGCTGCTTAAACTAAATCTATCCTCAAAATTTTGTATAGCTATAGATTTAGTATTTTTTTCATTTAAAAGGTTTGTTAATACATTTATAACTTTTGATTTTCCCGTATCTCCTTTTCCATATAAAATAAAAATACGTTTCACTAAAGCACCATTATAGTTACTAATAACTAAACCAAACCATTCCTGAATTATTAATTTTAATTCCTCTCGTCCTAAAGTTAAATCATCTATAAACCTATCCCAGTAACCTTTATTTATAGGATTGTTATTATAATTAGCATTAATCTGAATAAGATTAGCATAATTTTTAGTGTGTGGTTTTAGCTTCTTAGTTTTTACATCATAAAGTCCATTTTTAAAATTAATTATGTTTTCTCTACCTTCAAAACTTATATTACTATTACTATTTTTAAGCATTACCAACTCAGTTATATTAGAAACTAAACTATTTTTCATAATATAATTAGGCATATATTTACTAATTTCTTTTTTAAGTTCATTTTTAGATATCTCGATATAAACACCATTTTTATATAAATAGTTCAACGATTTATTACCCATTGGCTTATTTATAAAGGATAATGATTTAGATATTGCTGCAGCTAATTGACCTTCATTAATAGATATTTTACCTTTATCACTTACACATACCCACGGAGCATAATCTTTTTTAGCTTCTGTAACTAAGTCCTTAAAATCACCTTTTGAGTGATCACTAAAATAATCAAGTAAATCAGTTTCCATTGTTAAAACTTTTATGGAGTGAGCATAGTATTTTAATTTTTTCTTAGTGTCATCTACAAAGTTTTTACTATCATCATTATCATTTTGCACTATAACAACATTAGCACCTTTAAAAAACTCACTATAAGAATACTCCCAAACCTTATTATCATCTGAGGATATATAAGTAGATGTATAACCCAACTCATTTAGTTTTGAAGCTTCTTTATCACTTTGTACAATATAGATGTCAAAGCCTTCTCTAGCTGAGTATCTAACTTTATTGATATTCGTAAGAAAGGGAGTAGAATTATCTAACGGAGCTATAGGAGTACTAAATTCCTCTACGGCTTTTAAATAACTATCTTTTTCTCTTTGCTTTTTAACTCCATCTAAACTATTAGAAAAATCCACCATAGCCCTATAAGAAGGAAGCTCTTTAATGTTGGTATTTGCAGGAGTATTTATATCTAAATCTTTAAATTTATGATATCTTATTAAATCAAAAGCATTACATAACTTACCACCAGCAGGATCTGTATTATGGTGACTAAAAGTAAATTTATCATCATAAATAATAACTCCACCAACTGTTGAGCCTTTTATATATGTATATCTACCATTATCACAAGGAGTATATACATCTCTTAAAAATTCTTCTATAGCTTCATTTATTGGATAATAAGCTCTACAAAACTCTCCTACATAACCCTCTTTAGTTAATGGATCTTCTTGTTTTGCTCTTTGCGTTTTATAAATATCGCTACTATCTAAACCTACCCAGTTACTTTTATCCCTCCAGTTATCATACATTGATAAAACTGTATCGGTATTTAATGATTGACCTTGATTAACTCTAAAAACATAATCAGCATCTTTACAACAACTTGGATAATACATAAGCCTTGAAGGTTCAAAGGTCGTCCTATCACACATATTAAAACCTATTAACTCTCCTATTTTCCTCGATATGGCTTCATACTCTTCATAGCTAACACATCTATCAAGTGGAATGATTATTCTTAACCTTGGTGATGTAATAGAATGTTTTCTTGATGAATGAACCAAATAATTACAGTGTCCAATAACAGTATTAATTTTATCCAATACATTATCTAATGTATTAGCTTCTATATTATCTAAATCTAAAGTTATCAAGGTTCTAAATAATAAGTTTTCCTTTTTTCTTATATCATCTTTAAAGGCTCCACCAACATAGCCACCAACATTTTTTAATTTATCTTGAGTTTCTTTAGGAAGCTTTTTATATTCTTCTAAAGTTTCTTTACCTCTTATTGGCACTTGAAAAGATTTAATAAAATCATTCCAAGTTATTTCCTTTTTAATGCACTTTTTATAATCTTTACTTATGTCGCTTATTATTAATTTATCTGTCACTAAATCACCTGCTAACTACCTAATATATCTGTAAAATCTTCTCCGGTGCTACTTTGTAAAAATCTATCTAGTTCACTAGCTGGCACTTTCATACTTCTAAATTTAATTGCTTTTAATACCCCTGATGCAATAAGCTTCCTTACATCTTGCTCGTTGATTCCAATAAACTTAGACACTTCTTTAACTGTATAGCATCTTAAACTATCCTCTAAGTTCTCCTTTATGATTGTTGTTTCTTTTAATACTTGTTGTGGCTTAGTCTCTGATATTTGCTTTTGTACCTCGTTTTTTATTTGTTGTGATAGCAATATATCAAAATTGTTCAACATAATATCCCCCTCCTTTATTGTGCATCACTAAAAAATAAATCTACTATAGAAACATTTAAGGCTTTTGCTATTTTTCTTAATGTCCCTACATTTACATTTTCAATATTACCTTTTTCTATTCTTACAATTGTAGATGTTCCTACATTACAGATTTTAGCAAGTTTACCTTGTGATAAACCTCTTTTTACTCTTTCTAATTTTAGATTCATAGTATCACCTTCTTTTTATTTATTGAATATATTTATTATATTTTATTCTTAGAGAATAATCAATGCTATATAATTAAATTTTATTCAAATAGAATAATTTTTGTGTTATAATTAAACAAAATATATTTAAATAAAAAGGTGATATTATGAATAATTCAATAGGTGAAAATATAAAAAATTATAGAAAATTCAGTAATATTTCAAGAAAAGAATTAGCTGAAAAAATAGGAATGTCAGCTTCTGGTCTTGCAAATTGTGAAAATGGTAATAGATTACCAAGTTTAGATATGTTAAAAAAAATATCAAAAGCTTTAAATATTACTGTAGATGACTTAATAAATGAAGAAATAGAAGCAAACGAAAGATACTGGGAAGCTATAAAAGACTTTGGTTTAAATGATATAAAACAACTGATTGACGATCTAAAAAATATAACCCTAACCAAAACAGATAAAAAAATCTTAGATAATCAAGAAAAAATATTGTTTAGAATTACATATCAATATGAACATCTATTACAACCATTGGCAAAAGAATTATTAACAGGTGATATTGATATAATTTACGGAGATAAATTAAAAGCAGCTACAAATATGACTGTAGAAAGCTTAAACGATATAGAAAGCACATTAAAAATTATAAAAGATAAATATATCTAAACTTAAATAAATTAAGCTTCTACAACCAAAATTTATAAATTTATAGAGTGATCTTACTTGATGAAGTGCCAAACTATAAAGCTAAACTTTATTTATTAAAGAAAGGAGAAAATATTATGTCAGATTTATATACTGGTTTTCTTTATAAAAGAGAAAACTCTAAAGGTTTTACTTGGTACTATAAAATAAAAGTTGGCAATAAGACTATATTAAATAAAAGTGCTAAAACATCAGTAAAAAAAGATGCTAAAAAGATACTAGATACAAAATTATATGAACTAAATAATGGTGTATCATGTGCATTAAGCAAGGATATGCTACTAAATGATTATCTTGATTGTTGGTTAGAGGATAATGTGAAGCTTAATTGCAAGTATAATACTTATGTTACCTATAAAAATCTAATAAATGAACATATTAAAAATACTATCGGATTATACAAAATTAAACAAATTGACACATATTTAATACAACAATTTATAAACGATATGCATAAAAATGGTTACAGTAAATCAACTATAGAATTAACTAGAAATATGCTTTCAGGAGCTTTTAAATGTGCAATTCAAACTTACAATTTAATTAATTTAAATCCTGTACAATATACTAAAATTCCTAAATATAAAGCTTCACAAAAAGAAATAAAAGATAAAATAATAACTAAGGAACAATTTAACAAGCTTATTGAATTAAACCCAATAGGTAGTGATTTATACATTCTTTTACAGGTAGCTTTTCATACTGGTATGAGATTTGGAGAAGTTACTGGCCTTTTATGGGAGAATGTAGATTTAGATAATAAAATTATACATGTTAAATACACATTAATTAAAAAAAAACACGGGGACATAGAATTAACAACACCTAAAACAAAAGGGAGCATTAGGGATATATTTATAGGTGATACTTTATTTAAAATATTAAAGACTCATAAAACAAGACAAAGAGAAAATAAATTAAAGCATGGTAAATTTTACACTGATAGCGATTGGATTTGCACCAATGATTTTGGAGAACTATTAAATATTGATACCTTAAAAGGTGCATTAGTACGATTAAAAAAGAAAGTTGACTTTGATTTTACTTTTCATTATTTAAGACATACTCATGCAACACTACTTATAGAAGCTGGAGCAAATATAAAAGATGTTCAAAAGAGACTTGGCCATGATAATTTAGCTACAACAATGAATATTTATAGTCATGTTACCGATAATATGAAAAAGCAAACTGTAGATATATTTGAAGGAATTATAAAATAAAAAGTGTGTACTTAGGTGTAAATTTACATAAAAAATAAATTTTGGTACACACTTTGGTACACAGTTGACATAAAAATATTTTTATATAGTTGAAATTTCAACATTTATAGTTGAAATAACACTTAATTATACCTTATTTTTGTTTAAAAATAAATATTTACGAAAGTTTCTCTATTAATTCTATTATAAGTTATTTTTCCATTATTACATGTCCTTTTAATGGAAATTTATCTGCTACATATATAGCATATAACATAATTTCAAATATCTTATCTATATTTTTTTCCAATAAACCTATATAATAATCAGCTTCCGTGTAAATTTTAGAATCTACACAAAATTCAATTTCAATATTTCTAGTTCTAACACCATGTAATAATTGTGATAAGAGTCTATTTGATTTTGATATTTTTATTGTAGCTTATTTAAATAAATAAGTAAAACTATCTAGCAAATATCAATTTAGATGTATATAATTATTATGTGAATAAGAAGATAAAAATCAAACAATAATTATATAACAGAATTTAAACATAAATTTATATATTATAAAATTGAATATTATCTAATAAGAAAGGAGATAATTATGGCATTAGACGCTTTAGCAATACGTTCTATAGCTAGTGAATTAAATACAAAGCTATTAGGCGGCAAAATAGATAGAGTTCATCAACCAGAAAATGATGAAATACTTTTTTATGTAAGAAATAATAGAGAAAATTTTAAAGTTGTTCTTAGTTCTAGTTCCTCAAATCCTAGAGTTTATATAGCAAATAACTACAATAAAGAAAATCCTCTAAAAGCTCCTATGTTTTGTATGTTACTTAGAAAACACCTTCAAGGAGGTATAATAACAGACATAAGTCAAGTTGGATTTGAAAGAATCATAAAAATAAGTGTGGAATCTCTAGATGAGCTTAGAGATAAAAGCACAAAAAATATATATGTAGAAATAATGGGAAGACATAGTAATATAATTTTAACTCACGACAAGGATTCTACTATAATAGATTCAATAAAAAGAGTTCCACCTAGTGTAAGTAGAGCTCGTCAAATTCTACCTGCTATGACTTATGAACTTCCTCCTGCTCAAGAAAAAATAGATCCTATAAAAGGAACTTCTCTAAAATCTTTTATAAACATATTAAGAGAATTTGAAGGACCTATTTTCAAAGCAATATACAATAAATTTTTAGGAATAAGTCCTACTGTAGCCAAAGAAATTTGCTATAGAGCAAATTTAGACATTAAATCTAAAGGTGAAGATTTATCTAGAGATGAACTTTCTTCTCTTTACAGAACTTTTTCAGATTTATTCACTAATATTAAAAATGAAAATTTTAAACCTTGTATGGCTATAGATGAAAAAATAGACAAAGTAATTGATTTTAGTTCTATAGATTTAACATTTTTTCAAGATTACAAATTAGTTTACGATGATAGTATCTCTAAAATAGTAGAAGATTTTTACATAACTAAAGATTTTAAAGATAGAGTTCATCAAAAAACTTACGACCTTAGAAAGAGTATATCTATAAAATTAGAAAGACTTCACAATAAACAAAAAAAACAAGAAAAAGAGCTTTTACAAGCAGAAAATGCAGACATATACAAAATAAAAGGTGAACTTTTAACTGCTTATATATACATGATAGAAAAAGGAATGAAGTCAATTGAAGTAGACAACTTCTACGACGAAAATTACTCTAAGATGACTATAGACTTAAATGAAAATTTAACGCCTTCTGAAAACAGTCAAAAATATTTTAAAAAATATACTAAACTAAAAACTGCAAAAAAAGAGCTTACTGAACAAATGGCAATTAGTAAAGATGAGATAGAATATCTAGAAAATGTCCTTTTAAGTATAGAAAACTGTGAAAACCTAGAAGACTTAGAAGATATAAAAGAAGAGTTAATAAAACTTGGATATGCAAGGGCGCCTCGTAGATTTAAGCCTAAAAAAGAAATGGATTTAACTACAAATCCTAATAAATTCATATCATCTGATGGACTTACTATTTTGGTAGGTAAAAACAACAAGCAAAACGACTACCTTACTTTAAGAATTGCAGATCCTGAAGATATTTGGATGCATACAAAAGATATTCCTGGTTCTCATGTTATTATAAAATGTGCAGGATGTGAAGTTCCTGATAATACATTATTTGAAGGTGCTATGCTTGCTGCATATTTCAGCAAAGGCCGTATGTCTTCACAAGTTCCAGTTGACTACACTATGAAAAAACATGTCAAAAAACCAAGTGGTTCAAAACCTGGAATGGTAATTTATGAAACTAATAATACAATTTATGTAACTCCAGAAGAAGAACTTGTTTCAAAACTGAAAAAAGCTTAAAACTAAAAGGAAATGCTTCAAAATTTGCATTTCCTTTTTTATAACACATAGGAAATTATATTCATTTTTAAATTATAGATAAATATAATTTCCGTACATGTGTTTCAAGAAAATCTACATTATAGATCTTTAAAATAAAGATTTTCTCATTAATATTTTTAAATTATAATATCATTTTTATTTTTTTCTCTAAAGCATAGGCTTCCGAAATAAACAAATAATATTCCTATCCCAAGTATAAATACTATAGAAGATATAGTTGGCATAGTATAAGTAGTTTGTGCTTCTACAGGTATTTTTAAATAATGCTCATTTAAATACAATGTCATTACTGCAAAGCCGTTATTTAGAAAATGCATAAAAACCCCAGTCCATATTGATTTTGAAGCTATTACACAGTATCCAAATAATATCCCAAGCATTGCAGTTGGAACTATCCTTATAAAATTAAGATGCATCGTTCCAAATAATATACCTACTATAGTCATTGATAAAACTTTTGATATTTTACTTTCTCCTCTAAATGCTCCAAGCAAAAATCCTCTAAAAAGAAACTCTTCACAAATAGCTGGTATAACAGCTACAATTATCAAACTTGCGAGTAAAGAATCCATCATTACACTCGTATTTACCGCTTCTAAAACCTTAGATTGCTCTGGAAATAAAGCTAGTAATATTTGAGTCGTTATATTTATTATAAAATATCCTCCAAACCAAACTGAAAATGAACCTAAGAGATGTTTTAATTTGGGTATTTTAAAACTAAATGTGTTTTTTAAGTCAGACTTTATATAAATAGAATACAAAATTGGTATTACAATCATTATAGCCTCAGTAGCTATAAGTCCACCTGTATCAAAACATAATTGTAAAAAACTACCTACATAAATTAACGCTATTAGTGACAAAGTATAAATCAATACTCCATCTGTTATACTTGGTTTTATACCTTTTTTAAAATTTTTACGAGATCCTAAAAAAGAAAAAACTCTACCATTAAATATCTTATCTTGGCAATTAAATTTTTTTGCAAAAATTACTATTAACAATGTTAGCAATATAAAGCTACCTACTATTATCATAAAAGGTACTAAAAGTTTTAATAATAAATAAGATAAATTACTAATATATATCACATCCTCTCTTACTATTTATTATAAGCAATAATTCGTCCACAAGCTATTTTAAATCCCGAATTTCCTGAAGGCTGCGTTGTAAAATCATCATATCCATCGTGAATTACAACAGATTTATTTATTATTTCTGAAACACTGAAATAAGTCGTATAAAATGAAAGTATCCCCACACCATCACTTACTAATATTGGAGGTAAATCTCCTGCATGAAGTGGATGATTGTTATTTGATGGGTTATAGTGTTGACCTGTATTAGGGAAAGGATTAGTTGCCACACCTATACTACAGTCTCCGCTATTGTGAATGTGAAATCCATGAAATCTAACTACCTCGCCATTTATATTAGTATCTGATATTCCAGTTATAAAAGCTCTCACATAAACACCATTATTCAATTGGTAAAAAAATACATTTCCTTTTATACAAGGTGCTAGCTGTCCTCCTCTTATCCTAGCAAATGCAGTTGGTTGTTGAGGGTTATAATTTTCAAAAATCTTATTTAAATTGTATTGTGGGCATAAATTATTATCCATTTTTTCTCTCCTTTAAATATATACTTTTTACATTCATTATATGTAAGATAGTCAAAATATTGCATTTGACACATATTTAAAATTTTTTAAAATATTTGAGTGAAAAATATATTTTTTTCGTATTGATACACAAACAAACTAAATGGAGGAATATACATGAATAAATTTAAGGAGAAACAAGTTATTAAACTTTTAAAACAATCTCCCGAAGAAGGTCTAAAAATGGCTATAGAAATTTACGGATCTGCAGTAAAGACAATTTGTACAAATATACTTGATAACTTAGAAAAAGAAGATATAGAAGAAGCTATTTCAGATACTTTTTTCAAGCTTTGGAAAAATATAGACAACTTCAAAACAAATAAAAATACATCTTTAAAAAGCTATGTTTATGCAATTGCTAGAAATGTATGCTTTGATAAGCTTAAAAGGCTAAATTTAAATTTATCTTTATTTGATATTGATGAAAATAACCTTGGAGTCTCTATAAATATGTATGATGAATATGCCAAAATCCAAAATGAAAAAATCATAAAAGAAACATTAAATAAATTTAAAGAACCTGATAAATCAATTTTTATACTTAGATTTTTTTACTTCGAAAAGATTAAAAGCATCGCGTTAAAATTAAATCTAAATGAAAAAAAGATTGAAAATATCTTACATAGAAGTAAAAACAAATTAAAGGACGAATTAATAAAAGGAGGAATTATTTATGAAGAACATTCATCAAATATTAAATAATTTAGAAGAAGATAAATATCTTGATAATGAAATGCCTCTTTCACAAGATGAAAAAGAGCGAATTTTATATTCTACTATAGATAAAATAAATCAATCAATAAATTCAGAAAAAAAATATATAAAATCTAAAAAATTTTCATATAAAAAAATAATTACTGTAATTTTAGCTGCCACACTTATGTTATCTACACTTTCATTTGCTGCAGATTATTTTTCATTTGATGCTCGACTTACTAATTTTTTAAGTATAGATAAAAACAATCATAAACTTATAAATAACTCCGGCATGAATATAAACAAGTCTGTAAGTAGTAAAGGTATTAACATAAAAGCTACTCAAGTGATTGGCGATAAAAATTGTGCCTATATATTGTTTGAACTAACTTCAGATTCTAAATTAAACGGAGAAAAAGAATACTTTTTTAAAAATATAGATTATAAAATTTACTCAGAAAAATTTGGTTATACTGGCTGTACAGGTTCATTTAAAAATCTCGATTCAGATAATTTTAATGATAACACTATTGAATTTCTATGCTGTCTAGAATACGAGGATATAAATAATAAAAATTTAAGCTTTTATTTTGAAGACTTTGGATATTACAAAGATGATGATTTTGTAAAATTAATAGACGATACATGGAATTTGAAATTTAAATTAGATTACAAAAATACTTCAAAAACTTATATTATAAATAAAAATTACAAAGTGGATGGTAAAAATATAAGAGTCAAAACTATAGAAATATCACCTCTTTCTGCCAGAATTAAGATAAACGGGAAATGCCAAGAATTTATAAGTAAAGTTACTATGAAGGATGGTACAATTTATAAAGAAGATGCATTCTTTATAAATAATTCAGCTTCTTACTCTACACCTGGTAGAAATTTATTTGGAAAATCTGAAAGCTATACAGGATTTTCTAAAATATTAAATGTAAATGATATAAAAAGTATAACTATAAACGATAAAATTGAGATTGAACTACCTTAATTTAATATATAATAACATAGTTAAAACTAAATAAAGTGTAAAAAAAAGCTAGCATATCATAATGCTAGCTTTATATATCTATCCCAACTTTTCTAACTGATGTAACATCTATCTTTTCTGGCAAATTCTCTCGAATTTTTTTTCTCTCGATTTTTTTATTTTCATTAATATCAATAATCCATTTAACTAGTAAAAATAGTCCACTTAAAAATACAAATAAGTAAAAACTAATTCCTCTACTAAGTAACATAGCTTCATTTATTATCGACATAGAGAATAATAATTTAAATATCATGAAAAATCCGCTTTCACTCGCCCCTACTGCCCCTGGAAGTGGTAAAGCAGAAACTGATATATGTAAAACTGCCTGAGCTCCTACAAATACAAATATCGAATATTCATCAAATCCAAAAGAACGATATATCCAATAAGGAATACTATGAAAAGCAAATATTTGTATACATTTAGTAATAAAAGTTTTTAGTATTATTATTTTATTCTTAATTATATAAGATGAACATTCTTTATATTCAGCAATAACAGATTTAACATTTTCTTCTATTGTATCTACTTTTTTTAAGTTACAAAATCTCAAAAATTTAGCTAAAACATTTACTATTTTTAATACACCTTTACTATAAAATAAAACTAATAAAAATGCTACTAACACAGTAAAATTACATACCATTCCTATTATAAATAAATATTTTAAAGAATCTATATTATTAGAAAGCAATTTGTATTGTCCAAAATATCCCACTAATGCATACATTATAGTAACAGTTTGGAAAAATATAAATTCTATAAATAAAACTAATGTGGAATGTGAAATTTTTATATCATCTTTATACATTTGATAAAGTTGCATAGGTTGACCACCAGATGCAGACGGAGTAATTGAACTAAAGAAAAATCCATTTATTGAATAATTTATACATTTTAAAAAACTAGTATTATATCCTAATATTTTAAGATTTCTTCTAAAATTAATAGCTTCACTTGATAAAAAGACACACATACATAAAGCTGCAATAAATAAATAAAATCCATTTGTATTTGATATTGTATTAATTACATTCTTTAAATTCATATCTTTAAACACAAAGTAAAATGTAAAAACTATTAATATTGCAAATATGCCTCCATTTTTTAAAACCTTAAAAATAAAAGATTTATAATTTTTCATTATTCTCACCCCTATCATACTTTACTTACTATATTTACTATACCACATAAATGATATTTTTTATCTTACATTTAACTTACATTTTTTTGATATATAACTTAAAAATTTCATACTATATTATTAATTAGTAACTTTACTATTTATTTTAATAATACCTAGATGTATAAATAATCGTTTAAAATTATTTACCGTTTCATTAGATAGTTTTATAGTTTTATTTGTAACTTTATCATGAAACTCTTTAGCTGCCATAGTTTTATTTTCTTCATATCTTACAGAAAATTTATTTTTATCTTCTTCTGCTACAAGACTTTCTACAAATTCAGGATTTTTTAGAAGATCTTTTTCATTTACTGTTTTCTTACAATTTACAAAAAATATATCCTCATTAAACTTCAAATTTAAGCCTTCTATAAGTTTATTACATTCTATATAACCTGCTTTATCATAGTCTAAAACTACTTTATAATTACATCCCCATCCTATTAATATTGAAACTATAGAATTTATATTTCCTGCTCCTACAGATGGAAGTATGTAAGGTCTTTTTTCTTCTTCTATATTTAAATAATCAAGCATAGCTGTCATATACATATAATCTGTTATCCCCTCTGTTACTATATTTAATCTCTCTAAGCTAGGTCCTAAATTATATTTTATATCAGCTCCTATTGCCTTTAAAAGTGGAGTTATTGTCTCTCTTTTTGATGCTGAATTAAATTTATTATCGTATGCATTATTAAATATATGAGTTATTCCATTTGCATCCTTTTCTATAGCTCTTACATTTATTACATTTTCTGTATCTATCATATAAGGCGAATGAGTTGTATAAACTACTTGATTTCCATGACTACATAAATTTTTAAACAATTTAAGCAATTCTCTCTGCGCATTTACATGTAAATATATTCCAGGTTCATCTAATAAATAAACTATTGTTCTATCATCAAATTTTTTAGATAATAAATCTATAAATATATTTAAAAACCATTTTAGTCCATTACTTCTTTCAGATATATAAGTTGTATTTTCTTTTGTTTTTACCAGTATTTTTAAACAATCATTATCAAAATTTACTTTTATCTTTGTAGGAGAATCTCCTTCATAAAAATAATTGAATTTTTTTTGAATATTGTATTTTACTTTTTCCTTTATACTATTTCTAGATTTTATTTTTTCATTTTCATTTTTTGATTCTAAAGCATTTACAAATTCATCTAAAGGAGCTTCACTTGCAAGCATAAATTTATACAAAAGTCCCTTTTTAAATTTTATAGCTTCTTTGATTTCTTCTATATTATATACACTTTGAAGCTCTTCATCCAACTTTCTATAATAAAATACAGGTAGTAAATCGTATTTATTTTTTATTTTCTTTTTTATAGTTTCTATAGCTCTTATTATTTTATAAATACTATCATCATATTCATAATTTTGTGGGCTAGTCATATTTTTTTGCTGTTCAAACAGTACTGTAAGTATTTCATTTAACGAATTTTTATATTTTAACCATATTTTATTTTCTATGTTTAATAATCTATTTATTTTATAATTTAGATTATCAAGAAACTCTTTTGTAGTATATGCTCTATTAATATTAAAATAATCAACTAAATTTTCTTTAATATAAAAAATAGCATCATTTAATTCTTTATCTTCATTAAATAATGTAGTTAACGCTCCACTAAATTCAATATCTTCACTAGAATAAAAAATAAACCTTGTCTTTGGATTTTTATCTTTTAAAAGAAGATCTTTTGTTTCTTGTTCTGTAAATTTCAAATCTACATTTATAACTATATCTTTATTAGTATACTTATTTTTCTCACTAAAAAATTCATTTCCTATATAATGCGTAAAAGATATTTTACCTAAAGCCTCTAATATATTACTTTTTCCCGAATCATTTTTACCTATTAAGGCAGTTATACCATCTTCTAAAAATAAAATATTTTTTTCTTCTCCCAAAGATTTATAATTATTGATTACTACACTTTTAATCTTCATCTAAATCTCTCCCTACAAATTTTAATAGTATTAATTAAATTATAATATTTATAATAAAATTTAACAAATTATTAAAAAATTATATATAGTAAAATCTTTATAGTAAAAAATCTTTATTTTAAAGATTTTTAAAGTAAATTTTCTTAAAATAAATATCTTAATAAAAATTTATACTAAAAAAAGATATAGAATATAGTAATAATTTACATCAACTATTTTATATATGATACTATATTTAATAGAAAAATATTTACTATATATCTATATCTTTATTATTATATTATTATTTTTCAGCTTTTATTTTTACAGAATCTTCTCCGTCTATCTCTAGAAGTTCTACTGAGATAATTTCTTTTTTAGATGTAGGTACGCTTTTTCCTACATAATCAGCTCTTATTGGAAGTTCTCTATGTCCTCTATCTACTAGTACTGCAAGTTGTATAGCTCTAGGTCTACCTATATCCATAAGTGCATTTAAAGCAGATCTTACAGTTCTTCCTGTATATAATACATCATCTACTAATATAACTATTTTATTATTTATATCGAAATCTATATTTTTTCCTTTTATTACTGGATCTAATTGAAAATTTTTTAAATCATCTCTATATAATGTTATATCAATTTCTCCAGCATCTACTTTAGTACCTTCTATTTTTTCTATCTTCTCAGCAATTCTATTTGCTATAGGAATTCCTCTAGTTTTTATGCCAATCAATTTAACATCTTCTACACCTTTATTTTTTTCTATTATTTCATGACTTATTCTTGTAATAGCTCTTGCCATTGCTTTATCGTCCATCAATCTTGCTTTTTCTATCATAAGTTTTCCCTCCTTTTCTAAATATCTATTATATCTATAAATAATTTCCTATATACTATAAAAACTCCCCATCACAAGACAGGAAGTTTATACTTTTACAAGCAATAAAATAAAGTATATCTATGCCTTATGACATCTCTGTATCAATTAAAGGTATATCTATAGTTTCATATATAATATTTATTAGTACTATTATATATATTTTAGTTTTTCTTTTCAATACTTATCTTAATTTACCAAGTATTTCAATAAAATAATCTGGTAAATCTGAATTAAACTCTATATATTTTTTAGTTGTTGGATGTATAAATCCTAATTTTCTAGCATGTAAAGTTTGTCCTTCACATTTTATTTTTGAATTTTTAGGACCATATACAGTATCTCCCAAAAGAGGATGACCTATACTAGCCATATGAACTCTTATTTGATGAGTTCTACCTGTTTCTAAAGTAGCCTTCATATGAGTAAAATTTTCATATCTTTTTATTACTTCAAAATGAGTAACTGCTCTTTTTCCAGTTTTTACTATCGCCATTTTAAGTCTATCCTTAGGATTTCTTCCTATCGGTTTATCAACTGTTATCTTATCTTCTTTTACCACTCCATGACATACAAATTCATATTCTCTAGTTATAGAATGATCTTTTAATTGTTCAGCCAATGCGTTATGTGAATTATTATTTTTTGCTATCATTAAAATTCCAGATGTATTTTTATCTATTCTATGAACTATACCTGGTCTTATAATACCATTTATAGAAGATAAGTTATCCTTGCAATGATATAAAATAGCATTTACTAATGTATTTTCGTAATTACCTGGTGCAGGATGAACAACCATACCTTGTGGCTTATTTATTATTAATAAATCATCATCTTCATAAACTATATTTATAGGTATATCTTGAGGTATAATTTCTAAAAGCTTAGGTGCCGGTATTTCTATTATTACTTTATCATCTTCTTTTACTAAATATTTTGCCTTTTCTATCTTTTCGTTTACTTTTACTTTTTTATCTTTTATTATCTTTTGAATATAGCTCCTAGACATATCTCCTAATTGCGATGATAAAAATACATCTAGTCTATCTCCTTCTTCTTCAAATTCTACTATAAATTCTTTTATTTCATCATTAATATTTTTTTCATTATCTATTTTACTTTTCATATTATTATCACTTTCCCTAATCAATTATTTTTTAGTCATTTTTAAATCGCCTATAAAAATATATACACATAATAAAATTGTACCTACTACTATAAAACAATCAGCTAAATTAAATACATAATTCCATATAAATATAAAATCAAAATAATCTACAACAAAATCTAATCTTATTCTATCTATTAGATTTCCCAACGCTCCTGCTATAATAAGTACAATTGAAAATTTGCATAACTTAGAATTTAATTTTTTTGTATGTAAAAAATACAGTCCTACAATAGATGCTATAATAGCCACTATCACAAATATAATTTGGTTGTTTTGAAACAATCCAAATGCTGCTCCTCTATTTTCGACATAAGTTAAATTAAATATATTATCTATTACGCTTATGCTACCTTTATATTTTAAATCATTTAAAGCCCAATTTTTTATAATTTGATCTAGAGCTATTAAAATTGCTATTATTATTTCGTACATTAAGCCCTCCTAAAAAGTATTTTTACATTATTATACCTAAAAAATATATTTTATTAAAGAGATGACAATAAGTTTATTCAAATGTATTAAATTATAAATTATTTATTTAGATGTTCTATAAGTTCAGATATAGTTACAAATTTATATCCTTTTTCCTTTAACTTTGGAATTACTATTTCTAAAGTCTCAATAGTTTGTGATTTGTCATTTCTAACAGTATTATAATCGTGAAGTATTACAATATTTCCATTTTGAATTTTATTTTCTATAGTATTTACCATAGTATCTACTCCTGGATTTGACCAATCCCTAACATCTATATTTGACCATAGTATAATATTCATATTGTTTTCTTTTATCACTTTACATAATTCTTTATTTAAGGCTCTATATGGAGGTCTAAATAATGTAGGATATTTACCTGTAACAGATTTTATTACTTCTTGAGTTTTAGTGACTTCTTGTTGTATTTCCCAATAATTTTTCTTAAGTGCATTTATATGGGTAAATGTATGATTTCCTATTTCATGACCTTCCTCAATTTGTCTTTTTATTATATCTTTATGATTAGCAACTTTTTCTCCAATTATAAAAAAAGTAGCTTTTACATTATATTTTTTTAAAATATCTAAAATTTGAGGCGTAAAAACCTCATCTGGACCATCATCAAATGTAAGTGCAATTACTTTTTCATCTTCATTTCCTTTGTTGATTATTATATCCTCATAATCATATTTATAACTATCTGATGAAGTACTCTTATCATTTTCTGCATAGCTAGCCATACAAATTCCGCAAAATCCCATTACAAATAAAATTATTAAGGTATAAAAAACTTTTTTCATTTTAAAACCTCTTTTCTATCTACTATTTTTCGTAAATATTTTATTTTAAGTTATTTTGCCCATATTTTTATTTTTACTTATATATTTTTATAAAGAAATATTTATTCTTAAAATCTTTTTAAACATAGATTTCTAAAAAAAAGGATGTCGCATTGCAACATCCTTTACATTTATAATATTATAATTTTTATTTTACAACTATATTAACTAATTTTTTAGGTATACAAACAACTTTAACTATAGTTTTACCTTCTACTAAAGCTTTTACTTTTTCGTTTTCTAAAGCAATTTTTTCCATATCTTCTTTAGATGTATTTGCATCTAAGCTTAATTTTGCTCTTACTTTACCATTAACTTGAACTACTACTTCTACTTCTTCTTTAACTAAAGCAGTTTCATCAAATTTTGGCCAGCTTATATCAAATATACTTCCTTCTTTACCTATCATTTGCCATAATTCTTCCCCTACATGTGGTGTAAATGGAGCAATTATAGTTACTATGCTTTCGATACCTTCTTTGATTATTCCATCATTTCTAGTATCTAATTCTTTGTATTTGTACATTTCGTTTATTAATTCCATTAATGCTGCTATAGCAGTATTAAATCCGAATTTTTCACTTAATTCTTCAGTAACTTTTTTAAGTGTAGAATGTATAGTATATCTCATAGCTTTATCTTCTTTAGTTGTAGCTTTTACTTCAACATCAGATTTTACTATGTCTTTTAATTCGTCTACTAATCTATAAACTCTATTTAAGAATCTAAAGCATCCTTCAACACCTTGTTCTGACCAGTCTAAGTCTCTTTCTGGTGGGGCAGCAAATAATACGAATAATCTAGCAGTATCGGCACCGTATTCATCTATTATTTCCATTGGTGAAACTGTATTACCTTTAGATTTACTCATTTTGCTACCATCCATAAGTACCATACCTTGAGTAAGTTTTTAAATGGTTCATCAAAGTCTAACATTCCAACTTTCTTTAATCCTTTTACAAAGAATCTAGCGTAAAGTAGATGCATTATAGCATGTTCTACACCACCGATGTATTGGTCTACTGGCATCCATTTATTTACTACTTCTGAATCAAACATTTGATCTTGATTTTTGTTATCTATATATCTTAAGAAATACCAAGATGAATCAACAAATGTATCCATAGTATCAACTTCTCTTTTAGCTACTTTTCCACAACATGGGCATGTAGTAGTTTGGAAAGTTTCAGAAGTTGTAAGTGGAGATTCCCCTTTACCTGTAAATTCTACATCTGTTGGAAGTAATATTGGTAAATCTTCTTTCTTAACTGGTACTACACCACAATCTTCACAATAAACCATTGGTATTGGAACTCCCCAATATCTTTGTCTTGATACTAACCAGTCTCTTAATCTATAATTAACTGTCTTTTTACCTCTACCTTCTTTAGCAAGTTTTTCAACTATTTTGTCCATAGCTTCTTTTGCATCCATGCCGTTAAATTCTTCTGAATTTATCATTTTGTTGTCTTCGTCTATTACTGGTATTATGTCTAAATTGTATTTTTTAGCGAAATCTTCATCTCTTTCATCGTGTGCTGGAACGGCCATTATAGCACCAGTACCATAATCAAGTAAGATATAGTTAGCTATCCAAAGAGGTACTTTTTTACCATTTACAGGATTTATTACATATTTTCCTATAAACATACCTTCTTTTTCTGCATCTGCTGCAGTTCTTTCTATTTCAGTTTTAGTATGCATTTTTCTAACGAATTCATCTACTTTAGCTTCGTATTCAGTTCCTGCTACTAATTCTTTAACAAGTGGACTTTCTGGAGCTAAACACATAAATGTTACACCATAAGTAGTATCTGGTCTAGTAGTATAAACTACCATTTTTTCATCTGAACCATCTATGTCAAATATTAATTCAGCACCATGAGATTTTCCAATCCAGTTTCTTTGCATTATTTTAACTTTTTCTGGCCATCCATCTAATTTGTCTAAGTCATTTAATAATTCTTCTGCAAATTCAGTAGTTTTGAAGTACCATTGTTCTAATTCTTTCTTTTCAACTACTGTTTTACATCTTTCACATTGACCGCCTACAACTTGTTCATTTGCAAGAACAGTTTCACAAGATGGACACCAGTTTACATAAGATTTTTTCTTGTAAGCAAGACCAGCTTCAAAGAATTTTATAAATATTTCTTGTGTAAATTTGTAGTAATCAGGATTTGAAGTAGCTAATTCTCTTTCCCAGTCATAGCTAAGTCCTAATAATTTTAATTGTTGTTTCATATCATCTATATTTTCATAAGTCCATTTTGCTGGATGTATTCCATGTTTTATAGCTGCATTTTCTGCTGGAAGACCGAATGAATCCCATCCCATTGGATGTAAAACATTGTATCCTTCCATTTTTTTGAATCTTGCAACAACATCACCTATAGAATAGTTTCTAACATGTCCCATATGAATTTTTCCAGATGGATATGGGAACATTTCTAGTGTGTAGTATAAAGGTTTTGAAGTATCTCTAGTGTCAGTTTTATATTGATTTGTTTCTTCCCATTTTTTTTGCCATTTAGCTTCTACATTTTTAAAATTATAAACGCTCATTACCTTACCTCCTAGTGTATTTCATTGATGACTTTATTATTATTCCTAAAAAACAAAAATCCTCGCCCCTAAACAATAATTGTTTAGGGACGAGGATATATATTCTTCGCGGTACCACCCTAATTGATCTTTACAAAAAAAGACCCACTTAGATAGTCTTTAAGCCAACTACGGCCAAATAATTATTTACTAACAAGTTCAGAAATATTATTTAACTAATTCACACCTACCATTAGTTCTCTGAATAAACTCTATTACCTACTACTTTAGTTTATTTGACAAATTTTCTAAATTTTCGCTATAATATAATATGTTATCATATTTAATTTAAAGTGTCAACATCTACGTATGGAGCATCCTTCCATAATTTTTCAAGATTATAGAATCCTCTATGCTCTTCATCAAATACATGTACTATTATATCTCCATAATCAAGTAATATCCAACTTTGTGTATCATATCCTTCTTTAGCTCTAGGCTCTATACTAGCCTCAGTTAATGCATCTTGTACACTATCAGCTATTGCTTTAACTTGTCTAGATGAAGATCCTGTAGCTATTATAAAATAATCACAAAGACTAGAAACTTTTCCTATATTGATTATAGCTATATCTTGACCTAATTTATCATCAATTGCATCGTATGCAACTTTTACCATTTGTTCAACTGTCATACATTTACCTCTCTTTCATAAAAAATCTGTATTTTAAGTATCTATAATAATAATTTTTTGAAATACATATCGAAAGTTATATTTACTAAAAGTCTATAAAGTAATATGATTTCTTATGTATTATAAAAAATAAAATATTTATTAATTATATCATAATATTTTACTTAAACCAATAAATTTACATATTTTCTTGCATAAGGTAATTTCTTGCAATTACACTCCTTGGATGAATTAATTGGTTGTTTTCTATAACAAATTTTATAGTGTTATTATATGAAGTAATTATTGCTTTATTTAATTGTCCCGAAAAAGATAATTCTCTAAGATAATCTACTCCGGGAAAATTTCTACCTTCTTCAATCATATCGGCTATAAATATTATTTTTTCTAATATTGTCATATCATCTCTTCCAGTCGTATGATATCTTACTGCATTTATTATATCCATATCTTGTATATTAAATACATCTTGAATTACATAAGATCCAATAACACTATGAGATAAAGCTATATTATCTACTTCCATAGGATCTAGTATTATATCGTATTTTTTAATATACGCATCAATTTGATCTTTTGTAAAGTATTTTGCACAATCATGTACAAGGCCTGCTAAATAAGCCTTATCCTTATCAATATATCCATATATTTCACTTAATTTTACTGCACATTCTGCTACATTTATAGAATGCTTTAGTCTATTTGGTTTTAACATCTTTTTTAATTGTTCTATTATTTTTTCTATATCCAAATTATTCATCTCCAAGCCCATATAAATTCTTTTCCATTATATATCTCTCTACACTTTCTGGAACTAAATATCTTATAGAATTACCTCTTTTTAGTTGATCTCTTATATATGTAGAAGATATATCTAAAGATGGAACATACACACTTATTATATTAGCATTATATTTTCTTTCAAGATTTTCTATTTTATCTTGTGCTGTAAGTAAACTTATCCCAGGTCTAGTTGCTGCTATAAATGTTGCTAATCTAAAGTTCTCCTCTACATCCTTCCATTCTTCTAAATCACAAATAGCATCTGCTCCTGTTATAAAGAAAAATTCAGCAGTTGGATAATTTGCTTTTAAATATCTAAGTGTATCTACTGTATATGTCTTTCCTTTTTTTTCAATTTCAGTATTAAATGCTAGAAAATCTTTATTTTTATTAATAGCTAATAACACCATATTATATCTGTCATATTTATTAGTAATATTCCATAATTTATGCGGTGGATCACCAGCTGGTATAAGTATTATTTTGTCTAATTTATATTTACATCTAATAAATTCTACTGTTGCTAAATGTGCATAGTGTATAGGGTCAAATGTACCACCTAAAACACCTACTCTAAGTCCGTCGTAATTTTTTTCAAAATCTGCTATCTTATCATTATTGCAAAATGTTGATTCGATAACTAAATCATAAACGCTCATTCATTTTCTCCTTTTTATATCAAATATATATAGTATTATATCATCTTTAATTAATTAAGTAAGTAAGAAAATCTATAATCTAAGTTTCATTAAAATATATCTACAAAATTATATCTATATATAATTTTTAAATGATTATTTTCTGTCAATAATTTATAATATAAATGCTAGAAAAGATAAGGAGATTAATTATGGCAATTATAACAAAAATAGAATCTCAAAAGAGAAATAACGACAGAGTAAATATATATGTAGATGAAAAGTTTTTTATCGCAATCTACAAGGAATTAGTATTTTCCTTTAACCTAAAAAAAGGGCAAGAAATAGATACAAATAATTTGAAAGCTATTTTAGAAGACGAAATGTATATGAAAGCTAAAAACAAAGCACTAAATATACTTTCTAAATCAAGTCAATCAGAAAAACAAATAAGACAAAAACTTTCTAACGATTTTGAAGAACATATTATCGATAGAGTTATAGAGTTTTTAGAAAAATATAAATTTATAGATGATGAAGATCTTGCCACTAGAATAGTGAATACAAATATAAATTTAAATAAATACGGCAAAAATAAAATAAAACAAAATCTATACAATAAAGGTATCGATAAATCTATAATTGAGCAAACAATAGATGAAATAGATTCTGATAAAGAATTTGAAAATGCCCTTTACCTAGGTAAGAAAAGATTTAACAGATTAAAAAATGAAGATTCAAAAAAAGCCTATCAAAAAATAGGTAATCATTTAGCTTACAAAGGATTTAATTATGATATAATAAAAAAAGTACTAAACAGATTATTTAAAGATATTGATGAATATTCTTGTTAATCGGAGGTAAAAATATGGCTAAAATAGCAATAATGATATTATGTGTAATTCTTGGAATTTACAATACAAAAAATTTATACAAACAAGATAGAATGAAATAAAATGGAGACAAGTAATGTCTCCATTTTATTTTATAAATTCCTTATTCAAAATACTATAATCAATACACTAAATTAAAAGGAAATATTATAATATTTATTAAATAACTCAACTAAATTTTTATCAGTTTTAAAACCTAAATCTTTAAGACCTAAATCTAAATAGTTAAGAACTGGTACTATAGCTTCATATCTAGCATTTTCTCCCATATGTCCTATTCTCAAAATTTTACCTGTATATTGAGCTAATGATGTTGACATAACTAGATTATATTTTTTTAATAAATGTAAAACTAAATTTCCCGCTCCTATTTCTTCAGGTATATTCACAACTGTTACTGTATTTGAATATCCATTTTCTAAAAATAGTTTTAACCCATATTCTTCTATTGCTCTTCTTGTAGCATCTGCAATTTTTTCATGTCTCCTATGTACATTTTCAAGTCCTTCTTCTAATATATTGTCAAGTGCTACATCTAATCCCATAATATCACTTATAGGCATTGTATATGGGAACCATTTATCTTTGTAATAATTTTCCCATATAGTTAAATTACAGTAAAATCCTGTTATTGGAGTTTTTCTATTTTTCATAATATCCTTAGCATCATCACTTACTGCGACAATAGTAAGTCCCGTTGGCGCTGATATAGCCTTTTGAGAAGCTCCGCAAGTTATATCTATTTGCCAGTTATCTATTTCTATATTTTCTCCTACCATTGCAGCAACTGAATCTACAACTGTTAGTATTTTATATTTTTTAAGAAGCGGGCATATTTTTGATAAATCATTTAAAACGCCTGTTGGTGTATCACAGTGTACTACTGTTGCATATTTAAAATTATGATCTTTTTCTAAGAATTTTTCTAATTTATCTATATCTATTTCTTTTTCATAATCACCTGAAAAATAAACTACCTCTCCTTTATACATTTCTATAAAGCTATCAAAACCTCTACCAAATATTCCATTATCTATAACTAATACACGATCCCCTTCTTCTGTAATAGATGCACAAGCAGCCTCTAGTCCTAAAATTCCTTCTCCACTTAATATATAAACATCATTTTTTGTCTTTAATATTCTTGCCATTTTATCGCAAGTATTTTTATAAAACTCACAAAAATCTAAATCTACATCAGGATTAGTTGTCTTTTCGGCTCTCATAAGTCTTATATTTTCTCTAACCTCTGAAGGACCTGGCGTATATATAATTTTATTGTTCATTTTTTTCATATTGTCACTCCTAACTGCAAATTAATATTTGCCAACATTTCAAAAATACTTTCGTAATTTATATATCTTTAAACAATATTATATATTATCTCTCTTTCATTACAATACAATTTTTACCAAATCAATAATTGTATGGGTATAATTTTCTGTTTATATAATAAATTAATCTATTTATATTTTTTATTTAGTAATTTTATATCAAATGGTTAAAATATAGGCAATATTAATGTTACAATATTTAAAAAGTTAATAAATTTACAAGGAGATATATATGATTGATTTAATTTTACTAGGATGTGGAGGAAATGTACCTATGCCAGATAGATTTCTTTCCTCCCTTTTTATAAATTACAAAGGTAGAAAAATACTAATAGACTGTGGCGAAGGTACTCAAGTGGCTATGAAAAAAAATAATTGCGGATTTAAAAATATAGATTTAATACTAATAACACATCTTCATGGAGACCATATAATAGGCTTAATTGGTCTACTTCAAACAATTGGAAATAGTGGCAAAACTGATAACTTGACTATTGTTGGACCTAATGGAATAATAGAAGCAATGAATGCCATAAAAGTATTAATCGAATATTTACCATATAAAATATATGTAATCGAAAATCCAAAAGGTAAATTTAATATAGATAAAGATATTATAAAAGATATAGAAATTTCAACTATAGACTTAGACCATTCAACTGAATGTATAGGATATAGTCTATATTTTAAAAGAAATGCTAAATTCAACATTGAAAAAGCATTATCAAATAAAGTCCCTCAAAATATTTGGAAAAAGCTACAAGAAAATGATACTGTAACTTATGGAGATAAGACTTACTACTCAAGTATGGTTTTAGGAGATGAACGTAGAGGAATAAAACTTAGTTTTATAACAGACACTAGACCTATTTTTGAAATTCCAGAATTTATATATGAAAGTGATTTATTGGTATGTGAAGCTATGTACGGAGACGATATGGATATATCAAAGGCCGTTAAAAACAAACACATGACATTTAGAGAGGCTGCAAACCTTGCCGTTAATGGAAAAGTCAATCAGCTTCTTCTTACGCATTTTAGTCCCTCTCTTGAAGAACCTAAAGAATACATAAAAAACGCAACTAACTTTTTTAAAAACACTATAATCGGTGAAGACGGATTATCCTTAAGCCTATCTTATAAAGATTAAATTTATACATAAACTTTCATAAATTATTTTTATATTATAAAAAAAGAATTGTCCTTTTAAATTTGGGACAATTCTTTTTTATTTAAATATTAACTATCTCTTAGATCTTTTTGTAGGTCTACCTTTTTTAGTTACACCTTCTTGAGGTATTTTTTTCTTAGGTTCTTGACCTGGGAATAATATCTTAGGTTCTTCTAAGTTTTTTCTATATATTGTAAATTTAAACCCTATAGCTTGCACAAATTCAGCTCTTAATGCATTACATATCGCATTTGCTGTTTCTTTTGCATCAAGTCCAGCAGTTTCAAGTATATTAACTTTAACTAATTCTCTAGCATCTAGCATATCATCTAATTGCTCTAAAAATCTTTCGTTTACACCATCTTTACCTATTTGAGTTATAGGCTTCATAGTGTTAGCAAGAGATCTTAAATAAGCTCTTTGTTTACTATTTAACATATGTTCCTCCTAATTTATATTTAATTTTAGTTGTAGAATTCAAATTCTATTTCGTATATCTTAACTGTATCTCCGTCTTCTATACCCATTTCTCTAAGTCTATCAAATACACCTTCGTTTTCCATAGTTTTTTGGAAGAATTGGATAGATTCCATATCCTCAAAGTCAACAGAATACATGATTCTTCTAAGTTTTTTACCAGTTACTACATAAATTCCATCTTCATCTATTTCAATACTTAAGCCTTCTTCACCGCTATTGTCAAGTTCTGGTCTGTAGTATTCTTCTTCTGATACTAACTCTACATCTTCTACTTCTTGAAGTAATTGTGATGTATAAGCTATTACATCATCTACACCATCTCTAGTTGCAGCAGACATTTTAAAAACTTTATATCCTCTATCTTCTAAAGTTTTCTTGAAGTTTTCGTATATAGAATCATCAAATAATAAATCTGATTTGTTTGCAACTACTATTTGTGGTCTAGATGCTAATTTTTCATTGTATAATTTTAATTCATCATTTATTTTATCAAAATCTTCAATAGCATCTCTACCTTCTATTCCAGATATATCAACTATGTGAATTAATACTTTTGTTCTTTCAACATGTCTTAAGAAATCATGTCCAAGACCAACACCTTCTGCAGCACCTTCTATAAGACCTGGTATATCTGCAAGTACAAAGCTATCACCAAAGTTAGTTTTTACAACTCCTAAATTTGGAGTTAAAGTTGTAAAGTGATAATTTGCTATTTTAGGTCTAGCCTTAGTTACTACTGATAAGAAAGTAGATTTACCTACATTAGGGAAACCTAAAAGTCCTACATCTGCAATCATTTTAAGTTCAAGTATTACCCATCTTTCTTCACCATCTGTACCAGATTTAGCAAAACTTGGTGCTTGTCTTACTGCGTTTGCAAAATGTTGGTTTCCTTTTCCGCCTCTTCCTCCTTTTGCAACTACAGCTTCATCACCTTCTTCTTTTAAGTCAGCTATTATTAAATTAGTAGCTTCATCTCTTATTATAGTTCCAGGTGGCACTTTTAAAATTAAATCTTCTCCGTTTTTTCCAGCTTGTCTTTTTTTACTTCCGTCAGCACCTGGTTCTCCTATATATTTTTTCTTGTATTTGAAATCCATTAAAGTTCTAAGTCCTGTATCTACTTTAAATATTATACTAGCTCCACGACCTCCGTCTCCTCCGTCTGGTCCACCTGCTGGAACATATTTTTCTCTTCTAAATGATACAGATCCATTTCCACCGTTTCCTGCTTTTACAAATATTCTAGCTTTATCTATAAACATAAATTTCACCTCCCAAATTTACTAATCTTATTATTTCCAAAATTAATGCATATATTATTGATAATTAAATATGTAAATTACATATAAAGTAATATAATTTTCATTTTAAGTTATGTAACTTACATATTTAATAATACTAACTAATATATCTAAAGTAAAAAGGAGTGTATATACACTCCTTTCCTTTATAATTATTCAGCAACGTCTACTGGATATATACTTACTTTTTTTCTTTTTTTGTCGTATCTTTCGAACTTAACAGCACCATCTATTAATGCAAATAAAGTGTCATCTCCACCTTTACCTACATTAGTTCCTGGATGTATTTTAGTACCTCTTTGTCTTACTATTATACTACCAGCAGTAACTATTTGTCCGTCGTATCTTTTAACACCTAATCTTTTTGATATAGAATCTCTACCATTTTTAGAAGACCCTACCCCTTTTTTAGATGCTAATAATTGTAAGTTCATGTTTAACATTTGGAGTCACCCCCTACTTTTTTAAGATTTTTATATTTTTCGGATATTGTCCTTTTATCATTTCCATTGTTAACTTAAAGTGTTCTAGTAATAAGTCTGTTTTTTCATTTAAACAGCTCTCTTTTACTATACACTCTATTAAACCTTCTTGTCCTATCTCGGACTCAAATTCTACTTTTGCAAGTAAGTTTAATGAATTATCTACACCAATCGCATTAGCTGTTACAGCTGAACACACTATATCATATCCAAACTCAGCATACTCTGCATGTCCTCTCAGTGTAAATCCCTTCATTCTAAAATCATCTGTGTAGTGATATTTTATTTTTATCATCTTACACACCCATTACTAAGCGTTTATAGATTCTATAACTAATTTAGTGAATGGTTGACGATGTCCTTGTTTTCTTCTGTAGTCTTTTTTAGCTTTGTATTTGAAAACTACAACTTTTTTAGCTTTACCTTGAGCTACTACTTTAGCAGTTACAGTAGCACCTTCTACAACTGGAGCTCCAACAGTTAATCCGTTTTCTCCACCTACAGCTAAAACTTGATCTAAAGTTATAACATCACCTTCGTTAGCTTCTAATTTTTCAACGAATAATACATCACCTTGAGCAACTTTATATTGCTTTCCACCTGTTTTTACTATAGCGTACATTCCACATACACCTCCTCGGTCTTAAACTCGCCATTCAGGTACTTTTTAAAAGTTTATAACCTGTTCTGTGCGGCATTACAGTTATAAATAATACATCTTTTTGAAATAAAAGTCAATATTATTTATAAATAATTTTTGTATTTTTGTTGTTTATTTTTTCATCTTCAATTATCTCAATATTTACATCATATTTTTGTTCTATTTTATTTATAACTTCCATAAAATTATGTTTAATTTCTTTGTAAACATAAGATGTAAATTCTACTTTTAGGTCAGAATAACTAGTATGCTCTTTAATTTTTATTATTTCCTTTTCTAAATTATCTAAAATAGAATTAATAGACTGCCTTCCAAAATCATTTGAACAAAACTCACATGGTCTTAAATAATAAGATTCTATTGAGTCTTTTTCTCTTCTTCTAGCAATTTCTACAAGACCAAGTTTAGTTATACCTAAAACTTCAGTTTTTCTTTTATCTTTTGATAATTGATTTTCAAGTTCCTTTATCAAGCTTTCTTTTAAACTTTTTTTATACATATCTATAAAATCAACTATGATTATGCCTGCTATATCTCTTATTTTGATCTGTCTTGCAATTTCTATACATGCTTCTATATTTGTTTTATAGACTGTCTCTTCTCTAGAAATATTTCCTGTAAATTTACCTGTATTAACATCGATAACAGTTAAAGCCTCAGTTTTTTGTATTATTAAATATCCACCACTTTTTAGCCATACTTTTTCATTTAGACATTTTTGTATTTCACTTGAAACTTTATATAAATCAAATACATCTTTATTATTTTCAAGTACTAATTTATCTATATAGCTTTTATCTATACTTTTTAAGATATTTTTTATTTCTTCATACTTTTTAGTATTGTTTATTACTATCTTATCTATATTTTCGTTGATATTATCTTTTATATATTTTATTTCTAAATCTAGTTCCTTATATATTAATTTAGGACCCATTCCAAGTTTAAAATTTCTTAATATAGCTTGATACTTTTCTAATAAATCATCAAAATCTTTTTTAAGTTCTTCTATTTCACAACCTACAGCTTCAGTTCTAATTATTACACCTAGCTTTTCTTTATTGAAGGATTTGACTAATTTTTTTAGTCTAAATCTTTCTTTTTCATTTAATATTTTATTTGATATAGTTATCCTATCGTTAGAAGGTATTAATACTAAATACCTTCCAGATAAGCTTATCTCTCTTGTAAGTTTAGGAGCCTTAGTTCCTACTGCTTCTTTATTTATCTGTACAATAAGTTCCATGCCATTTTTTATTTCGTCACTATTTTTAATAGGTAAATATGCCATTTTTTCCAAGCCTATATCTACAAAGGCAGCCTCTATACCAGGCTTTATATTTTTTACTATACCTCTATATATATTTGACTTTGTTTTTTTATGGATATTATCTTCTATTAAAAGTTCTACAAGTTTATTATCTTCCATTATTGCTATTTGAGTAGACGAAATCAATGACTGAACTATAACTTGTTTCATAATAAAATCCTCTATTTCTTATAATGGAGTTACTAATTCTCCATCTTCAACAGCATATAAATCACGTCTTAATATTCCAACCTCTCTTGGATCTGAATCTAAATAAAGCATATCCATTACTTGAGCAATTAAAATATTTATATTTAAATTAGACTTTGACCCTGTTGCTATAGTAGATACAAAAGTAACTTTTTCTTCCTCTAAATTAACCATATCGAAATTTTTAATTAGCGGTCTAATATTAACTTCTACAGTTTTACCTTTTTTATTTTTCTTAGTTATTATTATTTCTTTACTTCTTGTTAAATTCAATACTCTAGATTTAACAAATTCTTTGCTTAAAGGCTTTTCTAAATCTATATGGAATATATATTCTCCATAAGCTATTACAGATGCTAAAGAAGGAGTTTTTGGGTCTATTTCTTTTGCTTTTAAAAATTTTATACCTTGTGGTAATTGTGCATTTATTCTTTCTAAAAATTCCTTTGCGTCTATATCATCTTCAATTTCTATATCCACATATTCACCTTGGCTTTCTATACCTAATCCAAGCGCATTACCATAGCTCATTTTAGGATGTGGATTAAATCCTTCAGAATAGCTAATATTTATCTTTGCTCTTTTAAAAGCTCTTTGTAGTAATCTTTGTAAATCTAGATGAGATATAAGTATCATATCATCTTCTTTATTATATTTAGCTCTTATCAATTTACTCATACTTAGCATAGCCCCTTTCCAATATCATGTACATTTATTCCACAACCATTACAATTATGTCTACAGTCAGCTGTTGTAGTTTCTTCTTTTGCTTTTTCATTTTCTCTCATTAAGAATTTTTTGCTAACACCAACATCTATATGGTCCCAAGGGAATACTTCATCATAAGATCTTTCTCTATTTGCATAAAAATCTATACTTAAATTATTTTTAGCCATAGCTTCTTTGTATATATCTAAATTAAAGTATTCATTCCATCCATCAAATTTCGCTCCCATTTTAAATGCATCATATAATACTTTACCTAATCTTCTATCACCTCTTGCAAGAACTGCTTCCATTAAGCTAGTTTTAGAATCATGGTAATTGTATTTTATATCTCTATTTTTAAGAGCTTTAACTAAATATTGTTGTTTATTTATAACTTCTTCAGTTTTGTCTTGAGCATGCCATTGGAATGGTGTAAATGGTTTTGGTACAAAAGTAGATGTACTTACTGTAACAGAGAATTTCTTTTTAAGTTTTCCTCCATGTACTTCTCTATATGTATCTATAACATCATAAGCTAATTTTGATATTCCATCTAAATCGTCATATCTTTCAGTTGGAAGACCTATCATAAAATAAAGCTTAACACTGTCCCATCCCATTTCGAATGCTTTTTTAGTTGTATTTTTTAAATCATCTTCTGTTACACCTTTGTTGATTACGTCTCTAAGTCTTTGAGTTCCAGCTTCTGGTGCAAAAGTAAGTCCTGATTTTCTAACTTGTTGTATTTTTTCTGCTATTTCCATAGAGAAATTATCAAGTCTAAGTGATGGTAAAGATATTCCTATATTTTCAGGTGTAAATTCATCAACTAGAAAATCTGTAAGCTCTGATAACTTAGAGTAGTCACTAGTGCTAAGTGATGATAAAGATATTTCGTCATATCCTGTATTATCTACTAATGTTCTTACTGCTTTAGATAAATTATCTACACTTTTTTCTCTTATAGGTCTATATATCATACCAGCTTGGCAGAATCTACATCCTCTTGTACATCCTCTAAATAGCTCTAATACTACTCTATCATGTACTATTTCTATATAAGGAACTATTAATTTATCTGGATAATAAACTTCTTCCATATTTTTTATTATTCTCTTGCTAACTTTGTTAGGAACTCCTTCTCTATTTGGAGTTACACTTTTTATAGTTTCATCTTCATTGTATTCTACGTCATAGAAACTAGGTACATAAACACCTTCTATTTTTGCAACTCTAGCTAAAAAATCTTCTCTTGTAGTTTTATTTTTCTTCCATTCTTTGTACTCAGCTACAACTTCTAAATTAACCTCTTCACCTTCTCCAAGTATTGCTATATCTATAAAATCAGCAAGCGGTTCACAGTTATAAGCACATGAGCCTCCAACCATTATAAAAGGATCTTCTAAAGTTCTATCTTCTCTTAGTAAAGGTATTCCAGCTAAATCCATCATATTTAATATATTAGAATATGAAAGTTCATATTGAAGTGTAAATGCAACAAAATCAAAATTTTTGATCGGATCTCTTGATTCTAATGCAAATAATGGAAGATTATTTTCTCTCATTATTTTTTCCATATCTAATGCTGGAGCATAAACTCTTTCACAAAATACATCTTCATCATTGTTAATTACTCTATAAAGTATTTGACTTCCTAAATGACTCATACCTACTTCGTATAAATCAGGAAAACAATGCGCATATCTTATTAAATTTTCATTTGTAGTATCTTTTTGAATAGAATTTATTTCATTACCAATATATCTAGCAGGTTTTTCTACTTTTTTAAGCATCTTTTTAAATTCTCTCTTATTCATCTATTACTTAACCCTCCATTTTTATTTTGTATTTACATAATTATACTTATAATTTCAAACATAAAGCTAACATGAATTTTATTATACACCATAAAATATTATGTTCAAAGTCTTTTTATCTATAAATTGAATATGCTATAAAAATTTTATTATATATTTATATTATAACTTATTTTTACAAGTAAATTTACAAATTATAATTATAAAAAACTATGAAATTTAGATTTACTCTAAACTCCATAGTTTCCATTAGAAATTAATTTTTTTGCGTCTCATTCCTATATTTATAACCAATCCAATTATAGCAAGTGATGTCATAACAGCACTACCTCCATAACTTATAAACGACAGCGTTACTCCTGTTACTGGCAGTAGACCCATAGTCATTCCTATATTTTGAATAATCTGGTAAGAGAACATCGAAACTACTCCTATTACTACAAGAGAACCATAAATATCTTTTGATTCCATTGCAATTTTTATCATTCTCAATAAGAACATAACATATAATCCTACAAGTAATGCCCCTCCTATTACACCTAATTCTTCAACAACAACGGCAAATATAAAGTCACTATCTTGTATAGGTAAAAAGTCTTCTTGATTTTGTGTTCCATTATACAAGCCTTTACCTGTAAATCCTCCAGAACCAATCGCTATCATAGATTGCATAATTTGGTAATTTCCCTCAATAGAAGTATCTTCTGGATCCATAAATCCTAAAATTCTATCTTTTTGGTAATCTGCCATAAGCATATACATAATAGGAAGTAATATTAAAACTATAATACCTCCCTTTATCAGTATATTTTTATCTATACCAGCAGAAAATATCATACCAAACACTATACAGCAAAATATAAGCGCTCCACCTAAATCAGGCTGTATTATTATAAGACCTATAACAGGTATTGCATAAATTACAACATCAAAAATCTCTTTTAAAGTATTTAATCTTCCTTTATGATTTTCAATTATCTTTGCAAAACTAAGTATAAAAGTAATTTTTACGACTTCTATTACTTGTAAATCTAATATTATCAAGTTAAAAGTAGATTTTGCTCCTCCTCTACTATCTCCAAATATTAATACAAGTGCCAACAAAGCTATACTAACTGCATAAAGTTCTTTATAGTGTTTTCCCATAGTATTATAATCAATCATAACAATAAATACTACAAGAATTAACCCAAGTACGAAGGCAAAACATTGTTTAAAAAGTCGGCTATAGTTTCCTGTTTGATTGACATGTGTAGCACTACTTAATATTACTAAACCATATATAAATATAGCTAAAACAATCAAAAGTAATTTCCAATCTATTTTTTTTATAAGTTTTAATGTATTCTTATAATCTATCAATTTCTCACCGTCTTTCCAAATATATAAAATAATAATTTAAAGGGATATACCCAGAAGTATATCCCAATTAAAAAATCTAAATTTTTCTTTCTTTTATATTTTTAAGTGGTATGTTTGCAACTAAAGCTGATACTGGTTTGTCATCCGTTTCACTTCTAGTTTTAGACATTTTTATTTCTAAGCCTTTTTCATCTATTTCTGCATAATCTGATATAACCTTTAATATATCATCTTTTATTGCCTCTAATAGTTGTGGAGAACAATCTATTCTATCATGTACTAATACTAATTTTAGTCTTTCTTTCGCTACATTCTTACTTGTTTGCGAATCGCTATTGAATGATCTAAAAAAATCGAACATCATATCCTCCTATCTATTTGGCTGCTCCAAATATTTTTTTAATTTTGCTTAAAAATCCGTCTTGATATTGAAGTTCCATAAGAGGAACATTATGTCCTAATATTCTATGTGCTATATTTTTGTAGGCTTTTCCTGCATTAGATTTTTCATCTAATATTACAGGTTCACCTTTATTTGTAGATATTATTATGCTTTCATCATCTGGAACCATACCAATTAAATCTATGGCCAATATTTCAACTATATCTTGTTTATCCATCATATCGCCACGTTTTACCATATCGTGTCTGATTCTATTGATTATAAGCTTTATATCGTTAATTTCATTAGCTTCTAATAATCCAATTATTCTGTCAGCGTCTCTTACTGCTGAAACTTCAGGATTAGTTACAACTAAAGCTCTATCTGCTCCTGCTATGGCATTTTTGAAGCCTTGTTCAATTCCAGCAGGACAATCTATTATAATGTAATCAAAGGATTCTTTTAATCTTTCACATAAATTTTTCATTTGATCTTCTGATACAGCATTTTTATCTCTAGTTTGTGCTGCAGGTAATAAATATAAATTTTCAAATCTTTTATCTTTTATTAAAGCCTGTTTTAATTTACATGTACCTTCAACTACATCAACTATATCATATACGATTCTATTTTCAAGTCCCATAACTACATCTAAATTCCTAAGACCGATATCCGCATCTACAACTACTGTTTTTTTATTTTCAAAACTTAATGCTGTTCCTAAATTCGCAACTGTTGTTGTTTTACCAACTCCACCTTTACCAGATGTTATAACTATAACTTCACTCATATAACTACCCCCTATAGATTTCCTTCTTTTTCATATTTTTAGGTAAGTAACTCTCTATTACTATGCGACCTTCTCTTACAAAGGCTATCTCTGGGCTGATTTCTTTAACTTCTTGGTTGGTTTCATCATCTTCGGGTGCCTCTGCTATATTATCAGCAATTTGTAAGACTTTAGGACACAAACAATTTCCAACAATATATGCTCTATCATTTCCATTGGCTCCTGCATGCACAAATCCCTCAACTTTGCCCATCACAATTATATTTCCTGCTGCAATAGCTCTTGCTCCAGCACTTATGTCACCCATAATCACTATATCTCTTACTGAATTCAACTGTGAACCTGGCTTCATGTCTTGCATTACGACTATATCTCCATCATATGCAATATTTTCTCCAGACCTTAAGTTTTCTATATATTTAGTATCAAATATGCCTAATATTTTTCGCTCTTCATCTTCTGTAAATTCTATATCAAACTTAGATGTAAGCTCTTCTTTTAGCATCATAATTTGAATACTACTTAAATAATCACAATTTATTTCGCAAATTTTGGCTCCATTAAAAAATCCTACATATTCCTCTAACCTGTCAACTATCGAATCTCTAACAACATCAAAAGGAGCTACTTTCTTAATATTTACAATTATACCTTTCTTATTGCCTTTAAATTCAACAAGTTCATCGGCAGAAACTTTTTTTAAAGACATAACAACCTCCAGAGTGATATCAATTTATTTACTATATTCTTCATAAATATATTAATAACCTTTTTATTTTTTTATTTGGAAATTAAAATTTAACTTTCCATCATCAATTATATCATTGATAACATCTTCTTCACTAGACTCTTCTTTACTTTCATCTGATTTATTTTTTTCAGACGATTTTTGACTTGAACTACCAACCATATAATATCCTATTATGTCTTTTATTGGTAAAAAGGCATAAGTAGCTGCATTTCCTTGAGGAATTACTGCTGCAACAGCTATTTTAGGATTATCAACTGGTGCAAATGCTACAGCCCATCCAAAGTCTCCATAAGTTTGTTTATATCTATCTATTACTTCATCTGTTATAGATGGTTTAACTTTTTTAATGGCTCTTCTTAAATAAGCTGCATTTATTTTAGGTGTATCTGCTAATTTTTCATCAACACCATCTTTTAGTTCTTTTTCTAGTTCTTCTCTAGTTTCATCATCTAAATCTCTTTTTTTAAGTTCTTCTTTTATTTCTTTTATTCTATTTTTTGTTAATTCTTCTTCTCTTTCTTTTCTAAGTTTTTTATATACTTTTAAAACTTCATCTTTATTTACACCATAACTAGATAGATGACTCATTAAATATTCATATTCATCTTCTGTTGGTATTTTATCTTGTCTCTGAGCTGTACCACTCTTTGCGGCAACTGATACTGGAAAATCTTTAAAATAATTTTTAGCAGTACCTTGTGTTACAACTAATTCCATACCTTTTATTAAATCTTTTAAATTTTCATCATCTTTAAAATCTATTTTTTTAGAAACAACTTCGCTTTCATAAGTTGTTTCATAATCGCTATTTACTATTTTTTTAGTTAAGGTTAAATCAGTTAAATATCCACCATTTGCAATCGCCATTATGTACCTTACAACTTGTGATGAAGTATAAGCATTCTCACCTTGCCCTATAGCTAAGTTTAAGTTGTCTGACATAGTCCATCTAGCAAATTTTAAATAAGTAAATAATATAGTATCAGATAAAGGTTCTATTTCGTCTTCCTTTATATTTAATTTTTCAAGTCTAGACATAACTTCACCTCTGCCTGGACATGGGTATTCATCAATCCAACTTACAATTTCATCAATTCTTTTTTCCATTTCATCTTTATCATCTTCATTTATATCTGTAAAACTATTTACGATATTTAAATTTAAATATGATCTAAGAGAAATTTTAGTTGAACTTATTTTATCTTCTTCTTGTGGTACCTTACCTGCTACTTCATTAATTTCATCTTCCAAACCTGTATTTTCATTTAATCCAAATAATTTTGCATATTCAAGTATTTTCTTTGAACCTACATCTATATTTAAGTCTTTTCCTGTTCCTAATAAGTCTTCTCCTGTTCCTACAACACCAAAATAAATATTACAAGATTGTTCTATTGCCTTGTACAGATTTGTTGCACCATGGTTTGATTTAGAACTATTCCAAACAGCATCACCAAATGTTTGTCCATCAAATTTTATAACCCCAGGGTCATTTATAGTATAATTTGGACTTAATCCACTTTCAAGAGCTGCCATACCAGTTATCATTTTAAATGTAGACCCAGGCTGGAATACACCTTGAGTTACTAAATTTAAAAGTGGACTTGCAGCCAAAGTATCATTTGGATTATCCGGTTGTAAAGCATTATAGTCTTTAGATGAGATACCAGTTACAAATAAGTTTGGATCATAATCAGGATAACTTGCAGAAGCTAATACTTCACCTGTTTCTATATCTACAGCTATAACAGCTCCTGTTTTAGCGTTTACAGCTCCACCTTTTGTACTTACATTTCCATATTCACTTTTATACATTCCACCTGTTCTAGCAACAGTTATAGCCTGTTCTAAACCTTCTTCTGCAACCTTTTGTAAATCCATATCCAAAGTCAAGTAGACTGTATCTCCAGATACAGGTTCTTCAACTTCTAATTCATCTGTTATTTTACCTGTTGCATTAACTTTTACTTTTTTATATCCATCAATACCTTTTAGGCTACTTTCTTGACTTCCTTCGATTCCTGTAAGTCCAACTATATCATCTGATTTATAAGACTTTTCTTCATTTTCTAGATATTTTTCTAGTTGTTGAGAAGGAATTTTTCCAACATATCCAAGTACATGTGATGCTAAATTTTTATTTGGATAATATCTAATAGGTTCACTAGATATTGATATACCAGACATATTAATTGAATTTTCTTCTACAAAAGCAATCGTGTCTTCAGATACATTTTCTGCAAGTTTAACTGGATAATAAGTTTTATATCCTTGAGATTTTATTAAGTTTCTAACTACAAGAATTTTTCTTGCATCCTCATCACTTAAATTTGGATCTATATCATAATATTGTCTAATTTTTTTAAATGCAACTTCTGCACTATCAGTTTTCTTTACTTCAATTTTCTCACCTGTATTAGTTTTCTTTACAAAGCTTTCTAACCAATCATTTTTATCTTTAATTTCTGTAAATGTAAAAGTTGATACTAAAATAGGAGGATAATATCCCTTTTCATTTAGTTTCTTTTGAAGTTCAGAAGGTTTTAAATCTCTATCTGATTTTTTTAGTACTCCTTCTTCAATAAGAGTATCTACTAAATAGTAAAAAGTTTCCTTTGCATTTAAATTAGTTGGTATATCATTCTTTTTCTTATATTCTCTTATACTTTTATCATAAGTATATGAAAATTTACCATTTTTGCTTATGACAATAGGAAAATTATCTTCATATTCTTCTTCATTTTCTATTAGTTTATTTATTATTTTTAAAGCAATTCCATTTGCATCATTCCCTTTTGCAGTCAATTGATCATTTGAAACTTGTACTACAAAGGAATTTGTATTTCCTGCCAAAAGTCTTCCGTATCTATCTCTAATTTCTCCTCTTGCAGCTTTTATAGTTACTTGTTTATAGGTTTTATTGTCTGCAAGATTTGTATAATGTTCATATTTAAATATGTTCATATAGAGCATTTTTAAAATTATCACAGCAAATACAACTAATAAGAAAATTTTTATTATTCTAAATCTCTCATTAATTTTATTTTGTTCCATTAAATCACCACTATTCTTCTTCTAGTTTTAATATTGGATTTTTAAATATTTTGTAAAGTAATACACCTACTAAGCCATTTATAATTGGAACTAATATTATTTTTATAATCCATGTAAATTTACATATATTAAATAATAATTTTGCAAATAAAAAACTTGCTCCACAATATATAAAAGTCACTCCTAAAATAATAGTAAATATCATTATAGAACTTTCTTTATATACTTTATTTCTTAAATAGCTCACCATATAAGATATCACAAAAAAGATTAGTGCATTTGTTCCAAATATACCTCCTACACTTAAATCTATTACAATACCAAAAATCGCTCCTATAATTCCACTTTCTAATTCATCTAGATAAAGTGAAATTAAAACTAAATATATTAAAACTAAATTTATAGTCATTCCAAAAATAGATAAATAATTAATAATACTATTTTGTATTATTATTATCAAAAATCCCAATATACAAAGTAAGATTCTTTTCATAGTAATTACCTCACTAATTTATATTTCTTGGTTCTACTATGACTACATTATCTATATTTTTAAAGTTTGCATTTGGTTTGACTATTACATATTTTAAAGATTGACTTTTATCTTCTATAACCTTTGTAACTTCTCCTATAGCAATGTTTTCAGGGTATAATCCAAGACCTGATGTAACGACGCTATCACCTATTGTTACATCATAATCAGAATCTAATAAATATCCTTGTAAAAGACCTTTATCTCTACTAGATTCTTCTCCTTTTATTCCTAAACCAGTTGTAATAACACCTTTGTATTTAGAATTTCTTGATATTTTAAAACTAACTGATGATGTAGTATCTAATAAAGTAATCGCTTTTGAATAATTTGAGTATACTTCAGTGATTATTCCAACTAGACCATCATCATTCATTACTAAACTATTTTTTTTGATACCATCATTTTTTCCTGCACTTATAACAACACTTGTATACCAAAGTCCATCATTTTTACTAATAACTTTAGCTGATACTTGTTTTTTAACATATTTTTCATCAATAAAATTTAATGATTTTTTCAATTGTTTTAATGAATTCACTTCTTCTAATTCAGTTTTTAAATCTATTACTTCCTCTTCTAATTTTTTATTTTCTGCTTCTAATTGTTTAACTTTTTTAGCATTAGATTTAAAACTTGCTATGTCAGAAAATCCATCACTAAAAAAACTAACACCATTTCTTATACTTGCTTGTAGATTAGATGTTAAATTAAATATTATATTAGAATTTGAAAAATTATTTCCCGAATTTTTTCCAATAGATATGCTCACAATTCCAATTAAAGTGATAGCAACAATAGTAGTTGCTATCACTTTAAAATTTATTTTTTTTCGTTTGTTTTTTTCTCTTCTCAAACTCATCACCAGCTTCTATCTTTTCTTGTTAGCCATTAGAACTTTTTCAAAAATTTCTTGATCTTCTACTGATTTACCAGTACCTATAGCAACACAATCAAGTGGATATTCTGCTATGAAAACAGGCATTCCAGTTTCTTCTTTTACTAATAAATCAAGACCTTTTAATAAAGCTCCTCCTCCAGTTAACATGATTCCATTTTCCATTAAGTCAGCTGCAAGTTCTGGTTTTGTTCTTTCTAAAGTTACTTTTATTCCATTTACTATTGAAGTAATAGGATCTTTTAAAGCATCTCTTATTTCTGCAGAAGATATATTTATTTTTTTAGGAAGACCTGTTACTAAGTCTCTACCGCTTATTTCAGAAGTTAATTCTTCACCATCTTTATAAGCTGAACCTATATTTATTTTTACATCTTCAGCAGTTCTTTCACCTATTAATAAGTTGTATTCTTTTTTAACATAGTTTACTATAGACTCATCTAATTTATTTCCACCAATTCTTATAGATTCAGCAGTATCTATACCACCTAATGATATTACAGCTATTTCTGATGTACCTCCACCAATATCAACAACCATATTACCTTCTGGTTCTTCTACTCTAAGACCTGCACCTATTGCTGCAGCCATTGGTTCTTCTATTAAGAAAACATCTTTAGCTCCTGCTTGTACAGCAGCTTCTTCTATAGCTTTTTTCTCAACTTCAGTAACTCCATATGGTACACATATAGCAATTCTTGCACTTACAACACCTTTTTTAGCTGTAGATTTTTGTATAAAGTAAGTTAACATTGATTGAGTTATATCAAAATCAGCTATAACTCCATCTTTCATTGGTCTTATTGCTTTTATATTTCCTGGTGTTCTACCTATCATTCTTTTTGCTTCTTCACCAACTGCTAAAACATCTTTACTGTCATCTCTTATTGCTACAACAGATGGTTCTCTAAGTACTATACCTTGTCCTTTTATATATACTAATGTATTTGCAGTACCAAGGTCTATTCCCATGTCTTTAGTCATTTTATTGAATCCAAAAAAAGATCCTTTTTGTTTTTTTTCTTTTTTTACAAATGCCATTTTTTAATGCTCCCTTCAATTATTTCACTATATCAAATCAACATATTTTCTTTAAAACTAAAATACGACCCATCACCTATAATTATATGGTCTATTACTTCAATGCCTATTATCTCTCCACATTTGATAAGTCTGTTTGTAACTATCTTATCTTCTGAAGAAGGTGTCACATTTCCTGATGGATGATTATGCATTAATATAATCTTATTACTACTTCGTCTTATTGCCGCTCTAAATACTTCTCTTGGATGGACTAATGAAGAATTTAAAGTACCTATTGAAATATCTATATCTGTAATTATTTCATTTTTTGTATTTAAAAGTACTATTTTAAAAATCTCCTTACTTTCGTATCTAAGTTTATCCATATAGTATTTATATATATCCCATGGATTTTTTATTTTGTATTTTTGCGGTATATAACTAGATGCTCTTACTCCTAATTCTAATGCTGCTTTTATTTGAGCAGCTTTTGTAAGTCCAATTCCATCTACACTACATAGCTCTTCTATACTTATATCATATAACTCTTTAATATTTATTAATTTTTCCTTAAATATTTTTTCAGAAAGCTCTATAGCGTTATATTTTTTATTTCCAGTTCTAATAATAATAGCTAACAATTCCGCATCAGATAGTGATTTAACACCTTTTGTCAGCATTTTTTCTCTAGGTCTATCATCTTTTGACATATCTTTTATACTAAGACCTTTATTTGATGTATCTTGCAGATGAATCATCCTCCATAAAATAGATTTATATTAAAGTTTTCTTTTAATAAATCACTTAGCCTTGAAATAGGTAGTCCAACTATATTAAAATAATCACCTTGTATATGATCAACTAATAAAGCTCCATACCCTTGTATTCCATAAGCTCCTGCCTTATCTAATGATTCTTTTGTACTTATATAATCTTTAATAGAGTCCTCACTTAAATTTTTAAATGTTACATAGCTTACTACATAGTCTTTTACAATCTTATTTATACTTAAATTAATCAAACTAATACCAGTAATAACTTTATGGGTTTTATTTGATAAATTTTTTATCATATCATAAGCGTCTTGTTTATCTTTAGGTTTTCCTAAGACTTTATCTTCTAAGACAACTATGGTATCTGCTCCAATAACTAATTTGTCTTGATTGTATTTTGCTACATCAAATGCTTTTTCATATGCAAGTCTCATTACCATATTTTCAGGAGTTTCATTTTCAAAAAATACTTCATCTATATTGCTTTTCTCAATTGAAAATTGTAATTTCGTATTTTCTAAAATTTGTTTTCTCCTAGGTGATGCCGATGCTAATATAACTTCCATTTGCTCACCCTTTCACACTTTAATTTTGTACTAATTAAGTTTATCACTATATCGTAAAAATTTCAATCTTAATATAGACTCTTTTATTTCATAAATATTACATTTTTATAAAAAAATGTATTGTATTTATAGAAAGCTTTAAATGATTTAATTTATTTATTCTAAAAAAAATAAAGGTATAGAAAACTATACCTTTATTTTATCCATATTTTATTGTTTAATATCTTAATCTACTAATTTTATAGCGTCTTTTTTACATTTTGCCATACATAAGTGACAGCCTTTACATTTTTCTAAGTCTACTTTATGTGGTTGTTTTTTGTCACCTTCTATAGCTCCAAATGGACAAACTCTAGCACAAGCTGTACAGCCTATACATTTTCCTTCATCTATTTGAACTTTACGTCTATCTGATACATCTCCAGATATTATATTCTTTGGACATTTAACTGCACATTCTTTACATCCTATACACTTAGAATAATCTATTGTAGCTAAGTTATTTTCTACAGTTATTGCACCAACTGGACAAGCTTTTTCACAAGCTTTACATCCTATACATCCAGCAGAACATTTAGCTTTAACAACTTTACCTGGATCTTTAGATTTACATTCAACAGCAACATCTTTGTTAGCTGGTTTTTTATCTATTATTCCTTTTGGACATGCTTCTATACATTTTCCACAAAGAACACATTGATCTTCATTTACTACAGCTACACCATCAACTATTGATATTCCTCCAAATCCACAAGCTGTTACACAAGTACCAAGTCCTAAACAACCGAAACTACAATCTTTTGGACCACCTATTAAAGCTATAGCTGCTCTACAATCTTGTATACCTTGATATTCATATTTGTTTACTGCACTTGAACAAGTACCTTTACACATAACATGTGCAACCATTCTTTCTCCTGCCTCAGCTGAAACTCCCATGATTTCTCCAATTTTTGCGGCTACTGCTGGACCACCAACTGGACAAGCATTTACAGGTGCTTCACCCTTTACTATAGCAGCTGCTACACCTCCACAACCTGGGTATCCACAACCACCACAGTTTGCTCCAGGAAGTACTTCAAGTATTTTAGCTTCTCTTTCATCAACTTCAACTGCGAATTTTTGTGCAGCGAAAGCTAAAACAGCACCAAATATTAATCCCATTATTCCTAATAATATGACTGCTTTTAATATTTCCACAATACTTCACCTCCTGTTTTTATAGTTTTATTAATCCTGTGAATCCTAAGAAAGCTATTGACATTAATGCTGCAGATATTAATGTTATTGGATATCCCTTAAATGCATCTGGAATATCTGCAAGTTCTAATCTTTCTCTAATTCCTGCAAATAAAACTATTGCTAATGTGAAACCTAAACCTGCACCTGTACCATTTATTAGTGTTGCTACTATATTATAGTTATTTTGAACGTTAACAAGTGCTATCCCTAAAACTGCGCAGTTTGTAGTTATAAGAGGTAAGTAAACACCTAATGCTTGATATAAAGCTGGACTCATTTTTTTAAGTGCCATTTCAACAAATTGAACTATTGAAGCTATTACAAGTATAAATGCTATAGTCTGTAAAAACTCAGTTCCTGTTTTTACTAATATCATTTGTACAAAATATGTTATTAAAGAAGCTAAAGCTAAAACAAATGTAACTGCAGCTCCCATACCTGCTGCTGTATCTACTTTCTTAGAAACACCTAAGAAAGGACATATACCTAAGAATTGTGATGTTATAACGTTGTTAACAAGAACAATACTTAGTAATAAAAGAATATAATACATAATATCTCCCTCCTACTAATTAAGCGCTTTTCTTTACAACTTTATTAAATATTGCCATTAAGAATCCTAATGTTAAGAATGCCCCTGGAGGTAATATGAATAATAAAGCTGGTTGGTAAGAAGCTCCAAATATACTAAATCCAAATATACTTCCTGCTCCTAATATTTCTCTTACTGCTCCTAAAACTGTAAGAGCTACAGTAAATCCAAGACCCATACCTAAACCATCTACTGCAGAAGCAACTGCTCCGTTTTTAGATGCAAAACTTTCAGCACGAGCAAGTATTATACAGTTAACAACTATTAATGGAATATATAATCCAAGTGCACTATCAAGTGCTGGTATATATGCTTTTAAAAGCATTTGTACTATTGTAACGAAAGTAGCTATAACAACTACGAACGCTGGTATTCTTATTTTATCTGGTATTACTTTTCTAAGTAAAGATATAGCTATGTTTGAACAAGCTAAAACTACTGTTGTTGAAAGTCCCATACCTAAACCATTTAAAGCAGCACTTGTAACAGCTAGAGTAGGACACATACCTATTACTTGTACAAAGGTTGGATTCTCATCGATAATACCATTTTTAAATACTTTTCCTAGATTCATATCTTAAAATCCCCCTATCGATTATTTTAAAGAGCTATAAACTTCTATTGCAGCATTAACTCCGCTAGTTACTGCAGATGAAGTTATAGTAGCTCCAGATATTGCTATAATTTCTGTGTCACCAGGAGTTCCATTTTTTATAACTGAAAGTGCTTCAGCTGGTTTTCCTTTATATTGATCACTAAATGATGGATCAGTTGCTTTAGCTCCTAAACCTGGAGTTTCTGAGTTACTAACAACATTTATTCCTGATACTTGATTATTTGTTGCATCAATACCTACCATTAATTCTATAGCTCCACCATAACCTGATGGTAAAACTTTAAGTGTATATCCAACTACATTTCCAGAACCGTCAAGAGCTTTATATACTTCTGCTACTTCAACACCTTGAGAATTATCAACTTTTGCATCTGATACTAATTCAAATGTTTCTGCTGTTTCTAAAACTAATTTTCTAGCTTCTGCATTTGCTTCTTCACTTCTTTTTGCTATAGTACCAGCTGTTACACTATTAGTAAAAGCTAATAATAATGCAGCTACTGCACTTATTATTAATAAATTTAGTCCTAATTTAATCATATCTTTGCCCATTATTTAGCCACCTCCCCAAAGACTCTGTTATTAACATATTTGTCTATAAGTGGAGTCATAACGTTGGCTAATAATATAGAATATGAACAACCTTCTGGATATCCACCATATAATCTAATTACTGAACATATTACACCTGCTAAAACTGCATATATTATTTGACCTTTTTTAGTCATAGGAGATGTTGTATAGTCTGTTAACATGAAGAAACCACCTAACATAACACCACCTGCTAATATTTGAGCTACTGCAAATTCTATGTTAAACCCACCTAATAAGAAAGTTAATACAAATATTGTTACTAAATAACAAACTGGCATAATATAACTTATAATTCCTTTATATATTAAATAAATTCCTCCAAGTAATATTAATACTGCACATGTTTCACCAACACATCCACCTATATTACCTATAAACATATCTAACATTGTTATATTATTATCTGCTAATCCTTGAAGACCTGCTGCTCCTGATTTTAAGAAGCTAAGTGGAGTAGCAGTTGTTACTGCATCTGAAGCTGCTGTTGTACTAACCCAATTAACACCTGTTTGAGTCCATTTAGTCATTGCAACTGGGAATGATGCAAGTAAGAATGCTCTACCTGCAAGTGCAGGGTTAACAAAGTTGTTTCCTATTCCACCAAATACCATTTTAACAACGATAATTGAGAATACGCCACCCATTAAACACATCCACCAAGGAAGTGAAGCTGGTACGTTAAATGCTAATAATAAACCTGTAACTACTGCTGAAAAATCACCAATAGTAGATTTTTGTTTAGTTATTTTTTCCCATATAAGTTCAGATCCAACTGTACCTAATATACAGAAAAACATAACATATAATGCGCTTAATCTAAAGTAATATACACCTGCAAGTGCTGCTGGTAAAAGCGCAATTACTACTTGTTTCATTATATAAGAAGTATCTTCATTACTTCTAATGTGAGGTGATGATGACACTATAAACTTATTTTCCATGTTTATTCCCCCCGATATTTATTTTGCTATTTATTTAGCTGCTTGAGCTTGTTGTTTTCTACGTTTTGCTTGTATTTGACGTTTAGCATTTCTTATAGATTCTACTAAAGGTCTTCTTGCTGGACATATAAATGAACATGATCCACATTCTATACAATCCATAGCTCTATGTTCTTCGGCTCTATCAAAATCACCTTTAAGTGAATTTGCACTTATGTATAAAGGTTGTAAAAATGCTGGACATACATCTGTACATCTACCACATCTTAAGCAGTTAGTTGGTTCAGGAAGTCTAGCTTTTTCTTCTGATAAGCATAATATACCTGAAGTACCTTTTGTACTTGCTGCTTGAGTAGTATATTGAGCGTTCCCCATCATAGGTCCACCTAATATAACTTTGCCTACATTTATATCATCCTTGAAGCCACCACATTGTTCTATTATTTCACATACTGGTGTTCCAACTTTTGTTATTAAGTTTTTAGGTTCTTTTATAGCATCACCTGTAATAGTTGTTATTCTTTCTATTAAAGGTAATCCTGTTTGTATTGATTTTGCAATTTGAGCTGATGTACCAACATTTGTAACTACAGCACCTGCAGCTGCTGGTAATGCTCCAGATGGAACTTCTCTTCCGCCTGTACATGCATATATAAGTTGTTTTTCAGCACCTTGTGGATATTTTATTTCAAGTCCAACAACTTCTATTTCTGGATACGCTTCAGCTGCTTTAGTAACAGCTTCTATAGCATCTGGTTTATTTACTTCTATACCAATGTATCCTTTTTTAACATCTAATGCTTTCATAATTGCTCTTAAACCAAAAACAACATCTTCTGGCATTTCAAGCATTAATCTATGGTCAGCTGTTAAATAAGGTTCACATTCAGCACCATTTAAAATTATAACGTCTATATTTGCATCTGGTGGAGGTGATAATTTAACGTGTGTTGGGAATGTTGCCCCACCCATACCAACGATACCTGCATCTTTAATAATGTCAATTATTTCTTTTGGCTCTAAACTTTCTAAATCACCATGTGGTTTAACGCTTTCATGAAGTTCTTCGTTAAAATCATTTTCTATAACTATACATTGTCCAATTCCACCTGGAACCTCATGCATTTGTATAGCAACAACTTTTCCTGAAACTGATGAATGAACATTTGCTGATACAAAGCCACCTGCTTGTCCTATGATCTGACCTTTTTTAACTAGATCGCCAACTTCTACTATAGGTTTTGCTGGAGCACCTATATGTTGTTGAAGAGGAATGTAAACAGTTTTTGGAGCTTCGGCTTTTGCAAGAGCTACTTTGTTTGTATACTCTTTATTATATGGAGGATGTATACCTCCCTTGAATGTTAAGAGTCTCATTTTTATTTACCCCCTGTCTTTTTATATAGCATTTCTTTTTTATATATACATATAGTATACTATATTTAGGGTCAAAATTTAACAATTGTTAATTATTTATCTCAATTATTAGTATTTTTTAAATATTTATAAAAAAAAGACATTATACAAATAATTAAATTTTTATATAAATATTTAAAATTTAAATAAAAAAATTTTTCAAAAATAAAAAAAAGGTCGAAAAAATCAACCTTTTTTATTTCATAGCGTTTATAAATTCTAAATATTCATGTATGGAAAATATCAATAATCCTTCACTTTTATAAATATTTTCTTTATCTAAATATTGTAAAGATAATAAAATATTTCTCTTAATTTGTGAAGTATAAGACAATAATTTTTGTTTAAAATCATCTAATCCATCATAATCTATTTTTTTTAACTCTTGGTCTAATTTACTTAAGATTTTTTCTCTTTCATTTAAAATTTCTTTATATTTTTCGACACTAATGTTATTTTTATTTAAATAATTAGATTCTTCCTCATAACTTTTTAATAATTCATTTAGATAAGTAGCTATATTATTCATATAAGCATAATCCTCTGTATATTCTAATGATAATACTGGAATTTCTGTTTTTACTAAAAAAGCATCACTAAATGTTTCTTTTATGTATGTACTTTTATTTCTTATATCATCTTCTTCAAATGATATATAAGCTTGAGTTTTATTAACTCCATCTATACTTAAAGTTGAATATGGAATTTTTTTGTCTTCTAATTTTTTTTCAACTAATTTTAATTCTTCTTTATTATCAAATGAACCAACTTGTAAAAGATATACATTTATACCTTCTACAATTGCAACTTTACTTTCATTTGATGTTTTATTTTCTTTTTTTTGTATTGTTTCTTCTTTTTCTTCAAAGGTTTCAGTGTTTAAATCTTTCCAAAAATATAATTTATCTACAAATAACAATATATTTTTAGAAATAAAATTATCTTTTAATACTTCATCTACTTTTATTTTTTTATATGCATACCCTCCTATTAAAATAATACAAAGTAGAATTGTTATATATTTTCTAAAATTAAACTTATGTCTTTTATTCAATCCTCTGTATATCTTTTTATTACTCATTAGTTAATCCCCCTTAAATATTATTTGTATAATTATATTTAAAAGAAATTGTTTTTATGAATACTTATATACTATAAATAAAATTTTGCCATTATAGGATAATGATCTGACATTCTCTCTTTTAATACTTCATATGATTTTATTTCTATATTATTAGATACAAACATATAGTCTATTCTCTCAAGACCGATTGAAAATGTAAGAATATTTGACTTATTTAGTTCTTGTGCTACATCTTTTATATCTCTGTTCTTTAAAATTATATCAGCTTGATTAAAATCTCCTAAAATTATAAAATATTCTTTTTTTATATTTTTTATATAACTTTCCAATTCTTTTATTTGTTTATCTCTTTCTTTATCCTCTAACCCTAAATGAACATTTATTATATGTAATTTTTTATTTTTTACAGATACAATAGTATCTATAAATCCTCTTTGTTCTTTTGCACTACTTAAATAAATATGTTTTTCATCGATTATTTTATATTTTGAATAAGTAGCTAAACCATAATTTGTATTATTATTTACTACATTTGCTCCAAAATGAGAATACATATTTAACTCTTCTTTTAAACTACTTACTTGAAATCCTATTTTAGATGATTCATTTACTTCTTGAAGACAAATAATATCAACTTTACTTTTTTTCAAAAAATTTATTGTGTCAAATAAAGTTGGAATCATATTTTTGTCAGTTCCACTATGTATATTATAGCTAATAATGCTAATTTCTACTTTATCTAAATCAGAAGGCCTGATGACTATTATTTGACTAGATATAAATATAATAACTATTAAAAATATAAATTTTAAAAATTTTATCTTATTCACTTCCTTTCTTTTGATAAGAAAATGTTTATTTTAAAAACTAAAGACGCTATACAGCGTCTTGTTGTCTATTTACTATTTATTTTTCTCAATTTTACCTTTATTATGTTATTAATTATTTTTTTTCTTATATCTTCTGCCCCTTCTTCTTCATCTACTTTTACATCTAAAAATTTTGCTATAGATTTCATTTCTTCTCTAGTTTTAGATTTATAACTTTGTATTAATTCTCCCTTTATCTTCTGAGGTTCAAGAATATACTCTCTATCTGCTTTTTTATAAATAGCATATTTATTTAAATACAAATCTCTATTATTATAAATATATTTTGATATCATTTTTAAAATTTGATTATATGAGAATTTTTTATTTACATTTAAATTTAAATACTTTGCAAAATTATAAATTTCTTTTTTTGATTTGAATATTTCCTCTTTTTTTATTAATTTACCTATAGATACAATATTTTCTTGATATGCTCCATAAGTCAATATTTTTAAATATACATTTTCATGATTATTTCTCTTTATTGAAGTCTTTATATTTTCATTTATTATCTTATCCACATTAGTTTCAAAAAATTTTTTTGCTCCTTTTTGTGAAGTATAATTTTCAAGTTCAATTTGAATCATATTAAGTATCAAACTTTTAAAATCTTCTTTATATGTTCTATACTCCATGATGCTCCACCTCATTTTTATTATTATTTAAAATAGTGTGTATATGATTATTATTAAAAATATCTAATTTATTATATGACTTATAAAAAAAAATATTTAAAAATTTAAAAATATTATGTATATATTTATTTTCTTTGGAAATAATATAAGTGTAAAATCAAATATACTCAATCTCCCCCATTTAAGGCATCTATTTTTTATAAAATAGGTGTCTTTTCACAATTTTAAATAAAAAAATCTGCAAGAAATTAAATCTTGCAGATTTTTTATTTGTTTATTCTATTCCTTTTAATTCGAATCCTAAATCTTCTATTATAGCTTTTATATCAGCTTCTAAAACGCCTTCAGCTACATCAACCAAAGCATATTTTCCTTTTAAGTTAACTTCTTTAACATCTACACCTTGTATATCTTCTGTTAAAGCTGTTTTTACATGATTTACACAATGGTTACAACTCATACCTTCAATTAATAATTTTTTTTCCATTTAATCACACCTCCACATACCCTATATGGGTATATTGTAGCATATATTTTTGAAAAAGTCTTTATTATAAAAAATCTTATTTTGATATTAATTTAATTTTAAGGATGATATACCTTTATAAACATTAAAATCATTTGAAAATAAGTCGCCCTCTACTCTATTATTTAATACAACATAACTATCTAGTATTCCAAAGCTTATAAATAACGCATTATCTTTTACATACTTTTGTAAATCCTTATATGCCTTTTTTGTATTCTTTTCAGAATTACTACTTTGTAATGCATTTTGGTATTTATATAATTTTTCATCTGTATATCCAAATTGATTTATAACATAAGTAGAATCTGATACACTTGGCAATACACATCCTATTAGAGCCAAATCATACTCTCTTTTATTTAAAGCATCTTTCATTTGATCATCTGTCAAATCCTTTATAGTTGTCTTAATTCCTATAGCTTCTAAATTATTACTAATTAAATTTGCTGCTTTAACTCTTTGTGTATTATTTTTATTTACAATAATTGTAAATTCCATATCTTCTAATAACTCTTTAACTTCTTTTTTTGTTACATCTTTAAAAGTTCTATTTGATTGTTTTTTAGATGTTTCATCTTCTTTTTTAGAATCTTTTTCTTTAGCATCTTTTTTACTATCTTTTTTACTAGTATCTGAGTTATCATCTTTTGACTTATCATCTAACTTATCGTCTTTTGATTTTTTATCATCAGAAGGTACACTATTAGATAATGATAATACAGCTTTTTTTAGATAGTTATTAGCATTATTTGTATTATAAGAAAGTGGTTTTAAATCACTATCATAATATTTAGAGTTAATATTCAAAGGAAAATTAGTCATTGTAACTCTGTCACTATAAGCATTTTTTATTATTGATTTTCTATCTATCGCAAATGTAATAGCCTTTCTTATATCTAAATTTTGAAGATATTTATTTGAATAATTAAAAATAACATAATCATACTCTCTATCTTGATATTTTTCTATTTTAAATTTCTCTTTGTTTGTAAATTTACTTATATCACTTAAAGATACTTTACTCATATCACTATCTAGAGATAAGACCATTTGTGTTTGCGATTCACTATCTGGAACTAATTTTACATAAATTTCTCTATTATTAGCCTCTTGATTTAAATTATAGTAGTCCTTATATGGTTCTAAAATAATATATTCCTTTTCTTGGTAGTCTTTAATTTTATAATAACCACATCCAATTAAATTTTTATTTGATGATTTTAATTGGCTATCTTTAAGTCCACTTAACTGACTCTTAGATACTATAGGAAAAATTAATGTTTCTAAAGAAAAAGCATAACTTTCTTTAAATTTAATTTCAAAATTTTTACTATCTTTTATTTCTATATTCTTTATATTTGATACTAAATTATAATAAGCACTAGTTTTTTGAGATTTTATTAAGTTATATGTATATCTAACATCACTAGATGTCAATTTTTTACCGTTATGCCATTTTATATTATCCTTCAAAGTTATATTTACACTTTTATTATTTGAGGAAACACTATAAGTATCTACTAATTTAGGTTTTAAATTATAATTTTCATCAAATTCAAATAAACTATCATACACTAAATCTAAAATATAGCTAACAGATTCGTCGGTATTTAAAATTGGATTTAGTGTATCTGGTCTTATCATAGTTAAATTTATATATTCTGATTCATCTTTTACTGCCTCTCCTTTTTTGTCAACAGACTCAGTCTCTCCACTACATCCTACAACAAATATCATAGAAGCTAAAATTATACTTATTAATTTTACTATCTTTTTCATCTTGTTGAACCTTTCTAATTATATAGTTTATTGTATATTTCATAATAAGATTTAACTTTTTTTAGATATGCTGATGTTTCTTCAAAAGGAATCTTATTTAGTGTTTTTGCATCAAGACTATATTCCTCATCATTAAGCCATTTTTTAACATTGCCAGAGCCACCATTATAAGCTACTATAACTAAATCAATGTCTCCAAATTCTTTATATAGCTTATTTAAATACCAACAACCTATTCTTATATTGTTTTGTGGATCAAAAATATCAACATCCTGTAAATCAAGTTCTTCTATGGCCCAATATCTCGTACTATCTCCAATTTGCATTAAGCCTTTTGCTCCACGTCTTGATACAGCATCTGTTTTAAATTTGCTCTCCGCTTTAATTACACTATAAACTAAATTTTCATCTAAATTATATGTTCTTGAATAATATCCAACATATTCAGAATATTTCTTAGGGAAAAAATATTTTAGAATTTCATCTCTTTCTGTATATAAAGCAATTCCCAATATTACTGTAATAAATAGAATTAAGATTAATTTTTTCTTCACATCTATTCTCCTTTTAAACTTTCTATAAAATTTAGAACCTTTTGTTCTAATTCTTCAAAGGAATTGGAATTATCAATAATATAATCTGCAAATTTTGATTTTTCATTTTGACTTAATTGAGAGTTTATTCTACTAATCGCCTCTTCTTTTGTACAATTATCTCTATTTTTTATTCTTTCAATTTGTATATCTTCTCTGCAAATTACTAAAATTAATTTATCAATATGAGGTAAATAATTATCTTCTATTAATAATGCTGCATCTATAACAACTATGTCTTTACCTTTATTTTTATAGTTTAAGACCTCTGATAATATATTTTCCTTTATTTTAGGATGAGTTAAGCTATTTAAAGTCTTTAATTTTTCATCATCATTAAAAACAATATTACCCAAAGCCTTTCTATTTAGGCTTCCATCCTCATTTTTTATACTTTCTCCAAACTTTTCAAAAACTAAATTTAATAAATCTTTATCATCAAATATTCTTCTCGCTACTATATCTGCATCTATTACATCTATTCCTTTTTTCATAAATATATTAGACACACTGCTTTTTCCACATCCAATATTGCCTGTAAGCCCAAATACTAACATTTTTTCACCTACTTTGTTTCATACCAAGAATTGCCTGTATTTAAATCTACATCTAAATGTACATCCATCGCTACGGCATTTTCCATTTCTTCTTTTACTATTTTTTTAGCCATCTCTAATTCTTCTTCTACAGCTTCTACTATAAGCTCATCGTGTACTTGAAGTATTAATTTTGACTTCATATTATTGTCTTTTAATTTATTGTAGACATTTACCATCGCAATTTTTATTATATCTGCTGCACTACCTTGTATAGGTGCATTCATAGCAAATCTCTTACCTTGATTTCTAACCATAAAATTACTTGAATTTATTTCAGGTATATATCTTCTTCTGTTTTGTATAGTTGTAGCATAGCCAGTCTTAGTGGCATTCTCTACAGCCTCATCCATAAACTCTTTTATTTTAGGATATTTTAAGAAATAATTTTCAATATATTCTTTTGCTTTATAAACTGGAATATTTAAATCTTGAGAAAGACCAAAATCAGTTTTTCCATAGATTATTCCAAAATTTATTGCTTTTGCTTCTATTCTTTGTTTACTTGTAACATCTTTTATATCTACATCAAATATTTGAGATGCAGTCTTTGAATGAATATCTTCGCCATGCTTAAAAGCATCTATCATATTTTCATCTTTGCTCATGTGAGCTAAAACTCTAAGCTCTACTTGAGAATAATCAGCATCTACAAGCTTACAACTATCTTCTGCAACAAATACTTTTCTTATATCTCTTCCCATTTCAGTTTTAACAGGAATATTTTGCATATTAGGTTCTGTCGATGAAATTCTTCCTGTAGTAGTTATAGTCTGATTAAATGAAGAGTGTATTCTTCCTGTTTTAGGATTTATTATATTTAATAATCCTTCTACATAAGTCGAATTTAACTTAACTATTTGTCTGTATTCAGTTATTTTATCGATTATTTCATGCTTATCTCTTAATTTTTCTAATACATCTGCATTTGTAGAATAACCTGTCTTTGTCTTTTTGATTACTGGAAGACCTAATTTTTCAAATAATATAATCCCTAATTGCTTTGGAGAATTTATATTAAAAGATTCTCCTGCCATTTCATATATTTCTGACTCTAATTTATCTATTATTTTCGTAAATTTTTCTTTTAGTTCATATAGTTGTTCTTTATCTACCTTCATACCTAAGTATTCCATTGATCCTAAAACTTCAACTAAAGGCATTTCCACATGATAAAAAAGAGCATCCATTTCAGATTCTACCATCTTTTGTTCCATTTTAGGGTATGTATTAGCTACAGTATTTAATATATCTGAAATATATTCTGAAAGATCTTTAAAATCTATTTCCTCAAACTTTTTAGCTTTTGCACCTTTTCCAAGTAATTCTTCTTTTGATTTAATTTTTCTAGTTAAATATTTCATAGCTATTATACTACATTCATAAGAAGTAGATGATTTTGAATCTATTAAATACTCAGCTATTGTTATATCAAAGTACATATTATTTAATTCTATTTCGTATGGTTTTAATAAAATATAATCTTCCTTTAAATCATATCCTAATTTTTTAATTTCATAATTTGAAAGTAATGTAGATATTTTATCTATTTCATCTTCATTTACATAGTAAACTTTTTTTCCATCTAAACTTAAAAATACATGTAATATTCTTTTATCTAATATATTTCCTTCTTTTCCTACTACATCTATTATCAAGTTTTTAGATTCCTCTGCTTTTTTTATAAATTCATCTATATTTTCTAAATGTTGTATTTCTATATCTACTTCTTGTTTTATAGAAGTTTCTCCTCCATCAATATCTAATAATTTAGATATTAAACTTGTAAATCCAAATTCTTTAAATTTTTCTATAACTTCATCTTTATCGTAATTTCCATAAACTAAATCTTCTAAATTAATGTCTATTGGAACATCTCTTATAATAGTAGCAAGTCTCTTGCTCATTATAGCTAAGTCTTTATTTTCTTCTATTTTTTTCTTAACGCTACCTTTTAATTCATTCGTATGCTCTATAAGATTTTCTATAGTTGAATACTCTTTTAAAAGCTTAATTCCTGTTTTTTCTCCAACACCTGGAACTCCTGGAATATTATCAGATTTATCTCCCATAAGACCTTTTAAATCAATAAATTGAGTTGGTGTCATCTCATATCTTTCAACAACTGAATCGTAAGTATATTCTTCAACTTCTCCTACACCTTTTTTAGTTATAAGTGTAGTAGTTTTATGTGATGCAAGTTGAATAGCATCTTTATCTCCTGTAACTATGTAAACTTTAAAGTCATTTTCTTCCCCTAGTTTTGATATTGTTCCTATTATATCGTCTGCCTCATAACCTTCAAGTTCTAATCTATTTATATTGAATTTATCAAGCAATTCTTTTAAAGGATTTAACTGTTGAGCCAACTCATCAGGCATTTTTTTTCGTCCAGCTTTATACTCTGAATACTCTTTATGTCTAAAAGTAGGTGCTTTTTTATCAAAAGCTACACTCATATGAGTAGGCTTATAATCTTCTATTATTTTAAACATCATACGAGTAAATCCATATATTGCATTAGTTTTAAGTCCATTATCATTGCTCATATCTGGTAAAGCATAAAATGCTCTATTTATTATTGAATTTCCATCTATAATTATTAATGTATTTTCCAAAACATATCACTCCTAATATTTTTTAATTAATATCCATTATCCTATCACTTAATCATACCACACTTATGATAATCTATTAAGATTAAATCTTTAAAATATTTAATTGATTTTCAATTTACATTATATCTTTTTTATTATCTACATTTTTTACTTTTTTCATAAGTTTTAGATATCATACACATTTACTTAGAAAATAAATATTTTTATGCAAAAATTTTATCAAAGATATATAATTTATAAATAATTAATATAGTTTTAATTTGCTTAAGTAGCAAATATAAGTATACTATAAAATTCCTATACTATTAAGGATATATCTTCATTATTAAATAAAAAAAGAACAGATTTTTAAACCTGTTCTCCTTTATAGCAAACTTCCTTTTAATTATTTTATAAATGCTTTGTAAGCTCTATACATTTCATATATATCTGCTTTAGAAATTACTTCATATGGAGCATGCATGCTTAATACTCCTACGCCACAGTCTATAACTTGTGCTCCGTAATTTGCTAATATGAAGGCTATAGTGCCTCCACCACCTTGATCAACTTTTCCTAACTCAGCAGTTTGCCATGCTACATTTTCACTATCAAAAATATTTCTTACTTCTGCAACAAATTCAGCATTTGCATCATTACTTCCTGATTTACCTCTAGCACCAGTGTATTTTGAAAGAACAACCCCACTACCCATTATACAAGAATTGTTTTTTTCATAAGCTGATGCAAAAGTTGGATCATATCCAGCAGTTACATCTGCTGATAAAACTTTTGAATTGTAGAAAGCTCTCTTTACTTTTAATTCACAATATTTACCTTGTAAATTTATAAGTTCAGAAACTACATTTTCAAAGAATTTAGATTTCATTCCAGTATTACCTTCAGAACCTATTTCTTCTTTGTCTACACAAATTACTGATGCTGTATATTTTGGATTTTCTATTTCGAAAATTGCTTTTAAAGCTGCAAAAGAACAAACTCTATCGTCATGTCCATAAGAAATTATCATAGATCTATCTAATCCTAAATCTCTAGCAAATCCAGCAGGAACTATTTCTATTTCTGCTGTTAAAAAATCTCCTTCAACTAAACCATATTTTTCATTTAATAGTTTTAAGAAAGTATATTTTACTTTATTAGATTCTTCTTTTTCATTTGGCATATTTCCACATAAAACATTTAAATCTTCAGCACTTATACCTTCAGTCATTTTCTTTGCATTTTGGTCTGCAGATAAATGAGGTAATAAGTCAGTTATGCAGAAAACAGGATCATTTTCTTCATCCCCAATAGCTATATCTACTAATGTTCCATCTTTTAATACAACTACACCATACATTGCTAGTGGAATAGTAACCCATTGATATTTTTTGATTCCGCCATAATAATGAGTTTTAAGCATAGCCAAGTCTGAATCTTCAAAAAGAGGATTTGGTTTTAAATCAAGTCTTGGAGAATCTAAATGTCCTCCTATAATTTTCATACCTTCTTCTATATCTTTTTGACCAATAACAAATAATGCTATTCCCTTTTCTCTATTTATAGCATATATTTTGTCACCAGCTTTTATAGATTTGTTTTTAATAGCTTCTTCTAAAGATATATATCCATTTTCTTTTGCCATCTTTAGAATTTCTTTTACACATTGTCTTTCTGTTTTTCCATTATCTAAAAATTTCATATACTCTTTAGAATAATTAAAAACATCTTCTACATTATTGTTTTCTCTAATTACATCCCAACCATTTCTAAGTTCATAGTTTAATTTCATTTCCTATGCCTCCCACAATTCACATATAATAACATAATTATAAATATATAAATATCAAATTCTCATTTTAAATTAAAATATTGATATTTTTATATTTTATTTCAGAATATCTTTTATATAAGCATATACATATATTCAATATTTTCTATTCCATACCAATTGTACCATATTTTTTTACAATAGTATTTTATAAATAGAATTAATTATTTCTATCATCTATAAATACACTTGATTAAATTTGTTTGTATTGATATAATTATATAAGTACCTTGCCGATGTGGCGGAACTGGCAGACGCACACGACTCAAAATCGTGCGAAGAAATTCATACGGGTTCGATTCCCGTCATCGGCACCACATTTATAAAAATAATACTTGTAAATATTGAAAATCCTAGGTTTTATAACCTAGGATTTTTTAATTTTTATTGTTTTAACACACAATTAACACACCACTAGAAAAAGGCACTAGTTATTTAAAACTAGTGCCTTTTTCTACTTATATTTTAGATATTTTTACACTACTATCAATGATACTTTTAGTATTATAAATAATTAAACTGCAAATATTAAATAAAATTATTCATCAGTATTAATAAAATTTTCTGCTATATTATTTAAATCTTCCGATATAAATTTAAATTCTTTATTTAAATCTAAACTTCTAACAATTATTTTATTTCCACTCATCATATATTCTCCATTTGGGATTACATCCTCAGCAGTTTTGGCATATAATAACATTCCACATACATTTCCTGATTTATCTATATCCTTATTTTTTACATAAGTAAATATTTGATATAAATTATTAGAATGTATTGTTTTACTTCCATATATATCTATAGTTTGCATCGTTTTTCCGTAGTATTTTGCATCAATAATTAATGTTTTACCTTTATAAGTTAAAGTTATATCTGTCCTCATTTCAGGAAGAAATTGATCTATTTCATTATCTAAATCCCATTTTATTTTTGAAGATTTTGGGTTTAAATTAGGATAGTGTTTTTGATAGTATTTTAAAATAAACTTTTCATATATACTATACATCTTTTTTTCACTAAAAAATCTAGATAACTTATAATCTCCGTCATCAGTTGACAGCAATAAATCATGTAAAATCAAATAACATACATTCATTATAATTCTATAATTTTTATTATTTTTACTATATTGAATTTTATTCCATCTAATTTTATCAACATTTATTAAATCAATATCTGAAAATAAAAATAATAACTTCTTTAAATTATTCTTATTTTTAGGTGATATATCTTTAGATAAAATCAAGATATATATTGTAGTCTTAATTATTCTATTTAAATAATTATTTATAGATAATTGATCAAATTCACAATATAATTTATTTTTATTGTTTATCTTAAGCTTCATTGACTCTCTTAAATTTATCTTGCCTTTTAGAGTTTCTATTTCTTCATCTTTTGAAATATACTCCTTAATAAGCCCTCGTTTTACTTGTTTTGAAACGATTTTAAACAAAATTACAGATAAAAGATTTCCTATATTATCAAATTCTTCACTATTTATATTTTCACTATCTCCTTGAATCAAATCCATGTACACATAAGACAACATATAATATATGTTTTTTATAAAAATACTCTTATCCTTTATCATTTATCACACCATACATTCCTCAAAATATTCTCCCATTTGTCTAATTTCTCATAATCATCAAACCAATATTCTTTTAAAAGAGGAATTATCTCAAATTCAACTATTTCATAAAAATAGTCATCTAAAAAATCATAATCATATATATCATCTAATAAAAAGTAACTATGTCCTATACAAAATCCTTCACCTAAAGAAAAATCTTTTCTAATTTCACTATTTAATTTTTTTATTTTATCTATTAATACAAAAATTTTTTCATTATTAAATCCTTTAATATACTCTAAAAATTTATTATTTTCAAAAGCAGGTTTTATATTAAAAAATCCAAATCTACGTCTAAGTGCATAATCAATCATAGCTATACTTCTATCTGCAGTATTCATAATTCCAATTATATATAAATTTTTAGGGACGCTAAATTTTTCTTCTCCATATGCAAGATCTATTTCCATATCTCTATAATCATTTTCAATAAGCATCATAAGCTCACCAAATATCTTGCTCAAATTTCCCCTATTTATCTCATCTATAATAAAAAAATATTTATCTTGTGGATTCTCTTTAGCTTTTTTACAAAAATCATAAAATACTCCATGCTTAAGTTTAAATCCATTTTTATATGGTTTATAACCTATTATAAAATCTTCATAGGAGTAATTTTGATGAAATTGCACGAATTTAATTTTGTCCTCGTCTTTTTCACCTAAAATAGAATATGCTAGTCGTTTAGATAAAAAAGTTTTTCCAACACCTGGAGCACCTTGAAGTATTATATTTTTCTTTCGGTTCAAAAGCCTCACTAAAAAATCATAATCCCTTTCCTCTATATAAACTTCCTCTAAAAAATCTTCTTTTGTATAAAATATCTTGCTATTATTAATTTCTATCTTACTCCCTATATATACAATTTCTTCTGTAATCAAATGTAGCCCTCCATCAGAAAAACCCATTCCCTGAAATCTATTTATGCAAATCTCCAAAATTTCATCATCTTTCTTTATAATGTCCAAAATTTGATTACACATTTCATAATAAGCCTGTAAAATTTCAAAGCTTCCTCTCTTAGGTAAGCTACCATACTCTACTTTATTTACAAAATTTTTAAATTTACCTTCCCTATAAATATAATATTTTTCAGGAAATCTTAAAAATAAATAAGTACTTATTACATTTAAATTTTGATAATGCATTTTCATAGTTTCATCTGCATATTTATTTAATAAAATATCCGATGCGTTTTTAAAAGATTGAACCCTTCTAGATAAGCTTATTGTTTCATTAAATAAATTTACAAACATTTCTCTAACTGTCTCTGGATCTTTTTTAGCAAAATACAAAATCATCTTCTTTGGAAAAAAATTTTTAGAAGAAAGTAAATTTCTACTCTTTGAAAGACATTTTTTAAGCATTTCGTAAAAATCATCTGCATTTATATCCCAATTATTTTCAAAACATTTTATTGCTTCTAATTTATAAATTTCATTTAATGAAATATTTTTTATGTTATTTTTATAGTAATAAATTATCTCTTTTAATATATTTTCCATTAAAATCACAACCTCTCATACAAATATATTAACATATATTTATTCATCATTTTAAATGTAATATTATTTCTTATATACTATAAAAAAACTGGATTTATATTTTAAAATGACATAACTCTAATAACTTAGATGTAAAATCTAACAATTAAAAGTTAGCTTAAAAATATATACCCAGTTTTTATATTACTTTAATTATTTTATACTAAATTTTATGTAAAATACTATATTTTTTCACACCATAAATAATTTACATAATATTGATTATCTACTAAAGCATTTTTTTCATCTACAACTTTAACTATTTGTTTATCATATTTCGCTGCAAAGCTTTTTTCAACTGATGATATTTTACCCTGACTTTTTTTCACTGCTTCAAAATATTTTTCTTTCACAAAAATATATTTACAATTTTTATCAAACTCCATAAAATCACTCCTCTATATATAAAAAGCACTGCCAATCTAACTAAGTTATTTTGACAGCGCTTTAATGTACTATAAATTATATAATTTTTATTAACAATTTTTATTCATTTCATAAACCTTATCAAATTCATCTTGAATTTCTTTAGAAGGTTCTTTACTTAATTTACTTACTACATAAATAGCTAATGCTGATAATAAAAATCCTGGAACTATTTCATATAAAGCAAATATTCCACCAAACATAGTTCCTAGATTTCTCCAAACTATAGTAGTTATACCACCTGTTACTATACCTGCAATAGCACCTTCTTTTGTAGTTTTTTTCCAGAATAAAGAAAATATCATTATTGGTCCAAATGTAGCACCAAATCCTGCCCATGCATTTTCAACAAGTCCTAAAACTGTATTATTTGGATTTAATGCTATAATAAATGCCACTATAGCTACTCCTATAACAGTCAAACGACTAATTCTCATTAATTCTTGATCACTAGCATTTGGTTTAATTTTAGCTTTATAAAAATCTTCAGTTATAGCTGAAGCTGTAACTAAAAGTTGAGAATCGGCTGTACTCATTACTGCTGCAAGTATAGCTGCTAAAAATATACCCGCAAATACTACAGGGAATATTTTTAAAACCATTAATATATAAACTGTTTCACCAGATGAATTAGATAAATCCTGTGTTAGGAATACTCTACCTACAAGACCAACTAAAACTGCTGCTGTAAGTGAAAATGCTACCCATATCATAGCTATTCTTCTAGATTTTTTAATACTTTTAGCATTATCTATACCCATAAATCTAACTAATATATGAGGTTGTCCAAAATATCCAAGCCCCCAAGCTAATGATGATACTACAGATATTAATGTTATAGTTGAACCATCTAAAGTTATAAAAGGATTTAGCATATTTGGATTTATAGCATTAACTCTTCCAATTGTAGCTCCTATTCCTCCCATTTCAATTACTGCTGCACTTGGAACTACTACTATAGCTACAAACATAAGTATACCTTGAACTAAATCAGTCCAACATACGGCAAAGAATCCACCTGCAAATGTATATAAAATAACTACTACAGCACTAAGTGCTAAAGCTAATGTGTAATCTATTCCAAATACTGTTGAGAATAATTTTCCTCCTGAAACAAATCCTGAAGCAGTGTATACTAAAAAGAATATAAGTATAAATAATGAACTAACCAGTCTAATTATATTCTTATCATCTCTATATCTAGTTCCTAAAAAATGCGGAATTGTTATTGAATTGCATACTTCTGTATAATTTCTAAGTCTTTTTGCTGTTAATCTCCAGTTAAAATAAGTCCCTATTGCAAGTCCCACAGCTATCCATCCAGCTTCTAATCCTGCAAGATAAGCTGCTCCAGGTAATCCCATTAACATCCAACCACTCATATCTGATGCCTGTGCACTAAGAGACACTACCCAACTTCCTAATTTTCTTCCTCCTAAAAAGTAATCTTCTGTATTGCTAGTTCTTTTGTAAGCCCAAAGACCAATAGCTAACATCATTAATAAATATAAAACAAAGATTACTATTATAGTTAAATTGCTTTCTACCAAGTTTTACCCCTCCTAAGCTAATAATTATCTAATATTAATAATTTTTATATTAAAACTAAATAATTTATTTATATTATTTTATAAATATAATAATATTAAGATTAAAATTAGTCAATAAATACCTACCTTTTTTATAAAATATAGAATTTTCAGAAAAAACAAACTGTAATAATACAAATATTTTTACTATATATTGACTAACTTTACAGTATATAATTATGAAAAAAAGTTTGGCCATATAGTCAAACTTTTTATAACAAATAGAAAATCCATATTATAAACTTTTAAAGTAAATATTTTTATTTTATATCAAGAATCGATAAAATATCTGAAGTATTTTGTCTATCTATAAATTTTATGTTTCCATCTTTAATAAAAATTATAAAAACTTCATTTTCATTTATAGAATAAACCCTTACATCTATCTCTCCATCCACATCACTAAATACACTGTATTTGCATTTTTCATTTTCAAACATCTCTATAACTTCAGTTTGTTCTTGTCCCACATACATTTGTAATTTTTGTTCATCTAAATTAGTTAAATCTATGTTTTCATACTCTGTGTTCATGGAAATAATAACATCTGCCTCATCATCTTTTAATTGAGATATATCCAAATTTTTAAAATCACATGTTTCAACTTTACTAACTATACCATCTTTAAAAATTATGTAAATCGCACTTCCATCTAATTGATCATCTGATATATATTTAGGATATAAAAAACCTTTACTTACAATTTCTATATCTTCCACATCCCTTATATTCTTTAAATCTTCCATGCTATCATAATCATCAATCGAAACAGAATAAGTTACACTATAAGGAGTACCCATATTTTCCAAAACATAATCTATATCTCTATTCATAATTTCATTTACATCACTTTGAACTTTTGTCATAGTTTGTATTTGCATTTCTTCCTTTGAAATGCTATTATCAGAATCTACATTTGAACATCCACCCAAAAACATAGCTGCTATTATAATCAAAAATATAATTTTTGCTGATTTCATTTTTTTAGTCCTTCCTTTCATTAATTTAAAAGAACTTAAAATAATTAAATATTCTTACTTATTATTATACAATTACTCACAGATAAAAAACATATTTTCCACTGACCTGTAATTGTTTTGTAATCTTATTTTTTTATAAATATTAAAATATCGTAATAAATTCCCTTAACTTAATAATATATTAAATTATACATATAAATCAACAACTTTATTTTATAAATAAGTTTTTATTTTTATAAAGAAATTCACGGAAATTAAATTATCTACAATTTTTAAATGAATATAATTGTCTATTTGTTATAAAAAAAGAAGTATCACAAAATATATTGCAATACTTCTTTCTACTTAAATTATTTACCTTTTGTACGTTTTTCAAATTCTTCTGGTGATACCACTTCAATATTTTCTAATCTAGATCTAAAATGAGCCCTAAAATTAGCTAAATATTCTTTTCTAAGTGCATCTCTTTCTACTAATTCTTCTGGTGTTAATCCTTCTTTAGTTTTGTTTTTCTTTGCAAGTTCGTTAATTCTATTTAATTTCTTTTGATCAAACATATTTACCTTTATTAAAAAATAAAGCTTAGATAAAGTTTTATTTTTTAACCTCTCCTTCTACTTAATATTTATTTTAATTTCTTATAATACATCAGAAATTATATTAATTTTTAAATTGTAAATAAATATAATTTCTATATATCTCAAAAAGTCTAAATTTCATTTAATAATTTTATAATGAAGACTTTTACATTTTATTGTAACATATACCGATAATTAATAAAATATTTTATTGCTTCTTAAATTATCTATAAATTTATATTCTTTTAAAAATATATCTAAATTGTCACTAATTATAGATATTCCCTTTTTTATATCATCTAAAGATGTATTGGCTATATTTATTCTAAAATATCTATCGTCTATTATATTATCAAAAAAATACATTCCTGGTGTTATAACTACTCCTTTTTCTAGAAGAAAATTATAAAATTCATTAGATGAATACCCTCTTGGAAGCTCAAAGAAAAAGTTTATTCCGCCCGATGATTTTCTAACATTTAATCTATCAATTAATTTTTCTTCTATTAATTTCTTAGCTAAACTATATTTCTTGTAGTATATGCTATTTATATTATTTAAATACTCATTCCAATTAAAACAATTCATGTAATAATACATAGACTTTTGTATCAATCCTGGAGTTGAAATATCTGATGAATATTTAGCCCACAAAATTTTAGATTGTAATTCCATAGGAATTTCAACTATACCTATTCTAAGTCCAGGCATTAAAATTTTTGAAAAACTTTTTATGTAAATTACCCTATTATTTTTATCATAACTTCTAAGTGGAAAATTATCCTTTGAATCAAAAGCAAAATCGCTTATAAAATCATCTTCTAGTATATAAAAACCATACTCCTCCGAAAGCTCTATTAATTTTTTCTTTTTGTATGTTGAATAACTTATACCTGTTGGATTTTGAAAATTGGGCATAACATAAAATAATTTTGGTTTTATTTTTTCAAGCTTAAGCTTTAATATTCCTATATCTATTCCATCATCTAGCATAGGTATAGATATTACTTTTGCTCCTCTACTTTTGAAAACTTCAAGTACACCACTATATGTAGGTTCCTCAACAAATACTACATCTGAATAACTTATAAGTCCTTTACAAACTATATCTATCCCCTGTTGTGCCCCTGAAATAACTTGTATATTTTCTTCATTTGTATCTATATTTTTTTCTTTTAAATATTCACTTATTTTTTTTCTAAGTTCTATAGAACCTTTACCTTCATCATAATCAAATATAGAAGCACCATCATTTTCAAGAGCCATGTTTATAGCTTTTTTATAATCTTCAATTGGAAACATATCTGCAGATGGATTTCCGCTATCAAAATGAATTACATCATCTTTTATAGTTTTTTTTTCCTTTTTTAATTTCATATTAGATGCAAATGTACCACTTCCCACTATTTTATATACATAACCTTCATTTTCAAGTAATTCATAAACTTTAACTATAGTTGCATTATTTACACCCATATACTCAGATAATTTACGAATTGGAGGTAATTTTTCATGTTCTTTTATATCATGGTTTATAATTTTATCCTTAAAAAAGTTATAAATTTGTAAATATTTAGTAGTGCCTTCTTTTAAATCTAATTTATATTTTCCCATCTTTTACCCCTATATTTATACTAATTTTATGTAAATAATCACATAAATTTATTTATCAATTGATGTATATTTTTACCTCTGTTATAGTTAATATGTATATTATATTACACTATTATTTTTTTAGAAAGGAAAAAGTTTATGTACTACGATTACCATATGCATTCTCATTTTTCACCTGATGGAAAAAGTTCTATGGAGGAAATGATTTTAAGATCTATAGATTTAGGTCTTAAGGAAATTTGTTTTACAGACCATGTAGACTACGATATAGAACTTATAGACTATTTTATAGTAGACTATGAAAAATACTTTGAAAGCTTAAATTACTATATTGAAAAATATAAAAATAAAATATCTATAAAAAAAGGTATTGAATTTGGTCTTCAAAGACAACTTTGCGATAAATGTAAAAAAGATGTTGAAAAATATGATTTTGACTTTGTAATTTGTTCTCAACATGCTATAGATAGAATAGACTTATACTTTAAAGATTTTTTTGAAGATAAAGATCCCCATACAGCCTATAAAATTTATTATGAAGAATATCTAAATATTATAAAAAACTATAAGGACTACAATGTTTTAGGACATCTAGATTTAGTCAAAAGATATAGCCCCTATGATGAAATTTTAGACGATGATGAATTTACAGATATTTTATCAGAAATTTTAAAACAAGTTATATCAGATGGCAAGGGTATTGAAGTAAATACATCTTCTTTTAAATACAATCTTCCAGATTTAACACCTTCTAGAAAAATTATAAAACTTTACAAAGACTTAGGTGGAGAAATAATAACTACTGGATCTGATAGTCATCATACTGGTTTTGTAGCTTGTAATTTCGATAAAGTTTACGATTATTTAAAAGATATTGGCTTTAAATACATATGCTCTTTTGACAAAATGAAACCAATTTTTAATAAAATATAATATGAATGATTTAAAACCTCCTAGAATAAATATTTATCATAGGAGGTGATTTTTTGAAAAAAATTCCAAATCTTTTATTAGCTACACTTATCTTATCGGCTTCAAATATAATTGTAAGAGGTTTAGGATTTATATATAAGATATTTTTATCAAATATAATTGGAGAGCATGGGCTTGGAATTTATCATATTGTATTTAATTTTCTTATGATATGTATAGCTTTAACTACTACAGGAATACCTACAGCACTAAGTTGTCTTATATCAACTTCAAATACTTTAAAAAATAAACATAATACAAATGTATTTTTTATATCTACTTTATATATTGCTTTTTTTATAGCATTTTTTATATCTATATTTGTATCAATAAATAGCACCTTACTATCAAGTAAGCTTTTAAACCATAAAGACTTAAATTTATTTATACTATCAGTATGCCCTGCAATAGTTTTAATTACTATATCAAATATTCTTAGAAGTTATTTTTACGGAATCAAAAGAGTTATTATTCCTGCAACTGGTCAAGTACTTGAACAAATATCTAGAATATTATTTCTAGTGATTATATTTTTATACATAAAAAATGAAGGTTTAATTTGTTATTTTGCACTTATTGCCATATCAATAGGCGAAATTGTAAATATAATATTTATGACTATAAATTTAATAAAGGATTCTAATATATATAATAAATATTCATTTTCTATAAATGATTTAAAAAAAGCAACTTTTGAAACTTTAAAAATATCTATGCCTATAACATGTAACAAAATGTCAAGCGTCCTAATTCAATCTATAAGTTCTATTATAATTCCATCTAGGCTGAGTTTATCTAATATGACATATTCCCAATCATTAAAATCATATGGAATTATAAACGGTATGGTAATTCCTTTTATATATTTGCCATTTTCTATAAGTTCAGCTCTTGTAGTAAATTTGATTCCAAGTATATCTAGTGAAATGGCGCTAAAAAATACTAAATCACTTTTTAAAAAAATCGTATATTCTATATTATTAACGCTATTTATTGGAATATGTTGTTCTTTGTTTTTTTACTTTTTTGGAGCTGAACTTTGTACATTAGTATTTAAAAATGAAACTGCAGGCAAATACTTAAAAGCAATGTTTTTAGCACCTATTTTTTTATCTTTAAACCAAACATTATCTGCTATACTTCATAGTATTCGCAAAGAATTTATATCTAGCTTTAATACAATCTCTACAATGATAATTCAATTTATTTTACTTTATTTTTTACTTCCTACACCAAGCTTAAACATCTATGCCTACATATATATAACTACTATAATGGCTATTGTTACTACTATTTTACATACAATAGCATTAGTATTTTCTTTAAAAAAATTAATAAATAAGGAGTGTTTTCATGAGCTTTTTAAATAATTATTCCTATACTATTAGACGTTCAAATAAAGAAATTTTTTATTTTTATATAGATAATGGTCTTTGTTATAAATACTTAGAAAATAATAAAAATGAAAAAAAAATAAACATATTAGAAGATTATATAAATGATTTTACTTTATTTAATTTTTCTATAGACAATGATGATAATATTTATGGGATTATTACTATTGATAATATAAAAATACTAAAGAGTGATAAAAATAATTATAATTTTTATATGGAAAATATATTAAAATATGATTTTCAAAAATTTGGAATTAGCCATCCCTATATAAATAAAATAAATAACACCTTCCATATTTTTTGCTATGTTTACGATAAAGAAGAAAGTAACTCATCTATTTTATTTTATATAAATAAGAAAGATAATTGCTTAAAAGAACAAAAGATTGACTTCATACAACATACAGTACTAAACGAATATAAGATTTTATGGCTTGATAATACTTCTATTATTTTTTATTTTAATATTATCAATAATAAAGAAGAAATTTTTTGCTCTGTATTTGATGACTCCAATAATACCTGGTCTAATCCCATCCAAATTACAAATACTAATACGAATAAATTGTATCTAGATGTAATATTTAAGGATGATTTTTTCCATATAACCTATTGCTACAAATTAGACGATAACTATTGTATATCATATATTAGAGGTAATTTTAATGATAATATATTTAAACAAGATATATCTAAAAATATTACAGACCCTTCAATATATATGTATCCTTCATTTGTAGTTGAAGAAAATACTCTATATATTACTTGGGTTCATTTAAACAAGTTATTTACCTGCTTTTCCGAAGATAATGGAAGTAGTTGGAGCGAAAAATTTATAGATTCAAACAGCAGAAATTACCCCTTCCTAAGAAGTAAATTTTTATCTAATTATAAAGATGACTTAAACTTTAATAATTGTAATTTATTTATATTAGAAAATGAAATTTCATTTTTAGGATTTTAGCAAAAAAATATATAGGATTTATTAGTATAAAAATATACTATAATTCCTATATATTTTAATCAATCTAAATTTATTTTCCTATAATTTATAAATAGTTAATTCTAGTTTCTATTATTGCATCCACATTTATTATTGTGATTATTATTATTTGAATTAGCCATATCCTCACAAGTTGTAAAATCACAAACTCTAGAGAATGTATCTACTATTCTTGGTTCTATGGCAGTATTTGATCCTAATACAACTATTTGATCTCCCTTTAATATACTAACTATTTCTTGTACACAAAGAATTAAATCTATGCCACCTGGGATATTTATAGCATAAGTAGCATTACCACCTATACAAGTTTTTTGTACATTTGCATTACTTACACAACTAACAGATAATTTTGTTTGATAGTTTTGTCTTAAAGTAATTCCCATACCACTTGAAGGTATACAAATAGGAGCTGCTAGTGTATTAAATCTAAATCCTACACATTCACATTGTACTAAATTACCTTGAGTATCCATATAAGCTGGTATAGCACTTATTACAACTTGTGTACATCCACAATGACCTCTAAGAGTTAAAACTAAATCTCTTACTTCTATTTGTAATCCTCTCTCTCTAAATTTAGATGTAGTTCCTCTACCTTGTTGACAACAAATTGAATTTCTATCTCCACATACAAAAGACTCAAAAGTAGATTCACATAAAGTATCTACAGCATCTACAGAGTGAACAGTATATCCTTCTAAAGTAACATTTCCTGGATTTATTTCTATTTCAGAATAGTCAAAGCATACTTCGTCTATTTTTACTGATACAAATCCTCCTGTTGGAATATTTCCACTTACAGATTCTACATCATATATAAAATATAATTGTGATCCATCTTGTGTGCTTGCATCTTGAAATATTTGAAATTTCATAGTATCAAAAATACGATTAACCTCTATTGCAAAAGGAATTGCATTAGCTGTATTAAATCTAGATAAATTTAATGATGAACAACATTCATTAGGACAATTATTTTTCATACAATCCATACCCATTTCAATTTTGCATGGTTCACAACATTTATTAGATTTATCATTACATTTATTAGGTTTATCATTACATTTATTTTCTTCACATTCATTCATACAATTTTTATTACATCCATTAGATTTTTGTTTATTACAAGATCTAGCTAAGTCATCTCCCATATCTTTATCCATAGCTTCTTCATTTGTTAAAGATAGATTCATCATTTGACTAGAATTTATTTTTCTTTTATTCTTTTTTAAATCTTGCATATTTCTTTCCTCCTAATAACGTATATATTACATGGATTTTAACTCATATAATATATTAAATAATATGCAGATTTTTCTTATTGTGTTCTCATTAAAAGTTTTTATTAAACTAATGGTTTTAAATTTTTGCATAAAAAAACTAGACAATAAATTGTCTAGTTTTTGAGCAAAAGAATAATCCCAAAACACCGTAGGTCCTGTAAATTCAGTCCCGAGAATCCTCCCAGGTGGGTGACTTGCAGATAGCTTCCAATTTCTTATATAAATACAAGATATAATCACTCCACTATCTGACTTTGGTCTCCCGAATAATATTTGTCGGTTGAATTTAAAGGCGACCACTCGTATGCTCTAGGATTTTATATACTTATTATATACCAAAATGAAAATAATTTAAAGTCTTTTTTTTAGGAATTTTAGAAAATTTTTATTTTATAATTTTTATTTTTTCTATGTAAATGTAATTTATTTTTTAGAATCCGCCAAACTATTGAAATCGCTAGATTCTTCATAATCTTCATATACATAGTAGCTTTCGTTATAATAATTATTATTTTCTTCATTTTCTTTTTTGTAATCATGACTTTCATATTTATTTTCATTTTCATCTAAATCTAAACTATCACCTCTCAAAAGACTTCCAAGTAATTTAATATTATTAATACTTCCTAAGTTACTTATATCAGCTAAAGATCCTAGAGAAAATCCTTCTTCTGAATCTGGTAAAAATAATTCTGCAAATAAATCTATTTTCTTTTTCATGTCTATAGCTTTTTCTAAAGATTCTTTTCTTTTTTCTGGAAATACCTCTAAAATTTCACTTATCATCATATTTTTTTTATCTTCCTCATCCATAGTTGTAAAAAATTGACTCTCATCCTCTTCACCTAATATTTCTAAAGAGTTTAATTTTTTAATTCCTTTAACTAAATCTAATATGCTTTCTATTTTTATAAGCATTTTTCTTTCTTCTTGTGACATATATTTTTTTGTTCTAGTAATTATTTCCATGCCTCTATCCAGTTCTTCCTCAGTCAAATCCATAAGATTTATTCCCTTTTTTATATCCTCCATATTATATCTCAAGCTATTATTTTTATCTGTAGATTTATTTTTAGATATTTTCTTTATTTTTTTTATCTTTCTTACTTTTTTGCCTTTAGATTTAATTTTTTCATTTTCTTTATTATTTACACTTTTTTTAATGTCTTTTTTATCTATTCTTAATTTATCTTCATCATTTTTATTATTTCCAAACAAAGATATGTTTCCATTACTCAAAGCTAAAATTCCAAGTATTAACAATAAATTGTTCAATACAAGTCACTCCTTTACAACAGGTATAATTGCACATATATTTTAAAATATGATTATTTATTTATTAATGTTCCTATTAAATTCATCTCCTTATAGAATATTATGTTTAAAATCATCTATATATTATATTGATATAGATTTTGTTTTCACTTTTTAATTATCTCCTCATATAATAAAAATATATATTAATCTAGATTTTTAATTAAATATCTAAAATCATAGTATTAACATTAATACTTAATATCATATAAATTTATATAAATATTTATGAAAGGAGCTCCTTATGAAAAAATCAAATAAAATAGACAAGGATACGCTTGAAAAATTCGCCAAAGATAAAAATATAGATAAAAATAAAATTGAAAATATAGCAAATAACTACAAGGGAAAATCAGAAGATGAGCTTTTAGATGAGCTTATTAAAATAGGAAAAAATCTTAAGGGAAAAGAAGAAGTCATCTCTAAATTTAAAAACTTCTTAGACCCCGCCCAACAAGAAAAATTAGACAATATAATGTCAAAAATATCTGATGCTGAAATCCAAGAAAAAATAAACTCTAAAAAATCTAAAAAATCAACTTCTTCCAATAATTCTTCTAAAAAAACTGTAAAGAAAATCAAAAAAGTTAAAAAAAGCTAAAAATACTAAAAGAAGGGTTCAACTGAACCCTTCTTTTAGTATGATAAATTTATTTTTTTTCTATTACACTTTCTCTTTCAATTATCTCGTATGGTAAAACAAATTTCTTTTCTTCTATAGTTTCACCGTTTATCATTTTTATTACCATTCTCATTGCTACAGCACCCATATCGTATAATGATTGTCCAACTGTAGTTAATTTAGGTCTGTAGATTTTAGAAATCTTACTATTGTTAAATCCTGCCACTGATATATCATCTGGAACCTTATATCCCTTATCAAATATAGCATTTATTGCTCCTATTGCAGCTTCATCTCCTGTAACAAATACTGCATCTGGTTTTATGTTTTCATTTAACATATCCATCATAGTGTTATATCCACTTTTATAGTCTGTATTTCCATGTCTTATTAATTTTTGGTTTATATCTATATTATTATCTTCTAAAGCTCTCTCATAGCCTCTTTTTCTTTCATCTTCAAGTACAGTATTGTCTTCACTAGTCATTATTAGAGCAATATCTTTATGACCTTTACCTATTAAAAACTTAGTCATATCATAAGTTGCATCTTCATTATTAGTACTTACAGTATATACATCAAATTTTCTAGCTGTTTTGCTTATATAAGTTGCAGGAATATTGCTTTTATTTATAAGATCTATATGTTCTTCATCTAATGTCCAAGAAATCATAACTATTCCCTCTACTTGTTTAGCTTTTAATAGCTCTATACTTTTTAATTCTTGACTTTTTTCAGAATATGTATTTGCTAGTAAAATGTCATATTCGTACATTTTAGCAACACATTCTATACCATTTACTATTTCATTTACAAAAGAATCTGATACTTCTGGAACTATAACTCCTAGTAATTTACTTTTTTTGGTAACTAAACTTCTTGCAAGGGGATTTGGTACATATCCTGTTTCCTTTATAACATCTAATACCCTTTGCTTAACTTCATCTGTAACAGGTTTAGAATCATTTATTACTCTTGAAACAGTTGATATAGATACACCAGCTAATTTGGCAACTTCCTTTATTGTAATATTTTTTTTCATGCCATTCCTCCTTATTTTAACTGTATTTAAAATTAGTTATAACACACTTTTATATCTTTATAAAGGTATTATTTTGAAATAAATATAATACTAATTTATACTATTTTTAAAATACAGTAAATAGGAAAATTATAAAAATTATTTATAAAAATTTTTATTTTAAAAAAATACTAGTCTATAAAATAACAAAACATAAAAATGTTAAATGCCATTTCTATAGACTAGTATTCAAAATTAATTTAGATTAACATCCACATCCATCTCCATCAAAGAAGCCTCCACATGAACAAGTTATCAATAATAATATTAGGAAAGGAATCCATGCCATTATGTCTATATCTACCCAACTTTCTCCAAATGCTAAGAACAAGAAGAATAATACTATTATCCACCATGCTCCTATTCCACAATCACAATTATCACCAAAGAATCTATCTAACATATCTATTTCCCCCTAGCTTCTATAAAATACCACCACAACTACATAATATTAATAATATTATTAAAAATGGTATCCATGCCATTATGTCTATATCTACCCAGCTTTCTCCAAATGCTAAGAATAAAAAGAATAGTACTATTATCCACCATGCTCCTGCTCCGAAAAATCCATCGTCGCCAAATAATCTGTCTAACATTATAATTACCTCCTGTTGATATTTGAGCTTATGCTCTTAAAATATAATATGCAAAATAGATAATTTGTGATAATGTTTAAAATATTTCTTAAAAATTTTTTAGTAATTTAACATCCACATTCATATCCGCCTTGGTAACAATTACAATTATCTTCAGATTCTCCACAAGAGCAAACTATTAATAAAAGTATTAAAAAAGGAATCCAATCACTTAAACATATGTCCATAAAACACTCTTGAAATGTTAAAAATAAAAAAAATAATATTATAATCCACCATCCGCTGCCACCTATGCATTCAAACATCCTCGATAATTTACTATTCATAATGACCTCCTTACAAAAAAAATAACCTTCATCATCTACTTATGATAAAGGTTATTTCTGTCTAATATATATTATGATAAAACTATTGATTTGTTACATATTTAATATATATTTAGTCACTATTCATTATTTAGTACTGGAGCTAAAGATGTATCGCTAAAGAAAGTATTTGCATTATATAGATATAATATTTCGTCTATACCTTCATTTTTCATTAATTCATCTATATCTTCATAGTAATATCTTGGGTCAACTAATATAATTCTACTATAGTGACTTGTTAAAAACTGTACAAAAGAATTTGCGTAAGAATCTTTAAAAATCAATAAAGTCTTTCCATTTTCAGATGTTGTATTTATTTTTACTATAGGATGATTTCCTCCTAAAAATACTTGATACTTATCTTTTTGGTCTAACTTTTCACTCATATATAAAGATGCTATTTTCTTTTGCTCTTCTTCGTAATTAACTACAGCTTGATCATTTTCACTTTTTGGTAGAAAAACTTCTACTTTATCTTTTTTAACTTTATATCCACTTTCAGAAGCTAAAGCTCCCTCAAAAGAATTTGAAACTAGTTTTACATCATAACTATCAAAGCTCTTTGGAGTTAACTCCATAGCTTTAGCCAATTCTTGATAAGAGTAAAAAGCTCCTAAAGTAGTCCAGTGATGATCACTTCTGTAATATAGACCTTCTTTTTTGTGTTCTGACATTGTATCGTATGTATCTACAAATTTTATACTAGAATCTATTTTTTCAGAATAATTTTTCATATATTCATGTTGATCTACAACAGGTGCCGAAAGTGGTAACTTGTCACTTAAAACACTCACAGCCGTTGGAGATATCAACATGTACTGTTTTATATTCTTGTATTTTTTTGCAAATGCATTTATAGCTTCTAAATTTTTAGATACATTTTCTTCAACAGGTTTATCAAAGTCTTCTAATAAATAATCATTTTTTCCTAAATAAACCCCATTAGAACTCTTTTTAAGAAGTAATTTATCTGCTTTAACTTTTACATCTATCCAAAAATCTCTAGCAAAAAATTGATCAACTTTGTATTTTTCATATTTACCAGTATATCTTCCTTCAAATAACCTCTCTATTGAGAAAGAAGGTTTTGATTGAAGAACTCTATTTTCAGTTTCTGAAAATGTCTTTTTCTCTCCAAAAGTATTTATAATTACAAAAAATGCTAAGTAAACTACAAATAATGTAATTAAAGATATACAATATTTTTTACCTAATTTTGTTTTGTTCTTACTTTCCGATGATTTTTTATTATTCGTATTATATGCTTGAGCCATATTTCTCACCACCTTTAAAATCTAAAGTATAAGAACGGATTATAAGTTTCATTAACTAAATAAGCCGTAACTAAAAATAAAACTAAACCATATATAACTAATGATGGATTTAATAATTTATCTCTAGATTTTCTTGCAATATTATCAAGTAATTTCTTGATAACTGGTGTTGAAAATACTACAAGTATAATAAACATTATCAAATTAGTATATAAATAGAAAATTCCTGCATTGTCAACTATAGCATTACCTGACATGAATAACATTATTTTTAGATATTCCATAGCAAATCCTAAATCTTCACTTGCAAAGAATAACCAACCGATAATTACAAGTAACATTGTATATGTATGCTTTATAAAATCAGGTACTTTTTCCAAGAAAGATTTTAGAATGAATTTTTCTATAAGAAGTAAAACTCCATAATAAAGTCCCCATATTACAAAGTTCCAACTAGCTCCATGCCAAAAACCTGTAAGACACCAAACTACAAATATATTTCTAATTTGTTTTGATTTTTTTACTCTATTACCACCTAAAGGTATATAGATATATTCTCTAAACCATGTTCCTAAAGATATATGCCATCTTCTCCAAAATTCAGTAACACTTTTTGATATATATGGATAATTAAAGTTTTCCATAAAATCAAATCCAAACATTTTACCTAAACCAATTGCCATATCTGAATAGGCACTAAAGTCAAAATAAATTTGGAAAGTATAAGCAATTATTCCAAGCCATGCTGTTAAAACTGATACAGAAGATAATTCCATAGCTGAAACAGTTGTCCACAACATACCTATATTATTAGCAAGTAATACCTTCTTACCTAAACCTTGTATAAATCTTTCAACACCTTCTCCAAATTTAGTTATACTTTCTTGTCTAGTATTTAATTGCTCTTCTATTGTTTGATACTGAACTATAGGTCCAGCTACTAATTGCGGGAACATTGTAACATAAGCCGCAAAATTAATTACATTGTATTGAACTTTAACTTTTCCTAAGTAAACATCTACAATATAAGATAATACTTGGAATGTGTAAAATGATATTCCTATTGGAAGTGCCAATCCTTCAAATTGAATATCTAAGTGTAAAATACTATTTATGTTTTCTACAAAGAAACCAAAATATTTAAAAAATCCTAATATAGCAACATTCAAGATACAAGTAAATATAAATATCCATTTACACTTACTTGTATCTTGTCTATTTTTATCTATCAATATAGCTAGAAAATAATCTGCTAAAATAGTTGCAATCATTAAAAATACATATACTGGTTCTCCCCAAGCATAAAATATTAAACTAGCTACTAATAAAATCGAATTTTTAAATATTCTAGGGCTAACATAATATAGTAATAATGTTATTGGCAAAAAAGTAAACAAAAATATAATACTACTGAATACTATTTTAACCGCCTCCCTTTCAATTTTTATTCTATTTTTGATTAATTAAAATCTATTTTATAGATTCTTTAAATGCTTCTTTTAATTCTTCTGCTTTTTCAGATATTGCAAAAAATACATATCTTCCTTCTGTTTTTAATTCATAATTATTTACTAAAGCACATTGTTCTGGACCATATCCTCCAAAATTTTGAAGTTGAGAATTTATTCTTGTATCAATTGTATCTTCTAATGCTTCTATTTGAGATTTGTCCTTAACTTTTACAATTAACATTTCATCTACAGCCATAGATGATTCTGGTGTATATAAAACTACACTTTCAAAATCACTCGCATTTAATCCATAATATCTTTTTAGGCCTTTAGTCCCTGTCTCTTCCATATGTTCTATAAGATCTTTTTCTACTATATAATCTTGAATATCTTGAGCAGTTAAATCATCATTTACACTACTACAACCAGTAAGAGCTATACAAGAACATATAATCGCAGCAAATTTTTTTATATTTGTTTTTAATTTCATAATCTTGTCTAAACCTCTCTAAAATTTTACAAACCAGCTTTTTCTATAAAGAAATTCATCCATTTCTTTTGGAAACTTCCTTTAAAATGTATACCATCCTGTTCATAGTCACTTTGCTCTACTATAGGATTTGCGTCTAAATATGTAACCTTTACTTTTTTACATAATTTCTTTAAATCGCCATTCCATTTATCTATATTAGCAAGACTTGGTTGTTTACTAACTGCAAATGATTGAACTGGAAGTATAGAACAAACATATATTTCAGTATTTGGTAATTCAGATTTAATAGTTTTTATTACTTTTTCATATTCTTTTATAAATCTGCTACTATCACCATAAGCTGCAATATCATTTATACCGTATGTGAGGAACATATTTTTAGGAGCTAATCCAATTGCTGTACTTATATCGCCTTTTTCCATTGCATTTAAAATATTTCTACCTTTATGCGCAACAACAGAAGACTGTGTTAAAAATCCATAAGCAGAAATACCTTCAGCTCTTGAATCTCCCACTATAACAGATGATGAAAATTTGCTTTTGTAGTTAATTCCACTATCTTGGCTTCCTTGCCCTTCATTAACTCCATTTGTAGATTGTATAGAAGCAATCTTTTCTTCCACTTTAACTACATCTTTTTCTTCTAACTCTTTTAAAGCTTGTACTCCTTCTTTTATGCTTTTTTCTTCAGATGCACTTTGGTTAGTTAAAAAATTTACAGCATAAGTTATAATTAAACATATTGCTATAACGCCTAGCGCTGCTAATCCAACTCTAACACTTTTTTTCAATTTAATTTAAATCACTCCCTTTCTCAATATTATATTTTACAGCTATTTCATTATAACATTTTCTTTTTCTTTATTAAACAACAATAAAGTAACAAATGTGATAAATTTTTTTAATATAAATCCACAAAAAAAATCAGTTAATAATTAAAAAACAAATAATTAATCAAAAACTGACTTTTTTATACCAATAAGAATTATATCCCTTTTTAACAACAACATCCATCATCAAAATTAAATAATAATAAAATTATCAATATTATCCATATCCAGATAGTATCATCATCAAAAAAATCATCTAGAAAATCTGTACATAACAATAAAAATACTAAAACTATTATAATCAATATGCCACCATTAAACTCAAATCCACAATCTCCAAAAAATCTAGAAAGGCTACCTTCCAACTTTGACATAATATTTCCTCCTAACAAGGTTTTCTATGTTTTAGTATATGATTTCATAGTTTAATAAGTTACTTCTAAAAAATTCTTCGTAAAACTTTAAATGAAAATTTTTTGAAATATATGTATAAAATAAATATTATATGTATAGTATAAAAATAACTCTGTTAATATAATCTATATATCCATATAGTTATATTAGTACAAGTATTTTTAAAATAGATATTGAAAATTAATTACTATTATATTAAACTATCATTAAATATTGTATAAAAATTGGAGGTACAAAATGTTTGAAGAAATAAGAGATATAATAGCTGAACAATTAAGCATAGACGATTTAGATGAATTAACTTTAGAAACTTCTCTTAAAGACGATTTAAATGCTGATTCTTTAGATGCAGTTGAAGTGATAATGGCATTAGAAGACAAATACGATATAGAAATCGCTGATGAAGATGCTGAAAACTTCAAAACTATAGCTGATATAGTTGACTACATTAAAAATAATAGATAATTTTAAAATTGTTAAACAAGCTATAGAAAATAGAATTAATTCTATTTTTCATAGCTTTTAACTTTTTATTTTTATAACTAAACTTTTTTTATTATATATTCCTCCATTTGATCTATAGACAATCCAAGGCTTATTGAAAGTTCAGAATGTAAGTTTCCAATTGCTTTTTTGAAATATTTTTCATCAGTTACACTTACCTTTTTACCTTGATTTAATCTTTCTTGTTTTCTCAAATAAATAGTTTTTATAAGGCTCAATAAATCTCTACATTCACAATTTTTTATACAATCTTTATAAACTTGCTCACGTAATTTTTCATTTTCTATCGATAATTCTTCTATATTTTGTATATCACCTAGCAAAAAATCAGCTTCTTCTTTTGATATAACTTTTCTTATTACAACTTTAGTATTATCTATTGGAGTAAAAACTTTACTGCTTTCTTGATTCGTAGGTTGCAATATATAATATAATTTATCTTTAGGAGCGCCAGGAATATTTAGTACTGAAATATCTATTATTTGACAAGCTCCTACATTTCCATAGATTACATATTCTCCCTTTTGAAACATATTTACACCTCTTTCTACTTTATCTACTAATTTTAAAATATCCTTGATTTATCTACCCTAAAAAATATCTATTCTATAATTTTAACACAATAAAAAATTTTTCATAAGTATTTACAAAAATATTCTCTAAATTTTCAGATAATTTTTGTAGTAGTAATTAAAAAGCTCTTGAAAATAAACAAAATTATTTTCAAGAGCTTTTTTATCAATATTATATTTTATTTTACTGTACAATTTTCCCATTTTCTTAATATGCCAATCATAAAATTTTTGATATCTACTCCATATAAATCATCTAATACAGGATCTTGTAAAACATCCTCTGGTAAACCATAAGATACTACTTCTCCATCTTTTAATAATAAAACTTTATCAGCGAAATATTGAACTAAATTTAAATCATGTAATACGCCTACTACGATTTTATTATTTGTTAAAATCCATTCCTTTAAATTTTCAAGTAAATCTATTTGATTTTTTAAATCTAAGTGATTTGTAGGTTCATCAAGTAATATAATATCTGGATCTTGTGCAAATACTCTGGCTAAAAATACTCTTTGCATTTGACCTCCTGAAAGTTCAGTTATTAATTTATCTTTCATATCATATAGTCCTACTTTTTTTAAGCTTTCTATTATTATTTTATCATCCTCTTTAGACAATTTACTTAACACACCTTTGCCATAAGCATATCTACCTAATGATACCGTATCATAAATTGAATATGGAAAATAAATTTGAGTTATTTGACTCATAAGCCCTACTTTTCTAGCGAGAACCTTTCTATCCATAAATGCCACTTCTTGTCCATCTATGCAGATGCTTCCATTATACTCTAATATATTAGCAATAGATTTTAAAAGAGTACTTTTACCACATCCATTAGGTCCTACTATACATAAATTTTCTCCATTTTTTACTTTAAAATTTATATCTTTTAATATATTTTTTCCTTCGTATCCACTATAAAGATTTTTTACTTCTAACATAATTTTCCTCAACTCGCTTTTTTGAAATAAACATAGGCAAAAAACGGTGCACCTATTAATGCTGTAACAGCTCCTACTGGAAGTTCTGTTGGTGCAAATACAGTTCTTGCAATTAAATCTGTAAACACCATTAAACATCCTCCAAATACAAATGACATCGGTATAACATATCTATGGTTTGAACCAAAAACTTTTCTTACTACATGTGGTGCAATTAAATCTACAAATCCTATTGTCCCACTAAGTGCTATAGCTCCTCCTGTAAGTACTGCCGAAAAAGTAAATAATCTTTTTTTAACTTTTTCTGTATCAACACCAACAGATTTTGCTTGTTCTTCTCCAAATGTAAGTATATCCATTTCTTTTGTATATCTAAGTGTTCCTATCATACCTATTACAAAAAATGGCATTATAAGCCCTACATAATTCCATCCTCTCATAGCAAAACTACCCATTTGCCAAAGAGCTATACTTTTTAAACTTTCTGAAAACATTGCTGTCATAGTTGTAAGTAATGCATTTACAAATAATGAAAAAACCATCCCAGAAAGTATTATAGTATTATTAGACATTGTCTTGTCGATTTTACTAGAAAATATTATAACAAGATATACTGTAGCTAATCCAAATAAAAATCCTATAAGTGGTAATGAAAAACTGCCTATAAATGGAATTGATATACCTGTTACAATTACTAATCCTGCTCCCAATGATGCTCCTGAGGACACACCAAGTGTAAAAGGTGAAGCCAATTGATTTTTTAAAATTGATTGTACAACTGCACCACTAGTAGCTAAACATCCACCAACTAAAAATGCTAATAAAACTCTCGGTAACCTAATTTTCCAAATAATAGATACATCTTTTGGAAGTATCCCTTCTTTAAGAGATAAGCCTAAAGTTTTATTAAGGATTATAGATATTGTATCAAGCAAACTAATATTGGAACTTCCTATAGAAGTTCCAATATATATAACTAAAATGACTATAAATGCACTTAATATACATTTTTTATTATTTGTCTTTGTATTCATCTGGATAAATAGCCTTTGCCATTTCTTTTAATGCTTTTATTATTTTGTTAGTTGGTCTAGAAGATGAATTTGTATCAATAGAATATACTGCTTTTTCTTCAACTGCAGTTATATGATTCCATCCATCTCTTATAAGTATATCATCGATTGGATTTTCTATATAATTTACATTAGTTAATATAACATCTGGATTTGCATCTATTACTGCTTCTGAAGATGGAGAAGTCCAAGATGATTCATCTTTAAATATATTTTCAGCACCTATTATTTCTATCATTTCGTTTAAGAAAGTATCACTACCAAAACTATATAAAGTTGGAGCTGGTCCTATTTCAAAGTAAACTTTTTTCTTATCAGTTATTTTACTTCCTATTTCTTTTATAGATTCTATTTCTGATTTCATAGAAGATATAATTTCTTCACCTTTATCTTTTACATCTAAAATATCTGCTAGGAAAGTTATATCTTCATATATACTTTCTATGCTATTACTACTTGGTATATATACTACAGGTATTCCTGCATCACTAACAGATTTATATGGATCTTCAGATGAATCTCCTTGATTATATCCTGAAGCTATTACTATATCAGGTTCTAATTCTACCATTGCTTCAGCATCTGGAGTTGTAAAATTCATTATTTCTGTATCTTTGCTTAATCCTTCTACATCAGCTGAAAACTCATCTGCTGCTATAATTTTGTCAGCTAATCCTAATTCAACTATATTTTCTGTATTTGCTGGAGCAGTTGAGATAATTCTTTCTATTTTATTTGGTATTGAAACCTCTCTTCCACTTCTGTCAGTTATTGTTCTTTCGTTACTATTTTCGCTACTACATCCTACAGCAAAAAACATAGTCAAGCACATAAAAATAGCTAAAAATCTTTTTTTCATAGTAATTCCTCCTAAATTATAAATAAAATAAAAAATCCTAGCCGAGGCTAGGTATTTTATTACAAAATAATATAATATCTTCACCCCGAAGAAAATTTATAAAGTATAATAGGCAGGTCTCCTGGCTTAGTTTCATCCCATAAGCTTCACCTTCCCATGATTTAAAATCACAGTGGCATAACAAAGCTATGGTCCACCTTACAGTAACGGGGGCTGCAGAGGACTTTCACCTCTTTCCCTATTAATCAAATGAACCTATTTACTATTTTTTAATATTTAATTTTTAATCATATATGACTACTTACAGTATAACATAATTTTTACTTTTTTGGTGTTTTTTTGAATTTTTTTTTATTTTTCTTCATAAAAACTTACATTTTTTATAACTAAATCAAAAGTTCCATTTTCATTTTTTCTAATACTATATTTCATTGGATCTTCAAAATCTGATAAATTACCTTTTATATCAAATCCATTATCAGTCTTAATACTTCTTTTTTTAAGTTTCTTTTCAACCCATTTTTTATCAATAGAAAAATTTTCCCCTAATCCTTTTTCATCCATATATTCTTTAAAACTTTCCTTTAATTCGGGTTCTCCTATGCTTTTTTCAGCAAATTCTTCTAAATCTACTGTTTCTTTTTCTTTTAATGTATAGTTAAGTATACTTCTTATATCTTCAGCTTTTTTTACATCATTACAAATAGCATTAGTAATCCAATTTTCTGCAGTTGTTTTAAATACTTTTGTTTTATATTTATCATCATTTACTCTTTTAGCATTTAAAAAATCTACTACGAACTTTGTCTCTAATTGCTCTTTTTCTGCATCCTTATCTAGTAGTTTTAAATGATATTCATCATTTATTCCGCTGACTCCTATTAAGGCTGCTTGTTTTGTTTTTCCAGTTTCTGGGATACCTATCTCATTTGATACTATTTGAATATTAAATTTATCTTCCATATATTCAATTGAATGTGTATATAATTTCTTATAATCAAGTTTTATTATAGCTATATTTTTTTCATCCTTTACACTATATAAACAAATTGCCAAATCACAAGAATCTATTTCTTCCCCTGATTTCATAGTATCAAATAAATATGATGCTATTTCTTTTGAATTTTGTAAAAATGTATCTTCATTATAAATTATTTGTTCACAGCAATTTTTAATTGTATTATGGTTATAATCATTAAATTCTGCCTTTCTCAAGTCATCATCTTTTGATATTTTATTAATTATCTTTTGAAAAAATTTATCTACCTCTAAACTAGTTCTAGACTCATAATCATTTAGTATTGGTGCATCATTATTTTTATCTAAAACATGTACTATGGACTTATGTATAATCATACTTTTGCCTCCTTTATTTTTATGGATATTAAAATTATCTCAATTTATTAATTAACTCCTCCATATCTCGAGGAATTTTTGCTTTAAATTCTAAATTTTTCTTAGTTCTAGGTTGTTGAAATTTAAGACTATATGCATGTAAAGCTTGTCTTTTTATTAAAGTTTCATCTACATATCCATATAATTCATCTCCTATTATAGGATGTCCCATATGTGCCATATGAACTCTTATTTGATGAGTTCTTCCTGTTTCTAATTTAACTTCTAATAAAGTTGCATCATTTAATCTCTCAATTACTTTATAATGTGTAATAGATTCTTGACCTCTAGGATCTACTATCCTTTTTACACTATCATCTGTTGGTCTATATATAGGTTCATTTATAGTATCAAATTCCTTTTCAACTACTCCTTTAACTACTGTTATATATTTTTTTTCAAATTCAGGACTTTTCATTTCACTAGATAAAACATGTTGTGCAAAAGGATTCTTCGCAACTATTACAAGCCCTGATGTATTCATATCTAATCTATTTACAAATCTTACTTTTACATTCTCACCTTTTTTTATTATGTAATCTGTAACTCCATTTGCTATAGTATTTTCAAAGTGACTTTTAGTTGGATGAACTACCATAAAAGGAGGTTTATTCACCATAATTAAGTCAAAATCATCATAAATTACATCCAAATTTAAATCCTGTGGTGTAAAATTAGCCATATCTTCCTCAATTTTAACTTCTATCAAATCACCTTTTTTAACTTTTTTGTCTAACTTTTTGAAATTACCATTTACTGTTACAGTCTTAAATCTTTTTAATTTAGACACATATCTAACAGAAAAATTTAATCTATCTAACAAAACTTCTTTCAAAGTCAAATCTTCTTCATTTATATACGATATAAGATTGTATTTTTGATCTTTTCCTTGAAACAAATCTACACCTACTTCCTTTATTCTTTAACATATATATTTTACACTAATTTTAAAATTAAATGAAGAAAAAAGATTTTATCCATATTAAAATTCATCAAAAAAAGTTCCTCAAAAAGAGGAACTCTATTTTTTGTGTAATCTATAAATTTATATTAAGTCTGCCTTAAATGTCTCTAAAATTTCATACATTTAATTATTCTGATAAAGTCTCGTCATAGCCTTTGCATACATCTATCCACTTTTCGCTATGTGAATATTTTTCCATTTCATCGCAAGTTAATTCTATAGCTGAATTACTACTTCCACAAGCAGGGAATACTGTAGAAAAACGCTTCATTGAAACATCTAGATAAACTTTTACGCCTTCATTTGCTATTGCAAATGGACAAACACCGCCTATAGCATGTCCTATATATTCTATAACTTCATCTGCTGTAAGCATTTTTGCTTTTGTTGAAAACTCACCTTTATATTTTTTATTATCAATCTTTGCATCTCCTGCTACTACTATTAATATAGCATTATCTCCTTCTTTATTTTTAAAAGATAAAGTCTTAGCTATTCTAGCTGGAATAACATGAGCTGCTTGTGCTGCTAATTCAACTGTTGCACTTGATTGATCAAATTCTATAATATCTTGTTCTCTTCCATATTCTGCAAAATACTCTCTAACTCTTTCTATCGACATTTTTTACACCCCTATAATTTAGTCTTTTCATATAGTATAACATATTTTCATTTATTAAATACCTCTCTTCTAAAAATATTGGCGTTTTTTGTAAAAAAGTATACCCTTTACTAAATATAATAAAATGTTTATTATAAAAATCTCTAATATAAATTTTTTTGAAACCACATATAGAAATTATATTTATACTCATTTTTAAAAGAAATGTAATTTCTTATATGCTCAAAATGTTTATAATATAATTCTTTATTATTGTTAATATAAATATGTGGTATAATACTTGTTGTAAAGAGGTGGGATAATGGAAAGAATTATTACAATTAACTCAAATAATTTATCAAAATCTATAGAAACTAAAGAAATTTTAACTAAAAAGTTAGAAAAAGTTGGATTTACTGTTAGTGATAAGATGCATCCAAATACAGAACTTATAATATCTATAGGTGGAGATGGTTCATTTTTACAAACTGTGCATGATTTTGAATTTCCTGAAGTACCTATTTTAGGTATAAATACTGGTCATCTAGGATTTTTCCCAGATTTTTCTCCAGCAGACATAGATAAATTTATTGTATCTTATCTAATGAAAGATTACATCGTACAAGAAGTTCCTGTGCTTCAATCTACAGTATGTACTAAATCTAACTGCAACGATGTTTTTGCTATAAATGAAGTTGTTGTTAAAGGATATAAATCAAGAACAATTCATTTATCTCTAGGAATAAACGAACATCATGTTCAAAATTTTAGTGGTGATGGCTTAATAGTTTCAACTTCTACAGGGTCAACAGCATATAACTATGCAGCTAGTGGAAGTATAATCGATCCAAGTATAAACGTTATGCAAATTACTCCGCTTTCACCAATAAATACAAATACTTATAGAAGTTTTACTTCTAGTATTATTTGCTCAAAAGATTCAATTGTAAAAATATCACCAGAATATAGATTTGAGGATTCAATATTAATAGTAGTAGATGGAGTAGAATATAAATTCGAACAAATTGTAAGTATTTCTACATTTGTTTCTGATTTGAAAGTTAAATTACTTAGAATGTCAAACTACGAATTTTGGAGTAGAGTAACAGAAAAATTTTTATAAAAAAATTATATTTATTCTCAATTTTAAAGATAATATAATTTCCTATGTTCTATAAAAATATTTATTTAAGGTATATTGTTAATTTAGGAGGATTATTATGAAGATAGGTGTAATGAGTGATACTCACGGTAGCTTACCTTATTTTGAAAAAGCATTAGATTTATTAAAAGATTGTGATGTACTTTTCCATATAGGAGATGTATTATATCATGGTCCAAGAAATGATTTACCAGAAGGATACAATCCTAAAGGTGTAATAGAAAAAATAAACAATGTAGACAACATTTTAATAGCTAGAGGAAACTGTGACGCAGATGTTGACCAAATGGTTTTAAAACATCCTATACAAAGTCCTTATGTTATGACTCAATTTGGTGAAATAAGATTTTTATTAAACCATGGGTATTTAGAACCAAAAGAAGAAATCATAAAAAAAGCTAAAAGTATGGGTGCTGATGTATTAATATTAGGACATACTCATGTAAAAGAATTATTTATGGATGAAAACTTAGTAGTATTAAATCCAGGAAGTACTTCTATACCTAAAGATGGTAGTCATTCAGTAGCAATTATAGATATTATTCCTGTAGAAGACGGACACGATGAATTAGATTTAAATATTGATTTATATGATATAAATACAGGTAAAATAATAGAGTTATAATCTAAAAGATGTTCTAAAATATAATATATTTTAGAACATCTTTTTTAATAAAAAAACACTGTTTTCACAGTGTTTTATATAAATATTCTTATTTTATTTATTCTATTTTTGTCGATACTTTCCACATTGAATTTAACATTTTCAACTTCAATTAATTCATGTTCTTCTGGTATTCTTTTTAGATATCCAATGATAAATCCACCTATAGAATCAAATTCTTCTGATTCAAAGTTTATTCCAAGAATCTCATTTACATCACTTATTTTTGTACTACCTTCAACAACATATTCATTTTCACTTACCTTTACTATTTCCTCTTCTTCTTCATCATATTCGTCATCTATATCACCGACAATTACCTCAACTAAATCTTCTATAGTAAGTAATCCAGCAGTTCCTCCATATTCATCAACTACTATTGCCATTTGACTTTTTTCTTTTTTCATTTCTTCAAGAAGCTGAGTTATTTTTTTAAATTCATAAGTAAAAAATGCTTCTCTAACATAATCTTTTATGTCGAACTTATTTATCTCTTCGTCACTTAAGAATATTATATCTTTTATATTTAATATTCCGACTATATCATCTATGCTTTCTTTGTATACTGGTAATCTACTTAATTTTTCAGTTTTAAATAATTCTATGATTTCATCATAAGTATCTTCTATACTAACAGCAACCATATCAAGCCTTTGAATCATTGCTTCTTTAGCTTGCATATCCCCAAATTGGAAAACATTATTTATTATTTCACGTTCTTCCATTTCAAGAACACCCTCTTCATGACTTACATTAACCATAGTTTTTAATTCTTCTTCTGTAATAAATGGTTTAGCACCATTATTGTCAATTCCTAATATTTTAAATATTATTCCTGTAAGTAAGTTAAATACCCATACAGCAGGCTTTGCAATTTTCATTATTAAATTAATAGGTTTAGCTACTATTAAAGCAAGTTTCTCTGGACTATTTGCAGCTATAGTCTTTGGTGTTATTTCTCCAAAAATTAAAACTAATACAGTCATAACTGCTGTAGCTATAGCAACACCTTTTGATCCATAAATAGATAAAAATAAAGATGTTGAAACTGATGTAGCTGCTATATTAACAAGGTTATTACCAACTAATATCGAACTAAGTAAATCCCCTGACTTTTCAATAAGTGAGGCAACTAATTTAGCGCCTTTCACACCTTCTTCTTCCATATATCTAATTCTAATCTTACTCAATGACATTAAAGATGTCTCAGATGCTGAGAAAAATGCTGATGCCATTAGTAAAAATACTAGTAAAACAATTTGTAATATTTCGGTCGAAGCCAACCTGTACCACTCTCCTAATTTTATTGATTTTTCATCTTTATACTTTATATAATAAAGATTTTTATATTAGTAATAATTATAACATAAATGCAACTAATTTGAAAATACGGTTATAATTTTGTATTTTTAATTATAATTATATTATGTGAATTTATTATTAAATATTAATTAATTTATATATATGTTTTATTATATTTTATTTTTTATTTTAATTATTTTATTAAATTAATTTTTATATTTTTTGTCTATTTTTGTATCATATTGTATAGATTTACATATATATATACTAAGAAAAATTTTAATTTTTCTATTCCCCCTGTTGACGGTAAACAAAAATATATTTTTAAAAATTTTTAAATAATATGTATAAATATTATTTTCTTGGCAACACTTATATATGAGAGCGGAAATTATATATATCTCTCCCCCTAATAAGTATATATTTTTAGGCATCTACAATCTTCCCCTTGTAGATGCCTCTTTTTTTAACTATATTCTATATCTATTTTAGATCCACTTCCTCCATTATTAGGAGTAACTAGAAGTTTTACTGGAACCCTATTTTTAAGTTCTTCAACATGACTTATTATACCTACACTTAATCTTTCGTGATGAAGCTTTTCTAAAGATTCCATAACTACATCTAAAAGCTCTGTATCTAAAGATCCAAATCCTTCATCTAAGAAGAAAAATTCAAGTGGAGCACTTCCCTTTAATTGTATTTGAGATGAAAGCGCTAATGCTAAAGCTAGAGAAGTTAAGAAGGTTTCTCCTCCTGATAAAGTTTTTATTCCCCTTCTAAGTCCTCCATTATAATTATCTCTCATTACAAAGTTTAAATTTTCATCTATTTCTAAAACATATCTACCCTTAGTCATATCTTCAAGTCTCTTTGATGCTTCTATGACTATATATTCAAGTTGATTTTTAGCCACAAATTCTACAAATCTCTTACCTTGAAGTAACTTTTCTATTTCCTTTAAAAGTTCTAAATTATGTATTGATTCTTCAAGTTTTTTCTGAAGTTTTTTCACTTTATCAAGATTTTTTTCTAAGTTCATAACTTCATTTCGTTTTGCACCGATTTCTTGAGTTATAGTTTCTATTTCATGTTGTAATTTATATTTAGATTTTTCAAGTTCTAAATATAAATTTAAATCAAAACTTCTACCATTTAATTTTTCTTTTAAATTTTTAATCTCTAAAGTTAATGACTTATCTTCTTTTTCAAAAAATTCAATTTGATCCTTTAGATATTCTCTCTCTTCATCACTTATTAAGGCATTTTGTACTGCATAAATACTATCAAATTTATATTCAAATAATAGTGAATTTAAATTTTCTTTTGAAGTTTTATGCTTATTTGTAGCTTCTTGTAATTTACCTTTTACTTCACTTATTTTTGATTTTAATTTTTCATTTTTATATTTTTCATCTTCAACTTGAACTCTTAATTTTGCTTCTGTTGAAGTTATTGTATTTATTTCGTCTATTGTATTATCTAAAAGATATTTTGGATTTTGACCTTTTGTTATTAAGTTAAATTCATTTTCTTTTTCTGATTTTTCTTTTATATTACTTTCATTTTCTTTTTGTAAATTTGAAATAGATTTATCTATATCTACAAACTCATCTCTTCTTTGTTTTATGCTAAATTCTATTTTTTCCTTTGTTTCTTTTAATTTAAAGTTAGTTTCATCGATTTCTTCTATTATCTTTGAATTTTTATTTATCTCTTCAACTTTTTCTTTTAAATTTTCAATTTTTAATGTTGATATTAGATATAAATACTCTTTTTTATGATTGTCATGAGTTTTTCTTATTTTATCTAAATCTTCTTGTAAAGAACTTAAATTTGCACTTTTGTTATTTATATCTGTACTTAATTCTATTTCTTCTTTTTCTTTTTTGTTTTTAACTATTTCTAACTCTTTTATTTCCTTTTCTAAATCTTCCTTAGATTTATTCCAGTTGTCTATTTTTTCTTTTAGAGTTATTACTTCCTTTGACATAATATTTAATTCTTTTTCTAAATCTAGCGAAGTAAATTCTCCTATCTCAATTTTTAAATCTTTTACAACATCTTCACTTATACTTATTTTGCTAAGTAGTTGACTTTGAAGTCTTATAGCTTCATCATAATTTTCACTTAAGTTATTTATATTTTCTTCTAGTTTTAAAATTTGAGATTGTATGTAATTTATTTTATCGTTATTATTTACAATGCTTAAATTTGGATGATGAACTGAACCACATACAGGACATGGATGTCCATCTTTCAATCCATTTTTTAATTCATTTGCTAAATTTAAAAACTTTTCTTCATTTAAAGCCTTCTCTAAAGAAAGTTTCTCTCTTTTTTGTTTTTCAATAGCTTCTTCTAAAGATTTTATATCTCTATCTACTTTAAATTTTTCTTCTCTATACTTATTTAAATCTTCTTGTTTTTGACTTAACTTATTTTCATTTTCTTTAGTTTTTTCATATTGAGTTCTTAAAGTTGAAACCTTATTTGATTTAGCAACCAAATCATCATTTGTTCCTGGACATTTAGAACTTAAAATTTCATATTTATCATTTATATTTTTAAGCTTTGATTTTAATTCTTTAGTTGCATTTTCTACAAATCCAAAACTGCTCTTTAAATCCTTTAACTCTTTAATTAGAGAAGATATTTTTTCTTCATCTACCTCTAATTCTTTTTTGACTCTAAAATACTCTTTTTCAATTTCATAGGCTTTATAAACTTTACTTTTAAAATCTTCACTTGTTTTAAGTTCACTAATTTTATTTTCATTTTCTTTTATTAAACTATTAGTTTTTTCATATTGAGCATCTAAATCATCAGTAATCTTTTTAAGATTATTTTTTTGAATCTCATAGTCATAAATTTTAGCTTTTAAGTTTTCTATTTTACTTAAAACTTCCTTTATTTGAACTTCTATTTCTATAGCTCTTTCAAACTTTTGTTTATTTTCTATTAATCCTTCTAATTTATTGTCTTTTTCCCTTTGAGCATTTTCATATTTAAATTTAGTAGATTCATATTCTCTATTAGATTGAATATATTCCCTATCTAATTTATTCAAATCTATATTATACTCAGATATAGAATTTTCAAATTCTTGAGTATTCTTTATATGAGGATTTACTATTTTTGCATGTCCTGACCTCTCAACTTTAATTTTATTTTCTTCAATTTCTTTAGCTCTTTCATTTAATTTATTTTTTTTATTTTCCTTTTCTTCTAAAGCTTGTTGATAAGTTATAATTTCTTTAGATTCCTCATATTTCTTCTCTGTATCTGATAATTCTTCTCTCATTTTTCTAGAATGTTCTTGAAGATTTATTAAATCCTTATATGCTTGATCAAATATTTCCTGTGTAGTTCCTTCATATTGTAAAAGATTATTTTCTAAAATCTCAATTTCAATCTTTTTAGAATCTCTTTTCTTTTTAACCTTCTCAGTTAAAGCTTTACCGTATTTTTCAAGATTAAAAATTCTCTCTAGCATTTCTCTTCTCTTACTATCATCTAACTGTAGAAATTCACTAAATTTTCCCTGTGGAAGAACTACAGATCTTGTAAAGTCAGAAGATGTAAGACCTACTATATCTATTATGGCCTTATCTACTTGAGTTTTTTTCTCCGCTAATACAGTTTTTGTATTATCATCGTGAATTTCGACTAAAAGAGCACTATAAGAATTTGCAACTCCTGTTTTACTTCTGTTTAAAATTCTCTCTACTTCATATCTTTTTTTATTGTGTTTATTTCCTATTTCAAACTGATATTTTATAACAGTTCTTTTGCAAGATGTATTTATATATTCATTAGTATCTCTAGATATATTGCCGTACATTGCTATAGTTATAGCATCTAATATTGTAGATTTCCCACTTCCAGTTTTACCAAATATTCCAAATAATCCTCTAGATGTCAATTCTTCAAAATCTATAACTTGCTTTTCTATGTAACTATTTAATCCACTAATTTCTAATCTAATAGGTCTCATTTAGTCTTCACCTCCTTCTTCAACAATCTGTAAAAATAAATCAAGTAGCTCACCTTTAGGTTCTACCTCATTTCTAAACTTATAATATTCAATAAATAATTCTTTCATTGATTTTTCTCTCATATCTACATGTTCATATCTAGATGATTTATTTATTATAGGTTTTATCTCTATAATGTCTTTTAATAAAGTTTTCATTTTTTTTATTTCATTTTGTCCAATTACTTCTTCTGTAATTATTTCAAAATAAGACCAAATATCTCTTTCCTTATTTTTTTCGCATAAATCTAAAGCTTCTTCTACGCCTTTGCATTTGAATACTTCTATTGGTTTATAATTTTTAAAATAAACATCTTCAATTGTAGCTTCCTCTCCTGGATGAAGTTCTACAATTTTAGCTCCCTTTGCATAAATTCTTTCACTTTTGCTGTATTGAATAGGTGAACCACTATAATAAGCATTTAATCTTTGAGATGCCTTTTGTGGTTTATGTAAATGACCTAAAGCTGTATATTGAGAGTTTTGAGGAAGGTCTTTCTTTTGTACAAGCAAACTTCCTCCAAGCTCTATAGGTCTTTCTGAATCCGTAGATTCTCCACCAATTACAAACAAATGTGATATAGCTATATTTATACTGTCTTCTTCATAATTTTCTTCTAATTTTCTAAATATATCTCCTACCTTTTGGCTATAAGAAATTTGTTTTTCCCTTTCCTCATCACCTTTTAATACTTCATTTAATCTTTTTTCACTTGGATAAGGTAGAGTTATCAGAGTAACTTTTTCCCCATTAAAGTTAAACTTTGTACATCCTTCTATAGCTTTAGTAATTTCAAAACCTTTATATGTAGCCTCACTTGTTTTACTTAAAGGATATCCAAATATTATTATCCCCATTTCTTGAGCAAGTGGAGTAATTGCAGAAAGTCTCTCTGGATTATCGTGATTTCCTGAAATTACAACTACACATCTTTTTCCATTATCTGCAAGTCGACATACTGTTTTGTAAAATAATTTTTCTGCGGCTGCTGGAGGATTTGATGTATCATAAATATCTCCCGCTATTAAAACCATATCTATATCATTTTCTTCAACTATCTTTATAAAATCTTCTAAAAATAGTTCCTGCTCTCTAAGTCTACTATTTCCCTCCAATGTTTTTCCTAAGTGCCAGTCTGATGTATGAATAAATTTCATTGATTCCTCCTTAAATTCGTACTTCCTTATCTATATTAAATAAATATAAATATTTTTCCTTTACTTTTTTACCCGTAAGTTCTGTTAAAGCTTTAGAGTAAAGTTCTAACTGTTTATTGTATCTAGTTATTATTTCATCTTCATTATCATGATTTACTTTATCTGTTTTGTAATCTATAATAACTATTTCTCCATCTTCCTCAAAATAAGCATCTATAACTCCTCTAAGCATAATAGATTCATCTTTATAAATTTCAATATTATCTTGATTTAAATATATATCCTTTATTTTTATTTGATTGTATATCTTTTGCTCTCTTTTTATAAATTTTGAAGACAACATTCTATTTCCTAGAGTAGATTGGAAAAATTTAAGTATTTTTTTAGGTGTTATAACTTTAGATTCTACTTCAGTTATTATTTTTCTTTTTATTAAATCTTCAATTTGAGATTTTATTTCTTCCTCTGTATTTACCTTACTTAAATCTAAAATTTCCATAATTAAATGTACTACTGTACCTTTTCTAGCTCCTGTTAAATTTTCCTCTTTTTTATCTTTAGTTATAAATTTTGGTTTTTTTAATGTAGTTTTATTTTTGAATAAACTTTCAGAGAAATTTTCTTCTTCATAGCTTTGTTGGATTTTTTTAATTTCTGTAACAGATATACTAGCTGATTTTTTTACAGCTTCTTTATAAGGATATTCAAAGTTTAACTTTCTCTTTATTTCATCATAGTACTCTGTATCACTTTTAGATAAATCCATATTGTCTAAAATATCTCTTATTCCATCTACTTCTTTTATATCAAAATCTATATCTTTTTTTTCCCAAGTCTTTATAAACCATTTTGATTCATCTTCAACAATATCTTCCACAGATATATTATATTTTTGTCTTAAATCACTTAAGTCACTGTGTTTTATAATAGCTGGCATTATCCAATCTAAATAATTTTTGCCATTTAAAATATCGTATTTTGAAACCTCTTTTATGTTAGATATATTTGAAGACCATTTATGGATATTTTTTTCTATGTCTTTTATAGAACCTGTGATTATCAGTTTTTCTTTGGCTCTAGTAAGAGCAACATATAAAATTCTCATTTCTTCTGATATATTTTCTATATTTATTTTACATTTTAAGGCTTCTTTTGCAATGCTTGGATAAGAAATCCTTCTTTCAAAATCGACTATTTGCGGTCCATATCCAAGCTTGTGATGATATAGGATATCTTTTCTAAAATCCATAGTATTAAAGTTTTTTCCCATGGCAGAACATATTACTATAGGAAATTCTAATCCTTTACTCTTATGTATGCTCATAATTCTAACTACATTGGCATTTTCTCCTAAAGTTTTTGCACTTCCCATATCTGAATTTGATTTTTTTAATTTGCTTATGAAATTAATAAAGTTAAATATTCCTTTAAAACTTGTCTCTTCAAATTGTTTAGCTCTTTCAAATAAAACTCTTAAATTTGCTTGTCTTTGAATTCCCCCAGGAAGTGCTCCACAATAGGCATAATATCCGCTATTAGTATATATATACCATAAAAATTCATCTGTACTCATATAAAGAGATTTTTCTTGTAAGTCTTTTATATCATCTAAAAATCTTTTTACTTTTAATTTAAGCTCTTCTTCGAAGTTATTGTTAATATCATCTTGATTTAAATTATCTGTATATCCAGCAACTATTTGCATAGCTTCATATATACTAGTATTTTTATCAGCTATTCTGATTTCAATTAAATCCTCTGGAGTAAATCCATATATTGGAGATCTTAAAATCGCTATTAAAGGTATATCTTGCATAGGATTGTCAATTACTTTTAAATATGACATTATAACTTGTATTTCCATATTTTCAAAGTAACCCTGTCCTATATCTGCATAAGTTGGAATATCCATATTTATAAGTTCTTCTGCAAATATCGGTGCCCAAGTTGATGTTGCTCTAAGAAGTATTACTATATCCTTAAACTCCACATTTCTATAAACACCTAGTTTTTTATCAAATACTTGTCTGTATTTACCATTTTCATCTGGTTTCATAATATCTTTTATTATTTTTCCAACCATCCTAGCTTCTATTTGACTTGCATCTAAATCTTCTTCATTTTCTTCTTCCTCACTAGGATTTTCTTCTTCTTCTATTTTTTTCTCCATTAGATGAATTTCAGTAGCTCCACCTAAAATTACATTTTCATCTTCTATTTTTTCAAAGCAAGCCCCTAAATTTAATCTTTCATTTTTATCATATTCTATCTCACCTAGATGCTCACTCATTATATTTTCAAAAATATAATTTACACTATCTACTACTTCTTTTCTACTTCTAAAGTTTTTATATAGCATGATTTTTTTATATTTGCTAGATAAATCTTCATCATAGCTTGCATATTTTTGTAAAAATATTTCTGGTTTTGCCTGTCTAAATCTATATATACTTTGTTTGACATCTCCAACCATAAATCTATTTGGATTATCTTGTTTGGCAATTGTTGAAAGTATAACCTCTTGTACATGATTACTATCTTGATATTCATCTATAAATATTTCATAAAATTTATCTCTATACTCAAGGGCAATATCTGAAGGAATATTTTTTCCTTCTTCATCAAATAAAAATTCTCCTTCTTCATTTGTCTCTGTTAAAATTCTAAGTGCAAAATGTTCTATATCATTAAAATCTATTATTCCTTTTTCTCTTTTTTTAGTAGAATAAATATTATCAAACATAAGAACTACATCTGAAATAGATTTTACTACAGGATATAAAAATCTAATTTCTTCATTTAAATCCTCATATGATTTATTAAATACAGAGTCCCTAAGTTTTTCTATAGATTTTTTTGCATTATCTCTTAATTTTTTAGCTTTATCTTTTTCTTCTTTTATATAATATGGCGCATCTTTTGGAATACGTTTAACTCCTTTTGAATAATTTTCAAATTCCATATTTGAAATTTTTTCATAAACTTCTGTCCAAGATGAATCACAAGAATTTAACAAATCTACAATTTTTTTATATTCAATTTTCAATTTATCTGTAAATGTAATAATTTCATCTATATCTTCTATATCTTCTATCGCTTTTTTAATAGATTTTTCAATTCCTTCAACTTGTATCTTTACAGTTTCAAGTATAGCTTTTGCCCATTTTGATGTATCAAAGTCAAAATTGTCATCTATATCAAAATCTTTAGCACTATCTTTTAACCAGTCCTTTGGATAAGGTGATGCCATTACAAAACTATATATAGAAAGTATTAAATTTTGAAGATTTGTATCTCCTCTTTTTTCTGCATAACAATCTACTAAATAACAAAATTCTTCATTATTTTCTTCGTAAAGTTTATCAAATGTTTCATCAACAGCCTCTAATTTCATAAGAGAACATTCCGTTTCATCCCCTATTCTAAAATTAGGATCTAGATTTATCTTGTGAAAATTTGACTTTATTACTTCTAAACAAAATGAGTGTATTGTTGTTATACTTGCTTTATTTAAAAGCACTAACTGATTTTGAAGATGTACATTTTCTGGATTTTCATCTAATTTTTTAGAAATTGCATCTCCTATTCTCTCTCTCATTTCAGAAGCCGCTGCATTTGTAAATGTAACTACTAAAAGCTTGTCTATATCTATATTTAGATTTTCATTTAAAATCATTTGTATTATACGTTCTACAAGTACGGCTGTTTTTCCAGAACCAGCAGCTGCTGCTACTAATAAGTTTCCACCTCTACTGTCTATTACATTTTTTTGTTCATCTGTCCATTTTGGAGCACTCATTATTTCACCTCCTCAGCCATCATTTTTATAATTTCTTCGTTTTTCTTATCTTTTATTATTTTATAGTTGTTGTCTTTCAATGTTGAGTCAAATTGACAAATAGCATTATATAAACAAAAATCACAAGAAGTTTTATCCTTATGTTTATTAGGTTTTATACTTATGTCTCCGCCTAACATACCTTGACACAACTGCTTAATCTCATATTTTACATATTTTCTAAGAATTTCAAATTCCCCATAACTTACACTATTTGTAGATTTTGATATACTTCCGTCCTTATTTAAAGTTACAGGAATTATTAGAGATGATTTTACATCATCTTCATATAAAGATTTATCCATTTTTTTAATTATATGGGCATCTTTTGTAAGTAATCCTTTCATCTTAGATTGTTTTAATATTTCTTCATCTATCTTTTCTTCGCCTTTATTTTCATTGAATTTTGCAATTGGATTATCTATTTTACAATATAAAATTGCAGCCGGCATAATACTTTCACCCTTTTTCATTGAGCTTTCTAATATTGCATCTAAATATACAAGTAATTGCAACTGTAGTCCGTAGTATACTTCTGTTAAACTTATATTTTTATCTGATGATTTATAATCTATTACTCTTATATATTTATTATCATTTTCATCAAATTCATCAACTCTGTCTATTTGTCCATTAAGCTTAATTTGAGTTCCATCTTCTAATATTATTTTTATAGGTGGATATTTTCCTCCTTGACCAAAATTCACTTCGTAATCTATAGGTTCAAATTCTCCTGATTTAATTTGTGTAGCTATTATATTTATAGCAGCAACTAACATTCTCTTTAATCTGTAAGATAAATATTTATATCTTGGAGAACTATTTAATATAAATCCAGGAATTTGAGATATCATAAAATCAACAATAGATCCTACCTTTTTTTCTATATAAGCTTCATTTATTTCCTTCCAAGTTAAATTTTCCTTTTGTAGTGACTTTGAAAATTCATACATTATATTGTGTATAAAAGTTCCTAAATCAGGAGCAGCAAATGAATATTCCTTTCTCTCCTTAGCTTTAAGTCCATACTGAATAAAATATGCAAATGGACAAGAAGAGTATTTTTCAAGTCTAGATATACTCAAATTATTAGTTTCGTATAATTTATTTATTTTTTCTTTAGATACCTTTTGAACTAAATTAGTATATGTAAGTCCCGAAATTATTTTTGTTGTAATTTCCTTATATTTTTCATCACTTAAAAAATATCTATATACATCTAACCATAAATTTTCTATTTCTTCTCCATTATCAAAAGATTTTATTTTATTTACCATTTTGTTAAATGTTGGAGATTTTACAGTTATATCTTTCATTATTTCAACTACATCTTCTTTTTTATTTTCTAATAAATAACTCTCAACTTCTAATTTTTCAAAGATTTTTTTAAGTCTAGATATTATCATAGAAGGTCTTAAACTTTTGCCTTCAGAATCTGAAATTGGATAAGTTAAAATTAAATTTTCAGAAGTAGATGTAAGAGCCTTATATACTAAAAATTGCTCTTCAAATGTTTTTGTCTTACTATCTATATCTACTTCCACTCCTATATCTGATAGAGTATTTCTGTCCTTATCTGTAAGTAGACCTTTTTCTTTTGAAATTAAAGGAAATACACCATCTATAACTCCAACTAAATATAAATATTTGGTTTCTGGATTTTTCATTCTATCTACGCTACTTACTAAAACTTGATCTATACTTGGAGGAACTAAACCAAGCTCATATTCTTCAAAACCTAAGCTTATTATTTTTATAAATTTTTCTATGGAAACTACATCATCTCCCATTATTTCAACTATTTGGTCTAATATATCAATTACAATATCCCAAACTTGAGAATATTGACTGGCTATATCTAATTCTCCCTTTTCTTTGAAATTTTCAACTAAATCAAATATAGTTTCCTCCATATTTATATCAACTAAAAACTCATAAATATGTCTACATATTTCTCTACAGCTTTTTTTACCTTTTAAGTTTTCTTGTAATTTAACTATTGGATTTAATATTCTATTTTTTATTTCATTTATTTTTTTGATTTTTTCTAATTCTTCTTCTGTAGGTTCGTAATTATAATTACCTACAGCTCTATATTCCCATTTTTCTTCAAGCCATTTTTTGCCCTTTATTCCATTTAAGATGACATAATTTTCTATTAAACTAACTTCATAAACATCTAATCCTAAAAGTCCACTTTTTAAATATCTAAACATTACTTCATAAGAATATCTTCTGCTTTTCATCTCAAGTACTGAAGTTATAAGAACTACAATAGGATTTGATTTTATATCTCTTTTTTTGTCAATAAAATTAGGGATGTTATATTCATTAAATATTGAATGAATTAAAAAATCATATTTATTTAAATCTCTAGTTGCAACTGTTATATCTTTATATCTTATATTTTTTTCTCTAACTAAATTTACTATTTCCTTTGCAATATGTTCTACTTCTTCATAAAGATTATTAAATTCTTTTATTTTTATGTAATTTACTTCTTCTTTGTATGCTTTATAAGGATATGAATTATAATATCTCTCTAAGTGAAGTAATTCTTCGTTATTTTCAAATCGTTTTATCTTTTTATTATTTAAATCTATATAAGGATTTATTTTTATAGAGTTATCTATAGCTAGCTTTTTAAGTTTTTCGTAAGTATACTTAGTTCTTGAAAAAGGATCATTTCTTTTGTAGGCTAAATTTCTTACATTATCTACAGTAAGAGATATTGTAACCTCTTTGGCCTTTTTTAGAAGTCCCGCCAAAATAGAATACTGCTTAGGTGTAAATCCCGTATATTCATCTATATAAATATAACTTCCATTAAAATAAGTAGTTTTTTCTAATTTTTGAGATAAAGATCCTAGCATATCCTGAGAATCTATATAATTTTCATGTAATTGATTTTCAAAAGCCTCATAAATTTTACTTATATCTTTTAGCTTTAATCTCAATGTTTCATTTTTAATATCCTCTGAAATATACTCAAGCATATCATAGTTTATATTGTACTGTTTTAATTCCCCTATTATTTCAGTAATAGAACCTACAAATCCTGTCTGCGTCGCCGATTTTGAAAATACTTCTAACTTATCTATTACATTTTCAATTGCTCTATAAGCAATCATAGCCTTTCCACTAGAATTTATATTTACATCAGTAAGTCCTCCAACTTGTGAAAATACAAAGGCACTCATAGTATTAAAAGTAAATACTTTCGTTCTCATGTATTTATCTTTTTCTTCTCCCAAATATAAAGAACTTATCTTTTTTTCCATCTCAAAGGAATATTGTTCTGGAACTAATAATATAACAGGTGTCGTTTCATCATCTTGAACTCTAGTTTTTATTTCATTTAATAAGTAAGTGCTTTTTCCGCTTCCACCTCTTCCAAATACAAATCTAAGCCCCATACTCATCCTCCTTTATAATTTCATAATTTATACGTTCGTTGTTACATAATTTATTAAATTCACAGTATTTACAGTGATTTTTATTTTTATCTATATATCCATCAAAATCCATATTTGAAATGTTAGATATATAATTTTCTATTATAAATTTATTTTTTAAATGTTTTTCGATTGAGTAATTTACTGTTATTGGATTATCATCTACTTTTAATCTAAAATACTTCATTTTTATATTTTGTACAGGTATTTCAATTTGGTAAATCCTTTGAATTACTTCCTTTGCCAAATACATATAAACTATAGTCTGCATTCTATTTTCTATATTTTTATAATTTGCTTTTGAAGACTCAGTTTTCCAGTCCCAAATTTCTATATTATCCTTGTCTATTATTACAAGGTCGTACTTTGCAGATAGATAATTATCTAATATTTTACTTCTAACTTCATATTCAGGCAAATAAATTTTATTATTTTCTATAGGAAGTAATTTTTTAACTTTTTCAAGCCATAAACTAAATTCTTCACCTATATTTTCGCCCACCTCAATATTTTTAAAATATCTTTCACAAAGTAAGTGAAATTTTGTACCTGTTTTTAATCCCTCATAATAATCTCTACTCTCTTTCCCTTCAAATTTCCAATTTATGTTGTCTATATATTTGTACTTAAATTTTAAAGGACATGATTTAAATGTATTTAATGAATTTTGACTATAAGTAAAGTATTTAAGCTTTTTATTCATTTTTTCTCATCTCCTTTTCATTTTTTATTATTTGATTCAAAACTTTTAGATATAAACATGGTATTTGTTCTTGTCTTTTGTTGTTTTCTTCTGTTTTAAAGCTACTTCCTGACATAATGAGCATTTCCTTTGCCCTTGTTATTGCCACATATAGAAGTCTTATTTTCTCTTTTATTAAATCTATTTTTATTTGTTTATGATAATTTTGAGTTACCTCTCCATTTACTATAAAATCAATTTTTTCTTTTATTAATGCCTCAGTATTTTTGTATTTCTCTTTCAAGTACCATTTATCACATTGAAAATTTCCTTCTATGCTATCTGGAAAATTGTATTTAGTTAATTGAAGTAAAAAAACACAATCCCACTCCATCCCTTTTGATTTATGATAGTTGCATACAGTTATACTACCTGGCTGTGGTTCATATCCATTTATTTCGTATACCACATCAATTATATGATTAAACACTTTATTTGAACTATCTAATAAAATATTAAGTACTTCTTTAAGAGTTATGTTTGGATTTTCATTTAATAAATATCTTACATAAAAAGCCACATAATATACAAGAGACTTTTCTTCCTCCTGTAAATCTAATTTATCTTTTATAAATAAAATAAATTTATCTAATCTAGCTGTCGAATATTCCAAAATCTCACCAATGGATTTTAAACCATACTTAAAGCTTTCATACATTTCAGATTCATAATCTATTATTATAGGCTCCAAATCTGTATATAAAAGCTGTTCTACAGAATAATTTTTAAGCATATTTAAAAAGTCTTTTTTTCCTTCTTTATTATCTGTTTTTATAAACGCCTCTGATAAAGCATTTATTAATTTTTCTAAATTATCGCAATCTATTATGAAATCTATTATTTTGGCTAAATTATTTATTACTTTTCTTTTATTTTTAGAATTTGATCCTAGTTCTTCAAATTCTAACTCTTCTTTTTCTAAAACTTTTGCTACTTGACTAACTTGAGCATTATAAGGGACTAAAATCCCTATACTTTTATTTGGAAAATTTTCTTTTATCCATTTTACTTTTTTTATAGTTTTTTCAATTTCTTCTATGAAATTTTTATACCAAAACGCACTTATTTGGTATTTATCTGGATTTGGATTTTCCTTATATCCACATCCACCTTCCACAGTTTTTATTTCTATTTCTTTAAGAGCTTCCCTACATTCTATCTGCTTTAAGTCATTACATACATATTTGACTAGGCTGTTTGCAAGCTTTAGTATATCTTTTGAGCTTCTATTTGACATATTCATCTCATAACAATACATTGCCTCTTTCATGAAGCTTTTAAAAAACTTTGGATCTGAAGATGAAAATGTTCCTGTTATACTTTGATTTACATCTCCAACTCTAACTAAGTTATTGTGCTTTTCACATATTAGCTTTATTATTTTTCCTTGAATTTCATTAGAATCTTGACACTCATCTTCAAATACATATCTATATTTATTTTGAAATTTTAATTTCAAATCTTCATCTAATAATAAAGTTTTATAGGCATATATAAGTAAATCATCATAATCTAAAAGCCCATTTTGTTTTAATTTTTTGTCATAATCCTTGTATATGAAGTTTATAATTTTTAAAAGTCCCTTATTACTACTTTCCATTTCTTCTAATTTTTGCGGACTTATATCGTTATATTTTAATGAACTTATAGTACTAGATACTAACTCAAAAAATCCATTTTCCCAAGCATCAAGCTGTCTTTGATACCACAATTGACTTTTTTGTTCTTTTAAAAAATATCTAAATGCCTTTTCTCCTCCACTTGCTCTAAAAGTATTGATACAATCATTTAATATAATAGTTTTTTGAAGATCATCTGCAATATTAAATTCATCACTAAGCATCATTACTTCGGGTTTTTCTTTTATTATTTTTACTGCAAGCGAATGTATAGTCATAACTTCGAATTCATTTGTAGATTCAATATTTTTATCCTCTAGTATCTTTTTTATTCTACCTTTGAAGTTATTTGCAGCACTATTCATATATGTAAGAACTAGTATTTTCCCTTTTTCATTTTTATTTTCTGCTAGAAGCTTAGCAACTAAATTAGTAACTATGAAAGTTTTGCCAGCTCCTGGAACTGCAGGCACAGCCATAGTTCCTTCACTGTAATTTATTATAGGTATTTGATCTTTTCTATAATTTATATCACTCAAAACTCACATCTCCTTTGTCAATTAATCTAAGTACTAAACTATAAAGTCCACTCTCTTGCATATATCCATTTATAGAATAATCGCTTTTATAAGCATATATCTGTTCACAAGATTTCATTAAATTATATACTGTATTGTATAAATAATATCTTTTGTACTCTTCCTCTATTTCACTTGTATAAATACTGTCTTCTTTAAATGATTTCTTTAAAACTATTGGATTTGATAAATCCCTTTCTATTTTCATATTCCAAGCATTACTTCCTATATCTACCCATATTTGAATTTTTTTATTCATTTTGTTTGATATATAAGAATAAGGAGTAGTTATAAGAACTTTATCTTGAGATTTTATATCTTCTATATCTCTAGATATAAAATAATCTTTTATAAATTTTTTAAGCGAAATTATAAATACTTCCTCTTTATTTTTATTATCCTTTAAGTCTAACTTATCTAGACATTCCATAAATGCTTCACTTTCTGAAATTATATTTTTACATAGTGATACATTTTTTCTTCCTTCTTTTAAATTAAGTACTTTTTCTATATAAAATTTTATTAAAAATTCACCTATACTTAAATTTTCATTTCTTATATTTTGTATATATTTTATAATTTCTATATATTTTTCATTCTTTTCCTTATTTTTGTATATTTCATAAGCGTTTATTCTATTTAGATTAAATATAATTTTTATAAAATTTATATATTCTTCTTCCTTTATATATTTTTCTAAGTTACAAAAGATAGCTACTGCTACATATAAAAGATTTCCATAAGAATAATCTATTATTTTGCTATCTTTTTTAGTGTTTAAAACTTTTATATAACTTTTTTCAAGATTTTTAGAAATTTCATAATCTAGTATTGGAGTATTTATAGGTGTTATTATACAAATATCTCCTTGATTTTCTCCATTATTTATTAGGAATTTAATTTTTTCAATTATTTTGCATATCATTTCACTATAAAGCTGACTTGATTGATCTAATTCTATTTTAGAAATTTGATTTAATAAATCAAAAATTCCTATATTTAAAAATTCATCATGTCCATCTATTAAATTATCACAAATATATTTCAAATCATTTTTTATAAACGAAGAAAAATATCCACTATTATTCATATAAAGATAAATTTCTTTTTCATTTTTATCAAATAAATCTATTAAATTCGCTTCACATACACTTATATTTTGTAAATCATCTACAAATATATAGTCATATCTATTTGTAATATGTTTAAAATAAAGTTCATCTTTTAGTAGATAATTATTATATAAATAAACACTTAAACTATTATCTACCATTGAATTTTTAAGAATTTCATCTATATAATCTTTTATAATTTCCTGCATTTGACTATATGAAAACTTATCTATATTATTTTTATTTTGTTTTGAGTTATATATTTTTTCTCCTATAGTTTTATAATCTATATTATTAAAAAGTGCATGATCTAAGTTATTTACTATATTAGAAGCTATAGATTTATTAGTCCCTGTAATATCTGCAAAATAATTATTATGACTTCTATTATTTTCAACTTTAGCTTCAAAAATATAAGTTTTTAAATTAGTAGATATAAAAATAGGAGCTAAACTTTTACTTGATATTATATTTAGAGAACTCGATATAAGAGGCCAATATTTATTTATCTCCTCTTTAACAAATTGACTATACGTACATATTTTTATTTCTTCACTTATATTAACATCAATTTGTCTAATGTAATTTAATCTAACTACATTATTGTCAACTAACATCAATATATTATTTGATTTAAAGTTATTCTTTTTTATTATTTCCGTATATTTTTTTAAAAGATTTTGTCTATCTTCTATATTAGTAAATAAATACTTCACTTTTTCACCTTCTTCTAAAAGATAAAGCCTGCATTTTTGCAAGCTTTACCAATATTATATTTAAATAACTTCCTTTAACACATTTAATACATTTTTATAGAATATATGTTCTATTTCTTCTTCCGTAAATCCTTCTTTTTTAAGTTTTTCTGCTAAAATTTGTATTTTTGAAGCATCTTTCATCTCAACCTGACAATCAATTCCATCAAAATCACTTCCAAGACCTATCACTTCTATCCCACCTATATTTCTTATATGTTTTATATGATTTATCATATCTTTTATTTTGGCCTCCGATTTTGATTTTGCATTTTGATCTAAAAATAAAGAGTAAAAGTTAATTCCCATTACTCCTCCTCTATCTGCAAGTTTTTTTATCATATCATCTGTTAAATTTCTTCTGTGATTACAAATACTTCTTGCATTTGAATGACTTGCAACAAATGGTTTTTTAGTATTATTTAAAATATCATAAAAACCGCCATCAGATAAATGTGAGACATCTATTACTATACCAAGTCTTTCCATTTCTTCTATAAATTCAAATCCTTGTTTTTTAAGTCCTCTATCTAATATCAGTTTATCATCTATTATTTGATTCGGAAACGCAAGCTCGTTTTCATAATTCCACGTTAAAGTCATCATTCTAACACCTAATCTATAGAAATTTCTAAGAAGTTCAATCTTCCCTCTACAACATGCACCTTCTTCTATAGATAAAATTGCTGACATTTTATTTTCATTTATATTTTTTAATATATCCTCATACTTTAATACAAGACCTATATCATCTTTATTTTTTTCAATTTCATTATGAAATAAATCTACAGTTCTCATACAATTAATCAAACTATCTTCCTGTTCCATATCAGTATAAGCTGCAAATACTTGAAGCATATAATCGCCCTTTTTCATTTTATCTATATCTACAGATAAATTGTTTGATTTCAACTCATAATTAAAATTATTGTCTCTTCTATCTAAAATTTCTTTCATAGTATCGCAGTGCATATCGACAACTTTCATATTATATCCTCCCAATTAAATTTATTATTTATTTCTTTTGTAAATTTCTAAACTTATATCTTGCATAACTCTTTCAAAGTTTGGAACATCCACATTATTACTTAAAAAACAAATTATAAAAGGTTCTTTTGCAAAAACTATACCTACATCATGAGTAATATTAGTATCTTCTCCAGTTTTGTGAGCTATTTGAACTTTGTTTGGATTTGAACTTAAGAAAAAAGGTATTTTCCCATTTAATCTTTGATTTTTTAAAACTTCTAACATTTTAGCTGAAGCTTTCTTTGAAACTAAAGTTCCATTATATATCTTTTCCAATAATATTCCCATATCTTCTGCACTAGTATAATTTTCTAGCCCCTTGCTTGCTCCCTCTGCGTCAAACATTTTTCGATTTAATACAGTATTTGTTAAATTGTTTTTCTTTATAAAATTATTTATATTTTCTATTTCGCATCTATCTATAAGAATATTTGTAGCATAATTATCGCTAAGTATTATCATAAGTGTATACAAATCTTTAAGCTTAACTTCTAAACCCTCCTCTAAGTAATTTAATGCACCACAAGAAGGGACCTTGTCCTCATTTTTAGTAGTAAACACTTCATATTCTGATATTTTTTTATTTTCTATTTGATTAAATACTTCACCTAATACTGTTAATTTTATTAAACTTGCAGCCAACATAGGTTCTTTTTCATTATATTTTAAAACCTCATTCGTAACTAAATTCTTATAATAAAATCCTATATTCCCATTTATTTTTTCTAATCTATTTATTATATTTTCCATTGATATCCTCCTAAAACTTATCTTGCTAATATTATATCTTATGAAAGTATACTTTTCATTGTGTTATAAATAATTTTTACATATTAAAAGAAGTTCCTATTTCAAAAAAGGAACTTCTTTTAATAGATATAAATTATATTCATTTAAAAATTGTAGATAATTATCATTTCCGTCAGTGTATTTCAAAGAAATCTATATCTTAAATAAATCTTTAGAATAAAGATTTATTTATTAAACAATAAACATTGCAACTATTGTAGTTACTACAAATCCTATAATAATAGGTTTAAAGTTTCTCTTAGCCAATTCTATTGGACTTACTCCACAAATAGCTGCTGCTGAAATTAGTGCCCAAGGAACTAAACATCCTCCTCCAGTCCATATAGCTGCAATTTGTCCTAAGGCGCATAAAGTTCCAACACTTCCATTTATAGCTGTTCCAAATACAGAAGCTAAAGATCCTACTAATGATATTCCCGAAAATCCAGATCCATCAAGTCCTGTAATAGCTCCTACTACTGTTTGTATACTACAAACTGCAAATGTATTAAGAGGAACCATATTAGATAAAACTATTCCCATATCAGATAATAATCCCTGAGAATTTTTTGGTAAAACATCACCTAATACTGCTTGCAAAGGTGCAATCTCTCCCATATAGAAAAAAGCTGCTATTGGGATTATTGCTGCAAATATTTTTATTCCAAATACAAATCCATCAATTATATTTTTACAAGTTGTATCAAAACATTTTCTACCATGATTCATAATATTTATAATTATAATTAAAACAATGGCAGTTCCTCCTAGTAATGCTGAAGCATCTCCTCCTTTTAAATCTAGCAAATACATAAAAACTAAATCTAAAATAAATCCTATAAGTACTAAAAAAGTAGCAATTTTAGAATTAGTATTAAATTCAATAGATTCTTCTTGCTTAACATCTTCTAGTTCTGTTTTAAAGATACCTTTTTTAATATCTCTTCTAAGATCTAAAAATGCAACTGAAATAGTAACTATAGCCATAACCCAAAAAAGAAGCATCCCTTGACTTATTACATCAAAAACTTCAATTCCTGCTGCGCTTGCAGTTATAGCTGGTGCACCTTGAATAACAAAATCTGTAGATAATGCTAATCCATGACCAAATAGATTAAGAGCCATTGCCACACCTATTGCTGGAAGACCAGCTTTTATAGCTACTGGTAAAAAAATGGCTCCCACTAAGGCTACTGCAGGTGTTGGCCAGAAAAACCATGAAAGTAACATCATAACTATCCCCACTACAAAAAAAGCAGTCGTTGGAGTTTTTATAAGTTTTGAGAAAGGTTTAACCATATAGTTTATAGCATAATTATCTTCTAAAGCTTTAGATAAAGCTACCATAATAGCTATAATTAATATTATCGGTCCTAATTCTCCAAGCGAAACAATTAAAGAATTAAATACTGCACATAATGCTTTAAATATATCATTTGTATAAAATATGCCTAATGAAAATATCCCTAAAACACAAGGAATTACTATATCTTTTTTCATAATCATAGTAATTAAAATTATGAATATGAACAAAATATAAATATAATGCGCTCCTGTTAAAAACATATTTTTTCTCCTTATTTAAATTTAATATAGTAGCATTATATGTTTATATTTAAATTTAGTTACAATTTAAATTTCATTATCTATTTATATATTTATATCAAATATATATGTAAATATTTTCCATAAATTTAATTAGAAAATCCATTTAAAATAGCTTATTTAGTATTTACATTTCTTAATTAAAAGAGTAAAATGATTTTACTATGATTATAGAAAGGGAAAATTTTATGAGAGAAGAATATCAGCTAGTACAAAAAAAAGAAATTTTAAGATTCGCTCTTTTCTTAGGTGAGCTTATGCTGACAAACGGTGTAGAAACTTCACGTGCTGAAGACAGTGTTTTAAGAGTATGTGCCTCTCGTGGTTATCATCATATCAATGCATATACATCTCCTACATGTATAATAATTGCTGATGATAAATTTGATGGATTGTCATTTATGAGGACTATAAAACGTAGAGGTATTGATTTAAACAAAATAGATTTATTAAACAATTTATCTAGAAAATTTGTTGAAAACCCAGATATGACTACTTCTGAAGCTATAAAAGAATTGAAAAGAATTTCAAGTTTACCTGCTCCATATAATATAATACCTTTTTATGCAGCAACAGGTCTAGCTTCTGCATGCTTTGCATACTTAATCGGTGGTACTACTGTTGCAGATTTTCTACTTACTTTAATAATATCAGTAATAGGTACTATAATATACGATGGAATTTTAAAAATAAATTATCTTACTTTTATATCAACTTTGATATCATCTTTTGCTATAGCTACCTTTGGTATTACATTTTGCCAAATAGGAATATTACAAGATCCTAAAATGCTTATAGTAGGTTCTATAATGCCCCTACTTCCTGGAGTTGCCTTTGTAAAAGGTCTTAGAGATTTAATATCTGGGGATTTAGTTTCTGGAATCTCGCGTGTATTTGAAGCCTTTTTAATAGCAGCTGCCATTGCCATTGGAGTAGGTTCAGTACTTGATTTTTGGATCAAATTTGGAGGTTAGATAAATGACTTTTTTAGATTTATTAATAAATTTTATATTTTCATATTTGGCAACGGTAGGATTTTCTGTATTTTTTAATGCGCCTAAAAAATCCTTACATCTTTGTGGTATTATAGGTGGAATTGGATGGTCAGTTTATATACTATTATCTCCTATTGCAGGAGCTATGTTTTCTATAGTTGTAGCTTCAGCTGTTATTTCACTGCTTAGTGAAATATTTGCTCGCAAAAAGAAATATCCTGCAATTAACTTTATAATTCCTGGAATTTTACCATTAGTTCCTGGACTTGGATTATATAATACTATGTACGCTTTAGTTCAAGAAGATTATGCTTTATTTGCTTCAACTGGAACAGACAGTATCTTAAAAAGCTGCGGAATTGCAATTGGAATTTTAATAATAACATCTCTTACTAAAACTTATTATATAATTCTAAAAAAAATAAAAGAAAAAAAGATAGAAAAAATAGAAGAAAATATAGATACAAATTAAAAAAATTCATAATATAAATATTTAATTAAAAAGGAAGAGCTATAAAAAATAAACTCTTCCTTATTTTAATTAAATAATTTTTACTACTATAGGAATATAATCTCTACTATCTCTATATTTTTTATCATTTTTCTTAAGGTAAAGATAAGCTAATAATGTACAAAGTAATCCACATATACCACTTATTATTTCAAGTGGTCCTTGATATGATATATAATTAAGTAAATAAAAACTAGCAGATGTACCTACCATTAAAAATACTAATGGTAACATATATGCAAGCATTGTAGCCTTCATTACTTTTATAGTTTCCATGCTAACTTCTACATGATCTCCTACTTTAGCTCCTATTTGATTATCTACCTCTACTAATAAATCTTGTGTTTCAGAACTTAATTTTGCACATTTTCCACATGATGAACATGCTGAATGACGTTGCATAAGCATTTTAGCAGTTTTGTTATCTACTATTTCAACTATAAAACCTTGTTGATTCATCAATACATCCCCCTATTTTGTAAATTTTTTGATTGTATCTATTAGTTCCTTAATTACTAATTCATTTTGTTCTTTATCATCATATTTTAGGCTTTTAGATACACAACACTTTATATGATTTTCAAGTATAATTGCTCCTACATTATCAATTGCAGATCTTATTGCAGATATTTGTACTAAAATATCAACACAATACCTATCATCTTCAATCATCTTTTGTATTCCTTTAACTTGACCTTCTATTCTTCTGAGTCTCCTATTAAGTGCCTCCTTATCATTTGTTTTAGCTAATTTTTTTTCACTCATTATTTACACCTCTTATTAGCGATATATATTATTATAGCATTAATTAAAATGTTTTTACCATATTGTCTTATTTTTATACAAAAAAATAAGACTCATAAATTGAAATAAATGTTCTATGATTAACAAATAAGAAAATCTTTACTCTAAATATATTTATGTAGATTTTCTAAAATCACATATATAAAAATTATAATTATCTAGTATTTTAAAATAAATATAATTATATATATGATATAAAAAAGAACCTTTTCGGTTCTATAAAAATCTATAATATGTATATAATGTCCGCGCGATTATAAATAACCCATATTACAGTATTTCTCTCCCACCGAAAGAGCATGTATAAATTTAGGCAGGTCTCCTGGCTTGAAATCATCCTACTAACTCATCCTTCCCGATTTAACAGTGGAATTAAGTTCTCCAAAACTTAAGCTTTCGTCATTCTTACAGTAGCGGGGGCTGCTGTGGATTTTCACCACATTCCCTATTAAGTATTTTTGTACACCTTGAACAATATTCAATTCATAAATCTTATTTTCTAAAAATTTACACAACTTGTGTGTTTTTAATTATACTATTTTTTTTTATTTTGTTCAATAATTATAATTATTTTGACGATATATATTCCAGAAATGTTATAGGATGATAAATTTCATCCTTATCTACTAAATTAGATAAAGTAACTCCTAAAAGTCTTACTTGTAAATTATTATCTTCTATATTTTTAAGTAAATTATATATATTCATCCTTATATCTTCATGAGAATTTACCCCATATTGTAGACTAATACTCCTTGTTATTTGGGTAAAATTTTCAAATTTTATCTTAAGTGTAATAGTTTTACCAAGTTTATTTATATATTTAGCTCTATCACTGACTTCAAGGCATAATTCATCTAATATATTTACTATATCTTCTTCATCTAATCTATAATTATGATCTAATGTAGTTTCTGATCCGATAGATTTTCGCTCTCTATAAGGCTCTACCGGTCTATAATCTATTCCTCTAGCAAAATTATAGTATGTATAACCCTTACTTTTAAATATTTTTTCCAAGTCATACAAGCTTAATTTTCTTAAATCATATCCATTTTTTATTCCTATATTTTTTAATGTTTTAGAAGTCACCTTGCCTATACCCCAAAACTTATCTATAGGAAGTGTATCTAAAAAATCTTGCGCATTTTCCGGCGTTATAACTGTAAATCCATTTGGTTTCTTATAATCAGAAGCAAGTTTCGCTAAAAATTTATTGTAAGAAACTCCTGCAGATGAATTTAAACCAGTCTCTAGTAATATATCTCTTTTTATAAATTTTGCTATAGTTGTGGCATATTTTATAGGTATTTTAGGATTTGTAACATCTAAAAATGCTTCATCTAATGATAAAGGTTCTACCAAATCTGTATACCTATAGAAAATTTGTCTTATTTGATTGGAAACTTCTTTATATACATCAAATCTAGGTCTTACAAAAATAGCATACGGACACCTTTTATAGGCAATTTTAGATGGCATAGCTGAATGTATTCCATATTTTCTAGCTTCATAAGAACAAGTTGCCACAACACCTCTACTATTTGGATGTCCTCCAACAACAACAGGCTTTCCTCTCAATGAGTGATTATCCCTTTGTTCTACAGATGCATAAAATGCATCCATATCTATATGTATTATTTTTCTAATTTCATCCATTTGAATCATCCTTTTACTTATCTAATTTTAATATTCAATAGATAAAACTTCTTCTATTAGTTCATCTAAATTTTTAGATTCATCTTTTAGATTTTGTATTAGATACAGAACAACTAATATAGTATCTTTAAATTTTTCCCTGTAATTATTTTGTACAATATCACAATGAACAAACTTATCATTTAAATATATATTGTCTTCTTTTAATTCAATCTCATCTATCTCTTCTATATCTATAGATTCTATATTATCTTCCTCATTCTTAAAATAAAAATTTTTATCAGTAATTATAAATCCTTTTTTACATGTTTTAAAAAGCGTATTGTCAAATATTAAAATAGGACTTTCTTCTTCAAATTTATTTTGATAAAATCTATTACATTTTAATAATTTTTCACTAAATTTAACATCAGATTCTATACTTATAGTACTTCTAAAAAATCTATTTTCGTCTTTATTTAATATTTTAGTGATAATTTTTTTAATTTCTTTCATTCGCTCTTCTAAGGTCATCTTATATTCAGGTAATTTTATTATATTTTGTAAAATATTTTCTATAAATTCTTCTGTAAAACAATTATATGTATTTTTAATTATTTTAATTAAAGAATTTAATTCTCTCTGATCAAAATATCTAATCTTTTGTTTTTCAATTAAATTTTCATCTATATAATGTTCGTAAGTTGAATTTTTTAGATACAACCTATCTTTTTCTATATAAATATCTTCAAGATTCATTTTCCCATAATTTTTATTAAAATCTTTTAATATAGAATATATATAACTTGATTTAAAAAGATTTTTAAAAGTATATGTAAATTCATCTTTTAAGAATATCTTTAATTTATCATCCTTTAAATTAGAATAAATTCTACTATATAGAGTATTTAAATTAGAAAAATTACTAGCCTCTATCATTTTCATTTTTATTCCTTGTTTTTCTATTTCAAAATATTTTTGTTTTTCCTCAGGTGACAAATTTTGAATATCTAAACTGTAATCATCTACATCTTCTCTATTATTACTTATAAAATTATAAATTTTATTTTTATTTTCATTATTAAGTAGACATTTTTCATTATGAAAAAAATTAGTTAAATCTCCATTAACTTCAAACTCTTCTAATAAATCTTGATTATATATCATTTCTTCAAATCTATCATTTAAATTTTCAATTAAAAAGCTCTTATTTTCTACAGAGTATTTTAATTTATCAAAAATTGTGTTGTTTATAATTTCTAAATCCTTAAAATTATCTACTTTTTCAATTGAACTTATATAAAAATTTCGTTCTGCTTTTATATTATTTGATAATATGTCTATTTTCTCCTGATTTAAAAGTTCTAAACTTTTATCGAAGAAATTCTTATCTACAATATTTTGACTATATAGCTTTTGTAATTTTAATATTAATTCATCAATATAGCCCCTTTTATCAAATTCAATATAAATTTGCTCAGATGATGTCATAAAACTCACCTACCTTTTATCTATTATTAAAAAATAAACCTTGTAAATTTTATTTACAAAGCTTAATTAAAAGTATTGTTCAATTATAATTTCCTATTTGCTATAAAAACTATCTATTTCCTCTATTAATTTACTATTAGTTTTTATAAAAACTCTATTTTTATATCTAAAATTCTTGTTGATATTTTTTATATTCACTAAAAGTTTTTTTCCTTTTTTATAATTTATATACTCTATCAATTTATTCAAATACTTAAATTTTATAGTATAAATATCTTCTTGAATTTTAATATTCAAATCATAATAACTAGAATTAAACATACAATTTTTTATGATTATATCCTCATATTCTTTGATTTTTTCATCTAAATCTTTAATAGTACATTTAAAATTATTTAAATCTATATTAATACATCTATCTATTAAAACTTTGACTGAGTTACTTGAATTTATATCTACACATTCTAAATTATTACATATTTTTTGGCCTATTAATATATTATCTTCGTCATTTATATCTGCTAAATTAAAATTTTTTATTATGGCATCTAATTTTCTAAATATAATCAATTCTATTTCTTCACACTTAACAAAATCACCTTTTGATAAAATTTCATCCTGCAAATTTGAAAGTGATTTTAAATCACCAGCTTTGCATATATCATTTAATAAATTTTCTTCTATTGATTGTAATTTTTTTTGTTCATTGATTTGAATATTTAAATATTCACTTTTATCTATATTTTCTGCTTTATCTTTTACTAATTCCTCTAAAACATCTCTAAGTGTATTTTCTTTATAATCGCCTATTTCCTTGTTTATAATATTTTCTAAAACTAATTTCAAATTTTTAAAATTTTCCCCACGAAAATCTAAAGTATTATACTCCTTTAATTCTAAAATTAACTTATCCTTTAATTGAGTTTCATCGTATTTAGATTTAAATATAGGTAATATGTTATCAGTCCACCAAATTCCTATATATTCCACGTCTAAATTTAATTTAACATCAAAATAATTTTTATAATCTTCGCTTAAAATATCTCCAAAAAGTATAAATTTATATAAATCTTTTTCCATCGAAAAATATTTTAAAGATATGTTTTCTTCTTTTGATAAAATATATTTAAGATAAGAATTAAATAGTAAATCATCAAGTTCTAATTTTATACTATCTAACATTTTACAAAATAATTCTTTGCTTAATGTATTAGGATTTATAATATTTTCAATCCAATTTTCTATTCTATTTATATCTCTTTCATTAATTTTTTCTTCCATAACTCAACCTTCTTTACTTACACTTTATTATTAAATCTACTTATTAACAGTATAAAACAAAAATATAACTATTATCAATATATTGAAAAACAATCAATTACCTTTATTGTGATTATATATATTATAAAAGTTTTACTAATTTAGAAATCAAATTGACAATAATATAGTGAAAGTCTTATAATATAAACAATTTAAAACGAAAATTTGCCTTTAGAATTTATTAAGGCTATCTTTTTTAGGGGGGATTTAAATGAGTCTAAATGCTACACCTTCTGCAGAACGTGTTCATATAGGAATATTTGGACGACGTAATGCTGGAAAATCAAGTGTTATAAATGCAATAACAAATCAAAGCTTGGCAATAGTATCTGATGTAAAAGGTACAACTACTGACCCAGTTTCAAAAGCTATGGAATTATTGCCTTTAGGTCCTGTTATGATAATAGATACACCAGGAATCGACGATGTAGGAGAACTTGGTAAAATGCGTGTTCAAAAAAGTTATCAAGTTTTAAATAAAACAGATATAGCAATATTAGTTATAGATGGAACTATAGGTGCAACACCTGAAGATAATGCTATATTAGAAAGAATTAAAGAAAAGAAAATCCCATATATAGTTGTTCTTAATAAATTGGATTTGGCTAAAGAATTGAAAATAAATTTATCTTTAGATGATAATTCCAACACAATTTGGGTAAGTTCTGTCACAGGAGAAAATATACATGAACTTAAAGAATTAATAGCAAAACAAGCTCCTACAGATGATCCTAAATTAAAAATTGTTGGAGATTTATTAGAACCGTCTGATTTTGTAGTACTTGTAGTTCCTATAGATAAAGCCGCTCCAAAAGGAAGACTTATACTTCCTCAACAACAAACTATAAGAGATATACTCGAAGCCAATGCAGTTTCAATTGTAGTAAAAGAAAATGAACTTACAAATACTTTAAATAGTCTTGGTAAAAAACCTAAACTTGTAATAACAGATTCTCAAGTTTTTGCAAAAGTATCTAAAGAGACACCAGAAGATATATTACTTACATCTTTTTCTATTTTATTTGCCCGCTACAAAGGTGATTTAGAAGAAAATGTAAAAGGAGCAAAAGCTATCGAAACATTAGAAGACGGCGATACAATCTTAATTTCTGAAGGATGTACGCATCACAGACAATGTGATGATATTGGTCGTGTTAAAATTCCAAATTGGATAAAAAATCACTGTAAAAAAGAATTAAACTTTGAATTTACAAGTGGTACAGAATTTCCATATGATTTATCTAAATACAAAATGATAGTTCACTGTGGTGGATGTACTTTAAATTCAAAAGAAATGAAATACAGAGTAAAATGTGCTCAAGATCAAAATGTACCTATAACTAACTATGGTATTTTAATAGCTTATATACAAGGAATCTTAAAAAGAACTGTGGAGCCATTCCCTAATATAGCTAGTGTATTACAAAAATAGAAATTAAAAACAAATAAAATATTTGTAAAATTATACCTAATTTTTTTTTATACATTGACTTTTTTATAAAAAAATTATACAATAGTATTCCACCTCAAAATTTTTGAGGCCTTTAAAATACTAATACTTACACGAATAAAAATAATAAAATAATAATTTAAAGCCTTCTATTTTCATAGAAGGCTTATTTTTTATACATATCAAATTATATTAATTTTTAAATTTTCTATATTATATATAATATAAGTTTTGTGAAGGATATACTGCATCACAAGTAACATCTATACCTAATTTTCTAAATGTTTGTTCATCATCTTTGCTAAGCATTGTAGTTGAATGAGCTTGCATATTTTTTAATTCTGTTAATTTATCCATTGCCATTGCTGCTGTTGGATTTGTCACTGCACATATTGCAAGTGCTGTTAAAACTTCTTCACAACTTAATGAAACTTTTCTACTTCCTAAAGTTTCTGTTTTTAATTTTACAATTGGCTCTAATATAACTGGTGATATTAAAAGCATATCATCTGGAATATTTGCTAAAACCTTTATAGCATTTAATATTGCTGCTGCACTTGCACACATTAAATCACTACCTCTACCTGTAATTATTTCTCCATTATTTAATTCTAATGCTACAACTGAACATATATCATCTTTTTCAGCATTTGCTTTTAATTTTTCACTATATGATCTAGCTGGAACTACTACTTTTCTGTCTTCAGGTTTTAGGTTTGATTTTTCCATTATTAGGTTCATTGTGTCATAAGAACTTTTATTTACTTCACCTTTTTTATATTCACAACCAGTTTTAAAATATCTTCTTATTATTTCTTGTCTTGAAGCTTCACATACCACTTCATCATCATATATTCCAAATCCTACTCTATTTACACCCATATCTGTTGGTGATTGGAATATAGATTCTTTTCCTGTTATTTTTTCTATTATCTTTTTAAGAACGGGGAATAATTCTAAATCTCTATTATAGTTAGTAGATTTTATTCCATATCTATCTAAGTGGAATGAATCTAGCATATTTACATCTTTTAAATCAACAGTAGCAGCTTCGTATGCCACATTTACAGGATGATTTACATGAAGATTCCAAACTGGGAAAGTTTCAAATTTAGAATATCCCACAGAATTTCCTTTTTTATTTTCATGATATAATTGACTTAAACAAGTTCCAAGTTTTCCACTATTAGGTCCTGGAGCTGTTACAACAACTATAGGTTTTGTAGTTTCTATATATTCATTTGCTCCAAATCCTTCATCACTAACTATAGTATTTACATCAGATGGATATCCTTTAGTTGGAGCATGTTTATAAACTTTTATTCCTCTACGCTCTAACTTATTTATAAATACTGTAGTTGCAGGTTGTCCTTCATATCTTGTTATAACTACACTATTTACATCTAATTCATAAGTTCTTAAATCATCTATTAATCTTAAGACTTCCATATCGTAAGTTATACCAAAGTCGCCTCTTACTTTATTTCTTTCTATATCTCCTGCATAAACACAGATTATTACCTCAACTTGGTCTTTAATATGTTGTAATACTTTTATTTTTGCATCTTCATCAAATCCAGGTAAAACTCTCTTTGCATGTAAATCTCCAATAAGTTTTCCACCAAATTCTATATACAATTTGTCAAAATTATTAACTCTTTCTAAGATATATTTAGATTGTTGTTCTAAATATTTTTTTGCATCAAAACCTTGTTTCATAACTTAACACCTCTCCATTTTGCCTTTAAATTTTACACATAAAATATATCTACCTTTTGTAGATTAAAATACTAAATACACAAATACTATTTTACTCACTAAGGTTATATTATACAATCCTAAATAAATTATTTCAAGATTTCATTTTATTTTAAATTAAAATAATCAAGTTTGTAAACTATATTTTTATTTTAATATATTTTTTTAATTTTTATTAAAACAAAATATATAAATGTATAAAATAGTTATAATAATTTTAAATGTCAATGGAATTAAAAAAAGCTGACTCCTGTTTAATTTAGAAGTCAGCTTTTAATGGCATTTTATCCATACTTTTTTCTAGTATCCTTGACAAAGGTTCCACTTTACTATTATATATATCATTTTTAATTATATATCATCTTAACTAAATGTTATTAACAACATCCATCATCATCAATTCCATTACATCCACAAACTATTAATAATAATATTAAAAATGGTATCCATGCACATATATCTATATCAGCCCAGCAGTCTTGAAATGCCAAGAATAGGAAAAATAATATTATTATCCACCATCCCATTCCGAAAAATCCATCATCACATCCACAACCGCCAAAAAATCTATCTAGCATTTATTGTACCCCCTTGTTGATTGAAATATTTATTTCTAAGATATAATATGAGGCATAAGTCTTTTTTGATATAGATTTTTTATAAAAATTTTATATTTTTTAATCTACAGATTTTAGTGATTCTATCATTTTTACATTTTTTAGTTTATAGTACATAACAAAATTTACTATAAGTGAAAGTACTACTGTTAAAATAGCTGCTATTATGTAGCTCTTAATATTTATAATTCTTCCAAACATCATAGATTTTATTTCTACAGTTGTCATGATATACTGGTGCAGAAATTTTCCAATTCCAAGTCCAAATACTATACCTACTAAAGTTAGTATTATGTTTTCTCTATAAATATAAGCTGCTGTTTCTCCATCATAAAAACCTAATACTTTAATTGTTGCAATTTCTCTAATTCTCTCTGAAATATTTACATTTGTTAAATTGTATAAAACTACAAATGCTAAAGATCCAGCAGATATAATCATTATTAATACTACATAATTTAAATTTTTAATTGTATTACTAAATGTCTCTTTAGTAGAAGTATTAAATGTAACACCTGAAACTCCTTCTAAATTAACTATTTCCTCTGATAATTTATCTTCTGTTTCCTTTGATGTATCATTTAATATTCCAATAATTTTATTGTTAGTTGGATTATAATTAAATAACTTATTATAGTAATCTCTAGTCATATATGCATAATGTGCTAAATAGTTTTCTGTAATTCCAGTTACCTTAGCTTCAACAGTAATATCATCACTATTTTTTAATTTTATGTTATCACCTACATTTACACCTAATACTCTAGCTGTTTTTTCACTTAAAACTAATCCTTTATTACTTAAACTTAATTTTTTATGTCCTATTCTTTCTCTCAAGCAAATAAAATTATCAAATTCATCTAAATCATTTGGAACTACTATATTTACTTCTTCATTTGCTTTATCTGTTCTAACTTCAGCATTTTCATATACAAATAAACTATAATCTTTTATTTTTCCATTTTTGTCTAAATTAGCAACTAGATTTTCAGTTTCCTTTTCTGTAATTTTATTTGTAGTAGTTATTTCCATATCATATTTAAACAACTCTCCATATTGTCCACTTACTATCATTTGTATAGAATCTTTAATTCCAAATCCTGTAACTATAAGTGCAGTACATCCTGCTATCCCTAGTACAGTCATTAAAAATCTTTTCTTATATCTAAATATATTTCTAAGCGTAACCTTACTTATAAAACTAAGTCTCTTCCATATAAAATCTATTCTTTCAACTAAAATTCTTTTACCATTTTTAGGTGCTTTAGGTCTCATAAGAATAGAAGGCTCTTCTTTTAATTCTTTTCTACAAGCAAAAAATGCTGAAAGCGTAGTTATAAGTATTGCAACTAATGTAATAAAGCCTGCCAAATTCAAATCAATTACAAATTTCATATGCGGAAGTGAATACATCATTCCATAAGAATAGAAAATTATAATTGGAAATAATGTAAATCCTAGTAATAATCCCAATATACTTCCAGCTAAACTAGCAGTAAATGAGTACATTATGTATTTTTTAGCTATATCTATAATTGTATATCCAAGCGCCTTTAATGTTCCTATATTTATTCTCTGTTCATCTACCATTCTAGTCATAGTAGTTAAACACACAAGTGCTGCTACAGCAAAGAAAAATACAGGAAATATTTTGGCAAGAGCATCTATACTATTTGCACATCCTTCGTATTCTACAAATGATCTATGACTATCTCTATCTAAAACATACCATACAGGATGTTCTATTTTTTCAATTTCTATTTGTGCATCGTCTATTTTTAATTTTGCCTTAGAAAGCTCTTTTTCTGCATTTTCTCTATTTGCATCTAAAGTTTTTTGAGCTTTATTTAATTCTTTCTTGCCTTGTTCTATTTTATCCTCTGCATTTTTAAATTCTTTATCAATTAATTTTTCTGACTCTTCAATTTGTTTTTGCCCTTGTTGTATCTTCAATTCATTTTGCTCTATCGTTAATTTTGCTTCATTTAACTTATTTTCTGCATCTTTTAAAATTTGTTGTTGCTTTGATAGCTCAGATTTTGATAAAGATATTGCATAATTTAATTGTTTTAAATTAGTATTTAACAATGCTAGCTGTTGTTTATAATAAAGCTTTTCTGTTTCAGTTAATGATTCATTATTAAGCTTTAATTCAATTTTTGATATTTGAGACTCTAATGATATTTTTTGATTTTCTAATTGATTTATAATATTTTGAGCACTTGCAAATACTTCTTCAGCAATTACCTTTTTATCATTGTATTGTTTAAGAGCCTCTTCATATTGAGCTTTTCCTGCTTCCAATTGTTTTTTAGATTCTTCTATCTCAGCTTTTGCTTTTAAAATCTCATCTTGTGATTTTTTCTTTTCAGATTCTAGCATTGAAGCTTTATTTTTTAGCTCTGCCTTTGACTTATCTAATTTAGCTTGTGTATCATCTAGTTCTTTTTGTACTTTTAATTTATTTTCTTCGTAACTTTCTTTTGCCTTTTCTAGTTCTTCTTGAGCACTTAATATAACTTCATCATGTCTAACATCTATTCTTTCATCTGATATAGCTTCTATATCATCCACTACACCATCTATTAAATCCTGATATTCATCTGAATAAGTATCTAATTTATCAGCTCCTTTTACAGTTATATAAATATCTGTATATACATCTAATTTGAAATTACTATCTAAAATCATCATAGCACCTTGTATTTTACCGGCACCTATAGAAGTATTTCCCTTTTCATGAGATAAATAATACGGAGTATTCACATATCCTACTACCTTATACTTATTAGTTTTGAGAGTATCTTTTATATTACTATCATCTCCAGTACTTAAAGTAATCGTACTTCCTATTGGATAATTTAAAAAGTTATATTTAGATTTTTCAATTACACATTCTCCATCTTTTGAAGGTAATCTACCTTCAACGATTTTTAATCTATTCATATAATTTTTATTATTTTCTTTTGAATCTTTTAAATTGATACTTTGAATTTGAACTACACGATCTACTTTATCATAACGTGAAATAGCATCTATGCTATATGTTCCTTTAATACCTTCCACATTATCTATTTTTTTGATTGCATCTACATCATCTTGTGTAAGACCTAATGTAGATGCAATTCTTATATCCATCAAATTATAATCATCATAGTATACATCAGATGTTTTCTTCATAACTAAAGGTGCATCTTTTATTCCAGAGAAAAAAGCAACTCCAAGTGCTACTATTAGTAAAATAGAAATAAATCTTCCCCTAGAATTTTTAATATCTCTTATAAAATCTTTCGTTAATATATTTTTCATATTACCATTCTATCCTTTCAACAGGTGTTGGATTTTCATTTACTACTACACTTTCTATTTTACCATTTTTTACTTTTATAACTTTGTCACCCATAGGAGTTAAAGCTAAGTTGTGTGTAATTATTATTACAGTCATATTCATTTTTCTACAAGTGTCTTGTAACAATTTAAGTATTGCTTTTCCTGTATTATAATCTAATGCACCTGTTGGTTCATCACATAAAAGCAATTTAGGATTTTTGGCAAGAGCTCTTGCAATTGCTACTCTTTGTTGTTCTCCACCTGATAATTGTGCTGGAAAATTATCTTTTCTATGACTTAATCCTACTGCCTCCATTATTTCATCAATATCTAATGGATTTTTACAAATTTGAGTGGCTAATTCCACATTTTCTTTTGCAGTTAAATTTTGTACTAAATTATAAAATTGAAAAACAAATCCAATATCATATCTTCTATAAGTAATTAACTCTTTATTCGAATAATTGTTAATAAAATTATTATCTACTATAATTTGACCACTGCTTGGACTATCCATTCCACCAAGTATATTTAATATTGTACTTTTTCCTGCTCCACTATCTCCTGCTACAACTACAAATTCACCTTTATCTACAGAAAAATTGACTCCACTTAGAGCTTCAATTTTTACCTCTCCCATCTGATATACTTTTTTTACATCTTTAAATTCAATATATTTACTCAATTTTTTCCCCTCAATTCTCTAAATTACAAAATATTTTTAAATATTACTTTACTATAATTATAATACTTTTATATGTTTACATAAGTTATAATTTAATATATCCTTTTAATATGAATTAATTTTTAATAATCAAGGAGATTTTTATGAATAATAAAATAATATTAAAGGCAACTTTTTCAATAGTTATAACACTTTTGTTTCTATTTTTAACTTCTTATATTTCCTTTGTGTTTTTAGGTGGAATAATATTTATATTTTTAGGTTTAAAATATACTACTCTTTTATCATTACTTAAATTTTTGACGATTTACTTTATAGTTAGTTTTCCTATAGATTTTTTCTTGAACGGATTTTTAAATTTTAGCAAAAATTTTAAAAATTTATCAAAAATTCAATGTGATTTACTTTCTATAGCTATAGATATTCCTTTAAACATGGTTATTATAGGATTTTTAGAATCTATTTTAAGCGATATTTCTTGCTCTATGCTAGTTGCATTTTTATTTTGTGTAATTTTTGAAATGACTAATTTTCATTTTAATAAAGTCTAAAAAACTATATTACCATCTAATTGTTGGTAATATAATTTTTTATTGATAATTAACTTAAATAATAATTTAAAATACTATATAACAATATATTAATTAAATTTTAATACATTTAAAGTATGCATAATCGCTCCTATACTTAAACATCTTTCATCTATATCAAATTTATCTGTATGTATAAGTGAGGTAATTCCTTTTTTTTCATTTTTGCATCCAATATGAAAAAATGCACCTCTACAATCATTTGTAAAATCAGAAAAATCCTCCGAACCCATAGATGGAAATTCTTTAAATATAAAACTATCTTCCCCTAAAAATGATTTTGCATTTAATTTTATTATATCCACCAATTCTACATCATTTAAAACTGGTTTATATTCATTTTCATCTATTATAAATTCTGCCTCGCATTTATATGCCATAGCTATATTTTGTACTATTTGTTTTATTCTTTTTATAATAAATTCTTTTTTATCGTGACTTAAAGCCCTAATCGTTCCATTTATTTCTACATTTTGACAAATCGTATTTCCAGATTCTCCTCCATATATACTTCCTAAAGTTAAAACCGCCATATCTTCAGGAGCTAGATTCCTACTTACAATACTTTGTAGAGAAGTTATTACTTGTGCAGAAGCTATTAAAGCATCTATCCCATATTGCGGATATGCTCCATGTGCTCTTCTTCCCATTATCTTAATTTTTATAGAATTTGAACTGGCATTTAATACTCCATATTTCGATTCTATTTTTCCAATTTCTAAATATCCTTGAACATGAGCTCCAAACATATAATTTACTTTAGGATTTTCCATAAGACCATCTTCTACAAAATATTTAGCTCCTCCATTTTTCTCTTCTGCCGCTTCGAAAAAAAATTTAATATTTACATTTAAATCTTCTCTCATATCGTATAATAATCTACAAGCTCCTATTAACATAGCTGTATGTGCATCGTGACCACATGCATGCATAATACCTGGATTTTGTGATTTATATGAAGTTTCATTTTTTTCTTCAATAGGTAAAGCATCTATATCTGCTCTAATTCCTATCGTAATTTTTGCATTTTCACTGTAAATATAAGCCATTAATCCTCTATGATGATCAAATTCCAAATAATCTATTCCTATTTCATCTAAATATTTTTTTATTTTATCTCTAGTTATATACTCATTCATTGCAAGCTCTGGAGTTTTGTGAATATCTCTTCTTATAGCAATTAGATAATCTAATAATTCATTACCTTTTTGTATAATATCTTTCATAATAATCTCCCTCTACATTTTTGTTAATTTTAAAATTACTACAATATATATCTATGATATAATTTTATAAATTATATTATTTATAAAAAGGAGATAGCAATAGATATGAAAGTTATCGATTTAACTCATACAATAAAAGAAGATATGCCTGTATATCCTGGTACAGAAAAACCAAAACTAAATTTAGCTAGTACTATTGAAAAAGATGGATTTAGAGAAACTTTGCTCACTATTTTTTCTCATATAGGAACTCATATGGATGCACCATATCATGTTAAAAAAGACGGTACTACATTAGATAATTTTCCTGTTAATAAATTTGTTGGAAAAGCTATAGTAATTGATTGTAGTGATTTAAATGAAAATGATATTATAGACATATCATACATAAACAAATACAAAAATGTTATAGATGAAGCTGAATATGTTTTATTTAAAACAGGTTGGTATAAATATTGGAACTCAAATAAATATTTTGGAAATTACCCTGTCATAGATGAGGAAGTAGCTGATTACCTTATAAATACTAATAAAAAAGGAATTGGACTCGATACTATATCTATTGATCCAATAGATAGTATCGATTTAAATATGCATCATAAAGTTTTAAAACACGACTTTGTAATAATAGAAAATCTTTGTAACTTAGATTCTTTAGGCGACAAAATATTTACATTTTGTGCTCTTCCTTTAAAATTTAATAATTCTGATGGTGCTTGTGTTAGGGCAATTGGAATATTATAAGATAAATCACATAGGAAATTATATTTTTTTAATATAATTTTCTATGTATTATTAATAAATCTAAAAAAATAATTTGAAATTTTTTCATAAAAAAAGGATGAGCCACCGCATCCTTTTTTTGGGGAGTTATTATTAAAAAAATCAAAAAAATTTTTTTAATTAGTCATTTAAATTTAAATAACTATCTTAGAAAGTCTCTAGCTTATATATATAACTATATAATATACCTGTTTTCTTAATTTAACCTTAAATTTATATTAAAAATTTCAAAATATAAATAAATTAAAGTCCAAACACTGAAAAATCAAGCTTACTATATGATATAGATACTAATACTATTCCCATTATAAATCCTATTAATATTATAAGCTTTACATAATTATTTACTTTTACTTTTTTTCTAACTTGATACATAATCATAAAACTAAAACTAATTATACTTATAAGTATTGCCATAAAACCTACTGTTAATAAAAATCCATTTATTAAAATTTCATTTATATTCATTTTTTCCTCCTCTAAATAAAAATAAGAGTATTAATCCAATAATAATCAATACTCTTATATTATACAATTTATTTATTGTTCTGTATCTTCTTCCTTCTTTTTCTTAATATGTTTTCCAACAATTTCATTTACATCAGTTATAGTAACAAAAGCAGATATATCATCATGTTGTACTATTTTTTTAAGTTCTGGAATTTCAATTCTCGTTACAACTGCATATAAAACGACTTTTTTACCACTTATAAGTCCTTCTCCTTCTAACATTGTAACTGTTCTTCCAAGTTGTTCATATATACTTTGTGCAATTTCTTCACCATGATTAGTTATAATCATAGCAGCTTTTGCCTGTTCAAATCCTTCAGATACCTGATCAATTATCTTAAAAGTTATAAAATACGTAAGTATAGAATATAAAGCTCTATCCCATCCAAATAAAAAACTTGCTATTAAATATATAAAGAAATTGAAAAACATTACAACTTTCCCTACAGATAATGATGTTTTTTTACTAATTAATATAGCAAGAACTTCTGTTCCATCTACACAAGCACCATATTTAATAACAAATCCAACTCCTATTCCAAGTAAAACGCCCCCAAATATTGTCGCCAATAATATATCATTTGTCAACTGTTGTACTGATTTAAATTCCTCTAATAATATTGAAAAAACAATCATTGCATAGGTAGCTTTTATTAAAAAATTTTTACCTAATTGTTTATATCCTAAAATTAGAAACGGTATATTTAAAACTATAATAAATATACTTAATTTAACTTTTGTGACATAACTTAACATGATAGAAATACCTGTAATACCTCCATCAATTATATTGTTAGGAACTAAAAATATCTCTAAAGCTACAGCTGCTAAAGCTGCTCCTATGGTAATTAAGAAAAAAGAAATTACTTCCTCAAAAAAACTTGTTTTTTTACTATAAACCATTTTCATACATTCCTTTCTTTATTATAACATTAATAAAAATCTACTATATTACTCTGTAATTCTTATCCTAAATAGTTATAATATTAAATTTATTATAATTATAAATTTCTATAACATTTTTTAAACTCCTTGTTTATAACCTTATTTTTTACAAAGTTTTAACATTTTCGACTTTATATTATTTATAAATATAAAAATTGATATATAATATTTTTATAAACTTTGAAAGGATTATTTATAATGGATTTAAATTATTTGTTTTTTTTATGTCCCCTAATGTTTTTAGCTGGGTTTGTAGATTCAATAGCTGGTGGAGGCGGTTTAATTTCTTTACCTGCATATATGGCTACAGGTATGCCTCTTCACTTTGTATATGGATGTAATAAATTTTCTAATTCTTGTGGAACTACTTTAGCTACTATAAAATTTTTTAAAGAAGGTGCTTTAGATCTTAAAATTGCAATTATATCTGCTATTGGATCTTTTATAGGAGCTTCAACTGCCACAAAAGTAGTACTTTTACTTAGTGATGATTTATTAAAAAAAATGCTTATTGTAATTCTTCCAATTATGGCATTTATTATTTTGTTTAGATTAAATAAAATAGAAATAAAATCTTCTCAAAATTCTCAAAATAAAAAAAGTATATTTTTAGCTTTATTAATAGGATTTATATGTGGTAGCTATGATGGTTTATTTGGTCCAGGTACTGGAACTATAGCTATTATGGCCTTTGCTTTAATATTAAAATACGAAATAACAACAGCATCTGGTAATGCTAAATTATTAAACTTAACTTCTAATTATGCTTCTGTTATAGGATTTTTAATTTCAGGCAATATATATTTCCAATTTGCTATACCTTGTGCTATTTTCAATATTTTCGGTAGCTATATAGGTTCTAGCCTTGCCATAAAAAATGGAATAAAATTTATAAGACCTATGATGATAATAGTTGTAATTCTTTTACTTGGTAAAACAATACTAGAAATGATTTAAAAATTAATTTTACTATATACTAAAAAAGTCAGTAAATTTTTTACTGACTTTTTTATATACTTTATAAAACTCTTCTAGCATTTACATACGTGTTTTGGAAATAACTACTATTAAAATTAGCAATTACTATTTTACCTTGACCTGAAGATGCATGAATAATTTGCCCATTTCCTATATAAATTCCAACATGCGATACTTGTCCATCATTTACACCATTAGTATCAAAAAATACTAAATCCGCTGGTTGTAAATTACTTTTACTTACAGCCTTTCCATATAAAGTTTGTACATTTGAAGTTCTAGGTAAAGTTATTCCTGCCTTATTTTTAAACACATAATATGTAAATCCTGAACAGTCAAAGCTGTCTGGTCCTTGTGCTCCCCATACATAAGGTCTTCCTAAAAACTGTTTTGCATAAGCAATTATTTCACTAGCACTTACTGAAGTTGAAGTATTTCCATTTGGTATTGTATTTTGTAAATATGAATCGCTTACATAACCCGTTGATCCATTGTATTTTATTTTTGACCAACCATTACTTGTCGATAGTACCGTTACTTTTTCCTTATAATCTAATCTTCCTAATATCGTATAACTTGTAGATGGACCACTTCTCACATTTAACCCTGTTGTTGAATTTACATATTTTACTTGTGTCGTATCTCCTGGTATTGTATCTTGTAAATATATACTATATACATAAGCTGTTGAGCCATTGTATTTTATTTTTGACCAACCATCACTTGTTGATAGTACTGTTACCTTTTGCTTATAATCTAATCTTCCTAATATTTTATAACTTGTAGATGGTCCACTTCTTACATTCACTCCATCTTTACTATTTACATATTTTGCTTGTGATGTATCCTCTGGTATTGTATTTTGTAAATATGAATCGCTTACATAACCTGTCGATCCATTGTATTTTATTTTTGACCAACCATTACTTGTCGATAATACCGTTACTTTTTCCTTATAATCTAATCTTCCTAATATCGTATAACTTGTAGATGGACCACTTCTCACATTTAACCCTGTTGTTGAATTTACATATTTTACTTGTGTCGTATCTCCTGGTATTGTATCTTGTAAATATATACTATATACATAAGCTGTTGAGCCATTATATTTTATTTTTGACCAGCCATCACTTGTTGATAGTACTGTTACTTTTTGCTTATATGGTAATTTTCCGAGATTTGTATAACTTGTAGACGGCCCACTTCTTACATTTACTCCGTCTTTACTATTTACATATTTTATTTGTTCTTGTGTTGAATTTATAAACTCCACATAATTTCCACTTACATATCCTGTAACTCCATTATATGTTGCTTTTATCCACTTTCCATTTTGTTCTATGTATGTTAATTTAGTACCTTTCAATAAGGTTTTTATTATAGAATAATCAGTTGATGGTCCTTTTCTAAAATTAACATTGCCTGTTGTAATTAATGTTTGACTTGCAGCTTCTACTTGAGATATGTCCGCTAAAGGTAAAACTATTGTAGATGTAAACAATACACCCGTTACTAAATGCAATTTATTTATATTCATAATTCAAGCACCCCCGAATATTTTAATAAATTTTATTATATATCTATATTATTACATTATTGTAACTTATTTTCAAGTTTTTTTAATACAATTGTAATTTTTTCGTTACTTTTTACTAATTATAGTATTTTAAACATATTGCTTTGAAAAACATAAAAAAATAGACTTTTTTATAATTAATAAATTATAAAAAAGTCTATTTTTATTTTTGAATAACATTTATTATTTATTGTTTTTTATTATATTTATAATAACTTCTTTAGCTTTCATCATTTCTTCAGCTACAGCATATTCATAGTATCCGTGGAAGTTATATCCTCCAGTGAATAAGTTTGGTGTAGGAAGACCCATAAATGAAAGCCTTGCTCCATCTGTTCCACCACGTATTGGTATTACTTTAACTTCTACATCAGCTTGTTTCATAGCTTCTTTAGCTAAGTCTATGATATACATCATAGGTTCTACTTTTTCTTTCATGTTGTAATAGCTATCTTTTATTTCAACAGAAATCCTATCTTTACCATATTTTTCTTGTAAAGTTCTAGTTATTTCTCTTATTTTTTCTTTTCTTTGTTCTAAACCATCTAAATCGAAATCTCTAAGTATATAAACCAATTTAGCCTCATCTACTTCTGCATTTATAGAGATAAGCATATAGAATCCTTCATGATCTTTAGTAGTTTCAGGAACTTCATCTTTTGGTATCATTGAATCGAATTCAGTGGCTACAGTACCTGCATTTATCATAACATTATAAGCAGTTCCTGGATGAACGCTCTTACCTATTATGTTTACAACTACGCTAGATGCATTGAAGTTTTCATATTGTAATTCTCCTATTTCTGAACCGTCTAATGTATAAGCAAAGTCTGCATCAAATTTTGCTATATCAAATTTGTCAGCACCCCTACCAATTTCTTCGTCTGGGGTAAAGCATATTTTTATATCTGAATGTTCTATTTCTGGATGTTCTATTATATATTTTACAGCTTCTATTATTTCCGCTATACCTGCTTTATCATCTGCTCCAAGTAAAGTTGTTCCATCTGAAGTTATTATAGTTTGTCCAACTTTATTTTTTAATATTGGGAATTCGCTTGGTGATAAAACTATATTTTTTTCAGCATTTATAACTAAATCTTTTCCATCATAATTTCTGTGTATTTGGGGATTTACTCCTTCACCTTTAGCAGCAGGAGCTGTATCCATATGTGCTATAAATCCAATTGTTTTAAGATCTTTATCAGTATTTGCTTTTAAACTTGCATATACATATCCCATATCATCCATATGAGCATCTTCAAGGTCTATTTCTTTTAAATCTTCAACTAATATTTTTCCTAAATCTTTTTGAATTTCAGTACTTGGAACTGTTTCAGATTCTTCACTACTTGTTGTGTATACTTTAGCGTATTTTACTAATCTGTTTATTAAATTTTCCATAACATACTTTGGCAATCTATATTACCAAATTACCCCCTCTTTTATTACTTATTATTTTAAATATATATAGTATTTACATATTTAACAAATACTATTATTAACAAATTATGTATTTTTATTTACAATCAGAAAAAATTTTTGCTAAAAAACTTCCAAACATGTTCTTTTCTTTCTTTATATCTATCTTCACCGCTATATATAAGACTTATCATAAGACCATCTAATAAAGCTGTATATACTAAAGCATGTTCTTTAGCCTTATCTTCACTTATTCCTTCATTTATAAGATATTTAATTATCAAATTTTCCATTATAGCATAATAATCATCACAGTATTTTTTTATAACATCATTATATTTTTCTACAAGTCTATATCCCATTTTATATACAAAATTTAAAGTAAAATTTGTATCATCCATATATCTTTCTTTAATAGTATCCAAAAAAATTTCAAGTGCTTCTAAAGGTGATTTATATTTATTTGAAAAATATCCTTCTAAAAAATCTATCTCTGCCTGAAAAGATATTTTCATAGACTTTTCAAAAATTTCATCTTTACTTTTATAATGAGAATATATAGTAGATTTTTTTATTCCTACTAATTCAGCTATATTAGATATAGATGTTCCATCATATCCATTAGTTGAAAAACTATAAATAGCCTTTTCTATTATTTTATTTGCTGACATTAAATCAACTCTCCTTTTTCTATAAGAATTTATTTTTCGCTAACTTTTTTTAAGCTTGAAAATATCATCTTATGTGTTACATCAGGATTGAATTTAAATATTTTAAATGCTATCTCAAGTATATATCCAAATGCTAAAGCAGAAATTATAGTTCCTACTCCAAAAGTTCCACCCATTAAAAATCCTACTATTACTGCTAATGTTTCCATTATTCCTCTTAAAATCCCTATTGATTTACCAGTTTTTTTGTGAATAGCTATCATAAGACCATCTCTAGGTCCACATCCCATTGCTGGTTTTAAGTATGCAACTGTAGCAATTGCCATTACAACAAGACCTATAAAAGTCATAATAACACCTGATAATAATCCAGTAGCTTGTGGTAAAATATTTAAATCAGTTATTATATCAATTAAAAATCCTGGAACAAATATACTACCTATAGTTCCCCATCCTAAATTTTCACCTAATAATATTGATGTTATAATTACTAATATTCCAACTATAATAGATGCTTGTCCCATAGTAACACCTATAGTTTTATTTATTCCTTGATGTAATACATCCCAAGGGCATAGACCTACATTTGAATTAACCATTATAACAACCGCAAGTGCTGTTAAAAAAAATCCTACAAATAAATTAACTATATCTTTTATAACCTTTTTTTCCATATTTATTCCTCCTAAAAATATTTTATTATATCCAAACCGACCATTCGGTCTTTTTTTATATTATCATAATTTCTACACCAGTTCAATAAATATATATCTACATAAAAAAATAATATAATTTTTTATGTACTAAAAAAATAGATTTGAAATAATTTCAAATCTATCTTAATAACAATTTATTAGAAAGTGTCATATATTTTAAATCATCACTTGAATTATATATTTCTATTGTTCCCTCATTAGATTCCTCGTTTAACTCATTTTTTTCATTTAATACATCTTTTAAGTGTTTACATGTACCCATATTTCCATCAACTATATCTACTGTTTCTGGAAAAATACTTTTTAAATAATCTCTATAAAAAATAAAATGTGTACATCCTAAAACAACACTATCTAATTTATTTATATTTATGTTTTTGTAATATTCCTTAAGTTGATTTAATACTATCTTTTCATCATCTATTAAATCATTTTCTACTATTTTAACAAGTTCCGGACAAGGCATTTTTATTACTGTATTTTTACCTCTAAATTTATGCATAAGGTTCTCGAATTTTTTTTCTTTTAAAGTAAGAGGTGTTGCCATAACTACTACATTGTTATATTTTGCACCTTGCGTTGCAACTTTTAAAGCAGGCTCCATTCCTATTATAGGTAAATCCTTATATTTTTTTCTAAGGTAATTTGCCGATGCACTTGTAGCTGTGTTACATGCTATAACTACTGCCTTTACTCCTTTAGATATAAAAAACTCTATTATCTCAACACATCTTTGTGTTATTTCATCTTTTGTTTTTATGCCATAAGGAGCATAAGCCGAATCTCCAAAATAAATAAAGTTTTCATTTGGCATAAGCTTTTTAAGATCTCTAAGCACACTTATTCCACCTAGTCCCGAATCAAATACGCCTATTGCCTTTTTGCTATTATCCATATTAAATACCTCCCATATAGGTTTCGCTCTTATATATTATCATCTCTAATATTATAAAATATATATAGTATTTATACAAAAAATTTTTTTAATAAAAAAACTATATCTGTTTTAAATTTTATAACAGATACAGTTTTTAAATTACTCTATTAATCTATTTCAAATTCTCTATGTTCTTTATCTATAAATCCTATTTTTATTTCACAATCAAATATTTCTTTAAGTAAACTTGCAAGATTTTCTCTAGCTTTAATTAAATTATCATAATTTGAATTTTTAAATCCATCTATTGGGAAAAATATATTTTTTGTACTTTCTACTATTTTTCCTTCTTCACTTTGTCTCCATATCCATCTTCTAGTTCTGACTTTATTTCCAACAGCATATACTAACTCACCTGGTTCTAGTACTTCCGCTTCTTCTTCTCCAAATGGAATGAATATATCTCCTTTTCTTGAAAATCTCACTTCTACATCCTGTGGTGTAATTGTATCTATATCATGAGCTCCCATTGGTAAATAGTATTTAAGACTCATAGAATTTCCTATGTCTACAATCGGATTTATACTTGGTAATCCCTTTTTCTTAGAAACTCTTGTAAGCATTGCTTCTATAGAACTCATAAATTTATTTGGATTTATTCCAAGTGTTCTAAAAGCATCTCTATAACAAGCTACTTCTTCAGATTCTTTTACTTTTTTACCTTCGTATTTTTCTTCATTTGATTTGATTCCAGATTCTAATAAATTTTGTATTTTTTCTATTTTTTGTGTATTATCTATTCCCTTTGCAACAACTATTCCAAAACATACATCATCTAATTTTTCAAATACTTCCTTTTCTACAATAAATTTCATATGTGCCACCTCTTAATTAATTATAATTTATATACTAAAGAATAAACTTTAATATTTAAATTATAAACCTTAAAGTAATCATAATGTCAACATATAAACCTTATTTTTTATCATAAATATCACTTAAGATTTCTATAATTTCATCATCTCCATTTGTTTGATTCTTTAGCACAAGTATGTTATATTTAGAAGTTGTAGTACAAAATACACATCAAAATTTCTAAAATAATCACTTATTTAAAGAGGGGAAAAATATGAAATATAACACTGTAATTTTTGATTTAGATGGAACATTATTAAATACTTTAGATGATTTAGCAGATAGTGTTAATTTTGCACTAAAATCTTTTAATTATCCTACTAGAACTTATTCAGAAATTAGATCTTTTATTGGAAATGGAGTAAAAGATTTAATGACAAAATCAGTTCCCAATAATACTGATGAAGAAACTATTTTAAAATGTCTACAAGTTTTCAAAGATCATTACAAAACTAATATGCAAAATAAGACTGCTCCTTATGATGGTATTATAAATTTATTAGAAAACCTAAAATCACAAAATATTAAACTTGGTATAGTTTCAAACAAATACGACTTTGGTGTGAAAAATTTAAATAAATACTATTTTGGTAATTTAATTCCCGTAGCTATAGGAGAAAGAGAAGGTATTAGAAAAAAACCTGCTCCTGATACAGTATTAATTGCAATGGAAGAATTAAATACTACAAAAGAAAATACTTTGTATGTAGGAGATTCTCCATCAGATATGATAACTGCCCAAAACGCAAATGTTAAAGGTGTTGGTGTCACTTGGGGATTTAGAGATGCCGAAGTATTAAAAGAAAGTGGAGCTGATTTTTTAATAAATTCTCCACAAGAATTATTAGATATACTATAAAAAATATATAATTCTCCAAAAATATTTATAATTTTCTGTTTATATATATCCAATAATAGGTATATATGTAATATAAAACTTGAAAATTTTTTAATATAGGAGGATTTAATTATGAATTATAAAAAACTTATAATAGAAGGCAAATCAACTAGATTTTATAAAAAAACATCAGTTTCTGAAAAACAATTTAATGAAATAGAAAGCTACTTAAAAGCTAAAAAGAAATTAGTAAACGATATATCTTTTGAATTAAAAATGTTTTCAAAAGATGCAATACAAAAATTAAAAGGTATTGCAGGTTATCATGGAAAAATAGTTGAAGCTCCAAATTACATAGTTCTTTTATCTGAAGTAAAAAACTACTATATAGAAAATTCAGGTTACTTAGGAGAAAGACTTATATTAAAAGCTAGAGATTTAGGACTTGGGACTTGTTGGAATACTTTCAAAGACAGCGATGAAGTAAAAAAGGCTTTAGATATATCATCTGACAAAGAAGTTGTAGCAATAATTTCAATAGGTTATGAAGATACTTCTAAAAACACTAAAAAAATTCAAGCAGGAAAAGTTGGAGATAATTCTACTCAAAACAACATGGATATTGGACAATACAATACTTATAGATTAGGTGTTGAGCAAATAGTTTACGAAGACACTTGGGGAAATAATGCAACTGTAGAATTATTAGAACAAAGATATTTAATAGATGCATTTAGTTATTCAAGACTTGCTCCTTCTACTTTAAATCAACAACCTTGGAGATTTATATTAGATGGTGGAAAAGTAATACTTGCTATCAAGCAAGATGATTTTGCAACTGAATACGAAAGAAAAATAGATACTGGTATAGCTTTACTTTATTTCTCACTAATAATAGATACAACTATGTTTAACCTAGAATGGCACTTAGGAGAAATAGAAAACTATTACAATGTACCCGATGATTATAAAATAGTTGGATATTGCAATGTATAAATGCTCATACTCAATTTAAAATAAATATCCTCAAAAAGCCTTGATATTATAATTTATCTATAATATCAAGGCTTTGCTCTTTTATACTGCTAATTAATACTATTAAAATCATCATAAACAAGTTTATTTATCTGTTTTATACTGTTATCTATTTGAGATAAAATCTCCATATTTTCAGATGAAATATCTACATAAATTAGATTTTTCATGATTTTTGAAAGCTTATAGTTTAAATTTAATAAATCTAGTATAGATTTATCTACATCAAAAAAATCAATATCTCCATTTAAACTATCTCTATTAGGATTTTTTAATGAATTTATCCTAGCTTGTATTTTTGCTTGATTTAATTTAAATTCCATTTGATTTAAATTATTACCAAATTTGCTGTGGAGATTCATAAGTATTTGTGCATAAGAATTTATAAATTCATTTGAAGTGTTATCACTAATATCAATATTCTCAATTTCTTTTTTTATTTTTTCTCTCACTTCTTTTAAGTCTAATAAATATTCATTTGGTAAGTTTTTTATTTCTGAAATTAAAGTTTTATATTTTCTCAAATCTAAAAATCCCATATTTATTTTCAAATCATATAATTCTCTTATATTCATAGTACTCTCCTTATATTTTTCTCAGGTTAAATAAAAATTTCACTTTAATATTATATCATCTATTTTCATTTTTTATAGCACATAGAAAATTATATTCTTTATAAAAAATATAACCTCATTAAAAGGAATATAAATATTTTTTATAAAAATAAAAGTGCCACATTTTTTTAGTGACACTTTTACATTTATATATGAATTTTAGGAGAATTATTTTTCAATTTTTAATATTTCAGCTTTTTCTTCTACTTCTCCATTAGCTAAAGCTATTACATCTTTATACATATCAGTATTACTTATTATTATTGGAGTTATAGTTTTATATCCATCTTCTTTGATTTTTTCGATATCAAACTCTACTAATAAATCTCCAACATTTACTTTATCTCCTGCTTTAACATGAGTAGTGTAGTGTTTTCCATTTAATTGAACTGTATCTATGCCAACATGTATAAGAACTTCTACTCCTTCATCTGAAGTTAAACCTATAGCATGTTTAGTATCAAACACAACTGAAACTGTTCCATTTACTGGTGATACTGCTCTACCTTCAGTTGGTTCTACAGCTATACCTTTACCTAACATACCTTCTGAAAATACACCATCATTTACTTCACTTAATTCTACTGTATTACCTTTTATTGGAGCATAAACTAAAATATTTTCACCTTCTGAAGCTTCTTTAGTTTCTTCTACTTTTACATCTTCTTGTTTAGGAACTTCTACCTTTACATTAGCAGCTTTTCCACTTGCTATGAAGTTTTCTAAATTAGATTTTATAACTGTAACTTTTGGTCCATATACTACTTGTACACCATTACCTTTTATTATTACACCTGCTGCTCCACTTGCTTTTAATATAGCTTCATTTACTTTAGAAGAATCTTTAACTGTTAAACGAAGTCTTGTTATACAGCAATCTAAGTCAGTTAAATTTTCATTTCCACCTAAACCTTGAAGTATTAATGCACTTAATTCATCATCTGTATCTGATGCGTTTTGTCCTTCTTTTTTTGCATTTATATCTGCTCTTGTATATAATTTAACTTCAGCATTATCATCTTCTTCACGACCTGGAGTTTTGAAGTCGAATTTTTTGATTAAGAAGCTGAATAAGAAGTAGTAAACTACAAAATAAACTATACCTACAAATACTACATTTATCCAACTTGTTTTAGCATTTCCTTGAAGTACACCAAATAAGAATAAATCTATAAGTCCTCCAGAGAAAGTCATACCAACACCAACATTAAATATATGCATAAACATGTATGCAGCACCTGCAAATACACAATGAATTACATATAACATTGGCGCAACGAATAAGAATGTAAATTCAAGTGGTTCAGTTATACCTGTTAACATTGAAGTTAATGCTGCTGATAATAATAATCCACCAACAACTTTTCTTTTTTCTGGTTTTGCACATTTGTACATTGCAAGTGCAGCACCTGGTAAACCAAATATCATAAGTGGGAATTTACCAGACATAAATCTAGTAGCTTCTACACTAAAGTGAGTAACACTTGGATCTGAAAGTTGAGCAAAGAATATGTTTTGAGCACCTTCTATTAATTGTCCAGCTACTTCCATAGTTCCACCAACACCTGTTTGCCAGAATGGTAAATAGAATACATGATGAAGACCAAATGGTATTAATGCTCTTTCCATTAAACCATATAACCAAGTTCCCGCATATCCAGAACTTCTAACTAAATCACCTATTGAATATATTACATTTTGTATTGGTGGCCATACATAGAACATAGCTATACCAACTACTAGATAAACTAATGCACTTATTATTGGAACAAATCTTGTTCCACCAAAGAATGATAATACTTGTGGTAATTCAATTTTATAGAATCTATTATGAAGTGCAGCAACACCAAGACCTACTATGATACCTCCAAATACACCCATTTGAAGAGATGTCATACCTAATACATCTGCTGTAGATCCATTTAACATGCGTTCTGCTCCACCGTGAACAGATATCATTGCACTAACTGAAGCATGCATTATGAAGAATGCTAAAGCACCTGATAATGCTGCAACTTCTTTTTCTTGTTTAGCCATACCTATTGCAACACCCATTGCAAATATAATTGGTAAATTTCCAAATACTACATTACCTGCTGCATTTAAAACAGTTAATATATTGTATATAAATGTTCCAGGTCCCATAATGCCCATTAATCCATATGTATTAAGCATTGTTTCATTTGTAAATGATCCCCCTATTCCTAGGAAAAGACCAGCTACTGGTAAAATTGCTATTGGAAGCATAAATGATCTTCCGACACGTTGTAAAACTCCAAAAATCTTATCTTTCATTTTGTTTTCCTCCTATATTTTTTATAATTTATTAATTCCCAAATCGAGATTTTTATTTTTTCTAGTAATTTAAGCAAATAAAAAGACCTAACTAAAAATATGTCCCTTCATTTCCTTAACAAAATATAGATATTTATACAAAAATATATAAATTATAGCTAAAATTAAATATATCTATCTTATGTTATAAACTTAAGTTTTATATTTTTTAATTAGGTCTTGCCTGCATTACCAGTCACAATCCAAGTTATTAATTTGTAGATATTCTCTTAAGGTGAATAGTTAAAAACATCATTTCCTCACCTGTAAGATTTAAATTGTATTTTTCTTTTATGTAATCCTTTATTTTTTCTGCACATTTGTAATCCTTACTATAATTTTCTCTAATCATTTTCTGTAACTGAAAATCTGTATCCTTTACAGATTTATTACTAAATAATCTCTGTGCAAAATATTTTAAATGAGTTATAAACCTTCCAAAATCTAATGATTCTTCATTTAATTCAATATCATAGTAATCTCTTACTATTTGAATAATCTCCTGTAAAAAAGAAGTTATCTTTATCATATTACTCATATTTGTATCTAACTCTGCATTTACAATATGAAGTGCTATAAATCCTGCTTCATCATCTGAAAGTCTGATGTTGTGCTTCTTTTCTACAATATTTAATGATTCCACTCCTAATTTATACTCATCACTATAAAATCTTTTTATATCCCAAAGTAGAGCATTACTATACTCTTGATTTGATTTTTTTCTTTCTATCGCAAAACTAAGGTGATCAGTTAAAGTAATATAAATGTTGTCGTTTAACTTTTTATTTAGTTTTAATTTTATATTTTCTATAATCTCTGTACATGTATCTATATATTCCTTAGGAACTTGACTTATAAGTTCTTGAAGTTTATTTGAAGTAGCTTGATTGTCTATTTTATAAACTGCCTCTACTTTTTCTTTTTCTATCCATTCACCTGTTTTTTTATGAAATCCTATTCCTAAACCTCTTATAATAACCTGTTTTCCACCTTGATCTATAGAAATTATAAAATTATTATTAATTACCTTTTTTACTCTATACAACAAATATCACCTCATTTTACATGTATATTAAAAAAGACCAACAAACATAGAATATATATAATTACCCCTACGTAGTTGGTCTTGCCTGCATTACCAGTCACAATCCATAAATATTTAATTTATTTACTTGTTTTTACATTTATTAGAATAACATTTTCCTTCATTAATTGTCAATATATTTTTTATAATACATCTGAAACTATATTCTTTTAAATTGTAGGTAAATATAATTTCTGTTATACATTTTAAAAGTCAAACTTATATTTTTTTGATATTTTCTTATTTTTAAAACTCTTTTTTGCTATATATTTTTAGTGATATTTTATATGATACAAAACAAGCTATAACTGCTAATACTACTAATGCTATAGGTCCTATTTTACTCAATAAATTTAAAGTATTTTCATCTGGCACTCGAATATTATATTTTTCAGCTATTTTTGCTATTAAAAATGCTAAAATCGCTGGTATAAAAAATACCGCCATCATTATCATTCTAGCTTTTTCTACTCCATTTTTAAACATAATAGGTAGTATTATAGAAAATAATATTGAAAATACACTAGAAACAAGTATAGATGGAATAATTATATCTGGCATTAATATTTCACCTATTCCAACATTTAAATCTGATATTATATTTATAAATAAAGATAATATTATTCCAATTATAGTTCCTATTATTATCAACATTATAAAAAATACATATTTAGATAACACCATATCTTTTCTATTTATATTCATTGTTAACGCATATTTGTCCCATTTTGCATAATCATCATATGACATAGCAGTTATAACTTGCATACTAAGCATCATACTTATCATAGCTCCTACAAAAATTCCATTTTTCATAAAAATTCCATAAGCTGAAAAAAATATAAAAATAAATATTAATTGTTTCATGTAATTTTTTAAATTTAATATATCTTTAATTAATAATCCTTTCATTATTTTTTCCCCCTAACTTTGAATAAAATAATTTCTTCTAGATTTGTCTTATCTACTACAAATCCCATATTTTGGTATTTAATTCTACTATTTACCATTACTTCACATCCAAAAGTATTCTTTCTAATACCTACTATATCTTCATTTTGTATTTTATCTAATTCTTTTTCATTACATTTTACTACACCTAAGTTATAAATTAACTCATCTTTATTTTCACTAAATATTATTTGTCCGCCGTTTACAAAAGTTATATAATCAGCAATTTTTTCTAAATCGCTAGTTATATGTGATGCAACTAATATACTACAATCTTCATTTTGTATATATTCTAGAAAGATATCTAAAATTTCATCTCTAACTACGGGATCTAGTCCACTTGTAGCTTCATCAAGTATTAGAAGTTTTGCTTTATGACTAAGTGCTACCGCTATAGATAGCTTCATCTTCATACCTCTTGAAAACTCTTTTACTATTTTGTTTTTAGGTAATTTAAATTTATTTATATATTCTAAGAATTTATCTTTATTCCAACTCGGATATATATTTTTCATTATTTTATCTATATCTTTTATTTTTAAATTATCGTGAAAATAACTCTCGTCAAATACTACTGCTATATCTTTTTTTATTTCCATTTCATTTTCCTCGAAGTTTTTTCCAAATACTTTAACTTCTCCAGAGTCTATATTTATTAAATTTAAAATTGCTTTTATTATAGTCGATTTTCCTGCTCCATTTTCTCCTACAATCCCCATTATTGTGCCTGTTTGTAATTTAAAAGATACATCTTTTAATGAAAATCCATCGTAAGTTTTATTAAGATTCTTAACTTCTATTGCATACTTCATAGTAATCCCTCCCTGTTCCTAATACTCTTCATATAAAAGTTTTAAAATAGATTCTATCTCTTCATAATCTATTGAACATTTCTTTGCCTCATCTACTGCCTTTGATAGATATTCTTCTATTAACCTTAATTTTTCTTCTTTTAGTAGTTCCATGTTTGTATTTTTTACAAAGCTTCCTTTTCCTACTACTGAATATATAAATCCGGCTCTCTCTAATTCCTCATAAGCTCTTTTTGTAGTTATTACACTTATATGGAGCTCTTTTGCTAAAAATCTCATTGACGGTAGAGGATCTCCTGGTTTTATTTCGCCACTTATTATCATGTTTTTTATTTGTGTTGTAATCTGCTCGTATATCGGCTTGTCACTGCTATTACTTATTATGATTTCCATTTTATCACCTCTTTTATGTATATATTGTATATATCTTATATATACAATATATACTAATATATACACTATGTCAAGTTTGTATAAAGAAATCTTTATTCTAAATATCTTTTAAAGATGTAGGTTTCTTTGAAACACATTGATATAAATTATAATTATCCACAAATTTTAAATGAATATAATTTTCTATGTATTAAAAAAGGAGCTGTCGCAAAACAAATTTACGACAACTCCTTTTTTATTTTATTTACATATTCTCTTCTACTTCAAGTAAAAATTTTACATTTCTATATTCTACTTCTGTTAACATATAATCTTCATTAAAATATTCAGGTTCTATATATCCATCATACCAAGATTTATTATTGAAATATCTTTGTAATTCCTTATTATTAAATAATCTTCCATTTCTTGCATAAATTTCATTTCGTGCGTACTTAATTTCTGTTTTAGAAAGATCTTTTACGTCACTATATGTAAGTATTCTATCACTACTATAAGATAAAATGTAATCTTGCTCATATTCATAATTATCGTTTTCAAAATTAGATGTTGTGTCTTCTTCTTCACTAGAATAAGAAATAACTTTTTCACTTTTTAAATCATCATTATCTAAAATAACTTCTTTTGCAACAAAAGCAATTAAACCTAATACTAGAATACCTACTAATATATTTATAATTTTTTTAGAATCTGTCAAATATCCTTTATTATTATTGTAATTATTTTTAAAGTTTTCATAATTATTTTCATTAAAGGATTCATAATCATTTTCGTTTATAATATCTTTTTTTAAATTTATTGTTTTTCTTTTTTCTAATCTCTCTCCACATTTCGAACAAAAATTTGCACCATCTTTATTATCATGACCACATCTGTTACAAAACATAAAAAATCCCCCTTTTTTTGACTCTTTTACTAAAAATTCTCCTTTATTTGCCCTTCTTTATTATAATCTAAAAATGCACAAATTTAATATAATATTTTAAATTATTACATAAAAAGAGCTCATAACCAAAAAAGTTACAAGCTCTCAAATAATCCTTAGTCAACTACATTAACAAGTGTTCCAATTTTATCAATTGTACACTCAACTTTATCTCCACTTTTTAGATATTTAGGTGGTGTAAATCCCATACCTACTCCAGATGGAGTTCCAGTTGCAATTATGTCTCCTGGCTTTAATGTCATTCCAGAAGATAAATCACTTATTATTGTTGGTATATCGAATATAAAATGTTTAGTATTTGAAGATTGTCTAACTTCTCCATTTACTTTACTTAAAATATCTAATTCTACTGGTGGTACTATTTCATCTTTGTAAACTATCCATGGACCAAGTGGTGTAAAAGAATCTATACTTTTTCCTCTAAACCATTGTCCTCCATGTCTTTGTTGTAAATCTCTTGCACTTACATCATTCATTACTGTATATCCAAATACATAATCATAAGCATCTTCTTTTTTGATATTGATTCCTTCTTTTCCTATGATTACTGCTAACTCTACTTCATAGTCTACTTCCTCTGAAACACCTTGATAGTTAGTTATTTTGTCATTTGTACCGATAGCTTTATTTACTCTTTTTGAGAAGTAAATTGGGTATTTAGGTAATTCATAATTTGCATTAAAACTTCTATTAGTTTCTTCAACATGAGCCTTATAATTAAGTCCTAGACATAATACATCTTTAACTGGATTTACAATTGGAGAACATAATTTTACATTCTTTAAATCTATAGCTTTTAGGTTATCATCCTTTTCATAATTTCTAGATTTTAAAGTTTTTATGTCATTTTCTGTCATATTTGATATAAAATCATTCATATCACAATAACTTCTTTCAAGTTTTATATCTTCAAAATTATAAACTCCAGTAACTTTACTATTTAATATTCCTAGTTTTTCTTTTCCATCTACTAAATAAGTTGCAAATTTCAAATAAACTCACTCCAATCTCATTACTTATACAAACTAATTTTATAATAAATTCTCTCTTAATGTGGATTTTCTTATAACATACAAATTATATTTACAATTTTAAAAAACATAATTTCTTAATATGCTATAAAAAAAGATTAATTATTTACCTTTAATTTAATAATAAAAAAACAAAATTTTCTTTGCAATAAAAATTTATATATTTATAATTATTTATTTAATCTTCTTCTTCTTTTTGTAGCTCTTTTTAATCTTTTATTTAATGCTACTTTGTCACCTTTAGCTAAATCATCTCTAAATCTTCCCATCTCGGCCATGAAGTCATCTATAACTTCTAGAAGATTTTCCTTGTTTCCTAAAAACAACTCTGTCCATAAGTCTTCATTTATATCCGCTACCCTAGTTGCATCTCTATAACTTCCACCCATATATATTTCTGTATTTCTTGCTTCTACATCACTATTTATAAGTGAAACTGCCATAACATGTGGTAGATGTGATGTAAAAGCTATTATTTGGTCATGGAAATCAGAGCTTATTCTTATAATTCTTTTAAATCCTAATTTATATATAATTGCTTGTAAAAGTAATACATTGTCATCATCATTTCTTTCCGTATCAATTAATAAATAATTTGCACCTTTATAACACTCGGCCGTAGCATGATCGATACCTTTATTTTCCCTACCTGCCATAGGATGTCCGAAAATAAAATCTACATTATCTGGAATAATATCATCAAGTTCTTTAATTAAGGTACCTTTTATTCCTGCAACATCTGTAATTATCGCTCCATCTTTAAAATTATTTTTGTTTTCTGACATAAAAGTTTTTATTATTCTAGGATAAATACAAATAATTACTAAATCAGCTATCTCAAGAAATTCTTTTGCATTATTTGAACCATCTTTTATAACACCCATTTTTTTTGCTTTTTCTATAGATTCTAAGTTTGTATCTATAGCATATACTTCTTCAAATCCAGCTTCTTTAAAAGCCATTGCGAAGGAACCACCAATAACACCTAAACCAACAATTGTAATTTTCATAACTAAATTGTTACACCTTCAAAATCTGCGTATTTTTTAACTATATTCATTATTTCATCAAATCTTTCTGGTTTTATTGATTGTTTTCCATCACATAATGCTTTTGCTGGGTTGTTATGTACCTCTATCATAAGTCCATCTGCTCCTACTGCTATTGCTGCTTTTGCTAAAGGCTCAACTAGTTCACGTTTACCTGTTGCATGAGATGGATCTATTATTATTGGTAAATGTGATTTTTCTTTTATAACTGGTACTGCACTTAAATCTAATGTATTTCTTGTTGCTGTTTCAAATGTTCTTATACCTCTTTCACAAAGTATTACATTTTCATTTCCTCCAGCCATTATGTATTCTGCACTCATTAGCCATTCTTCTATTGTTGAACTCATTCCTCTTTTTAATAGTATAGGAGTCTTTATTTTACCTACCTCTTTTAATAAGTCAAAGTTTTGCATATTTCTTGCTCCTATTTGTATCACATCTACATCTTCAACAAATTTGTCTAAGTATTTTGCAGACATTAATTCTGTTACTATTGGAAGTCCTGTTTCTCTTTTTGCTAATTTTAATAATTCTAATCCTTCAAGCTCTAATCCTTGGAAGCTATATGGAGATGTTCTTGGTTTAAATGCTCCTCCTCTTAAGAAGTTTGCCCCTGATGCTTTTACTGCTTTCGCTACTTCTATTATTTGTGCTTCACTTTCAACTGAACAAGGACCAGCCATTATTCCTAGATTTCCTCCACCTATTTTTGTTCCATTTACATCTACTATTGTATCTTCTGGATGAAATAATCTATTAGCTTTTTTGTATGGCTCTTGTACATTTAAGATTTTTTCAACACATGAAAATGTTAATATTTCATCTGGATCTATATAAGCTGTTTCTCCTACTAATCCTAAAACAGTAGTTAGTGATCCTTGTATTGGATCTACCTCTGCTCCTTTACTTTTTATAGTATCTACTACCTCATTTAATTCTTCTTGTGTAAAATTATTTTTCATTACTACTATCATCTTATTATCCCCCTTAAATACGCTTTTTATTTATATTATTTATATTACTTTTTTATTTATATTTATATTATTTTTCCTTCGAAATCTGCATATCTTCTTACTGTTTTCATTATTTGATCAAATCTTTCTGGTTTTATGGATTGTTTTCCATCACATAATGCTTTTGCTGGGTTGTTATGTACTTCTATCATAAGTCCATCTGCCCCTACGGCTATTGCTGCTTTTGCTAGAGGTTCAACTAGTTCACGCTTACCTGTTGCATGAGATGGATCTATTATTATTGGTAAATGTGATTTTTCTTTTATAACTGGTACTGCACTTAAATCTAATGTATTTCTTGTTGCTGTTTCAAATGTTCTTATACCTCTTTCACAAAGTATTACATTTTCATTTCCTCCAGCCATTATGTATTCTGCACTCATTAGCCATTCTTCTATTGTTGAACTCATTCCTCTTTTTAATAGTATAGGAGTCTTTATTTTACCTACCTCTTTTAATAAGTCAAAGTTTTGCATATTTCTTGCTCCTATTTGTATCACATCTACATCTTCAACAAATTTGTCTAAGTATTTTGCAGACATTAATTCTGTTACTATTGGAAGTCCTGTTTCTCTTTTTGCTAATTTTAATAATTCTAATCCTTCAAGCTCTAATCCTTGGAAGCTATATGGAGATGTTCTTGGTTTAAACGCTCCTCCTCTTAAGAAGTTTGCTCCTGATGCTTTTACTGCTTTTGCTACTTCTATTATTTGTGATTCACTTTCAACTGAACAAGGACCAGCCATTATTCCTAAATTTACTCCACCTACTTTTACACCATTCACATCTACTATTGTATCTTCTGGATGGAATAATCTATTAGCTTTTTTGTATGGTTCTGTTACATTCATAACTTTTTCTACATATGAGTAAGCTAATATTTCATCTGGATCTATTATTGTAATATCTCCAATTACACCTATAATCCATATTTTTGTACCTTTAGATACATTTACTTTTAAATTTTTTTCTTTTAAAAATGTTAATATTTCATTTAATTCTATTTCTGTCGTTCCTATTTTTAATACTATAATCATAACTATTATCCTCCAGAATAAATTTATCTATAATCAATTATTCTTTTTATTTTTATAACAACCTAAAAGTTTAAAGTATTTAGAATTTCTTGCAATTGTATTTACAGCTTGCTTCATATTTTCATCAAATAAATTTCCATCAAAATCTACAAAGAATATATAATTCCAAGGATTATTTCTATTTGGTCTAGATTCTATCTTAGACATATTTAGTCCAAATTCTTTTATATCTCTTATAACTTTATATAATCCACCACTACTATCTTCAGTTGAAAATAATACGCTTACCTTATTACATTGCTCTCCACATTCCAAATCTCTTCCTATAATTATAAATCTCGTATAATTATTTTTTAAATCATTCACATCTTTTTTTATAATATTTAAGTTGTATAATTTTGCTGCTCTTTCTGAGGCTATAGCAGCTTTGCTTTTATCTTTTAAATCAGATACTAATTTTGCTGATATTGCTGTGTTAGAATAAGGAATTAAATTATAATCTTTATGTTTATCTAAGAATTTAGTACTTTGTTCAAATCCCTGTGGATGTGAATATATATCTTTTATATCATCTACTGTAGCTCCCTTTATTCCAACTAAATTTTGATTTATTCTTATACATTCTTCTCCAACTATATATAAATTATATTCATTTAATAAGTCTTCTACTGTTCCTATACCTCCTGTAGATGAATTTTCTACTGGAAGTACTCCATATTCTATTTCTCCACTTTCTACCGCTTTAAATACATCTTCAAATTTTTCATAGTATTTAGCTTCTTTTATGTTTTTAAAATAACTTAGCATTGCTTCATTTCCAAAAGATCCAGGTACACCTTGATAACCTACTACTAAATTTTCTCTATCACTTCTATATGGCTTTGTATATATTTTATTATCTGAATATATTTCATTTTGCTGGACTAATCTACTTAAATACATCAAATATTCATAATAGCTTTCCACTAAATTACTATAATTTTTATTTTCTAAATATCCTTTATTTTTCTCAATTACTTTCTTTTCCCTTTCAGGATGAAATATTGGCATATCATTTTGTTTTTTATATTCTGAAATAGCCTTTGAAACATTCATTCTTCTTTCTAGTAATTTAGTCATTTCCTTGTCAATATTATCAATCTCTACTCTATAGTCTCCTAAAATATCCATATTACCACCCTCTCTATAAATGTATTTTTAAATTTTTATATTTTCTGCAAATTCATAATAATGTAAATTGTAACAAAATATAAAAAAGAGAACTCCCTAAGAGTTCTCCTTATAAAATAAGTATTATTTACCTAATTTTACGTTTGTAGATTTAACCTAATTAAATGTAGATTAAACTAGAACTCTCTAGAAAAGATTCGTTTTTTGTATACTTGCAATAGAAATAGCCAGCGCTAAAATAAAAGCCCCAGAATAAAAAGTAGAAAAAGCTATATAATTTTGCAAAATCTTTTCTAGTTCCTTTCATTGTTTTTTCCTCCATCTAATAGTCTTTAGTATATTAATTCCACATTTATGTTTTAAATATACCTATATTACTTATTTAAATCTTATAAATTTTTAGTTAAACACTTTTTATTATTAGTTTATACCTTAATTTTAGTATATTAATTAAAGATGTCAATCGGAAAATTAATTTTATATATATAATTCCAATCATTTCCAATAGTATTTTTTTAATAATTTCTATATTTTTCCTTAATATTTTTAAATTTTAAATTTTATTTCCAAAAAATATTTGTTTATCTAAAATAAAAACTCAACTTATTTAATTTTTTAAATTTTTTACAATTTATAATAAATTATATTTGTTAAAAAAATATGATTCTAATACTTAACTTAATATAAATATGCTCTTATAAATTTCTAAAATAAAAATTATTTTATAAAATTATACAAGCTAAAATACTATGTAAGAATATACATAAATATAAATCATTGTATTTATATTTCATAAATCCTGTTCCTATAGCAATTAAAATACCTGACAACATTTTAGAAAATACCACATCTACTGTAAATTTAGCACTACTTATAACTTGTAAATTTTGGCTTATTATATCCCAATATCCTATTGTAAATAATACAGATAATATCGATATTATAATAAATGTTTTCTTTTCATCTTTTAAGAAACTATCTATATAATTCCAAAAATATTGTCTAAATATCATTTCTTCATATATAGGAACGGCTAAAGAAGATAAACATATAATCAAAGTACTATATAATAATTTTTCTCCTTTAAATACAACTGCTAAACCTAAAGCAATAATCGTAATTATAGCTAATGCTATTCTTATTTCTTTGTTGTCATGTTTATTGGCTAAAGATTTTAATCTATATCCTGCTGGATTAAATAAATTATTTCCCCTTAAAATCATAGATAAACTTATTCCAACTATCATAATAGATATTATATTTGCTATGTTGATGTTTATAACTGTAAAATTCAATAAACTAAGTAGTATGTTTTTTATAATTATTCTACATATTTGTAAAATTACTAATATCAAAATACAATCTAATATAAATTCTTTATCTTTAATTTTAATACTTTCTCTATTCAAATCTCCTCACCCACACTTTATAATATTATCTATTAATTATAACATATAATAAAGAAATCTTTATTCTAAAAATCTTTTAAAGATGTAGATTTATTTCAAACATATTTACGAAAATTATAAGTTTCCACAATTTTTAAATGAATATAATTTGCTATGTATTAAAAAAAAAAAATCCACACTTATTTATAGCATGGATTTTTATAACAAAATTTTTAATCATAAGCACCTTTTAATACTCTACAGACTGTTGCCTTACTCCAATTTGTCTTTTGAGAAATTTCTCTATAGCTAAGGCCTTGACTTCTAAGTTCTTTTATTGAATCTATATCAGTATCTCTGATTTGTTTTTCTTTAGGTTTTAGATATATTTTAAAAGATTTTAATTCCTCTATTTGTTTTTTTAAGTCATCTATTTCATTTTGTTTTATTAAAATTTTTCTTTCATACTCTGTTCTCATCTCATTAAATTCTTTTATATAATTTATTTTCCAACTTTCATCGGCTTTTGATTTAAATAATCCCATAACCAACACTCCTTTTCATTAGGGTATAAACTATTATTTCTTTATTTTGCTTAAAAATACCTTTTTATATAAGAGTTTTTTATTAGTTAAATTCATTCAAATCTCAACATTTTTTTATTTTAAATACTTTTATTATTTATATATTTCATATTTTAATTTTTTAATTTATATGGTTATAATATATATAATTTATCAAATTATTATGTTATTATTGTTAAGATACAAAATTAATTTAGAAAGGTACAATCGTTATGAATTTTAAAGATTTAAAAATAAGTGATGAATTAATAGATACATTGAAAAAAAATGGTATAAAAACTCCAACACCTATACAAGAAGAAACTATACCACTTATAAAAAATAAAAAAGATATTTTGGCTCAATCTCAAACTGGTACTGGAAAGACTCTTGCTTTCTTAATACCTATTTTTGATTCTATATCTGCTAAAAATCAAAATATACAAGCTCTTATTTTAGCTCCAACAAGAGAACTTGCTATTCAAATATACAATGAAGCAGAAAAATTAAACAAAGATAAAAATATAAATATATTAGCTGCATATGGTGGAAAAGATATAAAATCACAACTTAATAAATTAAAAAGAAATATACAATTAGTTATAGCTACTCCTGGACGTCTTTTAGACCATTTAGATAGAAAATCTATAGATCTTAGCAAATTAAATACCCTAGTTTTAGATGAAGCAGATCAAATGATACTTATGGGATTTAAAAATGAAATAGAAGCTATCATAAAAGAAACTAATAAAAAACGTCAAACACTTTGTTTCTCAGCAACTTTAGATTCACAAGTTAAGAAACTTGCTTATAGATATACTAAAGAACCTGCTGAGATAACTATAAAATCTAAAGAAATAACTCTAGAAACTATAAAACAAGAAGTCGTTGAAACTACAGATAGACATAAACAAGAAGCTTTATGCAAAGTTTTAGATGAAGATAATCCATTTATGGCAATTATATTCTGTAGAACTAAAAGAAGAGTTGATGCATTAGATGAAGCCTTAGCTATAAAAGGATATAATTGTGAGAAATTACATAGCGATATTCCACAAAATAAACGCGAAAGAATAATTAAATCCTTCAGAAAAGCTGACCTACAATATTTAATAGCAACTGATGTAGCATCTAGAGGACTTGATATAACTGGAATTACTCACATATACAACTACGATATTCCAGAAACTAGCGAGGATTATATCCACAGAATCGGTAGAACTGGAAGAATCGGAAATGACGGATATACTTGTATGTTTGTAGATCCTAAAAACTCCAAAACACTTGAAAAAATCGAGGAGGATATAAAATACAAGATTCCACGAAGAATAGTTGAATTATAATAAAAGTTAATCATTATTTTCAAAAAAATATACACAAATTACAACGTACTAATTTTTGTAATTTGTGTATATAATCTTTCCTATATTCTATAAATCTAATAAATCTTCTATTTTTTCAATCTTATACTGATATTCATCTGCATTTCCAAATCCATAGCTAGCAAATACAAATTCAAGCCCTGCATCCTTTGTAGCATTTGCATCTCCTTGAGTATCTCCTACATAAACTGGATTTTTTAAATCATTTCTCTCCACTATTAATTTTATATTGTCAGATTTAACTGTTTCAGCATTCTTTGGACATTCGTGATCTTCAAAATACTTATTTAAATTATAGTAATCTAAAAATGTCTCGATATAACCAGGTTGGCAATTACTTACTATAAATAATTTGTATTTTTTAGAAAGTTTATCAAGAGTGTCTTCTAAATTATCAAATAATATTGCTCCATGCTTAGATAAATATCCTATTTCATTTTGACCACACTCATCTAAAATTTCTGTTCTTTTTTGTTTTGGTATTTCTGGAAATAATATATCTTCTATTTCATCTATAGTTTTTCCCATTAAATCATTTACTTCATCAAAAGTAATTGATTTTCTTTCATAATTGTAATTGCCCATTATTTCACTCCATGCATTTGCTACTTCTTTTCTTGAATCCCATAGAGTTCCATCTAAATCAAATATTATACTATCTACATTATTAAATTTTTTTGTCATCTCAATTCTCCTACTTTATTATTTTCTATAATAAACAACATACATTATCCTAATAATACCAATAAATAATATATCTATTCAAGCATAATTTAAAAGAAAAACGTTACCTAAATAAACTTATTTCGTAAATTTTTCCATTATTAATTTTTTGAGATTTTCTTCAAAAATTATATTTTGAGATTTTTCTCGCTTTTTAGGTCCTTTTAATCTTTCGCCACTTAATCTCATTTTTTTAGAAATATATCTAGAATACAAAAGTTCATCTATATTTTCCTTTGTATAAATCATACCATTTTGATTTATTGCATATGAATTTTTGCTAAGTACCAATGAGGCTAGTCCATAATCCTGTGTAATTACTATGTCGCCTTGATTTATATTATTTAAAATAGCAAAATCAACTGCATCAATTCCTTTAGATATAAATATCGTCTTAATATTTTCTTCATCAAAATAATGTGATGTATCACAAAATATTATAACTTCTAAATTAAATTTATTTGCTATTTTTATACTTTCTTTTACTACTGGACATCCATCAGCATCTATCAAAATTCTCATCTAAATCCTCCTTAAATTTATTTCATATGTATTGTAACATAAAAATAGAGGGGATAACTCCACATTTGAAGTCATCCCCTCTACATCTATCTTATATTGCTTGGTCTTCTTCGTCGTTTTCAAATTGAGAATTATATAAATTAGTATAGAATCCATTTTGAGCTAATAACTCTTCATGAGTTCCTTGTTCTATTATATCTCCTTCATTCAATACTAATATTAAATCAGAATTTTTTATTGTTGATAATCTATGTGCTATGACGAAACTTGTTCTACCCTTCATTAGATTATCCATAGCTTGTTGTATTAAAACTTCTGTTCTTGTATCGACAGAACTTGTAGCTTCATCTAGTATTAATATTTCTGGGTCTGCAAGTATAGCACGAGCTATTGTAAGTAATTGCTTTTGACCTTGAGAAACGTTGCTTGCTTCTTCATTTAATACCATGTTGTAACCAGATGGTAAAGTTTTTATAAAGTGGTCTGCATGTGCTGCCTTAGCCGCTTCTTTAACTTGTTCATCTGTAGCATCTAGTTTTCCGTATTTTATATTATCTTTTATGGTTCCACTAAATAACCATGTGTCTTGTAAAACCATACCAAAATGAGTTCTAAGTTCTTGTCTATTGTAGTCTTTTATGTTTTTACCATCTACATATATTGCACCGCTATTTACATCGTAGAATCTCATAAGTAATTTAATTATAGTAGTTTTACCAGCTCCTGTTGGACCTACTATAGCTATTTTTTGCCCTGGTTTAACTTTAGCATTAAAATCTTTTATTATTACTTTATTTTCATCGTATCCAAATCTAACATGATCAAATACAACTTCACCATCATGTGTAGTAACCTCAACTGAGTCATTTTCTGTTACTGGCTCTTCCTCTTCTTCTAAGAATTCAAATATTCTTTCAGCAGCTGCAGCAGTTGATTGTAATTGATTTGATATCTGTGCAATTTGATTTAATGGTTGATTAAATTGTCTTACATATTGGATAAATGATTGTATGTCACCAACTTCGATAGAGTTTTTAGTTACTAAAAAGCCTCCTAATATTGATATTAAAACATATCCTAAGTTACCAATAAAATTCATTAAAGGGTGCATTAAACCTGATAAGAATTGTGACTTCCAAGCTGATTGATATAGTTTTTCATTAGTTCTATCAAAATTTTCAATAGCTTCTTCTTGACCATTGAAAGCTTGAACAACTAGATGACCACCATATAATTCTTCAACTTGACCATTTACATTTCCTAAAAATTCTTGTTGTTGTACGAAGAATTTTTGGGATCTTTTTATTATCATTGATACTACAAATAGTCCCATTGGTATTACAACAAGTGATGCAACTGTCATCAATCCACTTATAGAAAGCATCATTACAAATACACCAACTAAAGTCGTTACTGCTGTAATTATTTGAGTTAAACTTTGGTTTAAACTTTGTGCTAATGTGTCTATATCATTTGTAAATCTAGATAATATTTCACCATTAGTAGTTTTATCAAAATAACTCATTGGCAATCTATTTATCTTTTTAGAAAGTTCATCTCTTAAATTATAAGCTAGTTTTTGAGATATCCCACTCATTATAAAACCTTGTATAAAAGATAATATTGCACTTACCACATATAGAGCTACTAAAGTTAATAGTATTATTTTTATTTTATTGAAATCTATTCCATCTCCACCAGAGATTTTTCCAACTAATCCATTAAATATTTCTGTTGTCGCTTTTCCTAAAACTTTAGGACCCATTACTGAGAATACAACGCTACCTACAGCAAATATAAAAACTGCTATTATAGCATAAATATATTTACCTAAATAAGACATTAATTTTTTCATAGTACCTTTAAAGTCTTTTGCCTTTTCACCAGGCATCATTCTTCGACCACGCCCCATGGGTCCTCTTCTAGGTCCTCTCATATTATCATTACTCATTTTCTAGTTCCTCCTTTGAAAGTTGTGATAAAGCAATTTCTTTATATACTTCACAATTTTTTAGAAGTTGTTTATGATTTCCTATCCCAACAACCTTACCTTCATCAAGAACTACTATTTGCTCAGCATGAAGTATAGTACTTATTCTTTGAGCCACTATTAAAACAGTTGCATCTCCTGTTTCTTCTTTTAATGCTTTACGAAGTTTTGCATCTGTTTTAAAGTCAAGTGCAGAGAAACTATCATCAAATATATATATTTCTGGGTCTTTAGCAATTGCTCTTGCAATAGATAATCTTTGTTTTTGACCTCCAGATACATTTGATCCACCTTGTGCTATTGGTGTTTCATATCTATCTGGTTTAGAGTCTATAAACTCTGTAGCTTGAGATATTCTTGCTGCAGTTTCAACTACATCCTCACTTGCAGTTTTATTTCCGTATTTTATGTTAGAATCTATTGTTCCGCTAAATAATACACCCTTTTGAGGAACATATCCTATTCTTTCTCTTAAATCATGTATTGAAGCATTTTTTATATTAACTCCATCAACTTTAATTTCACCTTCTGTTACATCATAAAATCTAGGTATTAAATTTATTAAAGTTGACTTACCACTTCCTGTACTTCCTATAAACGCAGTAGTTTGACCTGGTTTTGCAGTAAACGAAATATCATGAAGGATTTTTTCATCAGCATCAGGATATTGGAATGATACATTTTTAAACTCTACTAAACCTTTTTTATTTTCATCAAATTTTTCAACATTTTCAACTTCTTTTATTGAAATATCAGTTGTTAAAACTTCGTCTATACGATTTGCAGATACTGCAGCTCTAGGTAGCATAACTGAAATCATTGATATCATTAAAAATGACATTACTATTTGCATAGTATATTGAATAAATGCCATCATATCTCCAACTTGCATATTTCCTAAATCTACGTTTTTAGCTCCAACCCAAACTATTAATACTGAAATTAAGTTCATTACAAGCATCATAGCTGGCATCATACATGACATCATTCTATTTACAAACATATTTACTTTTGTTAAGTCTTTGTTTGCTGCATCAAATCTATTTTCTTCAAATTTTTCGTTACTAAAAGCACGAATAACTCCAAGACCTGTAAGTATTTCTCTTGTTACCAAGTTTAATCTATCTACTAAATTTTGTAGTATTTTAAATTTAGGCATTACAACAGTAAACAGTATTAAAACTATCCCAAATACACATATTACTCCAAGAGCTATAATCCAACTCATTGAAACATTTGTATCTAAAGCTTTTATAATACCTGCAATAGCCATAAATGGAGCAAAAAATACCATTCTCAGCATCATAACAGTCATTTGTTGTATTTGTTGTACGTCATTTGTACTACGAGTTATTAATGATGCAGTTGAAAATTCACTAATTTCTTTTTTAGAGAAATTCATTACTTTTTTAAATATCATACCACGTAAATCTTTACCTAATGTTGCAGCAACTCTAGATGCTAAGAATCCAACACATATAGCACATATAACACTTATTATTGTTATACCTATCATTTTTAGACCTGTTATAAATATATAATTCATTTGAAGGCTATCTGTATCCACACCTATTGATGAATATTCTGCTTTTACAAAAGATATTGCCGCTTGATCTATCATTGTCTCTGGAAGATTAACAAATTGTTCATCTAATTCAGATAACATTTTGTCTTTAGATGTATTTGGTATTGAATTTAAATATGCAAATACATCTAAATTACCATCTTTATCTATAAATTTAGACATATCATTCATATTTATTTCAGATGTATTTCCCTGTTGTATTTGCTGATTTTGCATCATTTGAGGCATCATACTGTTCTTAAACTCTGTATTATCTGAAGTATTTTCTATGTTATAAACTATAAGCATAGGTTTTGCCAATATCTCATTAAGATTGTCTAATTTTTCTTTATCTTTTGTATTTAATACATATAAAGCTTCATCTTCTATAGCTGGATATTTTTCTTTATAACTCTCAAATTTATCAGATGTTAAATTATCCTTATCGATTAATTTATAGTTTTTTAAAACCGTATCCTTATCATTATTATTCATGAAAGTAATTAATTTATTCATTTCACTTTCTCTAATAACATCTATAACAGCATTTTCTATACCAGATTGTTGTATACCTATATTTACTATATTTGATGTATAGCTAGGTAGTGACAATTCTGTAATAGCTTGCAATGCCAACAATATTAAAATTGTAAAAATAGCTATTCCTGATTTTTTTAAATATTTAAGTAATTTTGTCATAACATATCCTTTCTTAATAAATAATTTTCAATAGTCTCATTTTATTATATTAATATGTCCTGTATATTAATTTTTTTTCACTTCTTTTTATTTTTATTTGCAAAATTAATTATTTTTTATTTAAATCATTTCTTTAAATAACTATTTTTTATATATATTTTTTTGTTTCTTAATCACCACTATTTTGTATGATATTTTTTTATCAATATTTATAATGTCACATAGATATTTATAACTATTTTTTAATGTTAATTAAGTTTTTTATTCTCATATATATGTCTATATCGTTAAATAATAAACTTATGTGCAAAAAATTCGTTTTCAAGTTATAATTAAATATGTAGACATGTAATAATTTTTATTATTAGGGGGTATATTTATGAGTGGCATGAAGTTTGAATGTTTTTATTATCCAGTTATTAACGAAGAAGGACATGTAGTAAGAACAATTAGAAATGTTAAATTATTTAACTATGGTGACGAAGTACCTACAAAAACTTTATATTATAATTATGGAAAAAATTTTGCTATTTACCAAGGTTCAAAAATAATAGCTGTTGAAGATGGTATTCTAAAAAAAGAACTTACAAAGGATGAGTTAAAGTTCCCATTAAAATTAGTTTTTGATAAAGGAACTCAATTAACAATATTCAATAAAGATGAATTATCTTCTGTAAGATTATTATTAGCAGGAGAACATGAAGTAGAAAAAGAATTAGGTGCTTTATTCTTCTTATCTAGAGTTTACAACAGAAAAATAAAAACTATACAATACAGAGTTATGGAAGAATTAACTAACAGTACTAGAGATACTCAATATCTAAACAATACAATAGAAGAAGAAACTAAAGATTTAATAAAAGAATTACAAATAGTTGAAAAAAATTTCAGAGATTTAGTTATAAAATATCCTGACATAAAAGAAAAATACTTAAGCTATATGAATTTTGGAAACAAAGAAGATATGTTTGATTTATCTATAAATAAATACTGTGTAGAAGGTTCTGAGCAATATGAATACTACAAAGTAGAAAGTATGGTATTAAAAGCTAAACCTATTTATCCTAAATTCAAATTAGACCACTTTATGAGTTCTATGAACTATTAATAAATATTATCATAGATATATTATATAGCTAATTAGAAAACAAAATGCATCTTTACGATTGATAAATATCGCAAAGATGCATTTTTTAATTTACTAAATTATTATTTACTATGTATAAAAAAAGCTTTCTTAGTATTTATTAAACTAAGAAAGCTTTTCTAATCAAATTAATTTGTATGTAAATCTTATAAATCTTCTATTTCAAATCCTGCAGCTATCATATCAGCTTTTAATTGAGCTATATGATCATGATCAAATGTTTCAAGTATAAAATCTGCAGATTGTTTTCCTATTGATGCACCAGAAGATAAGTTAGTTTGGTTAGCATTAAGTATATTAGCATTTGATTTACTTATTATGTTTATTAATTCTAAGAATCCACCTGGTTTATCAGTCATAGTAGCACTGAATGTATAACGTCTACCTTCAGCAGCAAGAGCAACACCTATAACTCTGTATAAAGTATTTACATCTACATTACCACCAGATATTACGCATACTACATTTTCATCTTTTTGTGGAACATATTTTCCTGATATTAATGCAGCTGTAGTAACTGCTCCTGAACCTTCAGCAACAACTTTTTGATGTTCCATTAAGAATAATATACCTCTTGCTATTTCTTCTTCAGTTACAGTTATTATATCATCAACTAATTCGTCGATTATTTCGAAAGTAAGATTTCCTGGAGTTTTTACTGCTATACCATCAGCTATAGTAGCTGCGTTAAATGCAGTAGTTACTTTACCATTGTCTTTTGAAACTTTCATTGATGGTATGTTAGCAGTTTGAACACCGATTACTTTTATGTTAGGATTTAATCCTTTAGCAGCAGCAGCTATACCTGCTATTATTCCCCCACCACCAATTGGGCATAATATAGTATCAACATTTCCATTTAATTGTTCAAATATTTCAAGACCTATTGTTCCTTGTCCAGCTATTACATATTCATCATCAAATGGATGTAAGAAAGTAGCTCCTGTTTCTTTTTGTACTTCAACAGCTTTTGCATAAGCATCATCATAAACAGCTCCGTTTAATACAACTTCTGCACCGTATCCTTTAGTAGCAGATATTTTAGCAAGTGGTGCTGTTTCTGGCATAGCTATAGTAGCTTTTATTCCAGTCATTTGTGCACCTAAAGCAACACCTTGTGCATGGTTTCCTGCACTTGCTGCTATTACACCATTAGCTTTTTCTTCATCAGTTAAACTTGCTATTTTGTTGCAAGCTCCTCTTACTTTGAATGAACCTGTTTTTTGAAGATTTTCACATTTATAATAAACATTTGCACCAAATTTTTCGCTTAATTTTTTACTTTCTTGTAATGGTGTTTTCTTAACTATTGGTTCTAATACTACTTGAGCTTTTTTTACGTCTTCAAGACTTACTTTTAACATTTTATACACCGTCTTTCTTAAACTATTTTTATTTTTTTATATAGGAATACTTTTTCCTATTAGAGAGAAACAAATTTTTAACAAAGTTCATTTCCAATATATAGTATATAATATTTTTTTGAATCTGTAACTACAAATTTTTCCATTTTTAAAAATAAGTTAATTCAGATTTTTTTTTATTTTCTATAAAACGCATAAAAAAATGCTTTTTTTTTATTTTGGCATTTTTTATGCATTTTTAATTTAATTATTTTCTTCTACTTCTAATACTACCTGCTTTAATTTTTCTATTTTTACACTTACTACTCTAAACTTATCTAATTCTACTACCTCAAATCTATATCCTTCAAAATCTACACTTTGATTTACCTCTATATCCATTCCTAACATAAAAAACATCCATCCACCTATACTGTCAAATCCGTCTTTTTCTATGTCTATATTTAAAATTTTATTTATGTCTGTAATAGTAGTAGTTCCTTGGACTATATATGAATTATTATCTATTTTTTTTATGTCTAATACTTCATTTTCATCAAATTCATCTTGAATTTCACCTACAATTTCTTCTAGAATATCTTCTACTGTAACTATACCAGAAGTTCCTCCATATTCATCTACAACTACAGCCATCTGAACTCTATTTTTTCTAAGCTTTTCTAATACTCTACTTGTAAGATCATTTTCTGTTACATAAGTAATTTTTCTAAGTATTTTACTTATATCAACCTTATTCTCAAATAATTTTTGGTTATATAAATCTCTTATATGTATAAATCCAAGTAAGTCATCTTTGCTTTTCCCACATATTGGATATCTAGTATATCCTTCCTCTTGTATTAAATTAAATATATACTCCTCACTATCATCTAAATCTATACAAACCATATCTGTTCTTGGAACTAAAATTTCTCTTACTGTTTTTTCCTCAAAACTAAATATATTACTTATTATTTCATCTTTATTTGTATCTTCTAATATTTTATTTTCTTTATAAATATTTTCTACTTTTAAATCATCTTTGTGTCTACCTACTATAAATCCACTTAATTTATCCACAATAAAATATAGCGGTCTAAAAAAAATATTCATAAAGTTTAAAAGACTCGAATTTCTAAATAATATTTTTTTAGAATTTTTTAATGCTAAATTTCTTGGAATAAAAAATCCAATTGCTAATTCTACAATAGAAATTACTACAATAATAGCTATAGCTATTATTTTTTTTGTTATATAATTATCAAAATTAAGTTCAATTAAAATAATTCCAAATAAATCATTTAAAATAATACCTAAAACTAAAGTAGAAATAATTATTCCAAGTTGACATACCCCCAAAAATTCTTTTGACTTTTCTTTTATTTTTTGGCATCTTTTTGCAACTGTATTATTTTCTTTTGCAAGTTTCTTCAATTCTTTTTCATCTACTTTAATTAGAGAATATCTACATTGTATAAAAAATCCATTTATTATCGTTAAAATTGCTATTATAATTACCAAAACTGATATCGGCATAATTTAACTAAATTCCTCCTCTAATTATAAACTATCTGTTTATTTTAAAAATCTTTCAACCTATTATTATTATAGCATATACCTAAGATGCTGCTTACATATTATGTCAAATTATTTTAAAATCATAAAAAATAACACTATCTAAAAATTAGATAGTGTTATTATATTTATCAATTAATATATGTCATTAAAGAACTTATATTAATCCTTTAAATATTTCTTCATTTATTTTATTCATTAAGTTATCTGTTGATTTTAAAGGATTTACCATTTGTCCATCTGGTATGTAAATAAATTTAGGGTCTTCAGGTCTAACTATTCCACATAGTATTTTACCTACACTACCTTCTCTATATAATTCATTTACATCATTTAATTCTAATCTGATATCATCTTCTTGTTTGAATCCAAATTCTTGTTCATAAATTCTTGCAATTATTCCAGGTATTTTCCAGTTAGGAATTTGAACATTTTCTCTTACTGCTGGATTTACTCTTTGAATTCTTCTTTCAGTATTAGTATATGTACCTAATGTACTTGCAAAGCTTGTAGCTGGAAGCACTATATCTGCAGCCATAGCTGTCTTAGTCATATGAGTATCAGATACCATTAAGAATTCTAATTGAGATAAATCTACATCTGGATCTTCACCAAAGCATAGTAATCCTTTTACTCCAGCAAAAGCTTCACTACCTTCAGTTACACCAAGATCAACTAAACCTTGAGAGTTACATTTAGGTTTAACTTGTAATATACCATCTCTTGGAGAACCTATATGTCCTGAAAGTACAGCTATTTCAGCTATTAAACTAGCCACATCTGTAGTAACCATATTTTGTTGGAATACTATCATAGCTTTTTTAGCATTTGCATATATTTCAGCTATTTCTTTCATTTCATCAGATACAACTATATTTTTAAGTGAGTTTTTAAATTGTTCAAAACCTTGTGCATCACAAGTTTTACCCATATCTATTAAAGCTTTAGCTATTTCTTTTAATTTGCCTATATCATTACTTGTATATACTGTTTTTGCATCAAATCCGTAGTTAGATATTTTATATTCACTTGGATTTACAAATAATAATTTAGCTCCATTTTTAACTGCTTTCTTTAATTTGATACCTAGTATTGGATTGTTTTCTGCTTTAAATCCTATTGCTAATATAACATCAGTTGCTAATAATTCATCCATAGCATTTGGAGAAGCATCTACACCTAATACTTTGTTTAATCCACTTTGTCTATGATTGAAACATAAAGTTTTAACTTTTAAGTGATCAGCTAATTTTTTAATTGTATAAGCTTCTTCATTTGTATATCTATCAGATATAGATATAGCTACTGCATCTTTACCATATTTACTTCTTATAACTTCTACTTTTTTAGCTACTATAGTAAGTGCTGAACTATAATCACATTCTTCTAATCTGCCATTTCTTCTCATATAAGGAGTTTTTAATCTGTCATCATCTATTGCACTATCAAATGCCCATTTACCTCTACCACATATTAAGCCTTCATTTACAATACCTTCTTTATGTGGGTCTGCCTTTATAAGAAGATTTCCAGATGTTTGTAATTCTATTGTACAACCAACTGAACAGTATGAACATGTAGTTACAGTTGACTCTTTCTTAAGAGGTACATTTTTCTTTAAGTTAGTTTTTTCTTGTAATGCACCTGTTGGACAAGCTGATACACATTGTCCACAAGATATACAAGAAGTTTCTTCTAACCCTTGTCCTAAAGCTGGTTGAACTTGAGTATCAAATCCTCTTGTAACAAGACCTAATGCTCCAACACCCATTACTTCATCACAAGTTCTTACACATAATCCACATAATATACATTTGTTCATATCTCTTAGTATATATGGATGACTATCTTCTATTGGTAAAATTACTTTTTCTCCTTCAAATCTTTCAGGTTCAACATTGTAAATATTAGCATAATCTATTAATTTACATTCATGGAATTTTTGGCATCCACATTCTAAACATCTTTGAGCTTCTGCTTTAGCTTGTTCTTCATTGAATCCTTCAGTTATTTCAAGGAAGTGATCTTTTCTATCTTTTGCACTATATTCTTTTATTTGTGGTCTATATTTTCTTTCTCTATCTTCAAATGATTCTTCTGTTAAATCTTCTCTTTGATGCACATAAGGTTTTTTATATTTTAATTCTTTTCCATATAAGTAAGCATTTATAGATTCAGCTGCTTTTTTTGCATCTGCTATAGATTCTACTGCTATAGAAACTTTATCATTACCACAGTCACCACAAGCAAATACACCTTTAGTTGCTGTCATATAAGTTTCTTTGTCGTATATTAATGAATTTTTTCTAGTTTTTTCAATTCCATTAAATACTTTAGAATCTACTTGTTGACCTATAGCTACTATTACTGTATCAACATCTAAAACTTTAGTTTGACCTTCTACTGGTACAGGTTTTCTTCTACCTTTTTCATCAGGATCTCCTAATTTCATAACTTGAAGTTCTATTTTGCTAACATGACCATCTTCACCAGCTATTATGTTTATTGGATTAGTTAAATTTTCAAATCTAACGCCTTCTTCTTGAGCTTCTCTTATTTCCATTTCATCTGCTGGCATTTCTTTTATAGTTCTTCTGTAGATGTTATAAACTTTTTTAGCACCCATTCTTACTGCAGTTCTACAAGCATCCATTGCAACGTTACCACCACCAACAACGGCAACATTTTCTCCTAAGTTTATAGTTTTACTCTTTGCTATTTTTTCAAGGAAATCTATACCACCCATAACTCCTGGAGTATTTTCTCCTGGACAGTTTAATCCTATTGATGACCATGCACCTATTGTAACAAGTACTGCGTCGTATTTATTTTTTATAGATTCAAAAGATACATCCACTCCTACTTTTGTATTAGTTTCAACTTTAATACCCATTTTAGTTATTAAATCTATTTCTTTTTGAAGTATTTCTTTTGGTAATCTATATTCAGGTATACCATAACGAAGCATTCCTCCTAGTTTAGGCATTGCATCTATTATAGTTATATCGTGACCTTTTTGAGCTAAGAAATAACTTGCAGATATACCAGCAGGTCCACCACCTATTACTGCAACTTTTTTACCTGTTGCTTTAGCTATTTCTGGTATATAAGGATCATCTGAATTTAAATCTCTATCCCCTATAAATCTTTTTAATTCTTTAATAGCTACAGGTTCTTCTACTAAACCTCTTCTACAATCAGATTCACATGGATGAGGACAAACTCTACCTATTGATGATGGTAGTGGAATATTTTCCTTAACTAATTTTAAAGCAGCTTTGTGAAGACCATTTGCTACAAGACCTACATAACCTTGGCAATCAGTATTAGCTGGACATCCTAGTGAACATGGTGCTTTACAGTCACCATTATGATTTGATAATAATAATTCTAAGTTAGTTTTTCTTGATTCTTTAACTCTTTTTGTATTAGTTTTTATTATCATATTTGGTGCAATTTCAGTTGCACATGCTTTTAATAATTTTGGATTTCCTTCTACTTCTACTACACATATACCACATGAACCATATATTTCAACTCTTTCATCATAGCAAAGTGTTGGGATAAATATATCATTTTCTTTTGCAACTTCCAGTATAGTTTGCCCTGGAAGTCCTAAAATTTCTCTGTCATCTATATTTAATCTTATCTTTTTCATTTCAATACCTTCCTAATTTATTTCAATTGCATCGAATTTACAAGTTTCACTACATTTTCCACATTTTATACAAATATTTTGATCTATAACATGAGCTTTTTTCTTTTCTCCACTTATTGCGCTAACTGGACATTTTTTCTTACAAGCTCCACAACCTTTACAATTGTCTTCTACTACTTTATATGAAACTAATGCTTTACATGATTTAGCAGTACACTTTTTGTTATATATATGATCTTCATATTCATTTCTAAAGTATTTAAGAGTTGTTATAACTGGATTTGGAGCAGTTTGTCCAAGACCACACATAGCACCATCTTTTACTTTATAAGCTAATTCTTCTAGTAATTCTATATCTCCATCTTTACCTTTACCTTGTGTAATTCTTTCTAATATTTCAAGCATTCTCTTAGTACCTATTCTACAGTAATTACATTTTCCACAAGATTCTTTTCTTGTAAAGTCTAAGAAGTATCTAGCCATATCTACCATACAAGTAGTTTCATCCATAACAATCATACCACCAGAACCTACTATAGCTCCTGTTTTATTGATATTTTCATAATCAACTGGTGTTTCTATAAGACTTGCAGGTATACATCCTCCTGATGGTCCACCCATTTGTACAGCTTTAAACGCTTTGTCTTGTTTAATTCCACCACCGATTTCATATATTACTTCTTTTAGAGATAATCCCATTGGAACCTCTATAAGTCCACCTTTTTTGATTTTACCAGCAAGAGCAAATACTTTTGTTCCATTACTTGTAGCAGTTCCCATTGAACCAAAAGCTTCTCCACCGTTTAATATAATCCAAGCAACATTTGCATAAGTTTCAACATTGTTTATATTAGATGGTTTTTGCCAGTAACCTTTTTGTGCAGGGAATGGTGGTTTAAGTCTAGGCATACCTCTTTCACCTTCTAGTGATGCTATAAGAGCTGTTTCTTCTCCACATACAAATGCTCCTGCACCTTCTTTGATTCTAATTTCAAAATCAAATCCGCTACCAAATATATTTTTTCCTAAAAATCCTTTTTCTTTAGCTTGAGCTATAGCTATTTCAAGTCTTTTTATTGCAAGTGGGTATTCAGCACGAACATAAATGACACCTTCAGTTGCACCCATTGCATATCCACCAATTATCATACCTTCAAGTAATGAATGTGGATCTCCTTCAAGTACAGCTCTATCCATAAATGCTCCTGGATCCCCTTCATCTGCATTACAGATTATATATTTTTGATCTGCTTTACTTTGTTTTGCAGCATTCCATTTAAACCAAGTTGGGAAACCTGCTCCACCACGACCACGAAGTCCTGATTTTTTTATTGCTTCTATTACATCTTCACTTGTCATAGTAGTTAGAACTTTTTCAGTTGCTTTGTATCCATCTTTTGCTATATATTCTTCTATTTTTTCAGGATTTATAGAACCACAATTTCTAAGAACTACTCTTTTTTGTTTTTCCATTAATTTTTTATCATCAGCAGAAATTGCAAGAGATTCTACTACTTTCCCATTTAAGATATGACTTTCAATTATTTCAGCTACATCACTTTGTTTAACTTTTACATATCTAGTTGGTTCTTCTTTTCCATCTTCATAAATATCCACTATAGGTTCTAAGAAACATAAACCTATACATCCTGTAATATCTACTTTTACATCTATATCTTTTTTACTTAATATTTCTTCAAATTCATTAGCTACTTTTTTTGCACCAGTTGCTATCCCGCAGCTACCTTGACCTACTACTATCTTCATCAATATTTCTCCTTTTGACTATCTTATCTTTGTTTTAAGCTATATCCCCATCATTTGCTTCTTTTTCTTTAATTTGATTTAAGATTTCTATAACTGAATCTTTAGTTAAATTTCCGTATGTTTCATCACCATCTTCAGTTTTAATCATCATAACAGGAGCAAGTGAACAACATCCTAAACATGAAACTTGATTTAATGTAAATAAACCATCTTCTGTTGTTTCTCCATCTTTTATATTTAATTCTTCAGTTATTACTTGAGATATCATTTCTGAACCATTAACATGGCACGCAGTTCCTTGACAAAGCATAATTAAATATTTTCCTATAGGTTGTAATCTAAATTGAGCATAAAATGTTGCAACTCCGTATATCTTAGCTACTTTTATTCCTGTATACTCTGATATTCTATTCATAACATCTATAGATATATATCCATAAGCATCTTGAGCCTTTTGTAGAATAGTTATTAAGTATCCTGGTTTTTTTCCGTAAGTTTCTAAGATTTCGTCTAATGCCTTTAGATTATCAGTCTCATTTTTTTTGCAATTACAAGTTGGCATTCTAAATTTCACTCCATTCTTTTTTATTAAATTTTTATTTAATACATTTTGTTATTATAGTTCCACCCAAAAAAATACAATCATCCTTCTTATTTGAATTGTAAAGTTGATTTTATAATTAAAAATAAATAATAATATTGATAAATAATTTTCTTAAAACATGTATACAGAAATTATATTCATTCATAATTTTTAAATCAATATAATTTCCTATTTTCTATAAAAACATAAAATTTAATACTGATATATTTTTAACATCTTTTTCCATTTATGTCTTTGCAACATTAATTATATTTTTATGATCGTTAAATGTCAAGCAAATAACAAGTATATTTATCATATTTTTTCAATTTTTATTTTATTTTTCCAACTATATAATTTTTATTTTTTGTTTTTATATTTTTTTGTAATAATTTTATTTTTATTTTAATTCAAACTTTAATTATTATTTTAAATTAATTAATATAATTTTAACAAACTCAAAATATTTTTCAATTATTTATTAAATCAAAAATTTTCATACTTATTTTCTAATTTTTAAGAATATAAATTTTATTTTTAGAAAAAATATATATAAATATATTTATTATAACGAATCTAGGTGATGTAAAATTTGTCTAACTTAAGCAACTTATTTCAATATTTCATTCTCTTTTTTATTGGAGGTTTAATCTATGTGTTGATAGAAATAATTTACAGAGGATATTCTCATATTTCTATGTTTATAGTAGGAGGTATATGTTTTGTTTTGATATCTTCAATTAATAAATTTACACCATTTAAAATTCCTTTATTAGGACAAATGATTATAGCTTGTCTTATAATTACTTTTATTGAATTTATAAGTGGTATAATAATTAATATTTTTTTAGATTTAAATGTTTGGAATTATTCATCTGAAAAATTTAATATTTTAGGACAAGTGTGCCTAAAAGCCTCTATAGCTTGGTTTTTTTTAAGTTTACCAGCTATCTATCTTGGCAATTTTATAAAATCTTTCTTTAATTAAAAATTTACAATAAAAAACAGAAAACTTCATAAGTTTTCTGCCTTTTTATAACACATATAAAATTATATTCATTTAAAAATTGTTGACAATTATAACTTCTATCAATGCATTTCAAAGAAATCTACATTTTTAAAATATCTTTAAAATAAAGATTTCTTTCTAATATCTACATAAAAGATTTTTATATTTTTGAGATTTAACGATATATTTTATATCCAAGTAAAATATTTTTATACTTTTTATAATCATTTATATCATTAATCCCAATTGCTCTATTATTTTTTAAAAGATATAAATTTCCTTTTACAGTTTCAATATCATTTTTCACATCTTTATGCATAGATACAGCTACTTTTTTCCCATATTTCTCTGCAAATCTTACAGTGTGCATAGTTCCTGATTCAATAGCACATTCAACTACAACAACCCCTAAACTTAGTGCAGCTTGTAATCTATCTCTTTCTATAAAATTTTCTGGTGATGTAGGTGTTCCTATTTTATACTCACTTATTAAACAACCACCCTTTGATAGTATTTCATCTACTAATTTATTTTTATCATCTAGATAAGACTCATCTAATCCGCAAGGTAATGTCGCTACTGTTTTGCCATTTGCTTTTAAACAGCCATTGTGACCTGATATATCACATCCATCTGCAAGTCCAGAAACTACTGTAAATCCCTCTTTTGCATAATAATAACCTAATGCTTGACCTATTTTCTCCCCATTTTCTGTAGGAGTTCTAGTTCCTATTATTGCAATAGAATTATCTTCATAAAGACAATTTAAATCACCTTTATAAAAAATCAAAATACTTCTATCTTCTATTTCTTTTAATTTTTTAGGAAAATCATCATTAAAAATATTAGTTGTTTTAATTCCTAATTTTTCTGATTGAAGTAAAGTTTTTACAGATTCTTCTATAGATTTTTTTATATCTCCTAAACTTGGAATTTCAAAATCACTGTCTATTTCTTTATATTTTTTAAAACAATCTAATATTTGATTTTCACATAATTTTATATTTTTGTTTAAAATTCTATTATCTATCATAGTATTTACTATGTTTTTGTTAACAAGATTTAAAATTGTAAGAATTAAACTATTATCCATTTTCTTTCCTCTTATTCTTATTCCAAATTATACTTCCAAAAGAACTATTATCCTTTAGAGAGATTCTCAATGTATTATGATCATATTTTTTTTCTTTCATTATACTGTCTATATATTTATGATAAAAAATATCACTTACCAAAGACCATATCTTATAATTATCACTTTTTTCTATGTTTCTATGAATTTCAACTACTGTTCCACTAAAAAAAGCAGGATTTAATTTAGATAAAGTTAAAGACATCAATCTCGCTTCATATTCACTTAAATTAGCTTTTAAAAGTTCATAATAAATTTTTTTATAGGTTTGACTATATGTATAATTGTACGCATAATATCTAAAATTTAATAAATTATTATCAATATAACCATTTGTCATAGACCATTTAGCGACATTTAATATTTGTGTTCTATAAAATACATTTTCACCTTGCCTATAAGTTAAAATACCATATTGATTTCTACAAACCGCTAAAGAACTTGTTGCAATATCATAAATTTTTTTATCTTTGTAAATATTACTGTATCCTGGTTTAATATGTTGTATATGTAGATGACCACTTAAATTTAAAACTACATTATACTTAATATATAATTCTACAAGTCTTTGATTGTTTTCTAAAGTATAGCCCTTATTTAATAAATTATTATGATCAACTAAACTATGATGAGTTGCTGCTATCACTCTTATATTTTTTAATTTAGCTTCTTTTAGATGTTCTTCTAACCATTCGTATGTAGAGTCACTAATAACGCCCTTTATTGCCACAGGATTTTTCCAGTTATTATTTTGATAAAAATTAGTATCTAACATGACAAGCCATAGATCATCTGATACAGGTGTAATATAACTAAGTGAATAATCATCTTCATAAATTGCATTTCTAAATCCACAATCAAAATATATTTCTCTAAACTTATTAGGATTAATAGATTTTATAGGAATTTTTTGTAAAGGTTTATACTTATATGCATTATAATTTTTTATGTCATGATTACCAGGTATTACATAAACATTTATATGCTCATCTAGCACCCTTTGTAATTTTTTCCTAAGCTCTTCATGACTAATACATTCTCCATTATACGTTAAATCTCCACATATAATTAAGCCTCCTCTTGGATTGTACTTTATTACTTCACTTATAAAGGCATCTATTATTTCAGAGACATATCTCATAATTTTTAAGTCTCCACTGTTTGTGCAGATTTTATTTAATTCACCTTCTATATTTGCACTTTTAGCAATATAATGAAAATCTGTAGCAACAATAAACTCTATATCCCTACTAACTTTTACTTTCTTATCACTGTCTAAATATAATTTTTCATAAATTTTCATAAGTCATTCGCCTCTCATAATTAAAGACACCCTTTAAAATTAATATACTTATATTTTAATACTATTGCCTAAAAAGAACAATAATGTCCTTTTTATAAATTTATTATTATATCTAAATTAATAAATCAAATAGATAAATTATGGTATATAAAATTTTTTTTTGTAAATAATTTTAATAAATGAGCTCATATAATAAAAATTAACAAGGGAGATTTTATTTATGAAAAAAATTTTTTTAGTAGACACAGAAAATGTAAATATACGTTGTCTCAAAGGAGCCAATTTTTTAAAAAAAGATGATTTAATAATCCTTTTTACTACTAATAGAACTATCATACATAATTTTCAAGATAAAGCTATAAAATCTATAGATACTAAAGCAACTATAAAAAATATTCACATAAAATCCGGTGGGAAAAATTGTCTTGATTTTCAATTAGTAAGTTATTTAGGATTACTTATAGGGTCTAACCTTAAAAAAAATATAAATTATTATATCATTAGTAAAGATAAAGGTTATCTAAGTTCCATAAATTTTTTATTAGAAAAAACAAACTGTTCCATAAGTCTAATATCAAATTTAAAATCTCTATTTGATAAAAATTTTGATGAAGAAATAACTACAATGGAAAATATGGATGAAGAAATAACAAAATCACTTAAAAAATTTGGCTACACAAATAAAACTATTACAAAAGCCTTAATTGCCATAGATTCTTCTAAAACAGAAAAAGATCTAGAGGTAAACTTCTTTATTCAATTTGGCTGGAACAACAAAATTTACAATATATGCAAACCAATAATATCAAAATACAATATTTTAAGTATAGCCTGAATAAATATCAAAATTAAAAAACCCAAAGGTTCAAAATTTCAAATCTTTGGGTTTTAAATATCTATTTTTTTCCATCTTTAACTTTAAAATGTTCTCTATTTATAAATTGTAAATCCTTTTTGAAGAATATTCCCGAAAATACTTTCACTGATAAAAATACTATAAATCCTATAATTGCAAATATTTTTATTTTATTCACGTTTATAACTTGATTAAATACTGTATATAAAAAATATCCATATGGATCTATTCGATTGTAAAGTTCACATACAAATGCAATTATTAAACAAAATACTAACATCACATCTACTTTTTTATTAAATATTTTTATTATACTTTTTATTAGCTCTAAACAAAAACAAATTATAGCTAATAATGAAGTTATAATAGGTATCTTATTAAATTCATAAATAATTCCAGAAACCATCAAAAATAGCAATGTCATTATTAAAAAAAATATACCTAATTTAAATCCTAAGCCTTTAGATGATACCTGAGATAATTTTAAATTTAATATAAATAATGACATGAACAATAAAATTCCAAAAATCAATGTTCTTTCCACTACATCACCTCTTCCAAATAAATCAAATTTACACAATTATAAAAAAAATATATATTAATAAATATACATTTATCTACAAAAAACAATAAATTTCTTAATAATTCTTATTATATAGTAATTAATTGTGTTTTTGAAGTAATTTAGCAATAATTTCTTTACATCATATATGAATCATATTCGCCTAAAAATTGTAACTAAATCTACCTTCTTCATATATTTCAAGAAAATCTAAATTAAATATTTTCTTATACTTTAAAATTTAAACAAAAAAAAGCCCTGATTAACGAGGGTACAGGGCAAATTTGATAATGATAGATAAAAGAGTGTGAGGGAATCTATCATTATCCGGGTATTTAAGTAAATTATTAAGCTAGTCTTTCTATATAAAAATAATAGCTTTGTAATATGAATTTATTGTGAATTTTATCTGAATTTTATTTAAATTTTTATATTTTTATACATAAAAACATAAAATTTGACTTTTTTTAATTAATTTTTAGAATTTCTAAATAAAAAAGATAATATACTTTTCTTTTGTATTTTTTTATCTATTACAAAAAATGCATTTTCTAATTGATATAACAATATTCTATCAAAAGTAAATATCACATCTATATTTGGATAATTGCTTTTATCATACAAATTCATTATTTCAAACATATGCTCATAAGATTCCCCTTGTATTATAAGCACTGGTTTTTTAGAAAATTCCATATTTAAATTTTTATAATTTGCCATGACTGTGTCATATCTTATTAGTTTTTGGCTCAATTTATCAGCCCAATCAGACGTCATTCTAACTACTTCAATAAAAAAACTTTTATCTCCAAATTTTAAAATTGATTGCGGTCTAACAATACATCCTCTTATACTATCATTCACTATAACTTTTGAAACTTCAAATTCTAACTGATTATTCATAACTTGAGTTAGTAATTGATTTGATGCTAATATAGATTTTATCTTAGATGTTTTTATTTCACTTACATATCCTTGTGAATATGTTTTTACATCTAAAGCTCTTAATAATCCAGTTCCATGATACCCCAAATAATAAGCCTTATAAGAACTTATACTATTTTCTGAAACAAACTCAATTTGTCTTACAAAACTTTTTTCTTTAAGTCTTGTTAGCTTTCTAGCTACTGTTTTTGATTCTATCTCGTATCCACTTTTCTTTAAATAAAATGTTATTTGTAGAGATGTTGCAAATAATAAGCGATTTATTGTAAATAATATGGCCTTTTCAATTTCCCCGATATGACCTTTTTCCAATAAAAAATCAGCTTCCACTTTTGTAGTATTTTTTTTAGGCTTATTTAGTTTATGCAAGTCCCCCATATAAGAAGCAAACGGCGATAATTTTTCATCACAAATAGGTACCATAGTTTTATTTAAGTCAACTTTACCACAAGGTCCTCCTATTGGTGAAATAAGTTCTACCTTCTTTTCATTTTTCATACTATTTAATCCCCCTATATTGCAAATTATGAAACAATAATTATGTTTTCATAAAATTCATATTAATTTAATTATAATATTTTTTAGGTGATATATCATTTATTTTTTTGTATTTATGTAGAATTATGTAATAAAAAGCTATTTTCCATTTGATTTTTAACATTTGTTAATATCAACACTAGAAAATAGCTTTTTAAAACATTTATATTCGACTTATTTATTTCAATAATGTTTTTGTATCTAAACCTTTAAAAAAATCTTTAATGCTACAAATAAGCATTATTATAGGAAATAATTCCAAACGACCAGCAAGCATATCAAAGCAAAGCACTAACTTTGATAAATCTGATAAAGATGAAAAATTTCCAACAGGACCGATTATATCTCCTAGCCCTGGTCCTACATTTCCTAATGAGGCAAGAGCAGCTGTAATAGTCGTTATTAAATCTAAATTTTCAAAAGAAATTAATAAGATAGATCCAAGTAGTATCATTACATATATGATAAGATATGAACATGCAAATTCTAAAACTTGCTTATCAATATCTTTGCTATCAAATTTTAATGTACTTATACTTCTATGACTTATCATTTTCTTCATACTAGCTACCGTAGATTTAATAAGTATTATAGCACGAGATATTTTAATTCCTCCGCTTGTAGATCCTGCACATGAACCCACTATCATAAGAAATAAAATCAATACCTGCGATAAAGCTGGCCATAAATTATAATTATCAGTCATAAATCCTGTTGTAGTTATAATAGATACGACTTGGAAGAAAGAGTATCTAAATGACTCCAACACACTTCCATGAATATCCAAAGTATTTATAGTTATTATTGCAGTAAATCCAAAAACTATAATTGTATACCACTTAAGCTCTTCACTTTTTAATATTGACTTAAAATCTTTTAATATAAATAAATAATATAAATTGAAATTTATACCAAATAAAAACATAAATATCGCAATTACCATATCTATATAATAACTATCATAGTAAGCTATACTTATATTTTTTGTTGAAAATCCTCCTGTACCTGCTATTGAAAAAGAATGTACTATACTATCAAAAAGAGACATTCCTCCTATTAATAAAAATATTATTTGTAACAATGTAAGAACTGCATATATAGCATAAAGGATTCTAGCTGTCATCTTTACTTTTGATACTATTTTACCTACTACTGGTCCTGGAAGTTCTGCTTTCATAATATATACATCTTGTCCTTCAGATTGTGGTAAAAAAGCTAATACAAATATAAGTACTCCCATACCTCCAATCCAGTGTGTAAATCCTCTCCAAAACAACATTCCTTTAGATAAACTTTCTATGTCATTTAAAATACTAGCTCCTGTAGTTGTAAATCCTGACACCGTTTCAAAGAATGCATCTACAAATCTAGGTATTTCTCCACTTAAATAAAAAGGTAGCGTTCCAATTAAAGATACAACTATCCAACTAAGTGCAACTATTATAAATCCTTCTCTTGCATATATGTGTTTGTTTTCTGCTTTTATGCATGAAAGTGAAATTCCTGCTCCTAATGCAGTTAATATTGTAATTATAAATTCTACTACTGTATTTTCTTTATAAATTAAAGAAACTAAAAGCGGAAATATCAATATAATACCTTCTACTATAAGTATATTTCCCAAAGTTTTAAAAATCATTTTTTTATTCATAAATTCCCCCTATTCAAATATATCCTCTAAATTAGTTGAGAATCTATCTATTAGTACAATTATTATATCTGTTTATAGCACATAGGAAATTATATTCATTTAAAAATTGTAAATAATTATAATTTCCATCAATGTATTTCAAAGAAATCTATATCTTTAGAATAAAGATTTCTTATAAAATTAATATTTAATTAAATTTTATAAAGCTATTTTTTTAATACTTTTTTTCTCGATACATCTAACCATTCTTTAATGCTATAGCAAAGCATTATCATAGGAAACAATTCAAGACGTCCTGCAAGCATGTCAAAACTAAGTACTAATTTAGAAAAATTAGATAGTGATGAAAAATTTCCTACAGGACCTATTAAATCTCCAAATCCAGGTCCAACATTGCTTAAACAAGTAATTGGTGCTGTAATTATTGTAATTAAATCAAAATTTTCAAATGAAATAAGTAACATAGATCCAATTAATATCATCACATATACAACAAAATAAGAATGTGCAAAATCAATAATCTGTTTGTCCATATCTTTATTTTCAAATTTTACAACACTTACTTTTCTAGAACTTATCATTTTATTTATGCTACATTTAACTGATTTAATAAGTATCATTACACGAGCTATTTTCATACCTCCTCCTGTTGATCCTGCACAGGCTCCTACTATCATTAGTATAAAAATTAAAATTTGCGATAAAGTCGGCCACATACAAAAGTCTGCCGTAGCAAATCCAGTTGTAGTTATAACCGATCCCACTTGGAAGAAGGAATATCTAAATGCTTGCCCAACATTTCCATAAATACCAAGTATATTTATTGTTATTACTGCTGTAAATCCTAAAATTATAAATATATACCATCTAAGCTCTTCACTTTTTAATATTTGTCTAAAATCTTTTAATATTAATAAATAAAATAAGTTAAAATTTACCCCAAATAATATCATAAAAATAGTAATTACCATATCTATATAATAACTGTCATAATATGCTATACTTGAATTTTTTATAGAATATCCTCCTGTACCTGCAGTTGAAAATGCATGTACTATACTATCATAAAGTGGCATATCTCCTATTAATAAAAATACAATCTCTATCAATGTCATAGCAGCATAAATAGCATATAGTATTCTTGCTGTTACTTTTATTTTTGATACTAATTTACCTACTACTGGTCCTGGTACTTCTGCCTTCATTAAAAACATATGTTGTCCTTCTGATTGTGGTAAAAAAGCTAATACAAATACAAGAACTCCCATACCTCCAATCCAATGAGTAAAACATCTCCAAAACAACATACCTTTTGATAAACCTTCTATATTATTTAAAATAGTAGACCCTGTAGTTGTAAATCCTGATACTGTTTCAAAAAATGCATCTACAAAATTTGGTATTTCCCCACTAAAATAAAATGGTAATGCTCCAATTAAAGATACTACTATCCACCCGAGTGCAACTATTATAAAACCTTCCTTTGCATAGATATGATTATTATCTGTTTTTATATTTGAAAGAAAATATCCTACTAATATAGAAATTCCTATTGTCAATAAAAAATACAATACCGTATTTTCTCCATAAATTATAGCTACTAAAAATGGTAATATTAATAAGATACCTTCAAATATAAGTATATTTCCAAGTGTCTTCAATATCATCTTTCTATTCATAGATTCCTCCTATGCTAAGATGTCTTCTAAGCTAGTTAAAAATGCATTTGTAGTAACAATTATCACACTATCTCCTTCTTGAATGAAGTCTTCTCCACTTGGAACTATCAATTTATTTTCACGCATTATACCTGCTACAAGTAAATTTTCTTTTGTCTTAAGTCTTTTAAGAGGTACACCTAAAAAACTTATATTATTTCTAGCTATAAATTCTAGTGCTTCAACCTTCTTATCGACTATTTTATAAAGTGTTTCTATTCCACTATCTCCCTTGTTTTCCTTAGCTCTTACATATCTAACAATTTCATTTGCTGTTATATCTTTAGGAGAAATAACACTTTCAATCCCTATAGAATCTAACATATTAATTATAGATAATCTATTTACTTTAGTTATTACTTTAGATACATTACATTTAGCTGCATACATAGATATAATTACATTTTCTTCATCTATACCTGTCATAGACACACATGCATCTACATACTCTATACCTTCTTCTAACAATACCTTTTGATCTGTACCATCTCCATTTATAATATCTGCTTTAGGTAAAATAGAACTTAATTTTTCACATGTTTTTTCATCATTGTCAATTATTTTTACCTTCATTCCTATCTCAGTTAATTGTTTAGCAAGATAAAAAGCTATTCTACTTCCCCCGATTATCATAACTGATTTTATTTTTCTTTCATAAATTCCAGCTGAAATCATAAACTTTTCTAAATCTTTATGAGATGCTGTAATATGAACTTTATCTCCCTCTTCTAAAGAAAATCTACCATCTGGTATATAAACCTCTTGCTGTCTTTGAAGAGCACAAATTAAAACACTTGTTTTAAATCTTCTATTTAAATCACTTAAAGATACTCCCACTAATTTACTATTTTTTCTAACTTTTATTTCAGCTAAATCAACATGACCTTTAGCAAAAGTATCTACTCTAAGTGCAGATGGGAATCTCAATATACGAGCAATTTCATTTGCTGCTGCCTTTTCAGGATTTATCATTAAATTAATCCCTAAACCATCTCTCATAAATGATATTTGTGATGCATAATCAGGATTTCTAACCCTTGCAATTAAATTTTTAGCTCCTAATTTTTTTGCAATCAAGCATGAAATTAAATTAACTTCATCAGCTGATGTAACAGCTATAAATAAATCAGCCTTATTTACTCCAGCTTCTACTTGAATATCGTAAATAGCCCCATTTCCACATATTCCCATGACGTCATAAATATTTACTATTTCTTCTATATTTTTTTGATTTGTATCTATAACAACCACATTATGACCTTCCATGGCTAGATGTTCTACTAAAGTAGTACCTACTTTTCCACATCCAATTACAACTATTTCCATTTTTATCCTCCTATTACTTTTGTCAAAAAATCTTTATTAAAAAATTCTTTAATTATATACTATGTACTATAATACAATAATTTTTTTTTAAAATCTATATCTATAATATATATTAACCTTAAATATAGATAATAAAAAAGGCTATCAAATTTTTATTTTTGATAGCGCTTTTTATTATTTTAATATTTGTTATTTAATATTTTTTATAAAAAAATCTTTATTCTAATTATTTTTTAAAGATGTAGATTTCTCTAAAACACATTGACGGAAATTATAATTATCCACAATTTTTAAATGAATATAATTTCCTATATGTTATAAAACTAGTTTTGTTCCACAATTTGGGCAGAAATTACTTCCTGGATTTGGATTTCCACAGTTTGGACAGAATTTAGCAACATTTCCTCCTTGAGGTTGAGCTTGCTGTTGCATCTGTGGTTGCATCTGCTGTTGTTGCATTTGTGGTTGTTGCATTTGTGGTTGTTGCATAGATGAGTTCATTTGATTCATCATTTGTTG
>CAYVBY010000001.1:424131-441353 GCA_964449895.1 uncultured Clostridium sp.
GTTGTTGCATTTGTGGTTGTTGCATAGATGAGTTCATTTGATTCATCATTTGTTGTCCCATCATCATTCCCATTTGCATTTGCATCATATCAGATGCAACATTAGAATTGCTACCATTACCCATAGAATCTGCCATAGCCATTTGAGTATATTTATTCATATCATTTATCATACTTTGTGATGCAGCCTTTTGAGCCATTTCTTGAACTTCTTTTGGATAGCTTACATTAGCTATTGTAAAGTTAGTTATTCCTATCCCTATCTTTTGCATTTCCATATCTAAATCTTCTTGAATACCTTTAGATATTTCAAATGCATTTGCTTGAAGATTAAATATATCTTTACCTTCTCTTACTACCCATCTCATAAAAGTTTGGTCTAGCATAGACATTATACGTTCTTTTACATTTTCTATAGTAAATTGTTTTTGAACTCCTGCTACTTTATCTATAAGCAATTCGTAATCTGATACTTTACAACAAAATGTTCCAAAAGATTTTATAGGCATTCCTCCTGGAAGATTTGGTGCTGGTATATTTATAGCATTTTTTGTTCCCCATTTTACAGTAAGTTCTTTTGTATTTATGAACAAAACTTCAGCCCTCATACCACTATTAAATCCAAATTTAAATCCTTTTAATGTAGATAAAAAAGGTATTATTTGGGATTCTATATCAAAACTTCCTTCATCTTTGAATATACCTTCTACTTTACCATTAAACATAAATATAGCATCTTGTCCTGGTCTAATAATTAATTTACTTCCTTTTTTAATTTCTTTATTATCCCATTTCCAAAATATCATATCCTCTCTAAACTGTTCCCATTCTACTACATTAGAAAGTTGATTACTAAAAATTCCCATTTTATTCCTCCTAAATTACTATAAATTATTATAAATACATACAAATATAATTATTATAAAAATCACAAATATAACTGTAGCCGCTATTTTAAATACACTCTTTGGATACTCTCCATATAGTGCTCCAGATTGCCCATTTATTAAAACATTATAAATTTTGTCTTTATAATAAAATGAAGTAGAATAAACAGGCAATAATACATATTTATAAGTTTCATCCTTATAATTTAAATTCATATCCAAATTTTTAACTCTATCATATCTCTTAAGTACATCTTGTTCACACAAATTTTCCATTTTATTATTTATTATGTTTTTTGCAGTCTGATGAGCAGTATTTAAATCTATAGTATAAATTTCAGAACAATACCCAGACATATAATCTGGAGAAAAAGAATTTATACTTTTAGTATTATAAGTCATAGAATCTAATAAATGTGACTGCAATTTATTTGATGCTCTAACTAGTACATCATCAAATGATTCATCTACATAACCTGATGTATGATGCCATCTAACTTTTGTTCTTGTTTGAATTTCTCCATCTGAATCCTCATAGGTTTCTTGATATTCTTCTCCTCCCATAGCTCTATAATGTGCATAGACCTCTGCATCAAATGTCCAAAACGGTATATATATACCTTGAATTTTACCTGCTTGATATAGATTTTTTAATTCATTTGGAGCAAAATGTCTAGATTTTATCCATTTATGGAAAATTTCACCTACCTCTGTTTTATCAACTCTAAAAGGTACTATCCCATCTGGAATTAGTGTATCTAGTTGTTTTTTTACTAATACATAGTTTGAACCGCAATATGGGCATGTTGTAGCAGTACTTGTAGCATCTACTTCTACAGTAGCACCACATCCTTCACATTCCATACTAGTAGATGTTTTTTCTTCTGCCTTTATTAAGTTTTTAGCATGTATTGTAAGTTCATGCTCTACTACTTTATTTTCATCATGTTTTATTATCTGTTCATTGCCACAGTTCGGACATTTTAATGACTGGGATTCAATATCAAATACCATAGTCGATCCACAATTTTGACAAGAATAAGTTTTTACGCTCTCCATAATATTCCCTCTCTTGTTAAATTTTCAATCTATAAATTTTTATTGTAGTCCTAATTTAGCTTTTAATGCTGCTAATTCATCGTCTGCTTGAGATGAAGGATTAGTACCTTCATCATATTTTTTCATTAAATCATCTATACTCTCTTCTTTATTAGAATCATTTAATTGAGCCATCGCATTTGCTTCATCTAATTTTTTATTTATCTTAGCTTCCATTTCATTGAATTTAGACATGTTACCCTTAGCTCCACTTATGCTTGATCCTATTTTATTTAATTTTTCTTGAGTTTCAGCTATTGCTATTTTTGCTTTTAATTGATCTCTTCTAGCATTTAATTCACCTATATCTTTAACTATCTTATCATGCATAGTTCTCATATTAGCTGAATTTTCCTTTGCAATATCGTAAGTTTGTTGAAGTGATGATAACTTTTGATTTAAGTTAGCTTTATTTTCTAAAAAAGTTCTAGCATCAGCTTCATTTCCTGCTAATAATGCTTTTTCTGCATACATTTGCATTTTATTTATAGATACTAAACATTCATCTAATTCTCTTTTTGATCTTTTTTCTTCAGCCATAACAGCCGCTGTCTCAGATTTTACTTTACCTAAATCACTTTCTAAATTTCTAAGATATTGATCTATCATTTTCATAGGATCTTCTACCTTATCTAATAATGCATTAACATTTGATGACATTATATCTTTAAATCTACTTAAAATTCCAGCCATAGCTATTACCTCCTTAGATATATTTTATTAAAATTATAGCACATATATAATTTTTTATAATTCTATTTGGATATTTTGACTGAGTTCTACAACTCCGCCTATAGTTATATTTTTTATTTGTCCATTTTCCTTATAAATCTCAGCTTCTATAATTCCTCCAGGCTGACTTATATTACTTTTTAAATGTCCATCTTGTAAGTCGCTACCTAAATAAGTAATTGTAGCTAATGTCCCACTTCCACAACTACTTTCAAAGAATGTAGTATCTGTATCTTTTACATAAACTACAGGTGTAATATAATTTTTTTGTCTATCAAAAAACATAACACCAAAAGCTTCTACATTATAATTTTCATATACTGCTTTTTTAAATTGTTCAAAGTTTTCTTGCGTAGGTGAAATGTTCTCTGCAATTATATGATTTATCCCCTCTATTATTACAATTGGAAATTTACCTAAATTTTTTACATCTATTATTTCTATTTTTTGAGGGATAGGCATTTCAATATTTGAAGTTTTTTTGTCTAAATCTACTTCTGCCTTTAAAATCCTATCACTTCCTGTTATTTCAACAAATACATTCCCATTTGTTATATTATTTTCTCTAGCAAAAAATATACCTATACTTCTAGAAGCATTTCCACAAAATTCTCCTCCCATCATTTCAAGCCTAATATCGCCTCCCATAATAGGATTTTTTACAAAACCAACTTGTTCAGCTTTGTAATTTGTTTTTTCTAAAATGTCTTTAGCAACACTTTTATATAAATTTTTATCTATATCATCTAAAACTAGTATTGTTATATTTTTTGCAGGATCTGCTACCACTATATTATATTTATTCATAATACACCTCTTTTGTATTAAAATTCCATAAAAAACTTATTAATTATTATAGCAAATGTAAAATTATCTCTCAATATTATTGAATTTTCCAAAGTGATTTTCTTTAAAAATCTAACTTTTCTGAATATAACATTTAAATGAATATAATTTCCTATGTGATACAAAAAATATTATAATATAAATATCTTATATTTTTTATTTGGAGGAAGTTATGGAACTAACAAACGAAGAGCTTAAAAAACATTTTGAAATAGCAAATTCATGGTTTATTGGTCTTTACATGGAGAGCTTTTTAAAAGATTTTGAAAATTTATCAAGTGAAGATTTTAAAAACAATTTAGCAGAAGAATTAAAATCAAACGAACCTTTTATGTCAGAATTTACTATCTGCGAAATAAAAGAAAAAATCGAAAGCTTATACAAAATTATTTGTTCAAAAAAAGTTTTAGAAGCATTAAATATGGTAATTTTATTTGAATCTGACGACGCTCCTAATTGCTATGCATATGAAGAAGCAAAATCGCTTACATACTTAATAAAAAAAGGAAATGTAAAATTACCTTATTAACTCAAAAAGGAGTGTTTACACACTCCTTTAATTTTTTATCTTAAAGCTGCAAAAAAATCCTCGTACCAGTCTCCCCAATCATCAATTGGATAAACAGCACCTCCATTACAACTTTTTAGTAAATTTGCTGCATATTCTTCCCCTATTTCAAATAATTCTCCAACAGTCATTTCATAGCCATATTCTGTAGCAACTTTACAAAATTCAGCCATAGGATCCTTAGCAGATTTTGTTTCTATAAATTTTTGTTTTAACTCAGGGTTATTTCTCGCTTGTTTTAATATTTGAGCTAATTTTTCGTTCATTAATTATCACTCCCTAAAATTTAAACATCTAATTTTAAATCATAGCAATAGAAAGGATCTTTTTTCTCCATAAATTCTATTTGACCTGCAAATCTAAAACCACAAGTTTTAAATAAATTATACATTTTTATATTCATTGAATTAGTATCTGTTTTTAAATACATAATATTTTTATCCATCGCCCTATTTTCTGCATATTTTATTAAAAGCTTACCTTTTCCTTTTCTTCTATGTTTTGGATTTACTCCCATTCTATGTATAACTAGAGCTTTTTCATCACTTATCCAATTAACAGTTTTGTATTCTTCTGGTTCTTCTTCATTTATACAAACAAATCCTAATAATTCACCTTCAAATTCATCAACATATAGAGTTCCTTCTTCTACATCTTTTTTAAAATTATCATAAGTAGGATAATTTTCATCCCATTGTGTATTATTACTTTCCTTCATTTCAATAATTATTTCTTTTACAATGTTCATTATATTATCTACATCATTCAAATTAGCTTTTCTTATCAAAATATACCCCTCCAGTTTTTTAATATAATATACTAAAATAATAGCACTATTTTGCATAAGTTTTCAACTTACATAAGAGGTGCAAATAATCTAAGTATTGCTTTAAATAAAATATTTATTCGACTATCTTTAAAAAAGTCTTTTTCTATTTTATAACTTTTAGAAATAGTTTCTATTGCATCTTTTTTTATATCTTCAATACACTTTACTTTATATAAAAAAACTCCACATTCGAAATGAAGATATAAACTCCTATAATCAAAATTTATAGTTCCTACAGTAGCTACTTCATCATCACATACAACTACCTTTGCATGTATAAAACCTGGTGTATATTCATAAATTTCTACACCATTATTTATAAGTTGATGATAATATGATCTAGTAAGTTTAAATACTGTTCTTTTGTCAGGAATTCCTGGAGTTACAATTTTTACATCAATTCCTCTTTTAGATGCAAGACAAAGAGCTGTCATCATTTCATTATCGATTATAAGATATGGTGTAAATATATAAATATATTTCTTAGCATTATTTATAATATTTAAGTACACATTTTCTCCTACAATTTCATTATCTAAAGGAGAATCTCCATAGGGCTGTACATATCCATTATCTAATAAATTTTTATTTAAATGTATGTCAGGCTTATAATTACTATAATCCTCATCAGTATATTTAAAAGAATTCCACATATGTAAAAACATATTTGTTAAACTCCACACACCTTCTCCTCTGAGCATAATACCTGTATCTTTCCAGTAGCCAAATCTTTCTTTTTTATTTATATATTCATCCGCTAAATTTATACCACCAGTAAATCCAGTATGTCCATCTATTACTGTTATCTTTCTATGATCTCTATTATTCATAGTAACTGAAATAATAGGAATAAATGGATTAAATCTTAAACATTTTATTCCTCTAAATTCCAATATTTTGTCGTACTTATACGGAAGAAGAGATACACATCCCATATCATCATAAATTAACCTTACATCTAATCCTTCTTTTGCTTTTTCTTCTAGAATTTCTAATATGGTATCCCACATTTCACCTTGATCAATTATGAAGTATTCCATAAAAATATAATGTTTGGCAGATTTTAATTCTCTTATTAAGTCTTCAAAATTTTCTTCTCCACTTTTATAATAGGTTACTTCTGTATTTTTATATACTGGAAAGTTCATATAATTAGATAAATATTTTACTTGCCCAGCAACTCTAATATCTTGTGATTCAATCTCTTTTATAATATTTTTGTCTTGATAAGTTAAATGCTTTTGTCTATCATATTCTTTTTCTAATTTAGCTCTTAATTTTCTAGTGGGTTTTTTATTTCCTAAGAATAAATACAAAAGTCCTCCAAATATAGGGAATGATAAAATAGGTATAATCCAAGCTATTTTATAAGCCGGATTTTCTTCTTTATACACAATGAAAAGAACTACAGCTATGCTAATTATCATACATATAATACTCATCATTTGTGAATACTTTCCGAAATTATATATAAAAACTAGCATATATCCAATTTGTACCAATATCATCATGCCAAATATAAAAATTCTATTAAATATTAACTTTAAATATTTCATCCATTTCCCCCCTATCCACAAATTATTAAAGCAGTTTTAGATATATTTTTGATTATAACTTCTAATTTTTACATAAATATAAACAAATCTTTATTATAAATATATTTTATGTAAATTTATTTTATCTACAATATATGGCTAAATTAAATTATCTTTTTTTAATAAATTATATAGAGTTTGATTGAAATTAAATTCTTTTATTAATTTGTTTACTTCTTCTAAAGATTTTTCTGTCTTTTGTTTTGATATATTAGCTTTACTAGCTCTTATTAAGATATTTTTTGGTGAGTGAGATATATCAATAAATTCTAGAAGTTGTGTTTTATATCCTACTGCTTCAAGTAAATTACCTCTAATAGCATCGGTCATAAGTGCTGCTACTCTTTCTTGAATTATTCCGTATTTAGTTAATATTTCAAGATTTTCTGGCTGCATTTGATGGTTTAATTCATGTTGACAACATGGAACTGAAAAAATCATATTTGCATTCCATTTTATAGCATTATATAAAGCATAATCTGTAGCAGTATCACATGCATGTAAAGTTATAACCATATCTACTTTATTGTTGTATTTATATCCATTTATATCTCCAAGCTCAAAATGTAGATTATCGTATCTATACTGTTTTGCTACTTCGTTACATTTTTTTATTACATCTTCTTTTAAATCAAGGCCTATCATTTTAACATTTATTTTTTTAATTTCAACAAAATAATAATAAAGTATAAATGTTAAATAAGATTTTCCACATCCAAAATCTAATATTGTAAGTTCTTTATAATTATTTTTTTTGATTTCATCATCTATTATCTCTACAAATCTATTTATTTGTTTGTACTTATCGTATTTAGATTTTACTACTTTACCTTCTTTAGTAAAAACTCCCAAATCTATTAAAGGCTCTATTATCATACCTTCTTCTAAAATATAATTTTTCTTATTGTTGTGATCTTTACTCATTAAGTTTGAATTATTAGATTTTTTCTTGCTTAAAAATACTTTACCCTTTTTAGATATTTTTAAATCAAATGTATAATCTTCACTCCATGCTGATAACTGCTTATAACTTGTACTCATATAATCTATAAGCTTTTCTTTTATTACACATATTTCTATATTTTCATGAAAAACCTGTTTATCTGTATATTTTTCGATTTGATAATACTCTTTATCTTTATTTTCTTTAATATTGATATTTATCTTATTATATTTTTCATCTTTATTTTTTTTATTACTTATAACAATCTTAAAAGCTTCACTTTCTACTATTTTATCTATAGCATTTATTAAATCTTGCATATTTACCTCCTATTATTATCTATGTATTTTTAAATTTTATTTAAATTTTCCTACTATATTTACTAAATTACTATTATATCACTTCTTCAAATAATATAACTTCTTTTTAGTAAAAATATAATATTAAATTTAAAGTATTTAATAATTTCAAATAAACGTCTTACATATTAAGGTAAATTTAAGGTTCATTTTATATATTATTATCATCAATTTAATAGGAGTGAAAAATATGGCAATAAAATCTTTTAAGCGTTACGAAAAAAAGTATCTTCTAAGCCAAAATCAATATGACCTATTAATTCCTAAAATACTAAACTATATGGAATTTGATAAGTATTGTAAAGATAATAAAAATTACAATATTTATAGTATTTACTACGACAATGATAACAACGATGTAATAAGACATTCTATTTCAAAACCGTATTACAAAGAAAAATTGCGTCTTAGAAGCTATAAAATTACATCAAATCCAGAAGATATTGTATTTTTAGAATTAAAGAAAAAAATAAATAAAATCGTAAACAAAAGAAGAATAGTACTTACATTAAAAGATGCTATTGATTTTTTAGAAAGAGGAATCCGCCCTCGTACAAATGACTATTTAAATAATCAAGTTTTAGATGAAATAGAATACTATTTAAGTCATAACAAAGTTGAGCCTAAAGTCTTTATTGGATATTCTAGAAAAGCTTTTTTCGCCAAAGATAATAAAGATTTTAGATTAACTATTGATTCTAAAATTTTAACAAGAAGGGAAGACTTATCTCTTGGGGCAGGATATTTTGGAAAAGATATACTAGAAGAAAATCAATATTTAATGGAAGTAAAAATTCTAGGTTCTATTCCTCTATGGTTTACACATATATTGACAGAGCTAAAAATATATAACACTCATTTTTCAAAATATGGAACAGAGTTTATGAATTACACAAAAGAAAAACAACTTAATAATCAAAGGAGTGAACTATCATGTTAGAAAGTATTATAACAACAACCTCAGGAGAATCCTTTACATTTATAAACGCAATTATTGTCCTTGTTACTGCAATTGTATTAGGCTTAATTATAAGCTTATCTTATATGAAAACAAATAACAAAGATAGATTTGGTTCAAATTTTTCAGTCACATTAGTAATGCTACCTGTAATTATAGCTATAATCATCTTATTAGTTGGAAACAATGTAGCTAGAGCATTTAGCTTAGCTGGAGCATTTTCAATAATTCGTTTTAGAAGTGCCCCTGGAGATCCAAAAGATATTTCATATATATTCTTTACATTAGCTGTAGGTCTTGCTTGTGGTATGGGATATATAGGATATTCAATATTATTTACATTTGTACTTTGTGCAGTAATGTTAATTTTAGAAAAATTTAATTTTGGAACAAATAAAGAAAAAACTATGCAATTAAAAATTGTAGTTCCAGAAGATCTTAATTTTGAAGGTACTTTTGATAGTATATTAAACGAATATACAAATTCATATAATGTTGAAAAAATTAGAACTAGAGACTTTGGCTCTCTATTTGAAATTACATATTTAATAAAATTAAAACAAGGAGTAAATTCAAAAGACTTATTAGATAAACTAAGATGCAAAAATGGAAACTTAAATATAACTCTTACTTCTTCAGTATCAGAACAAAAGCTTTTTATTTAATCAATTCAAAAAAGGTATGATTTTTATCATACCTTTTTAATGCTCTAAATTTTTACTTATTCAAAATTTGTTATTTTTTATATTAAAATTTTTTACCCATATCTTGTGGATTTCTTTTTTGATCAGGAGGATTCATTTTACCTGGTGGATTCATTTTTTTATTTGATTGTCCTTTTGATTGTTCTTTTAATGCTCCTTGTTGTAAAAGCTCATTAATTGAAGATGAAATTTTTATACTTCCCATTAATTCTCCTCCACTATATGTCCCATTTGTATAAATTCCATTTTCATTTTTGCCATTATGTTTGCCACCTAGATATATCTTATATGTAGAATTATCCTTAATATCAGGAGAAGATACTATAACAGATGAATATTGTTTGCTAGGAGAAAAAGTAATTAATTCATTTCCCTTATTATCTTCTATATGTACTAAAGTATTTTCAGATTGTGATTTTAAAACAACAGATATTACATTTTGTTTACTTGTATCACTTGGATTTTCCATCATATCTGAACTTTCAGTTGCAATTAATATTCCACCATTTATATTAAAATCAATTCCATAATCTAAAGAGCTATTACCACCATTTGTTGGACCATTTACTAATACTAAACCATCATTCATCTTTATAATTCCGTTTGAATCTAATCCATCACCTGATGCATTAATTAAAATTGTACCTCCATTTATTATTAATTCTGCCTCCTCATCTGTTTCAAATGGATTTTCTCCTTGTTTATTTTGTGATGAATTATCATTACCACTAGATGCGTTTATACCATCATCACTTGCATTTATATTTATATGTCCTCCACTTAATGTTATTTTTTGACTTTCTATACCTTCGTAAGAGTTTGTTATGTCTATATTTCCTCCACTTATTTTTAAATTTACATCAGAGTGTATACCATCATCACCAGATTTTATATTTATATCTGCTTTTTTAATTTTTATTATTTCATTTGAATGTATTGAATCATCTAAAGAATCTATATCTAGTTTTCCTCCATTTATTTCGATACTTTTAGATGCTTTTATTCCTTTTGTACTTTCTTCTTGATCATCACTTTCTATATTCTTATATTGACGAACTGGTAATTCTCCATTACCTACTAATTGATTAGTATTTTTGCTACCTCCTCCAGTAGATAATTTAATATCTCCATCATTTATAATTAAATTAGTTTCAGCTTGAATTCCATCCTGTCCTGAAATAATATCAATATTTCCACCTTCTATTTGAATATAACCTTTATCTGTATCATTTGTATTAGTTGATTTTATACCATCTCCATCAGAGATAACTTTTATATTTCCATCTAAAACAATTACACTATCTTTTCCTTTTATACCATGATTTACAGAATTAATAGTTATATTTCCACTTTGAATTATTAAATCATCCTTACTAGTTATTCCATTATTATAATTACCTTCTATATTTAGAGAGCCTTCTCCCATTATAACCAAATCTGACTTACTAAATATAGCAGAATTTGGTTCATCTTCATCAGCTTCTAATTTATACTCTTTTCCGTCTGATATATTATTTTTACTATCTTTAGATGTCGATAATACTACTTTATCTCCATTAATAATATTTATAGGTGCATTATCTGAACAAGTTATACTGGCATTATCTAAGACTATATATACATCATCTTTATCACCCACATCTACTGCTAATTGTCCATCAGATAAAGTTCCGCTTACACTATAAGTACCTTCTTTATTTATAGTAACAATATTTTTATCAATACTTACACCATCTCCATCAACACTTACATTATCACTTAATTTTATATATGTGTCTATCTTTCCAATCGTTTCAAGTTTTATCCCATTAATTGATGTTAAATCTTCACTATTATTATTTGATGAACATGCAGTTAAAACACTCGTTAAAGAACATAAAAGTAAAAAATTTATTAATCTTTTATTCATAAAAAACCTCCAAAACATATATTTACTTTATATTACCAATAAAATCTTAAATTAAACTTAATAAAAAACCACAAATAATTTTATTTTTTTTCATATTAAAATTTGACAAGTTCCTTATATTATTATTATACTTTTTTCAATTGTTTTATATATTTTATTTTCCGTCAATTTATTGTCCCATTTAATGGAAATATTATTGATTTTTTACAAAATATACTATAAACTAAAAGTAGGTTGCTTAATATTAAAAAATGACTATAAAGTACTTTAAATTAGGGGGATTTTGAATATGAAGAAAAAATTAGTTGTTACAGACAAATCAAAATGTCAAGCATGTTTTACTTGCGAATTAGAATGTTCTATGGCTTTCTACAAAAAACAAGGTTTACCATGTATAGACATAACTACTAAAAAAGATGGATCTTTAAACGTACAAGCTTGTAACCAATGTGGTGTTTGTGCTAAAAAATGTCCAGAAGGTGCTATTACTCAAAACGCTAAAGGTGTTTATGTAATAGATAAGAAAAAATGTACTGGTTGCTTAACTTGTGTTGATGCATGTCCAAGAGGAATAATAGTTAAAGACGATAGTAAAGAAACTCCAACTAAATGTATAGCTTGTGGAAAATGTGCTCAAGCATGTCCAATGAATATATTAGAAGTTGTTGAAGAAGACTAATAATAAATTTTTATAAATAAAAAAAGACATAGTCTTAGTGACTATGTCTTTTTTTATTTCATATTTTAAATTTTTAATTATTAAATCTCCTTTTTTAACTTGCTCTAATTTATTTAATCAATATAATTTATATAGAAATGTTAATTATATATTTTTAATTTAAATACTTTTGAATTTTAGGAGGACTCATGGAAAATATAATCAATGGAATTTATGATTTTATTTGGAGTTACTGGTTAATATGCTTATGTTTATTATCAGGAATTTATTTTTCATTTAAAACTAAATTTTCTCATATAAGAAACTTAAAACTTATGATTAAGTTACTTTTTGGCTATGAAAAACTAGAAAAAGGTATTTCAACCTTTCAAAGTTTTTGTACTTCTTTAGCTGGTCGTATAGGTACAGGAAATATAGCTGGTGTTGCTACTGCTATAGCTTGGGGAGGACCTGGTGCTTTATTTTGGATGTGGATAATTACATTTATAGGTGCTGGTTCTGCATTTGCAGAATCTACCTTAGGGCAACTTTACAAAGAAGATCATATCGATCAATATCGTGGTGGACCTGCTTATTATATAGAAAAAGGTCTACTTAAAACAAAATTTGCTAAATTTTATGGGTTATTATTTGCCATTGTATCAATATTAGCAATGGGAATATTTTTACCAGGGATTCAATCAAACTTTATAGTTGATGCAGTACAAACTACATTTGGGTTAAATAAATTTATAACTGCAGCTATATTAGTTGTAATCACGGGTTTTATTATATTTGGAGGAATAAAAAGAATAAGTTCTGCTGCTGAATGTATAGTACCATTTATGGGAATTGTGTACATATTAACATCATTAATTATAATACTTCTTAATATCGAACAATTGCCTTCTGTTTTATCACAAATTTTTAGAGGAGCATTTGGTAAAGATGCTAGCTTTGCTGGTATATTAGGTTCTACTATATCTTGGGGAATTCAAAGGGGAATTTATTCTAATGAAGCAGGACACGGAACAGGAACTCAAGCCTCATCTGCAGCAGAAGTTAATCACCCTGCAGTACAAGGATTTGTTCAATCTTTATCAATATATGTAGATACATTATTTGTTTGTTCTGCAACTGGATTTATGATTCTTATGACAGATTGTTATACCGTATTTGATGAAGTAACTAAAAAAATTATTTACACGACAACACATACTTTTACAATAGACCAAATAGGATCTGAATATCTTATTGTAGGTATAAATACTTTAAAACCTGGTTTTGGTGGAGCTTTTATTACAGTATCATTATTTTTCTTTATATTTACTTCTTTAATGGCTTATTTTTATATAGCAGAAGTTAATTTAAATTATATAGTAAGAAAATTAAATGGTGGTAAATATTCTAAAAAATCCATATATGTACTTATAATCATATTCTTGTTAAATATTGGAATAAGTTCATTTGAAACATCTTCTATATTTGTAAAATTTGGTGATATAGGACTTGGTATAATGGCATGGCTAAACGTAATAGCTATTTTAATATTATCTAACACAGTAATTAAATGTTACAACGACTACGAAAGTCAAATAAAAAGAGGTATTCCTATAGAAAAAATAACCTTTGATCCTATAAATTTAGGAATAAGAAATGCAACTTTTTGGGAAGAAAAAAAATATAAATCTAAAAAATAAATATTTATTTTTTAGGAAGTTGATGAAAAATACTATAAAATCTATTTTTCATCAACTTCCTTTTTTAAATTTGTATTTTTTATATACTTTAAAATAAATATAAAATTTTATTCTCAAATAACACGATTTTGAATTTAATATATTCTTATAATAATATTTTAATATAATGTATATTTTATCATTGTTAGTTAATAATATTAATAATTATTTTTATAAGAAGGTGCCTGTATGTACATAGATTTTAAATATATAAATCCCCATTTACTAGATACTTTTAAAGCTAATTTTGACTTACAAGATATAAAACTTTTGTATAAAATCACAAATACTATCGAAAAAAAATACGATACTTTTGAAAAATCTATATCTCCATATTTATTTACAAATAATACATATTATTTAAGTAGTAACAACACAATTTACAAGCTTATAAGTAATGTCGAAACATCAAGTAAAATTTCTAACGAAAATTTACTTACCATTATAAAACTTAAAACAAATTCTGAGGATATTCTAAAAATGTACAATAATTTAAACTCTCTCTTTACAATATTCCAAGATGATAATCCTCAAAGCCAAGTTAAAATAATAAGTATTACTGATACTCCAAAAGAGAAAATTCTATCTTACGTATATATAAATGGTTCTATAATTTCTTAAAAATTATTATAAAATTTAAATCAAAATACAAATTTATTTCTATAATAAAAAAGGAAGTTCCCAAATATATTTTAAAGCACTTCCTTTTTTGACTCATAACTTTCAAACTACATATATATCTATTTAGATTAAAGATTTCTTTATTTTAGCCTTTTTATTTTTAATTTTTATTTCACTATAATTTTTTAACAAATAATCACCTTTTTTATTTAATATATCTACATTAGAATAATTATCATAAATTTTTATAACACCTATATCACTATTTTCTATTCCTTCAATATTATTTAAAGTTCCAACTATATCGCCTATTCTAATTTTCTTTTTCTTTCCTAAATTTATATGAATTTTAGTAATTTCTTCGCTAAATTCTTCTTGTAATACAACATATTCCTTTTCCTTCAAATCTTTAATTTTTTCATTATAAATATTTATATCTTCTTCTGTATAATCTATATCTATTTTTTCTATCTTATGATTTATATATTCTTGTATTTGATTAAAATACTCTTCTTCATTTTTAGAAACTAAACTTATAGCTAGCCCTTCTTTTCCAAGTCTTCCTGTTCTTCCAATTCTATGAACATAAGTTTCACTACTAAATGGAATTTGATAATTTACAACTAAAGATACATCATCAATATGGATACCTCTAGAAATAATATCACTACTTATCAATATGTTAAACTTTAGTTTTTTAAAATCTTCTACTATATAAAATCTTCTTTCTTGAGATATATCTCCATGAATTAATTCTACTAAAAAACCTTCTTCTTTCAAATTTTCATATAAATTTTCAGCATCTTTTTTAGTGTTTGTAAATATTATACTTGTATCACTTTTTAGTTTATAAAAAATTGATTTTAAAATTTCATATTTTGAAGTCTTACCTTCTGTAATTTCGTCTGTATTTAAACTTTCAATATAAAATTGTTTTATATTATAATTCGACATTTTTTTATCTTCAATTTCTATGTATTTGTAATTTTTCATATATTTGTCACATACTGTTATTATTTCTTCATTTATGGTAGCAGAAAAAAAAGATTTGCAAATATTATCAGGTGTATTTTTTATTATATTTTTCATATCTTCTCTAAATCCTTTTGCAAACATCTTATCTACTTCATCTACAACAAAATACTCTAAATTACTTAAATCTATATTACCTCTAGTGATATGATCTATTATTCTACCTGGTGTTGCAACTACTACATTTATACCTTGTTTTAATTCTAAAGTTTGATCTTTAAATGATTCTTTCCCTAAAATAGCACTACATTTTATCTTTCTTAACCTTCCAATATTTTCAAATTCTTTTTTTACTTGTACTGCCAATTCTCTAGTCGGAACAATAACTAAAGCTCTTAATTTGTTATCTAAAGATTTTATATTATTGCATATTGGAATTGCAAAAGATGCACTTTTTCCGCTTCCCGTTTTTGATTGTACTAATAAGTTATCCTTTTTTAATAAGCCTGGAATTACTAATTTTTGAACGTCTGTTGGATGTTTATATTTTAAAATATCTAAAGCTTTTAAAACTTCTTTATCCAAATCAAATTTATCGAATTTATCTATCATAATTAACTCTCCTTTTAATTACAAACTCAACCTAAAATATATTTATATTATATCAAATTTTTTTATATACTATTTTTTATTTTTAATGTATAATTTAGACAAAAAAATACATTCGAAAATTATATTTTTTTTATTTGCTTTTTAACAAATTTTTAAATATAATTACTCTTAAAATAATTTTTTATATGATACCGGGGGGGATAAATATGGATAAAATTATAAAAGCTTTAAGTAAATCAAGGCCTTTTCATAATTTAAGTAAAGAAGTCATAAAAGAAATATATCCTTCGCTAAAATGTTCTATCAAATTTTTTGAAAAAGGTGCATTAATATTAGATGAAGGGAAATATGTTGATTATATTGGTATAGTTTTAAGTGGTAAATTAGCAGTATCTAATTTTTACTTAACTGGAGATGAAAGTTTAGTAAATATTTTAGAGCCATCTTATTCTTTTGGACTAGAAATAGCTTATACATACGAAAAAATTAGTCCTTTTTCTATATATGCTTTAACCGATTGTGAAATATTATTATTTAACTATGAAGCAATTTCTAAAAAAGGAACTATCCCCGAAGAATACAGATCTATAATTACCCAAGACGTTCTTAAATTTATTGCAAATGAAAATTTAAGAAAATATCATAAAATAAAAATAATTTCGCACTATAAATTAAGAAATAAAATCATAGCATACTTGCTATCAGAAAAACAAAAAAATAAAAGCGATGTTTTTGTAATACCATACAATAGAGATGAGCTTTCAAAATTTCTTTGCGTAAATAGAAGTGCTTTATCACACGAATTAAGTTTAATGCAAAAGGAAGGGCTAATAAAATTTGATAAAAATAAATTTGAAATAATATCTTTACATCTTTAAAAAACTTGTATAATAAAAAATCTGTATCCTGAAAATAATATAGATTTTCTTGAAACAAATATACGAAAATTATATTTATTGACCATTTTTTTAATTATAATTTTCTATAAATTTACTTTTTACAAATAAGTTGTTATAACAACTTATTTGTTTTTTTTTTTGCTCTACAATTATACATATCGATAAAATAATACAATATAGATATATATTTGTTAATTTATTTTAATGTTTATTAATACTAAAATAATTTTATAAAAAACAGGAGGATGTTTGTTATGGGATTCAAATCAGATATTGAAATAGCTCAAGAAGCTA
>CAYVBY010000002.1:0-110397 GCA_964449895.1 uncultured Clostridium sp.
TATATCCACTTTGTAATCTGTACCCATATGAGTTTTTATAGAAGTAACTGTTCTCTCTGCATTTGTAACTGCTTGTCTTTTTGCAGGTTCTCCTACTATTCTTTCACCATCTTTTGTGAAAGCTACTACTGATGGTGTAGTTCTCATACCTTCGTTATTTTGTATTATTTGAGCTTCTCCACCTTCTAAAACTGCAACACAAGAGTTTGTTGTACCTAAATCTATACCTATTACTTTTGCCATTTTTAAACGCCTCCTGAAATTTTTCATTCTTAATTAATTAAATAAATTATTGTTATTAGCTATTTATTATATTAGCTATTATATACAAATTTACTAGCAAGATACTTTCACCATTGTTGGTCTTATTACCTTAGTACCTAACTTATACCCTTTTTGTAAAACCATAACAACTTTGTTTGGTTCTACTCCTTCAACACTTTCTTGCATAACCGCCATGTGGAAGTTTGGATCAAATTCAGCATTTTCTGCTTCTATCTCTTCTACTCCAAATTTAGCAAGTGCGTCTTTTAATTGTTTGTAAACTAAATCTACACCTTTGTAAAGAGCATCTTCTTTATCAGTATATGCATCTAGTGCTCTTTCCATATTGTCTATAACTGGTATTAATTCAGTTATTATCTTTTCATTTGCAAAGATTCCTATAGTTTCTTTTTCTTGTTGTGTTCTTCTAATGTAATTAGAATATTCAGCTTGAAGTCTTTTGTACTTGTCTTCTGACTCCACTATTTTAGCTTCTAAGTCTTTTATTTGATCATTGACTTTCTTTTCTTCTAATTTAGAATTTATATCTGTCACATTGTCATCTGCAGTTTGTTCTGTTTCAACTTCTTCAGTTATTTGTTCTTCAACTGAATCTGTTGTTTCTTCTTTAACTTCAGATTGTACATCTTTATTTTCCAAGATATTACACCCCTCGATTCCTTTTATTTTTTCTATTTATTATTAAGTAATATATTCATATAATTTATTATTGAATATATCCTAGAATAATCCATTCTAGTTGGACCTATAAAACTTATACGTCCTACTAATTCTTCGTCTACCTTGTATGTAGCAGTTACTACACTACATTCCTTAGCCTGTTGGCAATCAATATCACTACCAATTATTATATTGGTGTTGTCTTTTAATATTCCCTTTGATTGTATAATCTTTGCTACTGTCTCTTTTGTTTCAAGCATATCTAAAAAGCTTCTAGCCTTTAATACATCATTAAATTCTGGATAATCAAGTATATTAGTAACTCCATTTAGAGTAATTGAAACATCATCATCAGACACATTAGAATTTAATACACTAATTAATTTATCTACTATAGAAGAGTACTCTCCTATTTCATATTTTATAAAAGCTATTAAATTGCTATCTATATCTGTTATACTCTTTCCTGCAAGCTTTTTAGTAAGATTATCTGAAATTATATTCAACTTAGCTTGATCTAAATATTTTTTAGTAGGAATATCTGATTTTTTTATGTCTCCAGTGTTTGTTACAACTATTAGCAAGATATTATTTTCACCCATGCTTACAAGTTGTATATGTTTAATTACACTTGGCTTTACAAGCTGTCTTGTTGTTCCTATAGTAGTGTAATTAGTCAGCTGTGATAACATTTTAGAAGTTTCATGAATTAAACTTTGTATATGGTTCATATTATTTTCTACACAGTTTTCAATTATGGCCTTATCTCTATCATTTAATTCATTAGTTCCCATTAATAAATCTACATATAATTTATAACCCTTTTCTGTAGGTATCCTCCCTGCTGATGTATGTGGCTGAATTAAATACCCTAATTCTTCAAGGTCTGCCATCTCATTTCTTATTGTTGCAGCACTAACCCCAAGGTTATGTTTTTTTGAAATTGTTCTAGATCCTACAGCTTCAGCTGTTTCAATATAATCTTTAACTACTGCTTTGAGGATTTTCATCTTTCTTTCATTTAATTCCATATCCTCTTCCTCCTTGCTGTTAGCACTCACTAATTTTGAGTGCTAAAAAGATTATATATATTATATATCACTTATTTTTTTATTTGTCAATATTTTTTAATTAATCTATATAATCTAAAAATATATTATTTGATATTTCTCTTCCTTTTTGTGTGAATTTTATACCTTTTTCTGTTTTTACTATTAGTTCAAGATTTAAATGTTTTTTTATTTGTGTCTTGTATTTTTGCTCAAAATTAATTCCAAACTCTTTAAAATCATCAAACTCTAAGCCTTCATTCATTCTAAGTCCCATAATTATTTTTTCTTCTATTTTGTCTTTTAAAGTTAGATTTTCAAAATATTCTATTGGCTTTTCATTTTTAGTTAATTTTAGATGATAATTATCTAAACTCGTTTCATTATTGTATCTAATATTATTAATATATCCAGAGGCTCCCGGTCCTAATCCTATATAATTTTGACATTTCCAATAAATTATATTGTGTTTACATTCATATCCAGATTTGGCATAGTTAGATATTTCGTACTGATTATATCCATTTGATTTTAGGTAGTCGATTGCATACTCATACATTTTTATATCTTCATCTTCATCGGATATATCAAATTCTTTATTTTGATACATATCATATAATTTTGTACCTTCTTCTAAAATTAAAGAATATGCTGATATATGTTCTGGATTCAGGGAAACTATTTTATTTAAGGTTTCTTTCCAATTTTCAAAAGTTTGGTTAGGTAAGTTATACATCAAGTCTATGTTTATATTTTCAAATCCAACTTTTCTAGCTTCAAAATAGTTTTTCTCAAATTGTTCATAATTATGTATTCTTCCAATAAAATTTAACAAGTCATCTTGTATAGCTTGTAAACCTATACTGAGCCTATTTATACCCACGTTTTTCATAAATTTTAATTTATCTTGATTTAAAGTTCCTGGATTACATTCCATAGATATTTCTGCATTATCATCTATTAAAAAACTACTTTTTATTTTGTCCATTATAATTTTCATTTCTTCATTTGTTAGTATACTAGGTGTGCCTCCACCAAAAAATACTGTATCTATTTTTAGATTTTTATCTGAATATAATTCGATTTCTTTATTTAAATCACATAAAAATCTTTCTTTTTCATCTTTTTTTACTTTGTATGAATTAAAATCACAATATTTACATTTTTGAATACAAAATGGTATATGAATATATAAGCCTAACATATTTTTCTCCTTTGTTATAATTATTTCCATAAAAATTAAAAGGCAAACTAATAAGTTTACCTTTTAATTTTTATTTGTATTTAATTTTTATAAATTTGATCCAAGCATAGTTCTTAAGCATGTTTCTTCATCTATTCCAAGTACCTGTCCTACTGCAATAGCTAAAGATATATCCTTTGAAGATATATTTTTTTCTATCTCACTTGAAACGTTTATCCCTTTTGCAAGTATCATTTTTGTATCTCTTTCTCTAGCAACCTTTCCAAAATATGTAGAATATGGACTTGGAAGCGCTATTAAATATCCATCATAAGGTATAACTTCTTCAAATAATTTTGCTTCTTTATCTGATTCTACATCATCAAAATCATCTACTATTACTACCACATTTGGATCTAATATATCAGATGCTTTGTATTTGTAATTTCCAGCTAGAGATTCGAAAACTAATGCCTCTGCCTCTAAATCAACTGCATTTTGTAAAATTTTTACTTGCTCACTTGTACTTGGTCCTTTAGCTTTTTCTGATATTGATTTTTCATCTTCACACCAACAAGTTATTTTAGCTGATGGACCAGCTGTCTTACCAATTACTCTATATCCTGTTTGAAGTAAAATATTAGTTATAAGTTTTGTAACATTAGATCTTTCTGCTATTCCATTTATACTTATTCTTATAGCTATTTCCTCTATATTGTCATTTATCGCATTTTTCTTTTTTATGTTTAAAACTATTAAAAATGCTACCACACATATTAATAATATTATTATAAAAATAACTCATCCCTCCTCAATATTTAAACTTTATAATTATGTTTAATTATATTATTAAAATAATTTTTGCAAATTATATTTTCATCATTTTAAATTTCTCTTAAAAGTATATCAAATTATATGCTTAAATTAAAGAGTTTTAAAAGTAAAAGTATATTTTAAAAATAAATTATATCCATTAAATAAAATTTTTTACTCTATTTTTCAAAAATAATTACAATTTACATAAAATCTAACTAAAAAAGGAAGTACTACAAAATAAATTTTAATCTATTTTTAATACTTCCTATTAATATTATTTAACTAATCATCTAATTTTAAAACTGCCATAAATGCTTTTTGTGGAACTTCTACATTACCTATTTGTCTCATACGTTTTTTACCTTCTTTTTGTTTTTCTAGAAGTTTCTTCTTACGAGATATATCTCCACCATAACATTTAGCAAGTACGTCTTTTCTAAGAGCACTTATAGTTTCTCTAGCTATAATTTTATTTCCTACAGCAGCTTGTATTGGAACTGCAAATTGATGTCTTGGTATTTCATTTTTTAATTTTTCACACATAGCTTTACCTCTTGAATATGCCTTTGTTTCATGTACTATAAAGCTAAGTGCATCTACTTGTTCTTTATTTATTAAAATGTCTAATTTAACTAGTGTAGAAGCTTGATATCCCTTCATTTCATAATCTAATGAACCATATCCTCTAGTTCTAGATTTTAATGCATCAAAGAAATCATATATAACTTCATTAAGAGGTAAATCATAGTGTAACATTACTCTCTTAGGATCTATATATTCCATATGTAGCATTGTTCCACGTCTTTCTTGGCATAATTCCATAACTACACCTACAAAGTCTTTAGGAACAATTATATCAGCTTTTACAATAGGTTCTTCTATCATTTTTATTTCTGATGGTTCTGGTAAATTTGTAGGATTTTGTATCATAACAACTTCACCAGTAGTTTTAGTAACTCTATATATAACTGATGGAGCTGTAGTTACTAAGTTTAGATTAAATTCTCTTTCTAATCTTTCTTCTATTATTTCTAAGTGTAATAATCCTAAAAATCCACATCTAAATCCAAATCCTAATGCTGCAGAAGTTTCCATTTCAAATTCTAAAGCTGCATCATTTACTTGTAATTTTTCAAGTGCATCTTTAACATTTTCGTATTTTTCACCTTCGCCTGGATATATTCCACAATAAACCATAGGTGTAGCTTTTTTATATCCTGGAAGTGGTACATCTGTAGGATTTTGAGCATTTGTTATAGTATCCCCTACTTGACAGCTTCTTATATCTTTGATACTTGCTGCTATATAGCCAACATCTCCAGCTTGAAGGCTTTCAAGTTCAGTTGGACTAGGAGCCATAACACCTACTTCTGTAACTTCAAATTTCTTTTTAGTATTCATCATTTCGATTGTCATACCTTTTTTAACTTCACCTTCAAATACTCTTACATAAGCTACAACACCTTTATATGCATCATAATATGAGTCAAATATTAAAGCTTTTAAAGGCTTGTCTATATCACCTTCTGGAGCAGGTACATTTTTTACTATATCCTCTAATACATCTTTAATATTTAAACCACTCTTAGCTGATACAAGTGGAGCTTCACTTGCATCAAGTCCTATAATATCTTCTATTTCTTCTTTAACTTCATCTGGTCTAGCACTTGGAAGATCTATTTTATTTATTACAGGTAATATTTCTAAATCTTGATCTAATGCTAAATATACATTAGCTAGAGTTTGTGCCTCTACACCTTGAGCTGCATCTACTACTAATAAAGCACCTTCACAAGCTGCTAAACTTCTAGATACCTCATAGTTAAAATCGACATGTCCAGGAGTATCTATTAAATTTAAATAATATTCTTGTCCATCCTCAGCTTTATATATTAATCTTATATTTTGTAACTTAATAGTGATTCCTCTTTCTCTTTCTAAATCCATATTATCTAGTAATTGATTTTTCATATCTCTATCACTAACTAAGCCTGTATATTGAATTAATCTATCCGCCAAGGTAGACTTTCCATGATCTATATGTGCAATAATACTAAAATTTCTTGTTCTTTGTTGTTTGTTGTCCACCTTAAATTCCTCCTCAATTATCTTTATCATAAATTTTATTTTATAATATATCTTCTTTTATGTAAATATAAGTTATTACAGAAAAATAAGACTTATTTTAATTAAGTCTTATTTTTAGGTCTATTTAATTTTATATATGCTATAAAATATCCCTTATATCAAACTTTATCAAAGGTTCTTTATTTAACATATTATTCATATTGTAATCTGCATAAAATAAACAAATAATCATTATATTTATCATTATTATAACAGATATAATTTTCAAAAAGACTAATTTCTTTTTCTTTTTTTCTCTTGCCTTTTTTCTTTCTTCCAATTTACTCATAATAATGTTATTTTCCTTTAATATTTTAATATATTATTTTGAAATTATAAATTCTTTTCTTTGAAATATCCATCTAATATTTTAGCTAAATATTTAGCACTGGCTTGAGCTTCTTTAGTTGTAACAGCATTGCTCCCAACTTCAACTAATAATGCATTATCACATATACTTTGATTAAATCTTCCATAAGGTTTCAAAACTACTGGCATAATTAAATTCGGATATTTTTTACTAGCATATTCAGTTATCCCATCTGCTAGCTTTTTAACTTTTTCCACATCATCATTTCTAGCTCCTACAACAAAAAATACTTTTGCCACACTTTCTCCATCTATAGTAGTTGTATATCTCTTATGAGCACTATCTTGTATATTTTTACTTGATATATTAAGTCCATCTCTATGTAAATCTATAGTTATTTTAACGCTATTATATTTATTCATAACAGAGCTTATAGTTTTAGAACTTCTTTGATAAGAGTTATTATATGTAGGACTATCATGATACTTAGTGGAATGTACAACTCCCCATCCTAAGTTTGATAATTCATTTGTAAGTAAACATCCTACTGATAAAACAGAATCATTTTTATTTTCAGAATGGTAATTTCCCTCTGGTGAATCAAAATAAGTTTCACAGCTATGACTATGATATATTAAAATTTCTGGTTTATCATTTGTAACTCTTAAATTATCTTTATAATCTTCACTATTTAAATTTATTTCTTGGTTATTTCTATTCTTTATAGAAGGAATATTTTCTTTTCCTACATATACATTTACATATTGCTCTTCATCTTTATTTAAATTATTATTTGTTTCTTTTATATCTTCTTTTTGTAAAACTTTAATCTCTGGATAAGAATATCTTATAAATTTAAGTAATAAACTATTTTGATCAATAGCAAAACTACGAATTGGTATCATAAATATAAAAATAGCTATTATTACTATCTTATAAAATTTATTATACATCTTTTGTCCTCCTCAACATTTAAGCCTCTCTGGATGAAGGGATTTATTTAGACCTTCACTTATTATAATGGCTAAATTTTCTATGGATTGATCTATATCCTTTGGAGTTACAATTAAATTTTTATCGTAAGGATCTAGAGAATCTTTTATTAATTGATATTTTTCTTCTTGTTGTAATTTTTCAAGCATATTGTAAAATTTACTACCCTCATCAGATACACTCATTAAATTTTTGATAGCTAAATCTAAAACATCTATTGTAAGAGTAGCTGCATCTACTACTGTAGGAACTCCTATTGCTATAACATCTACACCTAAATAATCTTTATTTAGGGCCTTTCTTTTATTTCCTACTCCTCCTCCAGGGGCAATACCTCCTGTTGAAATTTGAATAGTAGTATTAACTCTCTCCATTTTTCTAGAAGCTAAAGAATCAATTGCTACTACTCTATCAGGTTTAATCTTATCTACTATTGATTTTACTATTTCAACTGTTTCAATTCCTGTTGTTCCCATAACTCCTGGGCTTAAAGCTGATACTTCTGTAAAATCATCATCATAATCTTTGTTGTAGTTTTTAAAAATATGTCTTGTAACTAATGTTTTAGATACAGTTCTAGGTCCTAGAGCATCTGATATAATATTTTCATTACCAAGACCTATTACTAAAGTTTTTTTATTTTTATCTCTTCCAAATATATCTATTAACTCGTCTTTTAGATAGTTTATTACTGTATTTCTAGACTCATCATCGTCAAATTTAATTAAATCACTTTCTAAAGTGATATATTTTCCTATTTCCTTATTCATAATTTTTGATCCAGTTTCATTTATTATCTCTACTGTAGTTATAATGCAATCTTTTAATTGTTTTGTATCTACACAAACCCCCTCTAAAGAAGTAGATTTCTCTTCACATATTTCTCTTAATTCAAGTGCTAAGTCAGTTCTTATATTTATCATATGGTCCTCCAAAATATCAAACTCTTAAAAATCTTTCTTGCTTTAACTTTGATTATAATTATTAACTATTTTTTTAAATTTAAACATCTAAATATAAATTTTTTAAACTAATTTAAATATTTCATAGGATGAAACTGTTGATTTTTAGCCATTTTGTAAAAAAATAAAAAAATCATTAAAAAGTATTAATATTATACTTGATTTTTATTTCTGTTTCTGTTAGAATTTAATATGTTGACGATGAGAATAATAAAAATTACGGGAGGTGAACAGATTGGCAAATATAAAATCTGCGAAAAAAAGAATAAAAGTTATCGATAAAAAAACTGCTTTAAACAGAGTTAGAAAATCACAAGTTAAAACAGCTATAAGAAGATTTGAAGAAGCTGTAAGTGCTGGTAACGTTGAAGAAGCTACAGCAAGATTCCAATACGCTCAAAAGAAAATATCTCAAGTTGCTTCTAAAGGAACTATACACAAAAACGCTGCTGCTAGAAAAGTAGCTAAATTAGCTCAAAAATTAAACTCTATGAACGCTTAATAAGAAGTTTAATTTGTGCATAAATCAAGTCCTTGATTAATTTCAAGGGCTTTTTATTTTTTTAATAATTTTTGTAAAAAAATAATCTTCCAAATATTATTTCGGAAGATTTTAACTTACTCTTCTTTGACAGTACTTACTAACAAGCATCTCTATTGCTAAAGTATCTCTCATAAGACCATTTTTTATTTTATAATCACTTTCTAATATGTAATTTAACATATCTATTATCATACTCTCTGTAAAATTTCTACTTATTTTTATAGATTTATTTATTATAAATGAAGAAATACCTAATTTTTCAGCCATTTCTTTACTATTTAATCCTTTATTTAAAAAAGCTTTTACTTGAATCACAGTTTTAAATTGTTTACTTATCATTGAAAATATACCTAAAACAGATTCTCCTTCTTTAATCATTTCATTTAAAATTGTTATAGCAGTTTGAGAATTTTTTTCTCCAATACAATCTATCAATTTAAAAATGTCATTTTCTATTTTCTTTTGCGAAAGTCTATCTATTATTTCATTAGTAACCTTTGTTTTAGTTCCTGCAAAAGAACTTATCTTTTTTATTTCATTATCTATATCTGATAAAGTACAATCAGCCTTTTTATATTTGTATCCAGTAGATTCTATAAAATACATAACTTGAGCATTTTCTATCATCACATTATTTTCATCGAATTTTCTTCTAGTCCACTTAAATAACTCCATATCAGATATTTTTTCACAGTTAAATACTAAGCCATTTTTTTTGACTTTATTTACCAAACTTTTTTTGTAGTCCATTTCTCCATAAACTACAAAAACTAAAACTGTAGTATCTGGTATATTTTCTAGATGTTCTATAAATGCTTTTTCATCTTTATCAGAAAAATTCTTTTTCTTTCCTTTTAATAGAAGTTCAAAATCTTTAACTATTACTATTTTTCTTTCATCCATAAAAGGAAGTGTCTCTATAGCACTTAAAAGTTGATCTAACATAATTTCTTTTCCATCTAGTATATCTAAATTAAAGTCAATCATACTTTCATTTAAAGTTCCTTTTAATAAATTTATAGTATTATTGATTAGATAATGCTCTCTTCCATGAAAAATATAAATTTTTTCAAAGTTTTTACTTTTTATATTATTAACTATATCCTTGTACTTCATTTTTTTGCTCCTTTATTGTTTTAATTTCTTTATATATCATATATGAAAAAACTAAAACATAATAAACTATTACATATTTAAGATTAGAATTTTCAACCTCAATATATCCTATTTCTATTTTACTCAACTTATCCAATATATAATATACCATATTAATTAAACTTTTGTTTATATAAACTATAATTTTTGTAATATTTAAGCTAATTTCAAAAAATAAAATACTAAAAATACTTAAATTCATTATAATTCCTATAAACGGTATTATAACAATATTTCCTAAAATAGATAAAATAGGTATTCCTTTAAATATATAATACACTATAGGAATAGTTAAAATATTTGATGATACTGTCATGGATATTATATCAAATTTTAATTTTGACTTTACCATTTTATTAAAATACAAAATAGATAATGTAGCTAAAAAAGACAATTGAAAACTTACATTATATATAGTATACATATTATCAATTATTAATAAACTAGCAATTAATGATAAAGTCGTTATTCCATCTCTTTTTTTAAATAAAAAAACAGCTAAATACATAATAACTACAAACGCAACTGCCCTCGTTACAGAAGGTGAAAATCCTACCATTATACTATATAAAAGCATTATTATAGTCAAAATAACTAATTTATATATTTTGTTTATTCCTCTTATTATATAAGCAATTAATATGCATATTATATTTGTATGCATCCCTGAAATTGCTATTATATGGCTTGTTCCAGTCCTTGAAAACATTTCATTTTCCTCATCTGTCAAATCTTCTTTTATTCCTAATAAAAAAGAATTTATAAAATTTGATGTATCTTTATATAAATACCTAAAAGTATTTCTCATATACATCTTAAATCTTCCTATATATGTGTAGAATTTATTTTGTCCTAATATTTCAAAATAATTTAAATATGCTACTCCTTTGTAACCACAACTTTTTATATATCTACCGTAATCAAAATCATCAAGATTCATTTTGTCTAAATCTTTTATTTTTATGTCTAGTTTGACTATTTGACCTATTTTTAAATCGTATTCCCTTTTATAATCACTTATTAAATATCCATCCACTATATATTGGTTATATCTATCTTTTTCTTTTTTATCTTTTATAACTCCAGTTATAGTTATATTCATATCATTATAAATATTATCTAATGGTTTATCTTTAGTTCCTAAAAAAGCCAAAATTAATACTATTATAAAAATCCATAATAAAGGTCGTCTCAAAATACACCTCCTCAAAATATTTTTTATATTATTGACTTTATTTTTATTTTATACACAAAAATGGCGAGCAAAAATATATTTTCACTCGCCGTTTTTATTATTTCATTTCAGATTTTATAACTGCTGCTATTCTCTTTATACCTTCTACTATTCTTTCTTCATCCATATTTGAATAATTCAATCTAAAGCTATCAGATCTAGTTCTTCCTGGATAGAAAGCAACTCCTGGAACATAAGCTACATTGTTTTCTATACATTTTTTCATCATTTCAGTAGTATTTATATAATCAGGAACTGTAACCCACATAAATAATCCACCTTCTGGATGTGTCCATGTAACTCCTTTTGGGAATTCTTCTTCTATTGTTTTTATCATTAAATCTCTACGTTTTTTGTATAACTGTCTTATTTTTACAACATGTGCATCTAAATCAAAATCTTCTATATATTGACTAACTTCAAGTTGTGAAATTGTTGAAGTTTGTAAGTCTGCATCTTCTTTACATTTTATGTATTTAGCAAGTATTTCCTTGTCTGCACAAGCCCATCCTAATCTATATCCTGGACATAGTATTTTAGAAAAAGTGCCTAAATAAACTACATAACCTTCTTTATCTAAAGATTTTATTGAAGGTAAAAACTCTCCTTCATATCTTAATTCACCATAAGGATTATCTTCTATTGCAACTACCTTATATTTAGTTATTAACTCAACAAATTTTTTACGTTTTTCAAGTGGCCAAGTTCTACCAGTTGGATTTTGGAAATCAGGTATAACATATATCATTTTTACCCTATCTGTAGTAGCTAAGATTTTTTCTAAAGCCTCCATATTCATACCATCTTCATCAGTTTCAACTTCTATATATTTTGGGCCATATCCATTAAATGCGTTTAATGCTCCTAAATAAGTAGGACTTTCACATAATATTATATCCCCTTCATCTATAAATATTTTAGCTGAAAATTCTAATAATTGTTGAGATCCACTAGTTATTAATATTTCATCACAAGTTAAATTCGTATTTTGCTTTTCATTCATTCTATCTGCTATTTGTTGTCTAAATTTTTCAAATCCTTGTGCAGAAGAATATTGAAGAGCAACAGCCCCTTGCTCATCAAATACTTTGTTAGCTGATTTTCTCATATCTTCTACTGGAAATAATTCTGGCGCAGGTAATCCTCCTGCAAAAGATATTATTTCTGGTTTTCCTGTTAGGGCTAGTATATCACTTATTTCAGATTTAGTTTCGCCCATCATTCTTCTTGCATATTTTACTTCCATTCATATCACCCCAGTTATTTTTATATCTTTATTTATCTATTTAATAACTAATTATATAATGTTTTTTTTAATAATTCATTGTAATATATTATTTTTATATAAAAATTTTTCTATTTTTTGGCAAATTTCAGATTTTTCCGTATTTTTAAAATTTATATTATAAATAAATTTTTATTTTAAATATTTTTTAAAAAAGTAAATTTCTTCAATTATAAAAATAAGGTATAGGTTTATTTTAACAACCTATACCTTAAAAAATTATCATATAAAAATCTTTATAGAAAAAATTTCAAACTATCTAAAGTTCATATTATTTATACTAAACAAGTTCATCTATATAATTATATTTTTTTTCAAATAAAATATTTAAAATTTCTTTTTCTTCTATTGAAGTATCAATCTCGTTTATTGTAAAAATTTCATCTACACTTAAATAAGAAAATGCTAACTGGGATATAGAATTTATATCTAATTCTATATTATAATTTTCTTCTATTTTATCAATATTTATAGTATTATTTAATACTGAAATTTTAAACACTCCATCATTTTCTTTTATATATTTGTCTCTAACTTTTATATTAATACTTTTTCCATTTATATTTTTTAGTTTATCAATATCTATATTTAGAGTTTGAAAATATTTTTTTAAATTTATAACTCTTCCTGCCATGAATGGAACTAGTTTCATTTCACAAGTTTTTAAATTTGGAATTATAAACCTTATACTATCATTAATAGGTGTATTTATAATAGTGTTTTTGCATTGAGTATTGTGGTTATATATAAAAGCTAACATTGATTTTAATGAAGATATACTATTGTATATTAATTCTCTCACTATAAAAGTATTGTTATTTATATAATAAGCTATATATCCTTTATTACCTTCATCTTCATAAATATATACATAACCATTTTCACATTCTATTTCATTTATAAAATTTGAAAAATATTCTTCATTTCTTAAAGTATATCCATTTAAAGAATTCATAGCCTCAAAATAAATACCTGATAAAACTTTAGTATCACATTTAGTAGCTTTTTTTAATCTAGAATTTAACTTAAATACACAAAGTTCTTGTGTATTTATATTGTACTCAATTTGATCATAGCAATGTTCAAATCCATATTTTTTGTATAATCTATAATCTATAGCCATTAATAAAGATACTACTTCTCCTCTTTTGTAAAGTTCGCTTAAAGTATGTATCATTAATTTTTTCATGTATCCAAGACCTCTAATTTCAGGTTTTGATGAAACTCCAACTACATAAGACACATTATAGTCATTGTTTCTTAGTCTTATACTATGTTTATTTAATTGAAGTGAAGATAAGAGTTCATTATCTTCTTCTATTACTATAGTATTTTTTTCGTCGTATATATTTTCAAAATAATAATTTACAAATTCTAACGTATCTTCAAAACAATAATTCCATAGAGAAATTACTTGTTGTTTATCAGATTTTTTTGCATATCTAATATCCAATTAGTTAGCCTCCCTAACAGTATATTTTTCAACAAATCTACATGGATAGTAAGATAATTTAGCCTTTCTAAGACCCTCAATACCCATATCTTCTTCTCTATTTACAAATTCTACATTTGGAAACTCATTTACTAAAAATTGTTGATTTATATAAGGATATAGACCTCTTATAGATGGATTTGCTTTTTCTATATGAATTAGTGCCATATTTTCATTTATTAATTCTCCCATAGTAAAAGCTTCTAATTGACCATCTATAAAAATTCCAGCTATCTTTAATTTGTCTGATATTTTATCGTAACTATTAAATAATTTAATAATTCCGTAGCGTTCATCATCCATTCCTTCACTTGATTCGTCATTTGAGTCTTTTCCTTCTGCCCATTTATCTAAAAGCTCTAAACATTTATTAAAGTCATTTTTATTAAGTAATCTATATTCGAATCTTCCTTCATATTCATTTAAGAAATAATTTATATGATTTCTTTTTTTGCTCATTTTTCTACCTTTTAGAGTTCTCAGGCGCTCTCCCTCATATACATAATCAAATATATCTCTTTCTGCTATATACTCAAATCTATCTCCATAATTTTCTTTTAAATAATCTACAACTTCTTCAGTTATGCCTCTTAAAAAGAATTCTATATCACTTTTTTCAAAATAATTTAGTACAAAGTCAATTACTCTAGGTAAATCTTCTTTTTTGGCAAGTGGTAATATAGAAAATAAATCTCCTTCATATTCACCTACTAAAACAGCAAATTTATCTCCTATATAATAAGCTGTTTTGTATGCATGTTGCCACATATATAATGTATTAAAACAATATTCACAAGCTTCGTAATCTACTAAATCAAAATATGGGTTTAGTATTTCTCTATCTTCTATTTTTATTTCTTTAAATTCAGGTCCAAAGTCATTTGAATTTTTATTAATTATATTTTCAAAAATATGACTTGAATGTTGTTTTTGTTCTATGGTTATATCTTTAACTAACATAATGCCTCCTATTATAAATTATCTATTTCCCAAATTGAAGTATTAATTAATAAAATCATCCCATTAATTATTTTATTAATAATTTTTTATTTAAATGTATTTATTTTTATTTTATTGTCAAAATTATTACTAATATATATCAATATTTTATTTTACCCAAAATAAAATTTAATAAACATATACTTTTATGGAGTGATTTATTTGAACAAAAAAATTTTAATTTTTTTCCTTATTATAATAACACTTTTTGTCGGTTGTGACAAAAGATATGATTTTAGCATCCACATAATAGATGTTGGGCAAGCTGACTGTATCTTAATCCAAACACCATCAAACAAAAATATGTTAATAGATGGTGGAGATGAAGATAGCTCTAAAATAATAAAATCTTACCTAAAAAGTAAAAAGGTAAAAAATTTAGATATAGTTGTTGCAACTCATCTAGATAGTGATCATATCGGTAGTTTAGACTATATAATTGATCACTTTAATGTAAAAAATTTATATACACCTAACCAAGTTTACGAAAGTGAATCTTACAATAATTTAATCGACTCCTGCAATAAAAAAAATCTAAAAATACAATTTTTATCTAAAGATAATTCTCTACATTTAGATAAATACTCTAAAATCGAAGTTTTAAGCCCTAGCTATATAACAGACGATAATAATGCAAACTCTATTGTACTAAACATAAATTATAAAAACAACAATTTTTTATTTACAGGAGATTGTGAAATTCAAAATGAAATAGAAATGATAAATTCTTTTGAACTAGAGGATATAGATTTTCTTAAAGTAGCACATCACGGTAGTAATACTTCAAGTTCTTTAGATTTTTTGAAAGAAATTACACCTGATGTAGCAGTAATTTCCTGTGGATACAAAAATAAATACGGTCATCCTCACAAATCAACTTTAGCTAATTTAAAGGATGTAGATGCTAAAATTTATAGAACTGATACAAATGGAAGTATGGTATTTTTCTCTGACGGAGATAGAATTTATACTAAAGTAAAATATAAATCCGAATAAAGAAATCTTTATTTTAAAGTTCTTTAAAATATGTAAATTACTTTCAAACTCATTGATAAAAATTATAATTATCCATAATTTTTAAGTAAATATAATTTTCATATACTATAAAAATAGAGTATTATATTATGCCAATTAGCATTTATAATACTCTATCTTATTTTAAAAGCTTTTATTTGTAACCTATAATAGCAGCTCCAAGTGCTCCTATCATTTGAGCATCTTCTGCTACAAATATCTTTTTATTTAAACCTTTTTCTAGCATTTTTACTAGTTCTTTACTTTGAGCTAAGCCTCCTGTAAAAGCTATCTCTTCTTTTATTTCAGCTTTATTAAGTAAAGATATTCCTTTATTTGATATAGACTTTAATATACCTGCAGCAATCCTTTCTTTAGGAACTTCTTTAGCTAAAAGACTTATAATCTCAGATTCTGCAAATACTGTACACATACTAGATATATTTTCCGGAGTTGCACCTTTTGCAAGTTCATCTATATTTTCTATATCATTATCTAACTTATTAGATGTTATTTCTAAAAACTTTCCAGTTCCTGCTGCACATTTATCATTCATAATAAAATTAACAACACTTCCATTTTCATCAAGGTTTATAACTTTACTATCTTGTCCTCCTATATCTAATATAGTCCTTATATTTTTATTTAAAAAGAATATTCCTTTAGTATGACATGTTATTTCTGTTACTTTTTTATCTGCAAAATCCATACTAACTCTGCCATATCCTGTACCTATTACTTTTTTGATTTCACTCTTGTCTATATTTTCTAATAACATATTATAAACTTGATTTGAAGTATTTTTAGGACTAGAACCTGTTGGAATTATTATTTTTTTTACTATATTTTTCCCATCAAATAATACTCCCTTTGTAGCAACAGATCCAGAATCTATACCAATGCTATACATAAATTTCCTCCAATATATTTAGATCTTTTATTTTTTATCTTCTATCATTTCTATAAATGCTTCAAATCTAGTTCTAAGTTGTTCTGTATCTGATTCAGAATAATCAGTTTCAATTGCCATGTAATCTATATGCTTTTCTCCAACTACAAACTCTTTTATTTTATTGCTTTCAACATTAAATGGGTGACATGATTGAAGAGATATATCTATTACTCCATCAACTTTATATTCATCTATTAACTCATCTAAAAGTTCTATTCTCTTTTGATTATTCATCATACATGCACAACCTATATTTAAATATCTTTTTGCAATAGCTTCATAAACATCTTGATTAGTTTCATCTACAAGTTCTCTATTACTTCTTATAGATGAACATAATTCATAAGCAACTACAGAAGCTCCTGCTTCTTCTAAAGTACCGACTATTTTTCCTACACATCCACCAATAGGTGATCCTGTTACAAGTATTCTAGGAGCATCATCTTTAACTGGACATTCTCCAGATTCATATCTTTTTTTAGTATCATCAATTATCTTTCTAAGTGATGATTTTAATTCATCTCTATCAAATTTAAATTGTGCTTGATAAGAAACATTGTATAATTCCATAGAAGTTAAAGCTGAAGGTTTAAACTTAGCTAATTCAAAATATTCATTTAATAGCTTTCTTTCTTCATTTTTATCTTTTATAGCCGCTTTTATATCTTCTTCAGTTATAGTAACATCTAATTCTTTTTCTAAAACTTCTTTAAGTAATATTACTTCATCTTTCCAAAGATTAAATTCATTTTTACCAGTTGCTCTATTTGGCATTTGCATAATATGCATAGGTTTTATTTTTGATAATTCCTCATACATTTTTTTCTTTCCGTCACAAGTTGTTTCTCCAACTAGTAAATCTGAAAAATAAAAATATGGACAGGTATCAGTTATTACATGACCATAACTAGATTTTATTAAAGGACATAAATTTCTCGGTAATATTTTTTCTGCATCTGGTATAGGTTCTTCACTTACACCACATACACCCACCGGCACAGCACCTGCTGCAAGCATTAACTCATTTGGCGTAAAACAACAAAATACCCCTACCATTTTCTTCCCATCATCTTTTATTTTCTTAGCAGCCAAAAAACCATTTCTTCTAGCTTCACTAAAACTTTCAAACTGTTTTGGTAAACCATTCACTTTTTTATTTCCCCTTTACTTTTTTAATTAAATAGTAGCAAATATTTATATTGACTTCTATAAAATTATTATTTTTAAAATAAAAAAAGCTTTATTCTAATAAATCTCTTATCACAACAGATGCTATTACTAAACCACCTACTGATGGAACAAATGATACACTTCCTGCAGTTAATTTTCGTCCATTCATGATTTTTTCTTTTAATTCAACTGGTTGCTCTGTAGAGTAAACAACTTTTAATTTTTTTACTTGTCTATTTTTAAGCTCTCTTCTAAGAACTTTTGCAAGAGGACATGTATGAGTTTTGTATATATCAGTAACTACAACTTTAGTTGGATCTAATTTATTTCCCATTCCCATAGAACTAATTATTTTAAATCCTTTTTTGTTACAAGTTTCTATAAGATGTATTTTAGAAGTTACCATATCTATTGCATCTATAACATAATCATAATTTTCATTTAAAATTTTATCACTTGTTTCCGCAGTATACACATCTTTTACAGTTTTTATATTTAAATTTGGATTTATATCTAGAAGTCTTTCTTTCATAACATCTACTTTAAATTTTCCAACTGTTGAATGAAGTGCTGGTATTTGTCTATTTATATTAGTTATATCTACGTCATCAAAATCTACTATTGTAATATTTCCTATCCCAGCTCTTACTATAGCCTCACAGGCAAAACTTCCTACTCCTCCTACTCCAAATACTATAACATTTGCTTTTTCTAATTTATCTAAACCTTCTTGTCCAACTATTAGACCTGTTCTCATTTTAAAATCTTTTTGCATATTGTTTCTCCTAATAAAATATTCTCTGCCATATTATAATTTAATTTTTCTTTTTTTAAAAGCTATATTTTTCATTTGAAAAATTTACAAATTTACACAAATAAAGATATTATTAATTTATAATAATATCTTTATTTAAAGTAAATATAAAAATCAATTAAAACCTTTATCTAAGCTATATACATTTTTAAATCCATTTAAAATTAATACTTTTCCAGCACTAATACTTTTTATACCATGTTCACAGTATAAAAGAACATTTCCTCTTTGATACTGTCTTATTTCATTTATTCTATCTAATATTTCATTTATAGGAATATTAATAGCTCCTGGCAAATGATTTTGTACATATTCATCGTAATCCCTTAAATCGATTATCAAAGCAAATTTGTTATTATCTAACATTTGCTTTGTCTGTCTTCTATTTATTATTTTTACTGGCATACTCAACACCTTCTTTTTATAAATATACCAAAATAATTTTTTAATAAAAAAATATTTTCTTTTTATTTATATTATTTTATATTACGATAAATTGTTACAATAAATTACTTATTTTATCATTTTGTACAAAATTAAATATTCGGTATTTGCCAATCAATTGATTCTTTTCCTAAATCATTTAAAATTTGATTTATTTTTGAAAAATGTTTACATCCAAAAAAGCCTCTACTTGCAGATAATGGACTTGGATGTGGTGCTTCTAATACATAATGTTTACTTACATCTATAAATTCTTTTTTTCTTCTAGCATTTGCTCCCCAAAGAACAAATATTACTGGGTCTTCTCTTGTATTTAATAATTTAATTATATCGTCTGTAAATATTTCCCAACCAATATTTTTATGAGAATTTGCTTCATGAGCTCTAACAGTAAGAGCTGTATTTAAAAGTAAAACACCTTGATCTGCCCAAGGTATCAAATATCCATTATTAGGTATATAACAACCTAAATCATTATTTAACTCTTTGTATATATTTAAAAGTGACGGAGGTGTTTTAACTCCTTTTTGAACTGAAAATGCAAGGCCATGCGCTTGATTTTCCCCATGATATGGATCTTGCCCTAAAATTAAAACTTTTGTATCTTTAAAAGAAGTATGTTTTAAAGCTTCAAATATATTGTACATATTAGGATATATTATTCTTGTTGAATATTCCTTTTTTAAAAATTCTCTAAGATTTAAATAATATTCTTTTTTAAATTCATCTTTTAAAAGCTCGTCCCAATCATTATTTAATTTGACCATATAAAAAACTCCTCCTAATATTTTTTATGTTATAATTAATATTATCATAATTACTTGGAGGAATCACTATGAACAAAAAAAAATATGCTATTTTAATAGTAAGTATTATCGTTATTTGCGTTTTTGTATACATAATGCGAAATAACTTTGACAAAGGAGATTTTTCTCAAACTTACTATAATTTAAATACTGTAAATGAAATCACTTTATTAGATACAAATAAATCAAATTCAGACGAAATTCTAAAAGAATGCGGAAATATTTTACTAAATATAGATAATACAATGTCTAAAACTATAGAATATAGTGATATATCTAAAATAAATCAAAATGCTGGGAAAAAATATACAAAAGTATCTGAAGAAACTTTTTTCGTCATTCAAAAGGCTGTAAACTTTTCAAATATTTCAAATGGAACATTTGACATAACTGTAGGTCCTGTTGTAGATTTATGGGCAATAGGAACTGACAAAGCTAGAGTTCCTTCTATTGATGAAATCAATAAAAACATATCTCTAGTAAACTATAAAGATGTATTAATAGATGAAGAAAATAATTCAATAAAGTTAGCAAGAGAAAATATGGAAATAGATTTAGGTGGTATTGCAAAAGGATATGCTGCTGACAAAATAGCTGACTACTTAAAAGAAAATAATATAGAAAAAGCTATAATAGATTTAGGAGGAAATATATTTATACTTGGTGAAAAAGATAAAAATACTCCTTTTACAGTGGGTATTCAAGACCCTACCAATGAAAATAGAACTCCTATAGGAAATATAAATGTATCCGATAAATCTGTAGTTACATCAGGAATATATGAAAGATACTTAAAAGAAGGTGATAAATTATATCACCACATGATAAATCCAGCAACTGGATATCCTTTTGACAATAATTTAAGTAGTGTAACTATAATATCATCTTCATCAATTATAGGAGACGGATTATCTACAACTGCCTTTGGTCTAGGACTTGAAAAAGGATTAGAGTTAATAGAAAATACAGATAATACAGATGCCATTTTTATAACTAAAGACAAAAAAATATATACAACTTCTAATCTAAAAGGAAAATTAAATTTAACAGACAAATCATTTAAATTAGCAAATTAGATAAAAATGCCCTCTAATAAAAATAATTTTTAGAGGGCATTTTTTATAATCCTAAAAAAATTATATAAATATATAATTAAATAAAATCAATTTTTAAATTCTTATTATATACAAATAAACTCCTTCATATTTTCATATTTTTTATCTCCTATTCCACTTACATTTTTTATTTCTTCAATACTTTTAAAAGACCCCACTTCTTCTCTATAATTTAAAATTTTGTTTGCAGTAGCTTCACCGATTCCAGGAATTTGATCTAATTGTTCTATAGTTGCTGTATTTATGTTTATTTTTCCATTTTCATTAGTTGAATTATTACCTAAAGATACATTATTTGATGAATTAGAAATAATTTCTCCTTTTTTAGGGATTATATAATGCATTTCATCTTCTAATTTTAGAGCTAAATTAATATTGTTTAAATCTGCATCATTAGTTACACCTCCAACTAACTTTACTGCATCAGAAAGTCTTTTATCATTTTTTAAAGTTACAACTCCAGGATTTTTAACTTCTCCACTTATATAGATAGTTATTTCTTTTTCAACAATTTGTTTCTCAGTATCTTCTTTAATTTCATCCTGATTATTATCTTCTACTTGATTTTCTTCATTTAAGACATATACTTGATTATTAAAATATCCCTTAATCACTAATCCTCCAATAGATACTACTATTATTATAATAAATACTATTAATTTAGATTTATTTCTCATAGCTATTCACTCCTTCTTTTTTGGATTATTGACAAAAATATGATATACTAAAATATAAGTCTATAATTTGGAGGTTAAAAATGAAAAAAATTTTATCACGTTCAATAGCGTGCTTTATAACAATAATTACTGTCTTAAATTTTTCTATTTTATCTTTTGCGGATGAAACTATAGACAAAGTAGATTTAAGTTCTAACTATGGAGTTGTTATTGACTATGAAACTGGTCGTATATTAGGTGGTGAAAATATACATTCTAAAATATATCCAGCTTCTACAACTAAAATATGGACAGCTTATTTAGTAATTAAAAATATAGATAATTTAAATGAGCCTATAGAAATTGAAGAAGTTCCTTTAGTAGAAGCTTCTAGTCTATATTTACAAAAAGGTGAAATTTTCACTGTTAAGCAATTAATTGAAGGATTGTTAATTCATTCTGCAAATGATGCTGCTGAAGTTTTAGCAAAACGTGTTAGTGGTTCAATTGAAGAATTTGCTAAACTTATGACTGAGGAAGCAAAAAAAGCAGGTGCTTTAAATACTTCATTTAAAAATCCACATGGTCTTCCTAATAATGATCACTACTCAACACCATACGATATGGCACTTCTTGCAAGAACTGCAATGAGTGAAGAAATTATACGTGAAATTGTAAAACAACCATCTATATCATTTAAAATAACAAATACTGCTACTAGCAAAATAAATATTGATCGCTATTTTTTAAATAAAAATAAATTTTTAGGATCTAATTCTACAATGATTTATAAAGATAAACAAGTTCCAATAAAATATGATATTGTAGATGGTATAAAAACTGGATATACAGATACTGCTGGTAATTGTCTTTTAAGTAGTGCCGTAAAAAATGATATGAGGGTAATTGCAGCAGTATTTAAAGCTATAGGAACTAATGTATATGTAGATTCTAGAACATTGTTAGATTATGGTTTTGAAAATTATTATTCTAAAACTATAGTTGATAAAGAAGAATATACAAAAACAAAGAGAGTTTTATTTAGTAAAGAAAAAGAACTTATCTATCAGCCAAAAGCTAGTTATAAAGTAACTTTAAAAAATGGAGAAATTTTTGACTCTAGTAATTACTCTTATAAAGAAAAATTAAACTATGACCTACCTATTTATAAGGGAGATAAAGTAGGTACAATAGAAATTTACAATAATAACAAATTAGAAAAAACAGTTGATTTAGTATCTACTAATGAAATTCACAGTACCTTCTCTTTTATTACAGAAAACAAAGTATTTAAAATAATATTTAAAATAATCAAATTCTTATTATTATTAACTGTAATTTTCTTTGCTTTTATAATATTAAAGAAAAAATACAAAAGAAAATTTAAAAAGAAAAAAAACAATAAAAAATAGATTAAAAAGGGAGTTGAACTATCAACTCCCTTTTATTATTATTTTAAATTTTTCTTAATTCCTTTATCTATTATATTATGATAATCTATAAAATCAAATATATCTTTTTCAAATACAGGACTGAATTTTAATAATTCGTCTAATTCTAATTCTTCTATAGCTTTATCATTATCTTCACAATATATAACTATTTGGCCAACTATACTATGAGCATCTCTAAATGGTACATTTTTATTAACTAAGTAGTCAGCAACTTCTGTAGCATTTAAGAATCCACCTTTAACAGCTTTTTTCATGTTATCTTCTCTAACTTTTAAAGTTCCTATCATACCTTCCATGATTTGTATACACATTTCAAGAGTTTTTACACTATCAAAGAATCCTTCTTTATCTTCTTGCATATCTTTGTTGTAAGCAAGTGGTATACCTTTCATTACTGTAAATAATGCAAATAAATTTCCATAAACTCTACCAGTTTTTCCTCTTATAAGTTCTGCTCCATCAGGATTTTTCTTTTGTGGCATTATAGAACTTCCTGTAGTGAATAAATCATCCATTTCTATAAATTTAAATTCTTGAGAACTCCATAGTATTAATTCTTCACTTAATCTACTTAAGTGCATCATTATTATAGAAAAATCACTCATAAGTTCAAGAAGATAATCTCTATCACTTACACCGTCCATAAAGTTATCCATAGGTTTTTTGAAACCTAATTTTTCAGCTGTAATATTTCTATCTATATTATGAGTAGTTCCAGCTAATGCTCCACATCCTAGAGGTGATTCATCTAATATTTCTAAAGCATTTTTTATTCTTTTTTCATCTCTATCAAACATATTATAATATGCCATTAAATGATGTTTAAATGTAACTACTTGAGCTCTTTGTAAATGAGTATATCCTGGCATTATAACTGAATTATTATCAGCTACTTCTTTTATAGTTTCTTTTAAGCTTGCAATATGACCTACCATATCATTTGCTTTTTCTCTAGCATATAGTCTCATATCTAAAGCAACTTGATCATTTCTACTACGAGCAGTATGTAATTTTTTACCTACATCTCCTATTCTTTCTATTAAGTTTATTTCAACAAAACTATGAATATCTTCGTAGTTTCCTTCTAAAGGTAATTTCCCAGATTCAACATCTTCTAATATACCTATAAGACCATCTGTTATTTGTTTTCCTTCTTCTTCAGTTAATAGCCCAACTTGAACTTGCATATAAACATGAGCTAAACTTCCTTCAATATCTTTTTTGTATAAAACACAGTCATATCCAAAAGATTTATTGAATTCTTCCATTAGTTTATTTTCGCCTTTTCTAAAACGGCCACCCCATAGTTTCATATATTCCATCCTCTCTTAAAAAAATCTCTTGGCAAATAGCCAAGAGACCTTTTCTCTGTTTTATTTTTTGTTTTTTTACTATGCCAAATACTTCATATTATTATAAAATTGTAAATTTTTTCAAATAATAAATATATTATAACATAGTTTAGATTTAAATCAATTTGTTTTAGCTTTATTTTCTAATTTAAAATTTCAAAATATCGTATATAGCTTTTGCTACACCACTTTCTGTATTTTTAGAAGTTATATAATCTGCCTTTTCTTTAACAGAATCACTTGCATTTTCCATGACTACTCCCATACCCGCAAATTCTAACATAGGTAAATCATTATAATTATCACCAAAAGCTATGACTTCTTCTCTATCTACATTTAGATATTGAATTAAAGCTTTTAAAGCTTCTCCTTTATTTACCCCTTTATGCATTACTTCAATGTTATTATACCAAGATGAAGTCATTTCGATATCATCTATATTAGAAAGTTCTTCCTTAACGGCTTCAAGCTTGTCCATATCATTATCATCTATTGCAATTAATTTTAAAATTTTATGTTTAGCAATTTCATCTTTTAAATCTTCATTAAAATAAACATTTATATCTTTATTAAAGAAATTTTTTAATCTTTCTTGTGTTTTTTCTCTATATTCTGAGTTAATATCCTTACACATCATAGTATTTTCTGAATAAAGTTGATAATATATATTATGCTTTTCAAAAATATCTACTACTTTCAAACATATATCAGTAGGTACACTATTTTTGTATATAAGCTTGCCAGTTTTTGTTTCTTTAATTATTGCTCCATTGCATGCAATTAGTGGAGTATTTATATCTAAAAAGTCAAAATGCTCTCTAGCAGAATCGTATATTCTTCCACTAGCAGGTACTATTTTTATTCCGTTTTCTAATGCCTTAATTAAAGCCTGTTTATTTTCTTCTGTTATTTTATGGTTATCACCTAAAAGTGTTCCATCCATGTCTGAAACTATTAATTTATATTTCATACGAATTCCCCATTTATATATTATTTCTTATTCTATATTAATTACCCTATTTTTTATTATATCATAATAAAATTCTTTTTATAACACATAGGAAATTATATTCATTTAAAAATCAATAAATTATGCCACATTTTTATCTTTATTAAATAAAAATGCTAATTTTGTCTCAGATATTATAACTGCAATAAATATAAGTAAAAATCCAACTGCCAATTTTATGGTTACTTCTTCGTGATATATTAAAATTGAAAATAAAACTCCAAATACAGCTTCTAAACTCAATATTATAGATGCTGATGTTGTAGAAGTATGTTTAAGCCCAATGCTTTGAAATGCAAAACATACAGCTGTTGCAAATACTCCTAAATATAATACACCTAAAAAAGCAGATTGACTATAAGTCGTAGGATAAGACTTCATTGTAATTGTGGCTATCCATGATATTAAAGCTACGACAGTTGTCTGCAAAAAAGTCAAAAGATATTCATCTTTATTTTTACAATAATAGGCAATAAAAACTATATTGATAGCTGATAATATACCTCCAATAAGAGTTAAAAAATCTCCAAAAGATACTTTTAAACCTTCATCTAAAGATACCATTCCTATACCTATAATACATATAAAAGCTGCCAAAAAATTAAACTTATCTGGTCTGTCTTTAAAAATAATCCAATATAAAAACGGAACTACAACACAGTAAATAGCTGTTAAAAATGCACTTTTTCCAGGTGTAGTATCTAAAGATAATCCTATTACCTGCACAATAAATGAACTCCAAAGAGATACTCCCATAACAAGTCCAGCAATTATATAATCTTTGTCAATTAGTTTTAATTTTTTTCTAAATATGATTCCTAAAACTAAACTACCTACAGTAAACCTAAGTGCTATTATAAAATTTGTGGGCATAGTATCTGTAGCGCCTTTTACTACGACAAAAGTACTTCCCCAAATAATAGCAGTTGCAAATAATGCAGCTTTAGATAAAAAATATATTTTATCCTTCATAAATATTTCTCCCTGTCTTAAAATTTATACTTTTATATTCACATATTTTCTATTTTACTAAATTTTTCAAAAAAAATACTGTCTTAGTAAAAACTAAGACAGTATTTTCTTTATTATAATACTGCTATTAATTCTATTTCAACTTTAACATCTCTTGGAAGTCTTGCAACTTCAACACAAGCTCTAGCTGGTTTATTTTCACCAAAGTATTCAGCATATACTTCGTTTATTTGAGCAAATTCATTCATGTCTTTTATAAATACTGTAGTTTTAACTACATTTGAAAAATCAGCTCCAGCTTCTTTTAATATAGCTTGTAAATTTTTTAATGATTGAGCAGTTTGAGCTTTTACATCTCCTTCTACTATTTCTCCAGTTTCTGGTATAAAAGGAACTTGTCCTGATATAAATAATAAATTTCCAGCTTTTATTGCTTGAGAATATGGTCCTATAGCAGCTGGTGCATTGTTAGTATGTATTACTTCATAAGCCATTGGCGTTACCTCCTATATTTTTAATATATCTTTTTTTCACATATATTATTATACTATTTTTTTCTAAAATTACTACACTTTATTTGTATTTTTTACAATAAAAATAAACTATTATTATTTTAATATTTTAATCTCTATATTTCTAACGCCCCATGAAATACATTTTTCTTCACTCGACATAAATATATCTATTTTATTTCCCTTTATTGCACCACCACAATCTTCAGCTATATATGTTTGTCCCAATGCTGGTATATAAACTCTAGTTCCATAAGGTATTACTTTTGGATCTACTGCTATAGTTCTTCCTACTTGAGGCACTTTACCAGTAGATGTTATACCATCTCCAGAATATGCTGTAGCGCTAACTGTCATAGTAGTTACTACATTTGAATTTGAAGACTCGCTTTTAAAGACTTCTTTTGAATTTGATTTATCATTTATTTTTAAACTTTCACTTTCCTCATTATATAAATCACTATAATCATGTAAATTTTTAGCTTCTGTATCTACATACTTTCCGCAAACATATCCTATTTTTCCATCTTCTAATTCTATTTCATACCATCCATTATCCTCTGCCTTTATTATTTTTACAATTTCTTTCCCTTTAACTTCTACTATTTCATGTACTACAGATGGTCCTGTTCTAACATTTAATTTATTTACTGATATTTTACCGTCTAAATTTATATACTTTCCATTTGTCCATGCTGTATTTCCATCCTCCAGTTTAATTTTATACCATCCATTTTTTATAGAAATTACTTTGACTTTATCTTTAAATTCAAAATCACCTATAATATCATAATTAGTTGATGGTCCCTTTCTTATATTTAATTTATCTACATTTACTGTAGCAATCTTTGTCTGCTTATCTTCGCTTTTTTGTGTTTGTGCATATATACTATTTGTATTAAATACGCTTAAAGTTGTTAGTATTGTAGCTGTTATAATTTTAAACTTTCTCATAATATACCTCCTAAATTTAGTTACAAATTTGTAACTTTTGTGTAGATAATTATATTACAAATTTGTAACTTTTGAAATACTTTTATTGAATTTTATTCTTATTTTCTACTTCCAACTTTGTATCTTTTTACATTTAAATTTATTTATTACCAATTATTCCGTTTTTTCATTATAAATCATCAAAAAAATAGACAGTTTATACCTGTCTATCTACTATATAAATACTAATTTTTAATTTTTATAATGATCTTAACATTTTTAAAACTATATCTTTAGAATTTTCAGCTGCTTCTTCTACAAATTCATCATAAGTTACATCTGCACTACCATCAGCTTTGTCAGACATTGCTCTTATTATAACAAAAGGTGTATTATTTAAGGTACAAACATGAGCTATTGCTCCACCTTCCATTTCTCCACAGTAAGCTTCAAAATAATTTTGAAGTTCTTCTTTTAATTCTTTAGAACTTATAAATATATCTCCTGTAGCTACTCTACCTTTTACTATTTTGTATCCTTTATCTTTTACTTGCTCTAAACTTGATTTATAAGCAGTTTCTACTAATGTTTCATCTGCTTTAAATACTGAATTTTCCATTTGAGGTATTTGACCTTTTTTGTATCCAAATGCAGTTGCATCAACATCATATTCAATAGCTTCTGTTGATATTACTATATCATTTACATCTAATGACTGATGTATAGCACCTGCTACTCCTGTATTTACTACTGCATTAGCACCAAATTCACTTATTAAAATTTGAGCACATAATGCTGCATTTACTTTTCCTATACCACATTGTACTAATATTACATCTTTTGATTCTAATTTTCCTATATAAAATTTTAAGCTCGCTTTGTCTATTATTTTTTCAACTTCCATAAGGCTTATTAATGTTCTAACCTCATTTTCCATTGCTCCTATTATTCCTATATTATTCATTTTTTCCTCCTATGAAATTTTTACTAAAAAAATCGCTCTAAAATAGAACGATTCTCTTAATATATATTAAATAAAAAACAATTTAATATGTCAATATTTTTTTATAATACAGCAGCTAAAACAGCTCCTTCTGCCGTATAAGTTCCCATTGCTGGTCCTACTTCACTTATATAAATCTCATCAAATTTATGAGTTTTTTCGATTATAGATAGTAATTTATCTGCTTTTTCAGGACAGTTTGCATGCACTAAGCATAATGTTTTTCCTTCTGTATTTTCAACATTTGTAGTTATGTAATTTGCTACTTTTTTAATACTATTACTTTCTCCTCTAGCTTTATCTATAGCTTTTACAAGGCCATCAGTTATTTGAACTATTGCTTTAAAATTTAATGCTCCTATTATTTTTCCTGCAATAGGATTTACTCTTCCACCTTTTATAGCATTCTCTAAAGTTTCTAATGCTCCATAAAAAGAAATTTTATCTCTAAGATTTTCAATTGTTTCAACTATTTCATCTATATCTTTTCCTTCTTGTATCATCTTTGAAGCTTTTATAAGTAAAAGCCCTGCTCCTATACATCCTGTTTCAGTATCTATTACTCTTATATCCTTTTGACCATGTTCTGATAGATATAAATCTTTAGCAAGTATAGCACTATTATATGTTCCTGATAATTTAGAACTTAATGCCATTACAATTATCTTATCCTCTTCACCTTCATATTCCTTTACAAATTTATCTGGAGATGGACAAAATGTTTTTGGTAATTCTTTATTTTCTTTCATTTTTTTATAAAACTCTTCGTTATTGATATCTACACCAGTAGTATAGTGTTCATCACCAAAAGATACCCCAAGAGGTACTGTATTAATATTAAATTTTTCTAATACTTCACTTGAAAGATCACAAGAACCATCAGTTATTAATTTTATATTATCCATATTTATTCCTCACTTAATTATTTTTCAGTCGGTCGAACGACCGATTATCTATACTATTATTTTATTATTTAACTAACTAAAAGTCAACATATTTAATTTCATAATTTGACTTTATTTTAATCTGCAAGTATAATCTAGATAGATTTATTTTAATGTAGAAAGGTTATTTTTATGAAAACAAATAATAATATGAAAGATACTATCTTAACTACTTCTACAAATTTAATGGCAAAAAAAGGTATAAAAAACACTAGCCTTGCTGATATAGCTAAAGAAATTGGAATTAGCAAGGGAACTTTATACTATCACTATTCTAGTAAAGACGATATAATTTGTGATATGGCAGATATGCATTTAAATGTCATAACAAAATCTTTAATTGAATGTCTACAAACTGCAGGATTTCATTCTTCTACGGAAGAATTTATATCTACCATATTAAAAAAAATATCTGAAATAGAAAATCATGGACGAATTCATATGTACTTAATTTGTGAAGCAGTAACTAGTAACGAAATACTTAGAGAAAGATTTAAAATTAAATATATCCAATGGCGAAAAGCATTAGAATTTGAAATTGAAAGAGCTACTAAATTCAAAAATGATTCTTATCCGATATCTTTTTTACTTATATCTATTGTAGATGGCTTAGTAATACAAAGCTTACTAAAAACAGAAAAATTACCTTATGGAGAGATTTCTAAATTTTTAATAGATTCTCTAAGATAAAAGTCTTCTTATTTTTTATTAGAAGGCTTTTTATAATATATAGAAAATTATATTCATTTAAAAATTATACTTTGAGGAAATTTTTTTCAAATAAATCTATATTTTTAAAAGCTTTTTAAATTAAATATTTACATACTAAAAAAAGAGTTGATTAAAAATAATTTAATTATTTAAAATCAACTCTTTTATATTATCTAAAAGTATTTATTATTATTTTTTAGTTACTTTTATTCCTGTTTCATGTCCGTTTAGATCATATTTTTCAAATTCAGCTGAATCTACTGATTTTACTTCTACAGCTAATGTTTCTGTTTTTATATAATCAACGAAACTATTTACTGCTTTTACTATAGCTTCATCTGCTGCAAATTCTATTTCTATATTATCTAATACTTCAAAGTTGCTTGCTTTTCTTATTTGTTGAACTTTAGATATGAATTCTCTTGCATATCCTTCATTTACAAGTTCTTCAGTTAAGTTAGTATCTAATATAACGAATACATTGTTTTCCATAGAAACATTGAATCCTTCTTTAGCAGCTATATTTATTAATACTTGTTCTTTATCAAATTCAAAGCTTTCTGCATCTAAATCAACAGATATTTTTTCTCCAGCTTCTAATTTAGAAACTACTTCATTTGCATTAAGTTTTCCTAATTCTGCTGCAAATAATTTCATTTTAGAACCTAAAACTGGTCCTAATACTTTGAAGTTTGGTTTTAAGCTAAAGTTCATATATTCTTCTAAGTTTTGAGCAAATACTACTTCTTTTACATTTAATTCTTCTTTTATAAGGTCAGTAACATCACCTATTAAAGATTCATATTTACCATCAACTAATACTTTTGCAACTGGTTGACGAACTTTTATTTTACTTTCTTCTCTTGAAGCTCTACCTAATGCAACTAAAGCTTTAGTTAATTCCATTTTTTCTTCAAGTTTAGTATCTATTAAGCTTTCATCACATTTTGGATAACTAGCTAGATGAACAGAATCTTCTCCAGTTAAGTTTCTATACATTTCTTCTGACATGTATGGAGCAAATGGAGCTATTAATTTACAGATTCCTGTTAATAATTCATAAGTAGTATTGTAAACTGCTTTTTTATCTTCAGTTAATTCTGTAGCCCAGAAACGTCTTCTAGATCTTCTTATATACCAGTTAGATAAATCATCATTTATGAAAGCTTGTATATTTCTTATTACTTTATTAACTTCAAATATTTCTAAGTTTTCTACAGTTTCTTTTACTAATGTATTGTATTTAGATAATATCCATTTATCTAATTCAGATCTATCTTTGTATTCAACAAAGAAATCTTTAGGATTTATATCATCCATATTTGCATATAATGTGAAGAAGTTATATACGTTTTTCATTGTTCCTAAGAATTTACTTTGTATTTCTTTAAGACCATCTTCGTCAAATCTTATTGGAGTCCATGGTGGAGATACATATAATAAGTACCATCTTAAAGCATCTGCTCCGTATTTATCAAATAATTCAAATGGATTTACTGTATTTCCTTTTGATTTACTCATTTTCTTACCATTTTTGTCAAGAACTAAGTCATTAACAAGTACGTTTTTGTATGGTGCTTTACCCATTACAAATGTTGATACTGCAAGTAATGAATAGAACCATCCTCTAGTTTGGTCTATACCTTCACAAATATAGTCTGCTGGGAATAATCTTTCAAAGTTTTCTTTGTTTTCAAATGGATAGTGATGTTGAGCAAATGGCATAGCCCCACTATCAAACCAACAGTCTATAACTTCTTTTACTCTTGTCATTGGTTTACCACAATCTGGACAAGTTAAATGTATATCGTCTACATATGGTCTGTGTAGTTCTACTGTAGCTGGATCTATATTTTCTATAGCTTTTTCTGCAAGTTCAGCTCTAGAACCTACTGATTCAATATGTCCACATTCACATCTCCATACATTAAGTGGAGTACCCCAATATCTAGTTCTTGATATTGCCCAGTCTTTTACATTTTCTAGCCAGTTACCAAATCTACCTTCACCTACGAATTTAGGATACCAGTTTACTGTATTGTTGTTTGCAACTAATTGGTCTCTGAATTTTGTCATTTCTATATACCAGCTTGGGTTTGCATAGTATACAAGTGGAGTCCCACATCTCCAGCAGTGTGGATAGTTATGTGCTATTTTTTCTTTAGAGAATAATTTACCTTCTGCTGCTAACCATTTTATTATTTCAACATCTAGTCCATCTTCCATTACGAAGTGACCTTCCCATGGAGTAGCAGTAAATTTACCATTTGTATCAACTGGTTGCACAACTGGAAGTTTATATTTTCTACCACAGTTGTAGTCATCTTCACCAAATGCTGGTGCAGTATGAACTATACCAGTACCATCTTCTGTTGTTACATAATCAGCACAAGTAACGAAGAATGCTTTATCTGTAACTTCTACGAAAGGCATTAATTGTTCATATTCCATATATTCTAAATCTTTACCTTTCATAGTTTCAAGAACTTCATAAGTTCCTTCTCCTAAAACTTTATCAGCTAAATCTTGGCAAACATAGTATATTTCACCGTCTTTAGTAACTTTTAAATAATCTACTTCTGGATTTACTGTTAATGAAACGTTTGATGGTAAAGTCCAAGGAGTAGTTGTCCAAGCTAAGAAATATTCATTTTCAGCATCTTTTTTCTTGAATTTACATATTACAGTGTTAGTTTTTATTTCTTTATATCCTTGTGCAACTTCATGTGAAGCAAGACCAGTTCCACATCTTGGGCAGTAAGGTACTATTTTATGTCCTTCATATAAATATCCTTCTTTGTTGAATTTATCTAATATCCACCAAACAGACTCTATATAGTTATTATCTAAAGTTATATATGGATTGTCTAAGTCAACTTCATATGCCATTCTTTCAGTCATATTTCTCCATTTTGCTTCATATGAGAAAACTGATTCTCTACATTTTTGGTTGAACTCTTTTATACCATATTCTTCTATTTGTTGTTTATTTGTAAGTCCTAATTCTTTTTCAACTTGTAATTCAACTGGTAGACCATGAGTATCCCAACCAGCTTTTCTTTGAACTTGATATCCGCTCATAGTTTTGTATCTACAAACCCAGTCTTTTAATGTTCTAGCTACAACGTGGTGTATACCTGGATTTCCATTAGCTGTTGGAGGTCCTTCATAGAATACATAACTAGGATCATTAACACCTTTTTCTAATGTTTTTTCTAATATTTTTATATCTTTCCAATATTTTGACACTTCTGCTTCTGCTTCTTTTATAGAAGAATCAACTAGAGGCTTAAATTTAGCCATAATATCACCCTTTCTAATTTTTTAAAATTTGATATTATTTACTTTTTTTGATTTAAATACATAACATGCCTAATTAATATATAAATTTTTTGTTTATTAAAAAATATAAGACCTATAATTATTCATATATTAATTATTTCCCAAATAAAAAAACTCGTCCCCAAACAAAGGGACGAGTTATAATCGCGTTACCACCCTAATTCTACACATTAAAAAAACATGTAACACTCTATAGTTTAACGGCACTAACCGGCACAGCTTAATAGATATAAATCGTTCAGCCTACAGCTCCAGAGTGATTTTCAGTTTTTTCTTAAATATTGGCTTCCACCTACTCCAACTCTCTGTAAAATATAAAAAAACTTACTCTCTCTTTCATAGCTTTTGTATTTTCACTTATACTCTATAAGTATACAATATTTAACTTTATTCGTCAATAAAAATATAAATCCTATATAATATAAAAATATATTTTATTATTTTTTATAATATCTAGGAAGTTATATTTATTTTAAAATTATAAATAAACAATATTTATTTTTCTGTTGTAACTGTATCAGATTCAGTAAATAATTTTTCTGTATCTTCAATTTGGTCCATTTCATAATGGAATTCTTTAAAAGGAACTTGACAGTTTTCATCTACATCACAGAAAATTTGATCTACAGTATTCATTTCATCTTGAATTAATGATTTAAATCTATTTCTAAATATCTTAAATTCTTTTACTATATTGTCATATTCCTTTTTCATTTCTATTATGCGATTATTTGTATCTTCTATAATTTGTTTTGATTGAAGCTTAGCTTCTTCAACTATTATTTTTGCTTTTTTGTTTGCTGCAATACAAGTATCCTCTGCCGCACTTTGAGCTGTAATCAGTGTAGCATTTAAAGTTTCTTCTATACTTTTATATCTACCAATTTGCTCTTGATATAGTTTTACTTTTTCTTGAAGATCCATATTTTCTTTGTATAAACTTTCAAAATCATTTTTTACAATTTCTAAAAATTCATCTACTTCTTCTTCACTATATCCTCTAAAAGATTTTTTAAATTCTTTATTTTCTATCTCAATTGGAGTTATCATTTTCCTTCCTCCTATAAAATTATTTTTCCTTTTACTTTTATTCTACCTTTTTTAGTAAAATCACCTATATCTACAATAACTCTTCCATGTCCTCTTACTGATATTAGAGTATTGTCTTTTATTTCTTTAGATGGAGATGTAATTTTTTCATAATCTACATTTACTCTTTCATTTTTTATTAATTTGACACTTTCTGTTCTAGATAAATTATAAACTCCACTAATAATAGAATCTATTCGAGAAGATGAAACTGTAAAAGATATTTCTTTAAATTCTAATTCATTTTTTACAATATCTCCTAGGTCTATCTCTTTGACTTTTACATTATTTCTAGAAACTTTAGTTAAATTCATAACTATAAAATCGCATATATCTTCACTCACGATTACTTGACAGAAATTATTATGTATTAATATATCTCCAATTTTTTCTCTTTTTATACCTAAATTTAGTAAAGCTCCTAAATAATCTCTATGAGATATACTTTTAAATTTAAAATTTCCTTCTATCTGTATTGCTTTTAAATTTCCTTTTACATCTTCTTCGTCTACGTAATAAGGAAAAATACATATTATTTTTCGTTCTGATTCCTCATATCCTCCATCCACTTTATATTTTAAATCATTTTCTGAATTTAAAATATCTATAGCATTTTTCACTTCAAATGGATTCAAAAATTCTGTAGTTTTTATATCGTAATTTTTTAAGGAACTATTTGCCTTATCTATTACCCTATACATTTTATTTTTTAATTCTAAATCTTTAATATGTGCTGTTAATCTTAATTTATCCATTTTTTTAGAATATCACATAAATTAATCTTTGAACTAATCCGATTAATAATATCGCTACTATTGGTGTAAAATCTATTGGCATTTGCACATATCTATATAAAAAATTTCTTATCGGATCTTCTATTGGATCCGTAATTATACTTAATGCATAGTAAATTCTACTTGATCTAAGTGAAGGAATCCAGCTTAGTATACATTGTATAATTATAGCCCATGATATTAAGTCTAATAAAATTACTAATGAATTTGCAATTATATACAACATATTATTTCTCCTTTATTTAATTACTTTTGCCAAGGAAAGAAAGCCTTACTTTCTAATTCCTTTTTTATATTGGCATCTATATCTACATTATTTGGAGCTAATATAAATATTGCTTTTGATACCTTTTGGATAGTTCCATTTAAAACATAAACTGCTCCACTCATAAAAAAGAATATAGATTTTCTAGTATCAACATCTTGAGATAAACCTTCTAAATTAACTATAACTGCTTTCTTTTGTTTTAAATGATCTGCAATTATAGTTACATCTTCGTATTTTTTAGGTTCTACTATTACAACTTTCATTTGATTTGCTCCATGTAAGTTTACAACTTTATTGTTGTTAGTAGTATTACTAGTTGAATTTCTTGTTGAATTAGTTACATTAGTAAAATCATTTGCGTCTGCATCTTCTTTTTCTAATACTTCTTCAGCTTCTTCTACTTCATATTCTTCTTCTTCATCTACTATCCATTGTTTAAATTTAGAAAATATACCTGACATTTTTCAATCCTCCCATTAAATTTAATTATTATAATTTCTTGGTCCAAAAATTGCTGTACCTACTCTCACAATAGTTGCTCCATTTTTTATTGCTATATGATAGTCATGACTCATTCCCATAGATAATGTATCCATTATAACATTTTCTAGATTAAGAGCTTCTATTTCTAAAGATAAGTCCTTTAAGCCTTTAAAAACGTCTTCTAAAACTTCATCATCATCAACAAATGGAGCCATAGTCATAAGGCCTCTGATTCTTATATTTTTATATTTTTCTGATACCATTTTTACAAAATCTACTACATCATCTTTGTATAAACCGTGTTTTGTTTCTTCCTTAGATATGTTTACTTGAACTAAGCAGTCCATAACTTTATCTATTTTTTCTGCTCTTTTTTGAATTTCTTCACATAAAGCTTCTCTATCTAACGAATGTATCATTGTCGCCTTGTCAATTATATATTTAACCTTATTAGTTTGTAAAGTTCCTATTAAATGCCAATTAACTTTATCACCTATAACTTCATACTTTCTAGCTAACTCTTGTGGTTTATTTTCTCCAACATCTGTTATTCCCGCATCAATAGCCTCAAGTACAGCATCTACATCAACTGTTTTTGTAACAGCCATTAAGTTCACCTCTTGTGGATTTCTACCTGATGACTTACATATTGACTCAATTTCATCTTTAATATTATTAATATTTGATTTTATGCTCATATTTTCACCTGCTAACTTTTATATTTTTATTTATAATATTAGGATATAATAATATTCTATCATATAATTTTAAGTTATTATCCTCTTTATTTTTATTATAATCTACATATAGATATTTTTCATCTTTATAATAATTTTTATCTATTTTTACAAATTTAGGCATTAAAGTTTCTTCATCTATTACATACACACCACTATTACTTTTATTTGTTACAATCGAATCTATAGGTATTTTAAAAGCTTCTATTTTTTTATATATTATATCAAATTCTTTAATTCTTGTACTATATATTGACGTATTTTGTTCCATAATTTTAATAACTACATAATCATCATATTTTTTATATACTTTAGCAGCAATCTCATTTCCATTTATTAAAATAGATAAATTTTTATTTGTTTTAAAAATATCTTCATCTGAAGATATGCATATATACACATCATTTGGATTAATTATTCTAATTAACACATCTGAAGAATTTACTTTATGTTGTTTTTGATTTATTTTTAAAAAATTATTTTCTATTTTTTCAAAAGTTTTTAAATCCATATTTTTTATATCATCTATTTTTAGTTTTTCAGAATAATTATCGTACTCAAAAGAAATAATACCCGAAGTATTTGAATTATAACTTGTAGAATAATTTTTTTGTTTGTTTTGTAATATTTTTAACTTTTCTTTTTTATTTTTTATAATTTGGGAATTTATGCTTTTATTTTGTTGTTCTAATTTTTCTATTTCATTTTGCAAAGATTTAATTTGAGATGTTATTTTTGTATTTTCGTTAATTTGACTTACTGTAAAAATCACTTTGTCTTTTTTTATTTTTTCTCCATCTGATACAGTATAATCGACTATTCCATTTTGATTAGATTTTATAATAGATTCATCCATAACTACTAATCCCTTTTTATTTATTTTTAAATTTACTTCTTCAGAATCTATCACTAAAGTTTTTGTAAAATATCCAAGAAACCACATTATCATTTGTACTAATATATAAATAATAATTATAAGTACAGCCAAATTTGTATACTTTATTTTTATTTTTTTCAAATTTATCACCTTCTAAAATAGTCTGTTACCATTTTATTCACTTATTATCCTCACTTTCCTTCTATTTTGTTTATAAAATTTTTTTAAAAAAGCTACAAAACTTTTAATAAAGTCTGTAGCTTTTATCTTTTTATTAATTTTTAAATGAATGTATTGGTGCTGGTATTTTTCCACCTCTATCTATAAATTTCTTCGAAGAATATTTATTTATTGCCATTACTGGAGCTCTACCTAACAATCCACCAAATTCTACCATATCTCCAACTTCACAACCAGGAGCTGGTATTACCCTAACTGCTGTTGTTTTATTATTTATCATACCAATTGCAGCCTCATCTGCTATCATAGCAGATATAGTTTCAGCCTCAGTATCTCCTGGAACAGCTATCATATCTAATCCAACTGAACATATAGCTGTCATTGCTTCTAATTTTTCCAAACATAAAGATCCATTTAAAACTGCATCTATCATACCTGCATCTTCTGATACTGGAATAAATGCTCCACTTAATCCTCCAACACGAGAACAAGCCATAACTCCACCTTTTTTAACAGCATCATTAAGAAGTGCAAGAGCAGCTGTTGTTCCATAAGCTCCTACAACTTCAACTCCCATTTCTTCTATTATATTTGCTACAGAATCTCCTATAGCTGGTGTTGGAGCTAAAGATAAGTCTACTATACCAAAAGGTACTCCTAAACGTTTAGATGCTTCCATTCCAACTAATTGTCCCATTCTTGTTACTTTAAAGGCTGTATTTTTTATTGTATCAGCTACAACATCAAAAGACTCACCTTTAACTTTTTCAAGTGCTCTTTGAACAACTCCAGGTCCACTTACACCTACATTTATTACAACATCAGCTTCTCCAACTCCATGGAATGCTCCTGCCATAAATGGATTATCTTCAACTGCATTACAAAATACAACTAATTTAGCACATCCAAATCCCTTTTGTTCTTTTGTAAGTTCTGCTGTTTGTTTTACTATTTTTCCCATTTCTTTTATTGCATCCATATTAAGTCCAGCTCTTGTAGAACCAACATTAACTGAAGCACATACTTTATTAGTACTAGCTAGTGCCTCTGGAATTGATTTTATTAATATTTCATCTCCCTTAGTATATCCTTTTTGACATAAAGCTGAAAATCCTCCAATAAAATCTATTCCTAATTCTTCTGCTGCTTTATCTAACACTTTTGCAAATGCTACATAATCTTTATCATCACAAGCTCCTGCTATTATAGATATAGGTGTAACAGAAACTCTTTTGTTTACTATTGGAATTCCAAATTCACTTTCTATTTCTTTACCAACTTTTACTAAATCTTTAGCACAAGTAGTTATTTTCTTATATATCTTTTCTCTTGCTTTTTCTCCATCAGAATCAATACAGTCAAGTAAAGATATACCCATTGTTATAGTTCTAATATCTAATTTTTGTTCTTCTATCATGCTGATAGTTTCTAGTATATTCTTAACGTTCATGTTTTCCTCCTGATATTAAATTCTGTGCATTTTATTAAAAATTTCTTCTCTTTGAATTTTAACTTCTACACCTGTAGCTTCTCCTCTTGCTGTTAAAGCATTTTTTATCTCCTCAAAAGATTTAGTACTAGTAGCTAAATCTACCATAACTACCATTGTAAAATAATCTCCCATTATTGTTTGTGATATATCTACAATATTAACACTTAATTTTAATAATTCATCAGATATTGCAGCTACTATACCAACTTTATCTCTTCCTATTACTGTTAAAAATGCTTTCATTTAAGCTTCCCCCTTTATGTTAGTTAATGAGTTAATTCTAATATTATTTTATCGAATTGTCAAAGAATTCTTAATTTAAATAAAAAATTAACAAAAAAGAGCATCAATTTATTTTAAAATTAATGCTCTTTTATAGCACATAGAAAATTATTAATAATTATAACTTCTATTAGTGTATTTCAAAGAAATCGACATCTTTGAAAAATCTTTAGAATAAAGATTTCTTTATTTGAATTTTATAAATTTATTTTGTTATTACATCCATACCCATGTAAGGTCTTAATACTTCTGGTACTACTACAGAACCATCAGCTTGTTGGTAGTTTTCAAGTATAGCAGCAAATGTTCTACCTACTGCAAGACCTGAACCATTTAATGTATGGCAATATTCTGTTTTTGAATCTTTACTTCTTTTGAATCTTATTCCAGCACGTCTAGCTTGGAAATCTTCACAGTTTGAGCAAGAAGATATTTCTACATATCTGTTGTAACTTGGCATCCAAACTTCTAAATCATATTTAAATGCAGCTGTAAATCCTAAATCTCCTGTACATATTTTTACAATTCTATATGGTAATCCTAATCTTTGTAGCAAATATTCTGCATTAGCAGTTAATTTTTCTAATTCATTGTAAGATTCCTCTGGGGCACATATTTTAACCATTTCAACTTTGTTAAATTGATGTTGTCTAACTAATCCTCTTGTATCTCTACCTGCAGAACCAGCTTCTGATCTAAAGCATGGAGTATATGCAGTGTAGTTAAGTGGTAAATCTTCAAATGAAAGTATTTCATTTGCATGTATATTAGTTAAAGGTACTTCTGCAGTTGGTATTAAATAATATCCATTGTCTACTTTGAACATATCTTCTTCAAATTTTGGTAATTGTCCAGTTCCTAAGAATGAATTTGCATTAGCCATAAATGGTGGTATAAATTCAGTATATCCTTGAACAGTTGTATTTTCATCTAAGAAGAAATTGTATATTGATCTTTCTAATTTTGCACCTTTATTTTTGTATAAAGTAAATCTTGATCCTGTTATTTTAGCAGCTCTTTCAAAATCTAATAAGTTTAAGTCTGTTCCTATATCCCAGTGAGCTTTGAAATCAAAATCAAATTTTCTAGGTTCTCCCCATTTTCTGATTTCTATATTATCTTCATCTGAATCACCTTGTGGAACTTGTGGATTTGGTACATTAGGTATTCTAAGTAATCTATATCTTAATTCATCTTGTACACTTTTTACTTTTTCATCTACAGCTTTTATTTTATCAGATAATTCTTTTAATCTAGCTTTATCTTCTGTAACATCTTTTCCTTCTTTTATAAGTTGAGGTATTTTTTTAGATTCAGTATTCATTTCATTTTTCATTACTTCAACTTCTTTTAATAAATCTCTTCTTTGGTCATCTAGTGCTACAACAGCATCAAGGTCAAATTCACCTTCACCTCTTCTGTCCATAGCTTTTTTAATATCATCTAAATTTTCTCTTATTCTTTTGATATCTAACATTTTTTTCCTCCTAAGTATTTTATTATGTATAATTGCGCATTACTAAGGATATTACTCTTAGTCCCCAAATATATTTATATAATTTAAGTATATTTTATTCATTTACAATTGTATTGTCAATTTTTAATGAAAACTAATGTTTATATATCAAAGCAAGCAATTTACGTCCTATATAAAATTATAACCAATCTTAGAAAAAATTCCATAGATAATTATAATATAAATTAATATTTTTTTATTTTATTTCCATTTTTCTAAGTAACTATACATAAATTTTTAACAAAAAAAAGAAATGCCCAAATAAATTTGCATTTCCTCTTAATAAATTTACATTTTTAAAAAATTTATCTTAAAATTTTTAAAGTAAATATTTTATAAAATTATAGTAATTATATTATTGCTACCTTCATTTATAATCTTTTGAAGAGTTTTTTGTATTTTAAATCTAATTTCTTCTGGCATAGTGTATAGTTTACTTTGTAACTGTTCTTTAACCAAATCATTTAGAGATTTACCAAACATATTAGACTCCCAAATTTCACTAGGATTTTGCTCAAATTCATTTAAAAGATATTTGACCATTTCTTCTCCTTGATTTTGATTTCCTACTATTGGAGAAACTTCTGTTGAAATATCTGCTTTTATTATATGAAGAGATGGAGCATTTGCTTTTAATTTAACTCCATATTGTTTTCCCTGTTTTATTATTTCAGGCTCTTCTAAGCTCAATTCACTAAGTGATGGAGCCACTACTCCATATCCAAAATTTTTAGCATCATTTAATGCTATTTCTATTTTGTCGTATTCTTTTTTTATTTTAGATAAAGTAGTAATAAGATTTAATAATTGGCAATCTTCTTCAATTTTAAATCCACTTTTTTCTTCTAATACATCATAAAATAATTCCTGTTTAGTTCCTAAATTTATATTTATTATACCTTCTCCAAGTTCAACATTATCAACTGTAATACCTTCTAAAAATTCTAATTCCTCAAATCCTTTAACAACTTTATCTATATCTCTAATTTTATTTAAATCAGATATACATTTTCTAAGTGTAGAAATTATACTTTGTTTTACCCAATGTTCTTTTTCAAGACCTTCTACCCATTTAGAAATATTTATTCTTATTTCGGTTAATGGAAAATCATATAAAACTGTTTCTAGTATTTCTTCTATATTAGATTCATCCATTTGTTCAACATTCATTGAAACTATTGGTACTTCATATTTTTGTTCTAGTTCATGTCTAAGTAATATAGTATTTTCATCATTTGGAGTAAGACTATTTAAAACAACTACAAAAGGTTTTTTTATTTCTTTTAATTCCTCTATAACTCTTTCTTCTGCATCTAAATAGCTACTTCTTTCAATTCCTGTAACAGAACCATCTGTTATAACAACTATTCCTATTGTAGAATGTTCTCTTATAACTTTTTTAGTACCTATTTCTGCTGCATCTTCAAATGTCATAGCATCTTTTGACCAAGGTGTGGATACTAATCTTTGTTTTCCATTTTCTTCATGTCCTAAAGCCCCATCTACTATGTATCCAACACAATCAATCATTCTTATTTTTAAAGATACTGAATCCTTTAATTTTATATTCACCCCATCTGCTGGAACGAATTTAGGTTCAACAGTCATTATTGTTTTTCCAGAACCACTTTGAGGTATTTCATCTCTTGTTCTCTCTCTTTTAAAATCATTTTCTATATTTGGTAAAACTAATGTTTCCATAAATTTTCTTATAAATGTTGATTTTCCTGTTCTTACAGGTCCCACAACACCTATATATATGTCTCCCTGAGTTCTTTTTGCTATATCCTCATAAATGTTCATATTATTCCCTCCTGCATATATTTCTTATTAAATTATATTTAGGAGTGTTTAATTTTATAACAAAAATTAGGCACAAGAAAATCTTTATTTAAATACAATAAAAGCCCTACAGATTTAATTTTTAAAACTGTAGAGCTTTTTATATAAATTAATTATGTACAAAACCGTTGTTAACTACTTCTTCCATTTCATTTTTCTTTGTTCTAGTCATAAGAGCATTTACTACATCTTTAACATTTTTTCCTTCATAAAGTACAGAATATATTGCACTTGTAATCGGCAATTCTATGTTTAAGTCTTTTCCAACTTTATATGCAACTTCTGTAGCAACAATACCTTCTACAACCATTTTTACTTCGGCTAAAGTTTCTTCTAAACTCATACCTTTTCCTATAAGTATTCCAGCTCTTCTATTTCTACTATGCATACTTGTACAAGTAACTATTAAATCACCAATTCCTGCTAAACCTGTAAAAGTTCTTACATCTGCACCCATAGCTACTCCTAATCTTCCGATCTCTGTAATACCTCTTGTCATAAGTGCTGCTTTAGTATTGTCTCCATATCCTAGTCCATCACATACACCAGCTGCAAAAGCTATAATGTTTTTTAAAGCTCCTCCTAGCTCAACTCCTACTACATCTGGATTAGTATATACTCTAAGCGTAGGATTCATAAATACCTCTTGTACAATTTCTGCAGCTTTTAAATTTTCAGATGCAGAAACTATAGTAGTAGGCATATATCTAGAAACTTCTTCTGCATGAGATGGTCCTGAAAGTACAACATAGTCATTATCTGGTAATTCTTGTTTGACTACTTCTGATAATCTAAGACCTGTTCCTTTTTCAAGCCCTTTAGCTACATCAACTATTATTTGTTCTTTTTTTATAAAAGGCTTTATTTGTTTACTTACACTTCTTACAGCTTGAGATGGAACTGCCAATACCACAATCTTACTGTCTTTTACTACACTTTCTAAATCTGTAGATACTTTAATTGAATCAGGAAAAATAACACCTGGTAAAAAGTCTGGGTTTTCTCTCTTTTCATTAATTTGTCTTACTTGTTCTTCATTTCTTGACCACATTTCTACTTTATATCCGTTTTTACAAAGGCTTAATGCAAGAGCACTTCCCCAACTACCTGCACCTATAACGCACATTTTATCCATAATAACACCACCTAGTTATAAAATTATTGTTTTTTTTCACCGATTCTTCTTTCTGTTCCATTTAATAGACGTTTTATATTAGCTCTATGAGTATAAGTTACTGATACTGCTAAAAATAAAGCAACTAATAAACCTTTTATCTCATGATACATAAGATATACTACTATTGGAGATATAACAATACTTAATACAGAACCTAAAGAAACATATTTAGTTACTGCTACAATTACTATAAAAACTGCAAAGCATGAAAGAGCTGCTATTGGATTTATTGCAAGCATTGATCCTAAAGATGTTGCAACACCTTTACCACCTTTAAAACCAAAAATTACTGGCCAGTTATGACCACTTACAACTGCTACTACTGCTAAATATGCACATGTAAGTTCATCTGTATGTGTATAATAAGCTAATATTCTAGCAAAAGAAACTGCCACTATTCCTTTTAGAACATCTCCTCCAAAAGCAACTGCTCCTGCTTTTTTTCCAAGAGTTCTTAGAACATTTGTAGAACCAGGATTTCCAGATCCTTGTGTTCTTATGTCTACATTTCCCATTTTCTTTCCAACAATATAAGATGTTGAAATATTACCTAAAAGATAAGCAACCACTACTATAACTAAATAAATTAACATGTTTTGCCCCCTACATATAATTATTTTCTTTTATTTTTTTCTCTATATTCAAATTGTATTGAAGTTCCTTCAAAACCAAAGTTTTCTCTTATTTTATTTTCAAGATATCTTTGATAAGAGAAATGAGTAAGCTTTTTGTCATTTATAAATAATGTAAATTTAGGTGGTTTAGTTCCAGTTTGTGAACCGTAGTAAATTTTTAATCTCTTACCTTTATCTGATGGTGGTTGATTTAACATAACAGCTTCACCTATAACATCATTTAATGCTGATGTAGTTACACGTTTTGAATGTTCTGCTGCTATACGATCTACAGTTTCTAATACTTTATCCATTCTCTTATTAGTAAGTGCAGATACGAATAAAACTGGAGCATACATCATGAATGGGAATTTTTCTCTTATTTCTTTAGTATAATTTCCTAAAGTTTTATTGTCTTTTTCAACTAAATCCCATTTATTTACTATAAATATGCATCCTTTACCTTCATCATGAGCTATACCTGCAACTTTAGTATCTTGTTCTGTAACACCTTCTGTTGCATCTATAACTATTAAAACTACATCTGCTCTCTCAACAGCACTCATAGATCTGATTACACTGAATTTTTCAACTCTCTCATATACTTTACTTTTTCTTCTTATACCTGCTGTATCTATTAATAAGTATTGTTGTCCGTCTTTTTCAAAATATGTATCTATTGCATCTCTTGTAGTTCCTGCAATTGGACTTACTATAACTCTATTTTCACCTAAAATATTATTTAAAATTGAACTTTTCCCTGCATTTGGCTTTCCAGTTATTGCAACTCTTATTATATCTTCGTCATATTCTGTATTTAATCCTTCTGGGAATTGTTCTACAACTTCATCTAATAAATCTCCTAGTCCCATACTGTTTGCACTTGATATTGGATATGGAACACCTAGACCTAATTCATAAAAGTCATATACATTATCCATTTGTTTCATACTATCTATTTTGTTTACAGCTAATAAAACTGGTTTATTTGTTTTTCTAAGTATTTGTGCTACTTCTTTGTCTGCTGCTGTAAGTCCTGATTTTCCATCTACTACAAATATTATGATGTGTGCCATATCTACAGCAAGCATTGCTTGATTTCTCATTTGAGATAATATTATATCTCCATTATCTTTTTCTATACCACCAGTATCTATTAAAGTAAAATATTTATTTAACCATTCTACTTCTGCAAATATTCTATCTCTTGTAACTCCTGGTGTATCTTCTACTATTGATATTCTTTGTCCTGCTAATTTGTTAAACAATGTTGATTTTCCTACATTTGGTCTACCAACTACTGCTACAATTGGTCTATTATCGCTCATTTTATTCTCCCTTCTCTTTTATTATCTTGTCTACAAATTCTTTTCCTTCATTTTGACAAGGTATTATTTCAATATTTAATTTAGTTTTTAGTTCTTCCAATGTTATATTATCTAAAAATACATCCTCATCTGCTTTTAACATAGATTTTGTTATGTATAAAGCTTTGCCTAATTCTTTATTGTCTAATTGTTTTATTATGTCTGTTGCAGTTATAAGACCAGATACTGTAATTGTATCGCCAAAATAATCATTTGTTATTTTATATACATTTATTTTTAAATTTTTGAATTTATCCATAATTTTATTAGACATAGCACATATAAAATCGTACGCTGAACTTCCTGTAGCTATTGATATTAGTTTATTAATAGCTGGATTTTCTTCAAGGCTATCTAAGTAATTTATAATTTCTGTGCCTTGTTTACAAATCATACCTACTCCGTCTTCAAATTGTAAAAATCCTTCATATTCATCATAATTTAATAACGGTCTTTTGGCAATTATATAAAACTCATCTGATAAAAAAGCAAATCTAGTGCCTAATTTTTCTAGATATATATCCTGTAATTTATGGACTTGATCTATAGTTTTATTTGATTTTTCATAATCAAATGTTTCAAGTTTTGTTAATTTTTCTCTATATTTTGTAATTCCTACTGGAACTATTGCCACACTATTTACATAAGGATATAATTGGGATAAATCATTTAATGTCCTATCTAACTCCTCTTCATCGTTATATCCTGGACATAATACAATTTGACAGTTCATTTCTATACCAGCTTTTGCAAGTTTTCTCATAATTTCAATTAATTTGCCTGCATGCTTATTATTTATCATACTCCTTCTAAGTTCAGGATTAGTAGTATGAACTGAAATATTTATAGGACTTATTCTATATCTAATTATATTTTCTATATCTTCATCACTCATATTTGTAAGCGTAACAAAATTTCCTTGTAAGAAAGAAAGTCTTGAATCATCATCTTTAAAATAAAGAGTTTCTCTCATTCCCTTTGGAAGTTGGTCTATAAAGCAAAATATACATTTATTTCTACAGCTTTTTGCTTTATCTATTATAGGATTTGTAAATTCTATACCAAGCTCTTCATCAAAATCCTTTTCTATTTCATATATATATATTTCTCCATCTCTTTTTTGGATTTCTAATTCTATATATTCGTCACTTATTAAAAACTTATATTCTATAATATCATGAATTTTTTCATCGTTAACTGATATTAATAAATCTCCTACTTCTATACCAATTTCTTCGGCAATGGAATCTTTATAAACTTTACTTACTACATTATTACTGTTTTTTATATTCACTTCCATAAAATTCTCACCACTTTTCTAAAAATACATCACTTTATAATATCGTATAATTTTAAGTTAGTCAAATACTGAAATTTTTATAAATTAAAATTTTAGTGTTTGACTATTATTAAAGTTTCTTTAGATATTTGATGTACAACCCCATCTACACATTTTGCCATAAGCATTGCTTTATTTTGCATATCATCGTCATCCTTTGCATAAAATATTGGACACCCTCCCGCAGATGTCATATTTTTATCTGTAGTTATTACTGCTAAAGTAAAATCATTTATAAACATATTATATACCTTCCTTTCTTCCTATTGTATAATTTTTTAAAGCTATATTTTTGCCCTTAGCACTTGATATTATAGGACATGATTTAATAGCCTCTATTACAGCTTTTTCATTTTTTTCGATAGGCAAATAGGCAATAACTATGCTTTCATTTTTAGGATTTCTCCTTGGTAGTGGAGTAAAAACAGGTTCATTTTTTTGTCTATAAATTCCTAATCTACTATATAAATTGTAAACTATTGTCTGCCTTTGACCTGGGTTTTGTATAATAGATGCATATATATAGTTATTATTTTTAGGTATTATTTCTATTCCTATTCCATGTTTTATAAATTTTTCTCTATCTTTTTTTAGTCCGACATTTGTTATTCCACTTAAATCTCCCACTTTTAGTATACTTTCATCTTCAAAAGAAATATCTACTACTTTTACTTCTGCAATATCTCCAATATTTTGCCTTTTTATAAATTTTTTTAGAACGAAAGCCAAAATTAATCCAAATATAGAGCTTATAATCAACGCTATATTTGAATTTACATTAAATTCTGAAGTAATTAAATAGTAAAATCCAACTGTCATAAATGAAGATACTACACACATATAATTTCTAACTTCATAAGTTTTTGCAATTTCTTCTATAAATGCATTTCCTCTTTTTACAAGTTGATGCTCTTCTAAGTCCATAAGAGTTTCTCTCCTGTTTTCTCTAACTTGTCTAAATTGCTCTCCAGCCAAAGATAAAAAAGTAATAGATGTATAAGATCTTTCAATTAAAGCTGGAACTAAAAGGGCCCCTAATGAAGAAGCAACTATTGCCAAAACTATTTGTGAAATTAAAACATTTGGTTGTGTAGGATATTGCTTTTGCTCTAAATTTAGCATTATTAATCTGGTTAAAATTCCCACTATTATTCCTATAAAAAATACTTTATCCATTTTTCACCTCTTAAGTATTACAAAAGCTAGTGAGCTTTGTTTTATTTAATTAATATAATTACTTTGTTTTCCTTTGGCTGATTCTAAAATAGGTGTACTTCCTGCCACCTTTTTTATTAAATCCATATCCATTAAAATAGGCATAAACACAACAATAACACTATTTTTATTTAAATTAGCTTTTGAGGTTGATACTATATCGTGTTCATCTACATCTTTATCTATCCCTGTATGAATAAATATATTATGTATTATTGCTTGCCTTTGTCCTAAGTCATTTATGATGCCAAAATCATGTTTATTTTTTGGAATAATTTCTAAAACAATACCTTTTTTTAGAAATTTTTGTTGAGTAGATTTTAATCCTATATTTGTTATAACAATATCGTCCACCTTCATTATGGGACCATCAAAATATAATTTATTTTCTTTTATAATTGCTATATCATTTATACTCTTTCTTATAAGAATTTTTCTAAAAAACAAACCTGTAACTAAAGCTACTAATACTGCAAAACTTGAACAAATCCAAATATTTTCTCCATATCTTTTTGCAATTAAAATATAGATAACTGATGAAAGTAATGCGGTAAATAAGCTTATATAACTTCTAACTTCATAAGTAGAAGATATTTCTTCAATATATTCATTTCCTTTTGGTACCAATTCATCTTCATCTATATTTTTTAAACTTATTTTTTCTTGTTGAGATATACCTTGAAATTGTTGTATAGCAATTGCTAAAAAAGTAAGAGCTGCAAATTCTTTGTCCATAAGTGCTGGTAGTGCAATAGCTCCTAAAGAAGAAGTAAGTCCTGCTATTATAATTTGTTCGATATAATCTTGTGGTGTTGTGGGATACTGTCTATCTTTAATTCTCAAAACTAAAAATCTAGATAAAGTTCCAAGTATTACTGATATTATAAATGAATGCCTAAATAAAGTTTCGTTTAGTACACTTTCTGTCATTATTAATTCTCCTTTGAAAATAATTTATATGAACTTATTTTGTACAAAACAAAAAATCTTATGTAAATTTTCTATATATTATAGATTTATTTACATAAGATTTTATTTTTAATTAGATTCCATTGGAATAGTAATTATGAAATTGCTTCCAATTCCTAATATACTATTAACAGTTATATTTCCACCTAAAGATTTTACCATATGTTTAGTTATTGCAAGTCCAAGACCCGTTCCTCCAATATCTCTACTTCTAGCTTTATCAACTCGATAAAATCTTTCAAATATTCTATTTAAGTCTTCTTTAGATATTCCCATTCCTGTATCTTTAAATTCCATTACTATATTTTTTTTGTCATAATATTGACATACTTCTATTTTTCCATCTTCAGGAGTGTATTTAATCGCATTATCAATTAAGTTTAAGAAAATTTGTTTTACATTGTCTCTACAGCCTTGAATATATGCTTCTTTATCTTCAAAATTATAAGTTATTTTGATATTTTTAGATGTTGCCATATAATCTGTAATTTCGTATACTTCTTTAAATACATCAAATAACTTTACATTTTCATAAGACAATTCCTGCCCATTTTCAATTGAAGAAAGCACAAGTATATCTTCAATTAATCCTTTTAGTCTATTTGCTTCTTTTTCTATTATATCTAAAAAATGATTTCTAGTATTTTTATCTATATCATCATTTATTTTTAATGTTTCAACAAATCCTGTAATTGAAGTCAAAGGCGTTTTTAATTCATGGCTTACATTTGCCACAAAATCTCGTCTCATATTTTCAACTTTAGCTCCCTCTGTTATATCCTCAATATTTATAATAGATCCTATCTTTGAATGTTTTGAATCCTGCAAATATACAGGGTCTATTTTTATTCTATATACTACATGATTTAATTCTAAATCTATTATTTCATTTTGTGTGCTCCCAACATATTTTTGAAGTATTTCTAATATTTCTTTATCTTTTATTGCAATTTTAAAGCTTAAACCTTCTAAGTTAGATTTTTCATCGACTTTTAAAATTTCTTTAGCTATATCATTTATAAGCATAATTTTACCCTTACCATCAATAGCCAAAATCCCATGAGACACACTTTTTACGATGGAAGTCAATTGTAATTGTTTATATTTTGCTTCTTCAATAGTACTGTCCATTATATGTATCATATAGTTAAAGTTTTTTGATAGCTCTCCGAAATCACCTTTAACATATGTGTTTAATCTAGCATTAAATTCTTTATTGCTCACTTTTTTAGAGACCATTGTAAATTCCTTTAAATATCTTCTCAAAGTAACTGTATATCTTACAAGTAAAATAGCCAGTGCCATTGTAACGAGCATAATAAAAAAATATATTCCATTTGACTGTTGTAAACTTGCATCCATAAATATTACCTCAATTTTTAAGTAGTTTTGTATATATTTTTCTCCATTCAATCCCAAATATACATTTAATTAATTTTATATCCTATACCTCTAATTGTTTCTATATATTTTTCTCCATCATTTTCAATTTTCTTTCTTAAATATCTGACATGAACATCAACTGTTCTTGTTTCACCAAAGTATTCATATCCCCAAACCTTATCTAATAAGAAATTTCTAGATAGCACTTTTCCTTTATTTTGAAGTAGTAATTTAAGTAAATCAAATTCTTTTATTGTAAGATCTATCTTTTGATCTTTTTTAGTAACTTCGTGTTTTATTAAATCCATTTTTATATCTTTTACACTCAAAATTTCTTCAACTTTATTGACAGTTAAATTATATCTTCTAAGAACAGAATTTATTCTAGCTAATAATTCTTTTACCCCAAAAGGTTTTGTTATATAATCATCAGCCCCTTCATCTAGACCTCTAACTTTATCTCTTTCCATATTTTTAGCTGTAAGCATTATAATAGGTGTATCCTTCAATTCTTCATCATTTCTTATTTTTTTTAGTACATCCATACCACTTATATTAGGTAGCATCCAGTCTAAAAGAATTAAATTAGGTTTAAATTCTTTAGCTTTGTGATAAGCTTCAAATCCATCTTGAGAATAATCAACATTATATCCATTAACCTCCAAATTAAACTTTAAAAGCTCTACAATATGCATTTCATCATCTACAACTAATATTCTATCGTCCATAATCAATCACCCCTTATTTTATTTCAATGAAGGTTCCTATTCTTTTTTGTGTTTTATTATATTTTCTATATGAATAAAAAGTTTCACACTTACAACTTGTACAAATATCCATATTTAATATATTCGACTCTAACACTCCAAACTCTTCCAACATTTGTATATTAATTTTCCATAAATCTAAATAATATTTTTCATCCCTAATTTTATATATTTCATCATTTGCATTTTGTAAAATTTTTTTAAATTTATCTATTAAATCATAAGAAACCTCATAACAACAACTTCCTATCGACGGACCTATTATAGCAATTATATCTTTAGATTTTGTATTGTAATTTTGTTGCATTTTTTTTATAGTTTCTTGACAAATTTTACCGTAAGTTCCTCTCCATCCTGCATGAACAACACCAATAGCTTTATTTACTATATCTACTAAAATAATTGGTACACAATCGGCTGTTAAAATTAAAAGAGGTACATTTTTTTCATTAGTTATAAGAGCATCTCCATCTATTATACTTCCTATATTATTTTTGTCTATTACATTTACTATATTAGAATGTATTTGTTTATTTTTGGTTAAATTTTTTAAATTAAATATATTTTTAAAGGTATTTTGTATGTCATCTAAATTTTTTGCATCTATATTATTTTTTGTTATAGCAATCTTTACAAATTCTAATTCTTTTTTATTTATTGTCAAATAATCTCCTCTGTCTACTATAAAATTAGCCATACTAATCTCCTTTTTCCACTAAAATATTTTTTAGCTCACTCATAAAAGTATTTATATCTTTAAATTGTCTATAAACAGAAGCAAATCGAACATAAGATACTTCATCTATGTCTTTTAATCTATCCATTACCATTTCACCAACTTGAGTAGAATCTATTTCTGTTATATAGTATTTATTAATTTCATTTTCTACATAAGAAACTATACTCTCTATTTGCTCCATTGAAACAGGTCTTTTTTCACAAGACTTAATTATTCCTCTTTTTATTTTTTCCCTATCAAATAGTTCCCTACTATTATCCTTTTTTATAACCATTACAGGTGTCATTTCAATAATTTCATATGTTGTAAATCTCTTTTTACAAGCTTCACATTCTCTTCTTCTTCTAATAGATTTACTATCTATATGTCTAGAATCTACTACTTTAGATTCTTTGTAGTTACAATATGGACATTGCATGTTCTTCCTCCTTAGTTAAAATTTAAATCTTATAATTAGATATTTTCTTCAAAATTCAAATTTGAACCTATGTTTACAATAATAGTATCACAACCTATTCTCAAAATGTCCTTCCAAAATACAGTATCAATTTCACTTCCTTTTGAAAAAAACCCTCTTCCATCTCCTATTATTGAAAAAGACTTAATTGTTCCATTTTCGATGTCTAAATCTATATCTGTTATAAAACCCAATTTTTTCCCATTTTTTACATTTATAATTTCCTTTTCCATAATATCTGATATTCTCATCATAGTAAATCCCTCCTCAAGATAATTTTATTATCTATCTTTTGAAAAAATTCACTTTATAGTTTAGAAGGAAATCTTTCTTTTAAAAATTTCTAATTTATATTTATTTAAAATCTATACATCAAAATTATATTTATTCATAATTTCAAAATCAATATAATTTTATACGTATTTAAAAAATAAATATATGTTAAATTTATTTATAATTATAGTTTATATAATATCTTTATATTTTATTTTACACATTATTTAAAAATAATCAAATTTTTAAATGAATATAATTTCCTACGTGTTATAAAATAAAACTGTCTTAAAAATTACTTAATAACTTTTAAGACAGTTTTGGGGGATAATTATTTTTAAATATATTTTCTCATATTTTTCAAAGCATTTTTTTCAATTCTAGACACTTGAGCTTGTGAAATACCTATTTCTTCTGCAACTTCTATTTGAGTTCTACCTTTGTAAAATCTCAAATCAAGTACTAATTTTTCCCTCGAATTTAGTTTTTTTATAGCTTCTTTTAATGCAATTTCTTCTAACCAATTTTCATCTGTATCTTTTTTATCTTGAACCTGATCCATTACAAATATTGCATCTCCATTATCTTGATATACTGGATCAAATAAAGATATTGGATCTTGTATTGCATCTAATGCCATTACAACTACTTCTACCTCCATGTCTAGTTCTTTGGCAATTTCAGAAACAGTAGGTTCTTTAGAATTAGTTCTTATTAATCGTTCTCTAACTTGTAAAGCCTTATAGGCAGTATCTTTTAAAGAACGAGAAACTCTAATTGGATTATTATCTCTAAGATATCTTCTTATCTCTCCTATAATCATAGGAACTGCATAAGTAGAAAATCTTACATTTTGGCTCAAATCAAAATTATCAATAGCTTTTATAAGTCCAACACAGCCTATTTGAAATAAATCATCCACATTTTCGCCTCTATTATTGAATTTTTGTATTACGCTTAAAACTAATCTTAAATTGCCCTTTACAAATTGTTGCCTTGCTTCTTCATCTCCTTCTTTTATTTTAATAAGTAAATCTTTCATTTGATTAGCCTTAAGTACTGGAAGCTCTGATGTATTTACACCACAAATTTCAACCTTATTTATAATCATAAATTTCAGTCTCCTCTTAAAAGATTCTATATGTGAAATTATTTACACATCATATATTTTTATACTTTTAATGAGAAGTTATTTATTTTTAGACAAATTTTTTCATTTCCTTTTTTAACCTAGAAATTATCTTTTTCTCCAATCTAGAAATGTATGATTGAGATATTCCAAGGATGTTAGCTACTTCCTTTTGAGTTTTTTCCTTTCCCTTAGCAGTAAGTCCAAATCTTAATTCCATAATTTGCTTTTCTCTGTCTGATAATTTATCAAGAGCCATAAACAATAAATTTTTATCTATTTCTTCTTCTATAATTTTATAAATTTCATCATTATCCGTTCCAAGTACATCTGAAAGCAAAAGTTCATTTCCGTCTAAATCTACATTTAAGGGTTCTTCAAAAGATACTTCTGATTTTTTCTTATTATTTTTTCTAAGGCACATCAATATTTCATTTTCTATACATCTAGAAGCATATGTTGCTAATTTTATATTTCTATTTAAATTAAATGTATTTACAGCTTTTATAAGTCCTATTGTTCCTATAGATATTAAATCCTCCATATCTATCCCTGTATTTTCAAATTTTCTAGATATATAAACTACTAATCTAAGATTTCTCTCTATTAAAACTGTTTTTATTGTTTCATCATATTCAAGCTTTTCTAATAATTCTTTTTCTTCTTTAGATGTAAGTGGTGGAGGTAGTACATTTACACCACCCATATAATAAATACTATTTGGTTTAATTAAGTTTAGTTTATTTGCTATTTCAACAAATCTCATAAATAATCTTCTTTTTAAATCCTCTAATAGTAATATCAATTAAAAATCCTCCTTTTTAACATAATATCCTTGGATTTAAAATAGCACTGTAATCCTTATCATTGAAATTAGATATTCCAAGGATAACATTCCCAATTTTTTTGTCATCCACCCTTATATAATCTGCTTTTATTCCAAGTATCATCCCTGGATTGTTATCTCCAACATGTTTATATGGTATTAATCTGACTCGAGATGAAATTTTTGGATTTAAATTTTCAGTTATATATTGAATGTCTAACATATCCATTTTTTCAAAATTACAATCTTTAGGTAAAAAATTTTCCAAAAGCTTGGCTTTAATTATTACAACATCATTTTTACTAATGGGATCTTGTAGAAAATTACCACTATCTAATAAAGCAGTACATTCTATACTATCATCTAGTATTCCTATACTTATATCCTTAGTAGTATCTTCAAGTCCCTTTAATAATTTAAAATCGTTTACTATTTTCTTTAATAATTTACAACTTATATAAGTACAAATTATTAAAAAAGATACAGTTATATGATCAATTCCTGTGAAATAAATAATAAAATAAGTGCTTCCTGATATGAATATATTTACTAGGTAAAAATTTAAGAGTATTTTTAGAAATTCTTTTTTAGTATTTAGGTTGAAAGATATTAGAACTATTAAAATTATAAATAAGAATTTAAATGGTAATGTGAAAAAAATTTCCATATCTTCATAAATATATATTACGCTGTACATAGTCCCTACTATTGCCCCAATTAATTGTCTATATTTTTTGGTGTAAACTTTCGTAATAGCAGTAGTACAGCTTATAATAATATAGTTAATTAGTAAGTTTTCAAAAATATAACAATCTAAATACAATAGATCATCTCCTTTTCTTACTATACATTAATGAAAATTTTTCTATTAAATATATTATAGACTACCTGACTTAAATATTTTGTCAATTTAAAGAGTCGAATTTCAAATAATTTTTCCAAAAAAACACAAAAAACTTTCGTTAATCACGAAAGTTTTTTTGTATTGTAAATTATTTTCTGTTTCTTAAAAAAATTGGTATTACTAAATCCTCGTCATCTACTCTATCATTATTAACAGTTGGAGTAGGTTTTAAAGGTTCAACTTTTATTTCTTCTTTTACTTGAACTTTTGGTTCAATATTTTGAGTTTGTTTATATTCTACTTGACTAGGTGGTATTTCAGTTTTTTTAATTGGTGTAGGTTCTATATATCCTCCTTGTGGAGCTTGTTCAAAACCTGTTGCTATTACAGTTATCATTATTTCTTCTTCTAAATCATCTCTAATAGATGCCCCAAATATTATGTTTGCTTCTGGGTCACATGATTCAGTTATTAATTTAGAAGCCGCATCTACTTCAAATAGTGATAAACTTGGACCACCAGTTACATTAAGTAGTACTCCTGTTGCTCCTCTTATAGATGTTTCAAGAAGTGGTGATTGTATAGCTTCTTTAGCTGCTTCTATAGCTCTATTTTCTCCACTTGCATTACCTATACCCATATGAGCTAAGCCTCTTTCTTTCATTATAGATGTAACATCGGCAAAGTCTAAGTTTATAAGTCCAGGTACTTTTATTAAGTCAGATATAGATTGTATACCTTGTTTTAATACATTATCAGCTATAGAGAATGCATCTCTTATAGATGTATTTTTTTGAACGACTTGAAGTAATCTATCATTTGGTATTGTTATTAATGTATCTACATTTGCTTTTAAAGCTTCAATACCTGCATCTGCATTTTTCATTCTTACTTTACCTTCAAATCCAAAAGGTTTTGTTACAACACCTACTGTTAGTATTCCCTTTTGTTTTGCAAGTTGAGCTACTACTGGAGCTGCTCCAGTACCTGTTCCACCACCCATACCTGCAGTAACAAATACCATGTCAGTATCTTCTAATAATTCTTCTATTTGTTCTTTACTTTCTTCAGCAGCTTTTCTTCCTACTTCTGGTTCAGCACCGGCACCTAACCCTCTAGTAAGTTTTTCGCCTATTTGAACTTGATGTTCTGCTTTTGAAGATGTTAAGGCTTGTCTATCAGTATTAATAGCAATAAAATCAATTCCTTTGATTTGTTCATCGATCATTCTATTAACTGCATTATTTCCGCCACCACCAACGCCAAAAACTTTTATTTTAGCATTGTTATCAGTTTCTAAATCAAAACTAATCATAGTTGTAAACCTCCCTCTGTTTAATTTACTAATATTCTTATATTTTAATTATATCATTATAGTATGAAATATTTAATCTATATTTCTACAAAAGTTTATTTTATTGTTTTCTCGTCAAATAAACTTTAATTTTAACAATATTTTTTTAAGAAGAAACCAATTTTAAATATAACATCTATATTATATCATTTATTTTATTTTATTTGTAATTTTTTTATCTATATTTAGTATTTTATTTTAATAAAATAAACTTAATATGTATACAATATATATTTATCAAAAGTCATATCTACTTTTCCATAATGTATATTTTGACTTTCTAAATCTAATAAAACTTTTGCCAATTTTTCTGCATTTTTTTCTGTGTTTTTATTTCTTAAAATAACTGTTTCTATTTGTCCTTTAGTTTTCATATAAATATAATTTTCTTTGCAAAAGTTTATTTGATGCATTTTTTTATCTAAATTTTGATTTTTCATATTATTTATAAGTAATATTAAATCTTCTTTATCTTTTTTTCTTTCATAATATATTTTTTCATTTTTAATAGAAAATTTGATTTTAACTATCAAATCTTCTTTTTTAATATTTTCTTCTTTTATTTTATCTATATATTCTAAATTATTGTCAACATAACAATAATCATCTCCATTATTTAATACACAAAATATATCTTTTTCTTCAATTTTTATTTCTAAGGATTTTGGAAAAGATCTCTTTACAGATACTTTAGAAATATATGGACTCTTTTTGATATTTAACTCTATTTGTTTTATATCATAAGTAAATATATTTTTACCCAATACTATTTCAGACAAGTCTTTTATATAGGATTTATTTAGATTTTTGTTATTTATTATTTTTATATTATTTACAGAGAAAAAATCACTTTTTATAAATATCATTGCTCCAAAACAAACCATAAAAATAAATAGATATAAAGTAACCAATCTACCTATTCTTATTTTTCTTTTAACCTTTTTTTTCATAGAATCACTCCTGAAATTTAAATCGTTAATTTTAAATACTACATAGATGTCCTCATTTCCTACATTCAATTTTAATTTTTTTAAGCAATTTATTTCTAATTTGATGATTTTCCTTGTTATTTCGATAAAGTATGCTAAAAAAATAGCTCTAAGCATTTTTTTACTTAGAGCCACTATAATTTTTTATTATTAAGTTACTATATTTAAAAATTTATTTTTTATTTAAATATTCATTATATGATTTCATAATTTCATCATATATTAAATCTATAGCTTCTGGTTTTCCAATTTTTTTAGAAGCATTTGCCATATCTATTAATAATTCTTTATTTCCAAGTAATTTAAATACAGCTTCATTTAAAGATTCTGGTGTTAAATCTTTTTCTAAAATTGCTATTCCAGCTCCTTTAGCTTCTATACTTTTCGCATTATACTCTTGATGATTCTCAGCTGTATAAGCCTTTGGAATTATTATTGAAGGTTTTCCAAGAGCAGTTATTTCTACTAGAGATGTAGCTCCAGCACTTCCTATTACTATATCACTTGCTGCAAGACCATCAGCCATATTTTCTAAATAAGGCATCACCTTTTGGTATGGTTTAAGTTCTAAATCTTTTATACTTTCCATAAACTCTTCGTAATAAGCTTTACCTGTTGCAAATATAAATGCAACATCTTCTTTTACCATATTTTTTATTACAAGTTTCATAGCATTATTTATTTTTTTTGAACCACCACTACCTCCGTAGCATAGTACCATTTTTTTATCTTCACTAATTCCTAAATTTTTTCTAGATATAAATTTTCTAGCTTGTAAAATTTCTTTTCTAACAGGATTTCCTGTAAGAACTAGTTTATCTTGGCTTTTTTCAGGGAATCTCTTATGAGAATCTTCAAAGCTTGTAAGTACTTTTGTTGCTACTTTTGAAAGTATCTTGTTTGTAACTCCAGGAAAAGAGTTTTGTTCATGAACTATTGTTACTTTTTTGCTCATTGCAGCATTAAATAACACTGGACCACTTACATATCCTCCTGTTCCTATAACTATATCTGGTTTAAATTTTTTTACTATTCTTCTTGATTGTTCTAAACCTTTACATAATTTAAGTATTCTTTTTACATTATCAAAATCTATTTTTCTTTTAAATCCTTGAACTGTTACTGTTTTTAACTCAAAACCTGCCTTTGGAACTATTTCTGATTCAATACCTTTTTCAGTTCCAACAAATAAAATTTCACAATCAGGATTATTCTCTTTTATTTTATTTGCTATGGCTATAGCTGGATATACATGTCCTCCAGTTCCTCCGCCCGCTAATAATACCTTCACTTTATCATCTCCTGTTAATTAATTTTAACTCTTTTTGAGATGTTCAACACAATTCCAATTTCTCCCATAAGCACCGTGAGCGATGTTCCTCCATAGCTTATAAAAGGAAGTGCTACTCCTGTAGCTGGCATAGAAGATGTGGCAACTGCAATATTAAAAGCAGCTTGTATACCTATTTGTGCTCCTATCCCGATTACTACCATACATGCAAACAAATCCTTTGTTTTTAATGCTATTTTTACACATCTATATACTAAAATTACAAATAACATTATAACTGTTATACATCCTATAAGACCTAATTCTTCACCTATTATAGCAAAGATAAAGTCATTTTGTGGCTCTGGTATGTAAAAATATTTTTGTCTACTTTTTCCAAGTCCTAGTCCAAAAAGTCCACCCGAACCAATGGCATATAGACTTTGTATAACTTGGTATCCACTTCCAAGAGGATCCTGAAATGGATCTAAAAAAGAAGTGAATCGTTTTAATCTATAAGGCTCTGCTATTACTAAAACTATAAATAAGCCGATTCCTGTAATAAGCATTCCCATTACAAATTTCATATTCATTCCTGCTACAAACAACATGATAAATACAACTATTATAAGGGTTCCTGCTGTAGACATATTTGGTTGTAACATTATTAATATAAAAAATATAGATGGAATTATTAAAATTGGTAAAACACCTTTTGTCAAAGATTTTATATTATCATATTTTTTCTCAATAACTTTTGCTGTAACTATTATTGTTACAAATTTTGCTATATCTGATGGTTGGAAGGTAGCTCCACCTATTCCAAGCCATCTTTTTGCTCCATTAGCCTCTATACCTAAAGGTGTTAAAACTAATATCAAGCATATAATTGTAAATATACAAAGTGGTAATGTATTTTTTTTCCAAACATTATAATTAATTTTAGACATAAAAATCATTCCACAAAATCCCAATATAGCATATATTACATCTCTTTTTAAAAAGAAATATCCATCATTGTGTTTAAATGAAGCTTGAACATAACTTGCACTAAACACCATAAGTATTCCAAATAACACTAAAGCAATCGTAGTGTAAAAAATTATTAAATCAAACTCAGTCTCTATCCCCTTTGTAATTTGTTTTTTAGATTTCAAATTTTCATTAGGCATACGAATGACTAACCTCCTCACAGCTATTAGCTTTGAAGAAGAGATTTATTTATAAATTGTTTACATTATCTTTGAAGTCACGTCCTCTTACTTCAAAGCTTGTGTACATATCCCAACTTGCACATGCTGGAGAAAGTAAAACAACATCTCCATCTTTTGCAAGTTCATGAGAAACTTTTACAGCCTCTTTCATGTTTTGTACTCTTTTTATCAAATCAAATCCTTTAGATTTTGCACAAGCTTCTATTTTTGGTGCAGTTTCACCTAATAAAACTAAAGCTTTTACATTTTCTTTACAAATGTCTAAAAGTTCATCATAAGTACTATCCTTATCATATCCTCCAGCAATTAATATTATTGGATTTTCATAAGATGTAACTGCTTTAATAGTTGAATCTGGATTAGTACCCTTTGAGTCATTTACATACATAACTCCATCAAGAGTTCTTACATATTCTAATCTATGTTCTACTGCTTTAAAAGTTTTTAGAACTTCTTTTATAACATCTAAATCTACACCTAAAACATAAGCTCCTAAAATAGCTGCCATACAGTTTTCTAGGTTATGTCCTCCAGGTAAACTTAATTCTTTTTTGTTTATAAGTTCTATTTCTTTGTCTATATTTATTACTATATTTCCTTCATCATTTACATATACTCCTTTTATATTTTTCTCTTTTCTAGAAAAATATAAAACTTGAGAATTACATTTATCGTTTAATTTTCTAACTGCTTCATCATCATAATTTAGTATTGTAAAATCAGTATTTGTTTGATTTTTAAATATGTTAGCTTTTGCCATCATATAATTTTCCATAGTATGATGTCTATTTAAATGATCTGGTGAAAGATTAAGTATCATACTCACTTTAGGTTGAAAATCTACTATACTTTCAAGTTGAAAACTGCTAAGTTCTGTAACTAATACAGATTTTTCGTTAGCTATTCCAACAGTTTCTATAACTGGTTTTCCTATATTACCAACTACATAAGTATCTTCTTTAGCAGCTTTAAAAATTTCTCCAACTAAAGATGTAGTTGTTGTTTTTCCATTTGTACCTGTTATACCTATAAATGTAGGATTATCTAGTAATCTATATGCTAATTCTATCTCTCCAATTACTTCTATATTGCTAGAATATAATTTTTTTATGAAAGGTAAATCAAGAGGTACTCCTGGAGATACTACTGCTAAATCTATATGCTCAACTTCCTCTGGATGATATCCAAGTATATAAGTTGCATTTTTTATATCTTTTAATTCTTCTAATATATCTGCTAATTTTTCTTTTGTTTTTATATCGTTAACTATTATATTAGCTTCTAATTTATCTAATAATTTGATAGTTGATATTCCAGTTTTTGCTAAACCTATAAGTAAAATATTCTTTCCCTTTAAATCCATTTTTATTTACCCCCATCACTTAAAATACTGCTAAAACACCTATCCAACATAAAACTACAGTTGTAATCCAAAATATAAATACAACTCTTGTTTCTGGCCATCCACATTGTTCAAAATGGTGATGTAATGGTGCCATTTTAAATATTCTTTTTCCATGAGTTAATTTAAAGTAACTTACTTGTATCATAACAGATAAAGCTTCTGCTAAATATATAAATCCTACTATTATTATAAGTAAAGGTGTATTAGTAAGAGTAGCAAATGCAACTACTGCTCCTCCTAAAGCCATAGACCCTGTATCACCCATAAATACTTTTGCAGGATATGAGTTGAATACTAAAAATCCTAAGCAAGCTCCAACTGTAGCTGCTGCAAGTACTGCAACATCAGAATTAGCCATTGATACTGCAAGTATCATAAAAAAGCTTGATACTATTAAAGTAACTCCTGATGCTAAACCATCAAGTCCATCTGTTAAGTTTACTGCATTTACAGTTCCTATTATAAATATCATCATAAATGGTATATAAAGTATTCCTAAGTTTATTACATAATCTGTAAATGGCACAACAAGTTGTGTAGCACTTGGTGATGCACTGTATTGATAATAAGCAATATATAAAGCAAGTGCAAATTGTAATATAATCTTTTGGTAAGCTTTAAGACCTAAAGATCTTTTCATTTTGATTTTTATAAAATCGTCTAAAAATCCTACAAATCCAAATCCAACAATACAAATTAATCCTGCTACTAAATCTGAGCTTATTTTTGCTCTAGTAAGACCTGTAATTAATATTGCTATTATCATCATAACCCCACCCATTGTAGGTGTACCATTTTTAGCTAAATGTGATTGGGGACCTTCCTCTCTAACTGTTTGACCAAATTTAAATCTAGCAAGCATTGGTATGAATATTGGTCCAAGTATCATAACTATTAAAAAACCAAACATTGCTGTATACGTAAGTTCTGTAATTCCTAACATTATAAAAAACTCCTCTCCCTCTGTTGTAATTAAATCTTTTAACTAAATATTTTTCTTTTGAAATTATTAACTTCTTTTACTGTAAATATTCCTAACTTATACATTTTAAAACTAAAGTTTTCTTATGTAATAATTTTATAAAGTTCTCATCTTTAATTTTATATTGCTTATATCTCCAATCTTAATAATTATATACCAAATTCATTTTTTTTTGAAGATATTTATATTATAAGTTATAAAATTAGAGGAGTTTTCAAATAATTTCCTTAAATAAGTTCAGCTGCTTTATTTAATGTTTAAAATATAAAGATATACTAGAACCTTCATTTACTTCAATTCCAGGCTTTGGAAACATATCTACTACTAGAGATTTTGAGTCTATTTCTATATCAGTATCCAAATTTGAAGTTAAATTATTTTCTTCTAATACTTTTGTAGCTTCTTTTATTGTCAAGTTTCTAACATCAGGAACCTTAACTTTTTTCTTTTCATTTTCTTTTTCTTCTTCTGTATAAGATTTTTTAACTCCTAAATATTCTAAACTTTGACTCATAACTTCTTTTATAATAGGTCCTGCTGTAGTTGAGCCAAAAGCTACTACATCTGTAGGTTCATCTACTATTGCAAGTACCACTATTTGTGGATCATCACAAGGAGCTACTCCAATAAAAGAACATATATATTTTCCTTGAGCATATTTTCCATCTATAACCTTTTGGGCTGTTCCTGTTTTTCCTCCCAATCTATATCCTGGTAAATATGCAATTTTTCCTCCACCTTCTGTTACAACTGATTCCATAACTTCCCTCATTTTGGCTGATGTTTCTTTAGAAATTACTTGTCTTACTGTCTTAGTCTTTAATTCTTCGGTTATATTGCCTTCATTATCTGTATAAGCTTTTACAATTCTCGGTTGCATAAGCTTTCCATCATTTACTATAGCAGATACTGCTGTAATTAACTGAATAGGTGTTACAGATATTGATTGACCAAATGAAATAGTTGCAAGTTCTACCGGACCTACATCCTTTTCTTTGTATAAAATACTGTTTGCCTCTCCCACCAAATCTATATTTGTTTTACTTGTTAATCCAAATCCGTCTATATAATCATATAACCTTTTGACGCCTAATCTTTTTCCTAGTTCAACAAATACTGGATTACATGAATTTTGAACACCTTGTTCAAATGTTTCACTACCATGTGGTCTATATGACCTCCAGCATTTTATTCTTTTACCTTCTACTGTAACACTTCCTGTACATGTAAAATGTTCACCTTTTTTTATTACATTTTCTTCTACAGATGCAGCTGAAGTAATTAATTTAAAGGTAGAACCTGGTTCGTATGTATCACTTATAAGTGTATTTCTCCACATTTCATAATATGCATTTATTTTTTTATCTTCTTCATACTCTTCTAATAACTCTTGAAAATAAGGGTATATTGCTTCAGTTGGCGTGTTTGGATTATAATCCGGCTTTGAAGTCATGGCAAGTATATCTCCTGTTTTTGGATCCATAGCTATAATTTTTACTCTCTTAGCATTATTTAATTCATAGGCCTTTTGAGCCGCTTTTTCTGCATAACTTTGAATTACTTCATCTATTGTAAGAACTATTCCATTTCCCTGTGTTGCTTCATAATACTGTTCTATTCCTTGGTTTATTTCTCTTCCAGATGCATCAGTTCCTATAATTAATTTTCCTTCTTTCCCCTGAAGATATTTATCATATTTTAATTCTATGGCTGTTACACCTGTTCCATCAGATGATGTATGGCCTAATACATAGGATGCAAAATTACCATAAGGATAATATCTCTTAGGATCTTCAGCTATCCATATACCTGATATTGATAAATTTTGAATTTTATCTGCTATATCATCATCTATCCATCGCTCAATTCTAACTAAGGCTGTATCTGTTTTAGAAACTAATTTTAAAATTTCTTCATAATCTTTATCTTCTATTATTTCTGATAATTTTTTAGCTGCTTCTTTTTTATCTTTTACTTCAACTGGCTTACACCAAATAGTATATTTAGTTGCACTAACCGCTAGTGGTTTCATATTTTTATCGTAAATTGTTCCCCTTTTTGCCTGTATGGGAATTTCTCTTGTTTGCTGCTCAGATGCCTTCGTACTTAACCACCCTCCTTTTACAAGCTGTAAATAACAGGTTCTTATTATCAATCCTAAAAATAAGATGCATGCACAAATAAGAACTAATACTAATCTTTTTTTACTTTTAATTCTTATTTTTTTCATAATTATTCTCCTTATATTTAACTCTATCTAGAGATATATCTCTTTTGATATTCTGTAGGGTAAATCATATTTAATTTTGAACTTGCCTCTTCTTCTAACTTATTTAAGTCATTTTTTTGTAAATTTTTCACCTCCAATCCTTCCAACTTAATTTTTCTCTTTTTCAAGTCTTTTTCTAAGTAATATATATCGTATTTTAATTCAGTAGATACTTGATATATACATAAATTTCCTACACCTATAGCTGCAATAAAAATAAATAAAACTATGGTTTTAATTATTCTCCCTTTATTACTATTCCTTTTCTTCTTTTTATATTCTTTAAAACTCTTTACATTGTTCATAATATCACCGCCTATTTTTTAGCTACCCTTTATAAAGAATTATTTATTTTTTATATTTCTTCCTTTAAAAAAATATCTAAAAAAATATACATTCTTCTACAAATCATTTTAAATTTTTATCTCAAAAATCATTATTTTTTTATTTGTGCAAAAAATAAAGCTTGCTTATGACACAGTTTTGTTTTAACTGTTATCATAAAACAAGCTTGTAATTTTTATTCTAATTCAAAAGCACCAGTATATAATTGATAGTATTTACCTTGTTTTTCAATAAGTTCGTCATGACTTCCACGCTCAATTATTCTTCCTTGGTCTAATACCATAATAACATCAGAGTTTTTTATAGTAGATAACCTGTGTGCTATTACAAATACTGTTCTTCCTTGCATAAGTTTATCCATACCATCTTGAACTATTTTTTCTGTTCTAGTATCTATACTTGATGTTGCCTCATCTAATATTAATACTGGTGGATCTGATATTGCAGTTCTTGCAATTGATAAAAGCTGTCTTTGACCTTGAGATAAGTTACTTCCGTCTCCTGTAAGAACTGTATTATATCCATCTTTTAAATGCGAAATAAATCCATGTGCATTTGCAAGTTTTGCAGCTTCTATTACTTCTTCATCTGTCGCATCTAATTTACCATATCTTATATTTTCCATAACTGTTCCAGTAAATAAGTGAGTATCTTGAAGTACTATACCTAAAGATCTTCTAAGATCATCTTTTTTAATTTTATTTATATTGATTCCATCATATCTAATTTTTCCATCTTGGATATCATAAAATCTATTTATTAAGTTTGTTATAGTAGTTTTACCAGCTCCTGTAGCACCTACAAATGCAACCTTTTGACCTGGTTTTGCATAAAGTTTTATATCATGTAGAACTATCTTTTCCTCATCATATCCAAAGTCTACTCCATCAAATACAACATCTCCTCTAAGCTTAGTATATGTTACTGTATTATCAGCCTTATGTGGATGTTTCCAAGCCCAAGTTCCTGTTCTTTTTTCAACTTCTTTAAGTTCTCCATCTTCTTCTACTGCATTTACTAAAGTTACATATCCATCGTCTACTTCTGGATTTTCATCTATTAATTTAAATATTCTCTCTGCACCAGCAAGTGCCATAATTACAGAGTTAAACTGTTGAGAAACTTGAACTATCGGCATATTAAAGCTTCTAGTTAATTGTAAAAATGAAGCTAATGCTCCTATAGTTAAATTCCCTATTCCATTAATAGCTAAAATAGCTCCTATTGCTACTACTAAAACATAATTTATATTTCCTATATTAGCCATTATAGGCATCATCATATTAGCTAGTCCATTAGCCTTATTTGCACTTTCAAATAATTTATCGTTTAATTCTTCAAATTTTAATTTTGATTCTTCTTCATGACAAAATACTTTAACTACCTTTTGCCCTTCCATCATTTCTTCAATATATCCATTTATTTCACCAAGGTTTTTTTGTTGATTTATAAAATAAAATCCACTCTTTGAACCTATAACCTTCATAACTTTATACATTATAGCTACCATAATTACAATTAAAAAAGTAAGTATTGGACTTAATACTATCATAGATATAAATGTAGCAGTTATAGTTATTACAGATGATATAAGGTTAGGTATACTTTGACTTATCATCTGTCTTAATGTATCTGTATCATTTGTATAAATACTCATAATATCTCCATGAGTATTTGTATCAAAGTATTTGATAGGAAGTTTTTCCATATGTTCAAATAAATCATCACGAATCTTCTTAAGTGTACCTTGAGATATATTTATCATAATTCTACTGTATAAATATGATAATATAGCTCCTGTATAAAAAATTACAGCCATTATACAAATAACCTTAAAAAGTGGTACAAAATCAGGATTTTTACTTCCAACTAGAGGTACTATATAGTCATCTATTAGACTCTTTAAAAATAAATTTCCTACAACAGAAACAATTGAACTTATAAGTAATGCAATTAAAACTATAAAAAAGGCTAATTTATATTGTTTAAATATATAACTCATTATTCTCTTTAAAGTTTTAATAGGATTTCCACCTTTTGGTGGTTTTAGCATTACACCTTTTGGAGCCTTCATAGGTTTCTTATTTGCAAAATTTTTATTTGTCATCTTCATCAGCTCCTTTCATTTGTGATTCATAAACTTCTCTATAAATGCTATTATTTACTTTTAGTTCATCATGTGTTCCTATAGCATTTATTTTTCCATCATCTAAAACTATAATTTTATCACTATTTTCTATTGATGATATACGCTGAGCTATTATTATCTTAGTTGTTGAAGATATATCATTTTTTAAAGTATTTCTAATTATAGCATCAGTTTTTGTATCTACTGCACTTGTAGAATCATCTAAAATTAATATCTTTGGTTTTTTAAGTAGAGCTCTTGCTATACATAATCTTTGCTTTTGTCCTCCAGATACATTGTTTCCACCTTGTTCTATATAAGTATCGTATCCATTTGGAAAAGTTTCAATAAATTCATGAGCACAAGCTTTTTTGCAAGCATCTATTATTTCTTCATCTGAAGCATATTTATTACCCCATCTTAAATTTTCTTTTATAGTACCTGAAAATAATACATTTTTTTGTAAAACCATAGAAACTTCATTTCGAAGACTTTCAGTATCATAGTCTTTTACATCTACTCCTCCAACTTTTATACATCCACCTGTAACATCATAAAGTCTTGGAATTAATTGAACTAAAGTAGATTTTGCACTTCCTGTTCCTCCTAGGATACCTACAGTTTCTCCTGATTTTATTTCTAAATTTATATTTTCTAAGTTTAGTTTCTCTTTATCTTCCATATAAGAAAAATCTACATTCTCAAATATTATTGATCCATCCTTTACTTCTTTTATAGGATTTTTACAATTTTTTATAGTACTTTCTTCTTCTAAAACTTCAATTATTCTTTCTCCAGAAGATTTTGACATTGTTAGCATAACAAATATCATAGACATCATCATTAAACTCATAAGTATTTGTGTAGCATAAGTAAATAAACTCATAAGTTGACCTGTAGTCATAGTATCTGAAACTATCATCTTAGCCCCTAACCAAGATATAAGAAGTATACATGTGTACATACTAAATTGCATTACAGGACTGTTTAATACTATTATTTTTTCTGCATCTATAAATTTGTTTTTTACATTGTCTGAAGCTTTTTTAAATTTATTTATTTCAAATTCTTCCCTTACAGCAGATTTTACAGTTCTAATTCCTATTAAATTTTCTTGAACACTCGCATTTAAAGCATCGTACTGTTTAAAAACACTCCTAAATCTAGGGTGTACTATTTTAATTATAAATGAAAGAACTGTTCCTAAAAAAATCATGGCAATAAAAAATACAAAAGATATCTGTTTATTTATTGAAATTGCCATTATAAGTGAAAATATAAGCATTAATGGTGCTCTTACACATGTTCTTATAATCATTTGATATGAATTTTGTATATTAGTTATATCAGTTGTAAGTCTTGTTATAAGACCTGCTGTTGAATATTTGTCTATATTTTCAAATGAAAACTCTTGAATATTTTTAAATATAGCACTTCTTAAGTTTCTTGCAAATCCAGCAGATGCATATGCTGCAAGTCTTGCTGCTAATGCACCACAAGCTAACGATATAAAAGATACGACTAACATAAGTGTTCCTATTTTTATAATGTAGTTCATATCTCTATTATTTATACCATTATCAATTACTGCTGCCATTAGTAATGGTATAATAACATCACAAACAATTTCAATCAATATAAATAATGGCGCCATTATCGATGCTTTTTTAAATTCTCCAATATAGGATGATAACTTTTTTATCATTTCTTTCCTCCTTAATATTTAATAAATGTTAATTAAAATTATTTAAAATTTTAGTTAACAATATAGTAAGTTCTTCTTTTTCTTTATTAGAAAAACCTTCAAACATATTTAATTCCAAATTTTCCATATTTTTGCTTCCTTCTTCTATTAAACTTTGACTTTTTTCTGTAAGTTTTATAAATTTTGATCTTTTGTCATTTTCATTTATTTGTCTGTATATTAAATTTTTTTCTTCTAATCTCTTTAAAATACCTGTTACTGTAGGATTTTTTAATCTTAATTCAGCCTCTAAATCCCTCTGCGTAATAAGTAAATCCTTATTTTTATTTAAATATAAAATCACACTTAATTGTGAATGAGTTAAATTATATTTTTGTAGATATTTATTACAATGAGACTCAAAAGCTATATGTATTTTTTTAAACAAACAACCAAACATTAATTGTTGTTCCATATGTAATTTCCTCCTTAATTATATAGCTCGCTATATAATTTTATTAATTTTTTTTATACTTGTCAATATAACTCTTATTTTAAAAAGATTATCATTTTCAATTATATAATAAAATAGAGAATTTAGAATTAACTAAATTCTCCATTTTTTATATTATAAAAAAATTATATTTATTTTATTTCATCTTGTATTCCTGGAATTATAGGTAATTTATCAAACCCTACTTGTAAATCTTCATCTGTAGGAATATAATCAGTCATTTTTCCTTCTGTATAAGCATTATATCCCTTCATATCAAAATATCCTGTTCCTGTTAATCCAAATAATATTATCTTTTCATCTCCAGTTTCTTTACATTTTAATGCCTCATCTATTGCAACTCTAATAGCATGTGATGATTCAGGTGCTGGAAGTATAGTTTCAACTTTAGCAAATAATGTAGCTGCCTCAAATACTTTAGTTTGCTTAACTGCAACAGCTTCCATATATCCATCGTGGTATAATTTAGATATTACTGGATTCATACCGTGATATCTAAGTCCTCCTGAATGACTTTTAGATGGTGTAAATTCACACCCTAAAGTATACATTTTAGCCATAGGAGTTATTTTACCTGTATCACAGAAATCATAAGCATATTTACCTCTTGTAAGAGATGGACAAGATTCTGGTTCTACTGCTATTATTCTAGGATTAGCCTTTCCTAATAACTTATCTTGCATATATGGAGCTATAAGTCCTCCTAAGTTAGATCCTCCACCTGCACATCCTATTACTATGTCTGGATATTCTTCTAATTTATCCATAGCAGCTTTAGCTTCTAAACCTATTATTGATTGATGTAAAAGTACTTGATTTAAAACAGATCCTAAAACATATTTATAACCATCCTTACTTACTGCTACTTCAACAGCTTCAGATATTGCAGTTCCTAAAGAACCTGGAGCATCTGGATTTTGAGCTAATATTTTTCTACCTGCATTTGTTGTATTACTTGGCGATGGAGTTACATCTGCACCAAATACCTTCATTATATTTTTTCTATCAGGCTTTTGTTCATAAGATACTTTAACCATATACACATTTAGAGGTAATCCAAAATAAGAACAAGCTTCTGATAGAGCAGTTCCCCACTGTCCTGCACCTGTTTCAGTTGTAACACCTTTTAAACCCTCTTTTTTAGCGTAATACGCTTGTGCTATAGCTGAGTTTAACTTATGACTTCCCGAAGTGTTGTTGCCTTCAAATTTATAGTATATTTTAGCTGGTGTTCCTAGAGCTTTTTCTAGATTATATGCTCTACAAAGTGGTGATGGTCTATATATTTTATACATTTCTCTAACTTCATCTGGTATATCAACATATCTAGTTTTATTATCCATTTCTTGATGAGCTAATTCCTTACAAAATACAGGATATAAATCTTCTTCAACAGCTATTTTCATTGTAGCAGGATTTATCATAGGATCTGGTAATTCTTTCATATCAGCCCTTAGATTATACCATTGTTTTGGTATTTCTTCTTCACTTAAATATAATCTGTATGGTACTTTTTTCATAAATATTCCTCCTATCATTTTTAAATTTATTTTTGTAATAAAAAAAGACTTCTATCCCTATAATTTGGGACAAAAGTCATATCTTCTGCGGTACCACCCTAATTGGCTGTAAAAACCCTCTCATATCATGTACTATCATACATGCTCCTTTGATAACGGATGGAGTCTCCCGTCAGATACTACTAAGATAACTTTTCGCTCTGCCCTCATAAGTCCATTCAATACAAGTTATTTGTCGCAATCCCACCATCTGCAACTCTCTGAAAAATAATTATTGTATCTACTACTCTTATTCATTGGTTTGATTATTATTAATAATAATATTTATATTTTTTTAATTTGTCAACTATTTTTCTGAATTTTCTAATTATTATGCGATAATCTTTTCAAATATACATAGTTTAGCCTTATCTAATTTTATAAAATTTTTTAATTTATAAAAAAATGATTTATAATTAATTTATAAGGAGTGATTTGCATGGATATAAAAAAACTATGTCTAGATATAGAAGACTTTATAATAAATATAAGACGAGATTTACACAAAACTCCTGAATTAGGCTTAAAAGAATTTAAAACTAAGGAAAAAATAAAAAAATATCTAGATGAAATAGGAATTGATTATATAGAACATAAAAATTCAACTGCAATAGTTGCAAATATAAATAATAATTTTGAAAAAACAGTAGCTTTAAGAGCTGATATAGATGGATTACCTATAGTTGAAGAAATAGATTCAGAGTATAAATCTGAAAATGAAAACACAATGCATGCTTGTGGACATGATGCACATACTGCAATGCTACTTGGTGCGTGCAAGGTTTTATATGAAAATAGACACCTCTTAAAAGTAAATGTAAAATTCTTCTTCCAACCTGGAGAAGAAATAGGTGCTGGAAAATATATGATTGAAGAAGGCTGTCTTGAAAATCCAAAGGTCGATTTCATCTTTGGTCTTCATGTAGGCTCCCATATAAAAACAGGCTATATCGAAATAAAAAAAGGTACAGCAGCTGCATCTACAGATAGATTAATCCTAAAGATAATAGGCAAAAATGGTCATGGTGCTTATCCACATGAAGGAATCGATGCCATAGTAATAGCATCTTACTTGGTGACAGCTCTTCAAAGCATAGTAAGCAGAAATACAGATCCCACAGATTCTGTCGTAATATCCTTTGGAAAAATACAAGGTGGAAGCAAAGGCAATATTATATGCAATGAAGTAAATTTAACAGGAACTCTTAGAACACTAAATGAAGAAACTAGAAAATCTACTAAAGAAAAAATAAAGCTTATGTGCGAAAATATAAGTGCAGGATTTGGTGGAAAAGTAGAACTTGAAATAATACCTGGAATTCCAGCATTAGTAAATGATTCTAATTTAGTAGACTTGGTTATAAAAAATACATCAGAGCTTTTAGGTTCTGATAAAGTTTTAAATAAGGAAAAATCTCCTCTTGGAGCTGAAGATTTTTCCTGGTTTTTACAAAAAGTACCAGGAGTATTTTTTAATTTAGGTTGTGGCAATGAAGAAAAGGGAACTACATATCCTATACATAATTCAAAATTTCAAATTGATGAAGATTGTCTTGTAATAGGAACTATGATTCATGTAAAAAATGTATTATCATTAAAATAAAAGCTGTAATATTTATATATTGTAAAATTAGGAGGACACTATGAAGAAATTACTACTTGCAAGCTTAATTTTTTTAACTGTATTTACCTTTGGATGTGGTAAAGACGATTCTTTAAATGACATGATAAAATTAAATAAAATAGATATCTCCTCTTTAAGTAATTCAAAGATTAAAAAGATAACTGATGATAATAACTTAAAAGAAGGAGCTTACATTATAACTACAAAATCAAATACTTATTTATATTTTTTAGGTATAGAAAATGAATTTACAGATATAAGTTGTAATTTAGAAGATAATATATTAAATATAAACTCTTCTTTAAATAAAAAAGATAATACTAATGAATTATCTAAAAAAATGTTTGTTGTATATCAAAAGAACACTACTTCTTCAGACAAAAAAATTAATTATTTCGATACTATAAAGTTAACTATAAATGGCAAAGAATCAAACTTTAATTCCTATATTATTGAATAAAATCACTTAAGCTCAAAACTTCTCATATAATAAAACAAAAATCCTATACAGATGGTCTATTTTACTAGACTAATCTGTATAGGATTTATTTTACTCTAACTTATATATTTTTCTACATCAAATTTAGATTTTAATAAAAATTATATATATTTATAATTTTACCATTCTTCTTTCCAGCCTACATCATTTCCTAATAAATCAAAAACTGATATAGATCCATTTTTGTATGGAGAGTAAACTGTATATTCATTACCAGCTTTATCCTTATAAATTACATAAGATGCTGCTGTCATTTTTCTTTCAAATTGAGTTTTTGATATACCTACTATTGTTCCTAGATAAGTTACATAATTTTCTTTTTGGTTTACTTCGTAATTTACCTTACCTATACTTCTAGCAACCTTTGGTGTATTTAGTGTTAATGCTTCATCTTTAGCTAATAAATTAGCAGGTATAATTAAAGTACCTTTTTCCACTATTTTATCACCATCATTATATAATTTAGTTCCAAATCTTATACCACTCTCATCATTAACTATTAATTTACCTTGTGCTCCTAGCATTTCAACATGAGCCCATTTAGCTTTATAAGTTATATTTTTAGTATACTTAGTACCTTTTTTATATTCAGTAGTTATATTATCAGTATCTTTATACCATCCAACAAAAGTATATCCTTCTTTAACTGGTGCTTGAGGAGTAAAATCTAATGTTTCTCCTTTTTCTATTGTTTTTACTACTGGCTCTGTACCATTATCTGCATCAAATGTAATATCTAAAGCTTTTTCTTTTACTGTAATTGTGCAAACTGGTGCTGTTATTACTGCTTTACTATCACTTATAGTTAAGTCAGTATTTTTAGCTGAAATTGTATATGTTCCTACTTCGTCAAAGCTTATAGATGCTTTACCGTTTTTATCAGTTACTATATTTGTATCTTCTCCATCTATAGTTATTGTAGAACCTGATATACCTTTTGATTCTGGATTTAGGTATGCATCAGCACTATTAAATCCTAATAATTCTAAATCTACTTTTTCACCTTGTCTTACTGTAATTGAGCTATCTTTAAAGTATGTATAGAACATTGGAATTTGATAATCTGTATACATTGTTACATTTACATCATCACCTGATCTAAGTTTGATATTATCTGCTGAAGAACCCCAGATAATCTTTTGATCTTCTAGCCATTCTCCTGGGAATTTATTATTTACCATATATGATAATTGTGTTGTTTCTTCATTCCAGAATTTAGTAATATATAAATCATTACCTTGAGCTGTACTATTATTTGGTATTCCATTAAATGCATCTACACCTTCTGAATATAACTTATGAGTTAATATAAATGCATTTAATAATGTTGGACGCTCTGTTTTTGAATTATATACATCATCATATCCATATTCAGTTACATCAAAGTTTGTAACTTTGACTGGAACTCTTGACATAGCTATAGATTCATCTGATGATAATTTAAATTCTCCATCTTTACTTATTGTAACATATACTGTAACTCCAAGTTCTATTGATACTGAATTTACACCATCTTTTATTGTTACAGTTCCTTTTTCTGTATCAAAACCGTCTTTTGAAACTGTGTAAGTGTAAACTCCACTAGTTGCTAAACTACTATAAAGTGCAGCATTTTTAACTACAGAAGCTGGTTTTACTATATTTCCTTTAGCATCTTTTAGTTCTATATTTACATCTTTTACATTAACATTTACAATTAAGTTGCAATTTTCTGGTGCAAGAACTGCATCATTATCTAAAGTTGTCCATGGTTTATATCCATTTTCAGCTGTAACATTTGCATTTAATAAGCTTGCTACATCTCCATTTGCATATTGTTCAGTTGTTTTACCAGTATTTTGTCCTTCTACATCTGCAGTAACATTTTGTATAGCAAGTTCTGCATAATCACTATTATAGTAATTGTTATTATATGTAGCCTTATAATTTGTATACGCTATACCACCTGCTTTATATTTACTTGTAGAAGTTACTTTTCCACTATTTGAACAGTTTTCTACTTTTGCATTTGTAGATGCAGTATGAACTATACCTCCTACTTGTTGTCCTTTTAGGTTAGCTGTATTGCTGCAATTTTCAATAGTAGCACTACTTATAGTACTTGCTATTGAAGCTACTGAAGCATTCTTTTTAGCTTTTTGTGTAATTTCTCCATTATTTTGACAGTTTTTAATAACTGCATTTTGACTTACTTGTCTAACTATACCTGCACCACCAGTTGGGTCAACTATATTTCCATTGTTTACACAGTTAACTATTGTTCCTCCATTTAAATAACTAACTATACCACCTACTGTTGCATAAGAGCTTCCAAAATCCATATCTATATTACTAACACAATTTTCTATTGTTCCATTTGTACAAGTGTTTATTATACCTCCACCTGTTTTATACATGTAACCACTTACTTTAAGATTTTTAAGTGTTCCATTAGTAATAGAATTAAATAAAACTCTGTTATAAAGTCCACTTATTGTATAATTTTGTCCATCAAATGTTCCTTGGAATGCTCCTATAGCAGTCCAAACTTCAGGTTTACCATTTACAGTTATATTTCCTTCTTCATCCTTATTAAAGAACTCTGAACTATTTAATTCTATATCATTTCCTAATTTTATAGTTTTTCCTGCAAAATTATCTTTTGCTATAGAAATAGTATTTCCATTTGTTATTTTAACAAGACCTACTAATTGATCCTTTGTAGTTATTGTAAATTCAGTCTTATCAGTATTATACCAATCTACATCATATATTCTATTCATAGATAATGATATAGTATCTAAATCAGAATCTGTAACTGTAAATGTACAATCACTACCTGAAATAGTTTCAAATCCATCTGCAGCTGCAGTATAAGTATATGTTCCTGGAAGTAACTCATATGTAGACCAATCATCTGATAATGGAATTTGATATCCTTCACTATTTTTAATTGTTACTTTTAATTTAGTTGTAGCATTTGAATCAAATGATACTTTATATCCAGATGTCATTTGAACATCAATTTCGACCTTAGTTGCTTCCTTTACTGGTTCAACAGTAAATTCTTTTATAACTGTTGGATATTTTTCAGATGAAGCATAATAGTAGTAATCTCCTGGAAGTAATGTATATGTACCATTTTCATTAGCTGTAACTAATTTTTTATTGCTCTTTTGATATAATAATACACTTAAATCATCTACATTAGATTTAAAACTAACCTCTGTAGAAATATATGATAATGTAACATTTATAGTAGTAGCATTTCCATCATATGTTATTTCTTTAGTTTGAGGCTCATATCTATCAGCACTTACTGTATATGTATAAGTTTTGCCTGATTCTAATGAATTCTTGTAATAGCTATATACACCTTCTGTTATAGGTTTAATCACATTTCCTTCACTATCTTTAAGTTCTACTTTTGCATCACTTGGAGATAATGTAAATGACATTCCTGCTATATTTTCTCCAAAAGTAGTTACTTTATTTTCATCTACTTTCCAATCTTTAAATTTATTATCTGCTGTTAAACCTTTGTTTAATAATTTAGCAACATCTCCATTTTCAAATTCAGCTTTTGTTTTAGCAATACCTTCAGTAGTTGTACCTTGATTTTCACTCTTTTCTAAGAAGTAACAATTAGAAATTGTAACTGAACCTGATTTTTTAGCTATAATTTCATTTTTAGCATTTCCAATATTATAGCAGTTCATTATATTTGTTAAATAACTTTCTCCAACTATACCACCTGAAGCTTCATTAGATGTTTTAACTTCACCTAAATTGTAGCAATTTCCTACAAAAGTTTTATATCTTTGATCTCTATATGTGTATCCAGCTATACCACCTATTTGTTGTGAATTATCTGATGTTCCAGTTACTTGACCTTTATTATATGAATTAATTAAATAATAAGCTCTAAGTATATATCCAGTAATTCCACCTATTTTTGATTCTCCTGATACATTACCTTCATTTATACAAGAATCTAAATAACCATTAAAAGATAAATTACCTACAATACCACCACAACAATCAGAACCACTTATATTTCCTTTATTTATACAATTTGATACAATTGCATCTGAGTTTATAAATCCTGTAATTCCTCCTACTGTACCTTTACCAGTTATATTTGCTTCATTTATACAATTATTTATTACTGTTGAATTTATTGCATATCCAACAATACCACCGACATAAGTACTTTTAGCTGATACATTTCCCTTTACAGTCAAGTCGTATATTTTAGCCCCGTCAGCACATCCAAATAAACCAACATATTGTGAATTATCTGTTATATTAATATTTATATCTATGCTGTGATTATTACCATTAAATGTACCTTGGAATTTTTTCTTATAACTTCCTATAGGTAAAAGTTCGCCAATTTTATCACTAACTTTTATATCATTTGCTAAAACAATAGTTTTATTTTTAAATGTTTCTGTATATGAAGTTTGTCCATTTACTATAGCAGCAAGCCCTGCTAATTCTTTTTCATTAGTTATTTCAAAGCTATCCTTAGTAGAATCATACCAAGATATATCGTATTCAGCTCCAGTCAATGTAACTGTTAGCTCTAAATCAGTATCAACTAACTCAAATTCGCCACTTACTTCATCATAGCCACCTGCACTAGCTTTATAAGTATATTTACCTTTTTTAAGCTCATAAGTTTTTTCTGATTTTGGTTCTACTAATTCACCATTTTCTTTATATACTTTTATTTCTTGATTTCTAGTAGTTTCTGGTTTTACAACAAATTTAACATTAAATTTTTGTTCTAGTTTTACAGAAATTTCTTGGTCCTTAGAATCTACTGTAAATGTATCGTTTTTATCATAGAATTTATTTTTTGATACTTCATAAGAGTAAGTACCATTTGTAAGATAGTAGCTTCCATCTTCATTAGCTGTTATTTTATTACCTTCGCTATCTTTTACTACTACTACTGCATCACTTGGATCTGTATTTATAGTAATTTTAAATAAAGCATTTAATTTTATGCTCTTATTAACATCAGCTTCTTTAATTTTAACTGTACCAGTTTTATCCTCGTATCCTGTGCAAGTTATTTTATAAGTATATGTTCCTACTGAAAGCTTATATTTTCTGTCTGATACTTTATAATTTTTAGAAGCATTTTCTTTAATTTCATTTTTATCTGAATCATATAAAGTAAATACAGCTTTTGATGTATCTTGTCCTTCTCCAGTTATATCAAATGTAGCATTTGCTAATTTGAAAAGCTTAGTTTCTTTTCCTACTACATCCCATGAATAATATAAATTATTTTCAGTATTTACATTTTTATTTAATAAATCTGCTATTTTAGAATTTGCAAAGTCATCTTCTGTATAAACATTTCCATACATATAGTAGCTATCTACAGCTTGAGTTCCTTCTTTTACTACTAATTTTGAACTCTTAACATAACAGTTTTTAACTGTTGCGTTGTTTGTAATAACTAAGTTGTTATCTGATAAGTTATATGAGTTTTCAACTCTACCATTATTATTATTTACTAATGAACCATTTCCTTCTATACATGCATTTACTACTATAGCTTTTTGACCTAAATTATTAAATAAGCTTCCATTTATATTTTTAACTGCATATCCAGCTCCATCAAAAGTACCATTAAATGTACCTATTCCAGCCCATTCTTTGTCATTTAAATCTAAATCATGTGATAATACTATAGTTTTTCCAGCAAAATCATTTCCTTCTTTAGTTAATTTTAAAAGACCTGCTAATTGATTATTATTAGATATTTTAAAGCTTGAATCAGATTCATTGTACCATGTAGTATCTGCTGATTCTCCATCCCATAAAGATGATAATTTTGCTAATTTAACACCTATTGATTTATTAGCTCCGTCTATTGTGAATTCACCAGTTTTTGTAGCATATTCATCTTTTGATACTTCATAAGTATAAGTACCATTTGGAACTGTGTATATGTTATCATCTGAAGTTAATATATTTCCTTCGCTATCTTTTACAATTAATTTAGCGTCACTTGGTGTTATACCAAAGCTAACTTCATATACTTTTGTAAATGAGAATTTTTCTTTATTATTTTTCCATCCCAAATATCCATTTTCAGAACTTACTTTTGAATTTAATAGTGAAGCTATTGTTGCATAATTTTCTTCTGTAGGTTCAAAATATTGACAATCTGTTGCCTTAGCTCCTCCACAATATCCAAATACTTTTCCAATATAGCTATTTCCTGTTATCTCTCCAGTTGTAATACAATTTGATACAGTTCCTCCTGCGTTATAACGGTCACCACCGAATATTCCGCCACCTTGTTCTATACTAAATACATTACCACTGTTATAGCAGTTATCTATATGGCCACCCCAGAAAAATCCAGTTATTCCTCCAGAATATTTATATGAATATCTTGCTCCTTCTTGTACATAGCTATTTTGAACGCCTTCAAATACTTTTACTTCTCCTGTATTATAGCAGTTTTTAATATATGCATTTTCAAGATATACAGCTCCAGTTATTCCTCCTGCATCCCAAACAGCTTCAACATAACCTGTATTATAACAGTTTTGAACTACACAATTTTGAGTCCAACCAGTTATTCCTCCAGCATCATAGTGACCATAAATTTTTCCAGTATTATAACAATCAGATATGCTACATTCAGAAGAAGTTTTACCACAACAAACTCCTGCTATACCTCCAGAACCTTTCATTGTGTCATAAACTGAATCTTTTCCCCAACAATTTATAGTTCCACTATTAGAACATTTTTTAATATTTCCTTCATTATATCCTACTATACCACCCATAAAATCTTCAGCATCTATAGTAGCTACGTTAGTACATCTTTCTACTGTACCTGAGTTTTTAGCAACAATACCACCAACATATTTTCCTGTAGCATTTACAACTACTTCACTGTCTATGTCTTGTACTTTACCTTCATTAAATACAACAAGCGTACCAACATAATTTTTACCAGTTACTTTTCCTGATAATTTCAACTTTTTAATTGTACCTTTGTTGTATCCAAATATTCCTTGATTATCGCTATCAGATACTATTTTAATTCCTTTAATTGTATTGTTTTGACCATTAAAAGTCCCTTCAAAAGGATTTTCTTTTGTACCAATAGATTCAATATCTAATCCATTAAAATTGATATCCGATTCTAAAACAATAGTTTTTCCTTTAAAACTATCTTGTACTTTGTTTCCTCCAGCATCTTCTGCTGTACCATTAACGATTCTAGATAATAATACCAAATCGTCTTCTGTAGAAATTACAAAGCTTGTTTTTTCAGAATCATACCAACCAACTTTAACTGAAGTTGATTTTGTAGCTTCTTCTGCTTGTTCTTTTTCTGTAGATTGTTCTTTTTGAACATCCTCTGTAGTTTCTTCAGTTTTTTCTATATCTTCTTCTGAAACTTGTGTATTTTCTTGAACTTTTTCTATTTCACTTTGTTCTATAGCATCTGCAACTACCATAAATAATGATGTTGAAGACATTGTTATAGCCATACAGATTGCCATAAATATAGCAGATATAGATTTAAACTTCTTGTTCATTACAGACTCCTCCTTTTATTATAATTTTTAAATATAAGAAAATATGAAATAAAATTAGATATATTTTTCTAATTTATACTTATTTTCTACATATTTCTTTAAGACAATTATAAAATAAAAGGAATTTATAAAAAGTATGATTTTTGGGGTAATTATTTTGCCACTACTATAATTACTACTAATTACAAAAGTATAATTTTAGAATATATATATCTTCTACTGATACTATTTTTACAACAAAAAAAGATACAAAATAAATTTTATTCTATCTTGTATCTTTTTTGTTATGTTTTTTTACTCTTACAAAATAACTTAAATCAAAAAATTTGTATTTTGGGAAGGGTTATAGAGTAACTGTATGTAAGATTTTGTTTCACAAAGTTTCACTATATTTAAAATACAACAAATTTAACTATTTGCAAAGTAGGATTTTAGGAGTGATACCTTAAATACAAAATTAGTAACTCTAAATTTATACTTTTAGTACCAATAAAGTTTCCACTTACCACTTAAATATCTCCATACAAAAAACACTGCTCTAACAATCCAATCTATTGTCATTGCTACCCATACACCAAATACACCCCATCCCATGTATTTTCCTATAATGTAGCTAAATCCTATTCTAAAAATCCACATTGACAATACACTTACAACCATGCAAAATTTAACATCATTACATGCTCTAAGACTATTAGGTATTAAGAAAGATAAAGGCCATATTAGCATAGCAACTACTCCATGGTAAATTATAATATCCCTAGCCATTTTATGTGTTTCATAAGATAAGTTGTATAAATTTAAAATTTGATTTAATGCTATAAAAATAAACACATTAGTAATTAACATTCCTATATAAGCAAATTTCATCATTTTTTTAGTGTAATATTTTGTTTGATATTCATCATTTGCTCCAACGCATTGAGATACTACAGCAATATCAGCTTGACCAATAGCCATAGCTGGAACTATTTGAAAAAGTGCTAAGCTATTGCTAACTGCATTTGCTGCAATTGATGCTGTTCCAAAACCTGCCACTAAATTTAAAATTACTATCTTTCCAAGTTGAAACATACTATTTTCAAGTCCATTAGGTACTCCTATATATAAAATTCGCTTTATCATTTTCTTATTAAAATGAAAGTTAAACTTTTCAGATAAATGAATTTGTAAATCTTTATTTCTAATAATATAAATTGCTATTATAGCTGCTAAATATCTAGAAACTACAGTTGGAATAGCAGCACCCATAACACCCATTTTTAATCCATAAATCATAATTGCATTACCTAAAAAATTGACACCATTCATAAGTAAAGATATTTTCATAGTTATTTTAGAATTTCCCATAGCTCTAAATAATGCTGCTGCACCATTATATACTGCTATACCTGGAATTGATAAAAATACTATTAACAAATAAATGTTTGCATGATTTACAACAATAGGTTCTAATTGACCAAAAACTTTATATAATATAAAATTTTTCAAAATATAACCTAAAATCATAATTGCAACTGAACTTATAAGTAAAAATGATACTAATTGATCTGCAGCTTCACATGATTTTTTTTCATTTTTTTGACCTAAAAACTGTCCTGCAACTACTGCACCACCTGTTCCTAAAGCTGTAAAAACTTGTATTATAAGTATCATTATTGTATCAACTAAAGATACAGCTGATACTGCTGCTTCTCCTACACTTGCAACCATAATTGAATCTACAAGACCTACAACTATCAAAAGAACCTGTTCTACAATTAAAGGCATTATTAATTTTTTTAAATCCGAATTAGAAAATAAATAATTTATTTTCTCATTACTTGCTTGCATTAAAACCACTTCTTTCATTACTAAATATTTAACATAAATATAGAGATGCTTTAAATAAAACATCTCTTTTTATCATTTTTGTAAAATTAGAAGCTATCAATATTTAAAATATCAATAGCCACCTAATTTTATTTATTAATTATATACCTCTTGTTATATTTTTACAACTAAAGTCTTATAAAGTTGCTTTTAAAGCTTGGTCTAAATCCCAAATTAAGTCATTTATATCTTCTATACCAACTGACATTCTTATCATATCTGGTTTAACTCCTGCTGCTATTTGCTCTTCCTCGTTAAGTTGAGCTTGAGTAGTACTTGCTGGATGTATAACTAGTGATTTGGCATCAGCAACATTTGCAAGATGAGAGAATATTTGAAGGCTTTCTATAAACTTCTTACCAGCTTCAAGACCACCTTTTATACCAAATGTAAATATTGAACCAGCTCCATTAGGGAAATATTTTTGACCTAAATCGTAGTATTTATTGTCTTTAAGTCCTGGATAATTAACCCATGCTACTTGAGGGTGGTTGTTTAAAAATTCAACTATAGCTTTCGTATTGCTTACATGTCTTTCAACTCTAAGTGATAAAGTTTCAAGTCCTTGTAATAGCATAAATGCACTAAATGGACTTAAACAAGCTCCTGAATCTCTAAGCCATTGTACTTTTAATTTAGTTGCATAAGCTGCTTTACCTACATCTTTTGCATAATTTAAACCATTGTATGACATATCTGGTTCAGTTAAACAAGGGAATTTTCCACTACCTATCCAGTCAAAATTACCACTATCTACAACTACTCCACCTAAAGTAGTACCATGACCACCTATAAATTTAGTAGCTGAATGAACAACTATATCTACTCCATGTTCAAACACTTTTATTAAATAAGGAGTCCCAAAAGTATTGTCTATCATAAATGGAATTTTATTTTCATGAGCAATATGTGCTATAGCTTCTAAATCTACTATATTCATACCTGGATTGCTTATAGTTTCTGCATATACTAATCTAGTTTTATCATTTATAGCAGCTCTAAAGCTTTCTGGATCATCAGGATCTACAAAATTAACTTTTACACCTAATTTTGGAAGCATATTTGAAAGTAAATTATATGTTCCTCCATATAAAGTTGGTGCTGCAACTATCTCATCACCTGCTTGTATTATATTAAGTATTGCTGCATTTATAGCACCCATTCCAGAAGAGAAAGCCACAGCTCCTACTCCACCTTCAAGTAAAGCCATTCTATCTTCAAATACTTGTACTGTTGGATTTGATATTCTTGAATAAATATGTCCTTCTTCTTTTAGTGCAAATAAATCTGCTCCGTATTGAACACTTTCAAAACAATATGATGATGTTTGATATATTGGAACTGCTCTAGCTCCTGTAGCAGAGTCTGGTTCTTGTCCTCCATGAATTTGTAATGTACTAAAGCCCAATTTTCTATCTTCCATTTTACTACCTCCGAAATAATTACCTAAATTTTTATTAATCATTTAACTAAAGAAATCTTTATTTTAAAATCCTTTTAAAAATGTATATTTATTTCAAACACATATACGGAAATTATATTTATCAACAATTTTTAAATGAATATAATTTCCTATGTGTCATAAAAAAGCTCTTTTATCAAAAGATAAAAGAGCTTAAATATCCCATTCTCTCTTATCTTTCTTATGTAAAAAACATAAGTAGGATTTAGCACCTATCTAATATAGGTTGCTGGACTTCACAGGGCCTATTCCCTCCATCTCTCTTGATAAGATTTTTATTTAGTTAATATATCATTTATTATATACTTAAAATTTTGCTTACACAACAAATATATATAAATTTATTTTTATTTTTTTTCTGCAACTCTTAATTTTGCACTTCTTGAACGAGGATTTACCTCAACTTCTTCTTTGCTTGGAAGTATTGGTTTTCTAGTTATAACTTTTACCTCAGAAACTTTATCACACTGACAAATTGGAAGTTCAGGTGGACATACACAGCTAAGTGATAAATGTTTAAATTCATTTTTTACTATTCTATCTTCTAAAGAATGGAAAGTTATTATACAAATCCTTCCACCTTTATTCATCATAGAAACAGCATCATCTATCATTTTATTTATAACTCCAAGCTCATTATTTACTTCTATACGTATAGCTTGAAATGTTCTTTTAGCTGGATGAGGTCCATCTATTCTAGCTTTTTTAGGGATTGCTTTTTTAATTATATCAACAAGCTCTCCTGTTTTTTCTATTGGCTTTTCACTACGACCTTCTACTATGAATTTTGCAATTCTCTTAGCCCAATTATCTTCACCATAATCTTTTATTATTTTGGCAAGTTGTTCTTCTGAGTAAGTATTTACTACATCATAAGCAGAAAATGGCTGTCTAATATCCATTCTCATATCTAAAGGTGCATCATGCATATATGAAAAACCTCTATCTGCTTCGTCTAATTGGTGAGATGAAACGCCTAAATCTGCCAAAACACCATCTATTTTATAAACACCTATTTTTTCTAATTCTTCTTTTATGTTAGAAAAATTACTATGAATAAATCTAACTCTATCAGAATAATCAGCTAATCTTTCTTTAGCTGTTGCTATAGCATTTTTATCTTGGTCAAATCCTATAAAAAGACCGTCTTTTGAAAGTTTTTTTACTATTTCTTTAGAGTGTCCTGCTCCTCCCATAGTACAGTCTACATACACTCCATCTTCTTTTATATTTAAATTTTCTATACATTCATTTAAAAGTACAGATACATGATGAAATTCCACTAAATTTTCTCTTCCTTTCTTTAAAACATACTATATAATCAATTTTTTATTTATTTTTTCTAGATAAAACATAATTAGAAATAATTCCAACAACTATAAATACAAGACTTATAACTTGTGCCATTTTAAGTGGTCCTAGCATAAGAGAATCTGTTCTCAGCCCCTCTATAAAAAATCTTCCTATAGAATATAAAATTACATAATTTATAAGAATTTTGCCCTCGTATTTTTGTTTTTTCCTAAATAAAAACAAAAATATAAATACTCCAACATTCCAAATAGATTCATATAAAAATGTAGGATGAACCTTTTGACCATCAATTAATATACCCCAAGGTAAATCAGTTGGACCTCCATGAGCTTCTTTATTTAGATAATTGCCCCATCTTCCAATTGCTTGAGCTAAAGGCAACCCTAAAACCACACAATCTGCTACTTTAAAGAAGTTTAATTTTTTTACTTTAGTATATATAAATCCTGCTAAAATACCAGCCAATAAACCTCCATGAATAGCCAATCCTCCACCTCTAAAATTTAAAATTTCAGATAGATTTTGGCTGTAAAAAGACCAATTAAAAATCACATAATAGGCTCTAGCTCCTATTATTCCACATGGTATTGTTATCATTGCTAAATTTAAAATATCATCTTCTTTTATATTAAGTCTTTTTGATTCTTTTAATGCAATAAAAGTAGCCGATAACATACCTATAGCTAATAGAATTCCATACCACATTATCTCAATTCCAAATAATGTGAATGCTACTCTATCCATATAAACACCTCTTATCTTCTAAATAATTTTTTTAAAAATCCTCTTTTTTCTGGTGATTTTTCAAGAGGTTCTTTTATAAGAATATCCTTATTATCTATAATACATTGAGCATTATTTATAAATAAATCATCAGCTAAATCTTTTGAGAATTTCTTTTCTATATATTCATAAGTTTCTTTAAGTAATGGGCGTCTTCTTCCAGAACCATGTGCATCACTTGAAACTAAATGTACCATATTTCTACTTATTAAAAGATTACAAAGCCTTTGAAGTTCTTTTCCATTTTTTCCCATGATGCTAGAACCATTAATCTGAATAATTGCACCAGTTTTTATACAATCATATATTATTTCTGGATCATCATGAACTTTGATATATCTTTCCACATGAGCTAAAACAGGAATAAAGCCCTTTTGTTTTAATTCATACACAATATTACATAAGTTAGATGGAAAATTAGTTGGAGGAAACTCTATTAATATATATTTACTATTGTTTAGAGTATAAAAATCCAATTTTGAAATATTATCTATTAAATCATATGTAAAATAAATTTCATTTCCTATATATATTTCTATATCTATTTCATTTTTATTTAATTCATTCTTAAATTCTTCATAAACCTTATTTAATTCTTGACCTTTCAAATATTTAAATTCAGGATGATAATGAGGTGTAGCAATAATCTTTTTTATTCCGTCTTCTTTAGCTATCATAGCCATCTCTATGGCTTCACCCATACATTTAGCTCCATCATCAACCTCTGGTAGTATATGACAATGTAGATCTATCATATAAGCTCCTCCTCTCTTTAAGTAAATTATGAAAATATCATTGTTATTATATCAAGTTATTTATAAAAATAAAAGTTGTAGAAATAAATTTACTACAACTTTTATTTTAGCTTATTAGAAATAATATCATTTATTAAAATTATAAATAAATATAATTTTTTTATGTTTATTTGATATCTTCAATAGGTTCTACAATTGATAAAACACAATTATCTTCCCTAAAATGTTCTTGTAATCTTTTTTCAACTTCTTCAAATGTCACTTCTTTTATTACATTTACATAATCTAATAAATTTATATCTTTAAATTTGTAAAAAATAAAGTTATTTGCTATGAAAGTTATAGAATCAAAATATTTGATAAAGTTACCAATTGAAGCTTTTTTAATTCTTTCAAATATAGTTTTATCTAATCCTTCTTTTTTGTACTTGTCTAAATACTCAAATATAATCTTTTGGACTTCTCTAGGGTTTTTAGATTCACCACTAATTGATGTATAGGCATAATCTACTTGTGATGTAAATCCTCCACCAAAGCTTCTATTTATTAATCCCTTCATATATAAATCTTCGTATAATTCACTTCCACGTCTAAATAGCATCTCATTTAAAATATCAGTTATGGCTTCATATCTAAGAAGTTCTTTTCCACTTATATTTACTTTATCGTCTTTGAATCCTATAGAAAATATTGGTATAGAAATTGGAGCCTTAGCTATTATTTCCTTTTGTTTTATTTCCTTTGGTTCTTTTGGATATATTCTAGTAACACTATGATCCATTTTTTTCATGTCGTATTTATTATATTCTTTAACTTTTTCAAATAATTCTTCAACTTCTAAATCACCTATTACAAACAGAGCCATATTTCCTGGGTTATAAAATGTATTGTAACATTTATAAAGTTCTTCTTTAGTTATTTTATATACACTATCTACAGTTCCAGCTATATCTACTCTTACAGGATGGTTTTGATACATTGCTTTTATTGCATTAAATGAAACTGTCCATCCTGGATCATCATCATACATTTTTATTTCCTGAGCTATTATTCCTTTTTCCTTTTCCACATTTTCATCTGTAAAATATGGAGTTTGAACATAATCAATTAGATGTTCTAAACACTCATAAAAATTATCTGTTGTTGTAAATAAATAAGCTGTCGTTGTAAAATTGGTAAATGCATTTGCATCTGCACCCCATTTTGAAAATTTTTCAAAGGCATCTGTTTTATCTGGCTGTTCAAACATTTTATGCTCTAAAAAATGAGCTATTCCTTCGTTTACTTTTATTGGTTCTTTTTCTCCAATTGGAATAAATTCTAAATCATTTGAACCATAATCAGTTGCAAGCACTGCATACTTTTTAGTAAAACCCTTTTTAGGCATAAAATAAACATCTAGTCCATTTTCTAATTTATCATAATAAACTTCTTCTTTTAATAATTCATTGACTATTTTTTCCATTTATGTCCTCCTATTTACTTAAAAAGTATATAGTATCTAATTCTATATTTTGCACAGAGTTTACTATATCTTCTTTTGTAGATTCTATTATAGTATTTTTTATATCTTCTAAAGTATTTTTGCTATTTCCAATAAATTGTGAATAATAAAAGTTAGTAATTCTTCCTATATCATCATTCATTGAATTTAATGAATTGATAAAAGATATTTTCGCATTTGAAATTTCCTTTTCTGTTATATCTCCATCTTTTATCTTTTTAAGCTGTTCTTTTATAAGTTGTACTGTTTTATTGTAATTTTCAGCTTCTATTCCTGAACATATAAGCATTGTTGATTTTTGTTTTTCTATTGTTGAATAAATAGTATAACAAAGACTTTCTTTTTCTCTTACATTTATAAATAATTTACTATCAGCTCCTCCACCTAATATTCTGCATGCTAAAAGTAAACTATAGTATTTTTTTGTGTCTAAAAAATCAACATTACATCTATATCCCATAACAAGTTTTCCTTGAGCTATATCCATAGTCTCATGTACTTCCTTTACTTTTTTGATGTCTTTGTAATAGCTTTCTTTTGGAATGTCTATTATATCTTCTCTTTCAAAATTAAAATTCCTTTTTATTATGTCTACTACTTCACCTTCATCAAATCCACCTTCTACAATTATTTCTATAGGTGATGTCTTTAATATATGTTTGTAATGATTATATAAATCTATTCTATTTATAGAATCTAAATCCTCAATATATCCCCTTCCACTTATAGCATAAGGCTCGTCTTCAAACATAATTTGAGTTAGTCTTTTTAGTGAATATCTAGCCTTATCATTTATTATACCTTCTATAGAATCTTTTAGTATTTCTTTTTCTATACTTAAATATTCTTCACTAAATCCACCATCTATAACTAAAGGATTGTTTATTACTTCATTTAAAAGTTTTACACATTCTTCAAATATTTTTTCATCTATATACTTTTCATTTATTCCAAGTATATTAAAGGCTAGAACTTGGCTTTCTCCTTTTTTTGATATTCCTGCTCCTATATAAGCTCCATATAAATTTTCTTGTTTATCCGTCAATTGACCTAGCGTTTTGTATTTTTCACAGCCACTTTTTAGAAGTCCTGGAAGTAGAGCATTTTTTGTCACTTCATTTCTGTCTAAATTTCTTTGTATAAATACACTCACTAAATTTGTCTTAAATTTACTTTCTGGAATTAATGTTAAATTTACATTTTTCGCTATTTCTACTCTTTTTAAATTTTTCATTTAATAGCTCCTTTTCCTATATTTACTGTTCTATATAATAATACCCTATCTTTATCGGATTTGCTAATTAATTTCATAATTCTTTATTATTATAGCTTTATTTTTATCATTATATACATTATCCTAATTGTTTACATATCTTAGGTTTTTGATGTATAATAAATGGGTATGCTTAAAATTTGTAAACTTAGAAATAATTAAATTAACATAAAGAGAGGTAGATTATAATGAAATTAGGAATAGTAGGTTTACCAAATGTAGGTAAAAGTACATTATTTAATGCAATAACTCAAGCTGGTGCAGAATCTGCAAACTATCCATTCTGTACAATAGAACCAAATGTAGGTGTTGTTGCAGTACCAGATGAAAGATTAAACGTATTACAAAAATTACACAATGCAAAAAAAATAGTTCCAACTGCTATAGAATTCTGCGATATAGCAGGACTTGTTAGAGGAGCTTCAAAAGGTGAAGGTTTAGGAAATAAATTCTTATCTCACATAAGAGAAGTTGATGCAATCGTTCATGTTGTTAGATGTTTTGAAGATTCAAATGTTGTTCACGTTGACGGTTCAGTTGATCCACTTAGAGATATAGAAACTATAAACCTAGAATTAATATTATCTGATATGGAAATATTAGAAAGAAGAATAGTTAAAACTACTAAAGCTTTAAAAGCAGATAAATCGCTTGCTTCTGAATTAGAATTTTTACAATCTATAGCTAAAACTTTAGAAGAAAGTAAATGTGTAAGAACTATGGAATTTACAGAAGAAGAACAAGAATTTGTAAATACTTTAAACTTATTAACTTCTAAACCTGTTATATATGCTGCTAATGTTTCTGAAGATGACTTAGCTGATGAAGGTACTTCTAATGAATACGTAGCTAGAGTTAAAGAATTTGCTAAAACTGAAAATGCTGAAGTTGTAGTTGTTTGCGCTCAAATAGAAGCTGAAATATCTGAACTTGAATCAGAAGAAGAAAAACAAGAATTCTTAGAAACTCTTGGTCTTGAACAATCAGGTCTAGATAAATTAATAAAATCTTCTTATACTCTATTAGGACTTATGTCTTTCTTAACTGCTGGTGAAATAGAAGTAAGAGCTTGGACTATAAAAATAGGAACAAAAGCTCCTCAAGCTGCTGGTAAAATACACAGTGATATAGAAAGAGGATTCATAAGAGCTGAAATAGTAAACTACGATGATTTAGTAGAATGCGGAAGTGTTGCAAATGCTAGAGAAAAAGGTCTTGTAAGACTTGAAGGTAAAGACTATATAATGCAAAACGGAGATGTAGTTAACTTTAGATTTAATGTATAAAAATCATATATCGATTTTTTTAAAGTTTAATATTAATTGTATATTCAGTTAAAAAAAAGCTTGTAAAATAGATTTTCTATTTTACAAGCTTTTTAATTTACAAAAGTTATAAAATTAATTCAATGATATTATAATGTATATCAATTATTATGTCAAAAAACCTCCTCAATACTAATGAGGAGGTTTATATTAATCTTTTTTATGCATCATAAGAATAATCTGATATATTTACTGCGTGGTCTGATACTCTTTCTAAGTTAGTTAATAAGTCTAGATATAAAATTCCTGCATCAACTGTACATCTACCTTCATTTAATCTTTGTAGATGGTGATTTCTATATCCAGATTCTAATAAGTTTACTTGTTTTTCATTTTCGTGAACTCTATTTCTAGATTCTAAGTTAACTTCATCTAAACATTCCATTGAATCTTTAAAATTCTTTAATGCCAAATCAAAAATTTCTTTAATTTCTTGTTTAGCATGATCAGAGAAAGATAAATTTTCACTTATTAAAGCAGTACCAAGTTCAGCTATATTTTCACCATGGTCTGATATTCTTTCTATATCGTTAACTGCACATATTAAATTAGTGATTTTTTTATGTTCAGCTTCATTTAAAGACTCTTTTGATAACTTAATTAAGAAATTTAAAACTTCTCTTTGCATTTCATTTACTTTTTTCTCTGTTTCAAAAGTTTTATTTATATCATCTTGAGAATAACTAAGTGTTCCATTTACAGAATACTCTAAAGATTTAACTGCATTTTGAGCCATTTCTTTAACTTCTAAAACAGCATTACTTAATGCTATACCAGGTGTTTCTAACATTCTGTCGTCTATGTATTTTACTGTAGATTCATTTTCTTTTTCCTCTTCAGTAACTGGTATTAATTTTAAAACTAGTTTAACTATATATTTTGAAAATGGTAAAAGCACTATAACATTTACAACATTAAATAATGTATGTGCATTTGCTATTTGTCTAGCTACATTTGTTGGATCTATATAAGTTACTAACATACTTATAGGTTTTGTGAATATAAATATAAATAAGATTGTACCTATTACATTAAAAGTTAAATGCATAAATGCTGCTCTTTTTGCATTTTTAGATGCACCTAAACTTGATATTAAAGAAGTAACACAAGTACCTATATTATCACCATATAATATCGGTAATGCTGCACTTAATGGTAATATACCTTGTGATGCTAAAGCTATTAACATACCCATAGATGCACTTGATGATTGAACTATACCTGTAATTAAAAATCCTGCAAGTATACCTAATAATGGGTTATTTCCAACAAATATAAGAGCATCTCTAAATTGTGGTAATTCAGCTAATGGATTTACTGCTTCTTTCATAAACTCCATTCCTGTAAATAACATACCAAAGCCTAATAATATTTCTGCATAACATTTTGTCTTTTGATTTCTTGCTGCTAAATATATAATTATCCCTAAACCTAATGCTATAGGAGCTATTTGCTCTAAATTAAATGACACTAATTGGGCAGTAACTGTTGTACCTATATTCGCCCCCATAATTAAACCTATCGCTTGAGATAGTGACATTAATCCTGCATTAACAAAACCAACTACCATTACTGTTGTAGCACTTGAACTTTGTATAATACCTGTTACTACAGTCCCTACTAAAACTCCCATTATTACATTACTAGTTAAAAATTCTATTATTTTCTTTAATTTTTCACCTGCACATTTTTGAAGTCCATCACCCATTATGTTCATACCATATAAGAACAGTCCAAGACCTCCAAGTAAACTAATTGCTATTGCCACGTTTTATTTCCTCCTTAAAATATAAATAATATTCAATCCTTATATATAATAACCTAAAAAATCATTTCTTTTGCTAAACGAAAGTTAAGTTAATGTTAAGATTTCGTTAAGCTGTTTTATATATATAATTTATATTTATTTAAAATTTTAGGATTCTAATTTAAATACTTTTATATCAAATATATTGTCTTTTATTATATTAATTTTCTTTAATTAATCCTTTTTTGTAGGCTAAGACTAACATTTTTAAATCATCTATTTCACCTTGTATTTTTTCACCTTCTAAAGTATCTCTTACATACATTCTTCTAGCTATATCTTCCACTACTACAGATGTAGATAATATATCACTTTCTTTTTTGATAGCATCTTCTGCTGAGCTAAATGGTTCGTGTGCAACAAGTTGAAGAGTATATGAGTTATATATTAAAGTATACCCTGCTATACCAGTTTTTCCTTGATAAGCTCTAGAAAAACCTCCATCTATAACTAGTATTTTTCCACCTGCTTTTATAGGACTTTCTCCTTTTTTGCTCTCTACAGGAACATGTCCTGTTATAATATGTGATTGATCATAATCAAGCCCAAATTCATTGAAAATTTTATTACATACTTCTTCATTTTCTCTAAGTGTGTAATATGGATTTTTATTTTCTACATGAGTCTTCTTATCTGCTATAAAATATCTTTCATAAGTAGTCATATCGTCTTTTCCAAATAATGAAGAACATTTTCCTGTCCATAAATACCACATCATATCCATACCAAATTGTTTTTCTTGACCATCTTTATAGAAAAATCCTTTTCTAGCATAAGAATCCATTTGATCCATAAGCTCACGACCGCAGAATTCTTGACCTTTAATTTTCATTTTCATAAATTCGCCTTTTTCATCTAGAGGTATACATCCATGAACTAATAAATTCTTATTATCTACTAAATATATACTTCCCTTAGAGAATAAAAAAGAAACATGTTTTTGTAATTTTTCACTGCCTTTAAAAGAAGCTACTAATTTTTCTACAAGTTCTTTTTCCTCTTTAGTCAATTTATATGGTGATTTTGGATCTATAGTTGGAAAACTTGTATCTTTTAATTTATAAACTTTTCCCTTTAATTCTATAGTACCTTCTTCATAATTTACCTTATCTAAAAGAAGTCTATGTTTCATATCAAATTCTGGATTTTTATTTATTACCTCTGCTTCTAATTTAAATTGTATAATACTAATTGCTTTATGCATTTTTGCTATAAGTGATTTTTCTTTTATTGAAACTTCACCTTCACCTACTTTAGGCATAAATTCATTGCATAAATCATCTTTGTAAGCATCAAGGGCAAAAGTAGCTAAAGGAAGTAAATTTATTCCATATATATCTTCTAATATATCTAAATTTCCATATCTAGCAGATATTCTTATTGCATTTGCTATACATACCTTTTGTCCTGCTGCTGCTCCCATCCATAATATATCATGGTTACCCCATTGTATATCTACATTATAGTGATTCATAAGTGTATCCATTATAATATCAGGTCTTGGCCCTCTATCATAAACATCACCTACAATATGTAATCTATCAACAACTAATTGTTGAATAACTTTTGATAGAGCTATTATAAATTCTCTTGATCTATCAATTTCTATAATAGTTTCTATTATTTTCTTATAGTAACCTTCTTTATGATGACTATTTTCATCTGGATGTAATAATTCTTCTATTATGTATTTAAAATCTGCAGGAAGAAATTTTCTAACTTTAGATCTTGTATATTTACTAGCTGCATATCTACAAAGCTCTATAAGTCTATGAATCGTTATTCTATAAAAATCTTCTAAATCTTCTTCTTCTTTTACAAGCAAATCTAACTTTTGCTCTGGATAATAAACTATTGTAGCTAATTTTTTTCTTTCTGATTCAGATACTATATTCCCAAATAATTCCTCAATTTTTCTTTTTATAACTCCAGAACCATTTTTTAAAACATGTACAAATGGCTCGTATTCTCCATGTAAATCTGATAAAAAGTGTTCTGTACCTTTTGGAAGGCTAAGAACAGCTTCTAAATTTATTATTTCTGCACTGGCACTTGAAATACTTGGAAATTGCTTTGATAATAAATTTAAATATTTAAGTTGATTTTCTAATTGCTCATCAGATATGTTTTTTATATTCATATTAAAAATCCTCCTGATATTTTTTAATTTAATCTAGCCCTTCATATTGTAAAACTTTTCTACATAAATTATATCATACTCTTTATGTTTTTTTATTTTAATAATGTGTATTTTTTATCATTTATGATATATTACTTATTTTTTTAGCTATTATTTTGATCTTTTTTATAAGAAAATAAATCCTTTTAATTTCAATTTATTTTCTTATAAAAAAAAACTTATTCGCATTGCATTCTATGTTTTTTTAATATACAATATATTTATAAGAATATTTCAAATTTTTAGATAATTTAGCATTCCCTATAATTTTAAATATATAATTAAACATTGTAATTAACATTGTTCATACGAAATAGCCATAAGTTATAGATCCCCTTCTAATATCCTTATGGCTATTTTGTTGAATTTTTTATTTAGTTATTATATAGCTCTTGTATATTCTTTTAACCATTCTACTTCTTCAGCTTCTAAATAAGGTGATATTTTTTCAAAAACTTCTTTATGATAATTGTTTAAAAACTCTATTTCTGATTTTTCCATGTATTCTGGTTTTACTGCATCTAAATCAATAGGTGCAAAAGTTATAGTTTCAAATTCCATAAATTGATCTGAACCTATTTTTGCTCCTTTTTTGCATAAAGATTCATTTTCTATTCTTATACCATGTTGTCCTTCTATATATACACCTGGCTCTATAGTAGTTATCATGCCTTCTTCTAAAACTTCAGAATCAGTTCTTTCAGGTACTATTTTCCATCTAAATCCATTTGGACCCTCATGAACATTTAATACAAATCCTATACCATGACCTGTACCACATTTGTAGTCTATTCCCATATCCCATAGTGGACCTCTAGCTAATATATCTAAGTTTATTCCTCTACATCCATATAAGAATTTAGCTTTAGATAATCTTATTAATCCTCTAAGTACTGCTGTATAATGCATTTTTATTTCTTCACTTACAGGTCCTAATATAAATGTTCTAGTTATATCTGTAGTTCCTGTAAAGTATTGACCACCAGAGTCTACAAGTAGCATACCTTCTGGTTTTAATTCATAATCACTTTCTTCAGTTGCACTGTAGTGCATCATAGCAGCATGCTCTTTGTATGCTGATATAGTATTAAAACTTAAATCAAAACAAGACTCATCACTTCTTCTAAGTTTTTCCAATTTATCAGAAGCACTTATTTCTGTTATTTTTATTTTACCTATATTAGTTTTTAACCAATACATAAATTTAGTCATAGCAACACCATCTTTTATATGGCATTGTCTTATGTTGTCTAATTCAATTTTATTTTTAACTGCTTTAAATTCAAAACTAGGATTTGATGTATTTATTACTTCTACTTCTGAAGGTATATTTTTATATATACTATAATTCACTTTATTTTCATCTAATAAAACTTTTTCATCAGTATTTATTTCTTTTATGAAGCTATATAATTCAAAGTAATCTTTTATTTCTATTCCTATTTCAGCAAATAATGCTTTTATTTCATCATTTAATTTATTTTCATTTATAAAATAATATACTTTATCTAAAGTTACTACTAAACTAGATAAAACTACAGGATTGTTTTCTATATCATTACCTCTTATGTTAAGTAACCAAGCTATATCATCTAAAGAGTTCAATATATGCATTGTAGCATTTTTTTGTTTCATAACTTCTCTTACTCTAGCTAATTTATCACTTGCACTTTCTCCTGTATATTTAATATCTAATAAGAATGCTTTTTCATCAACAATTTTTGGTCTATTTTCCCAAAGTTCATCTATTAAATCATATTCATAAACTATTTTAACATTTTTTTCAGTGTAGTTATTTTCATAACCTTGACCTTCTTTAGCACTTATAACTCTTCCATCAAAAGCTAAAGTATCTCCATCTTTTAAAACAGTGTTTAAATATTCATCAACAGTTAAAACACCTTCTTCTCCCATTTTAAATAAATTTATTGTAGAACCTTTTAATTGTTCTTCTGCTTGTATAAAATATCTTCCATCAGTCCAAAGTCCAGCTTCATCTAAAGTTACAACTACTGTACCTGCAGATCCTGTAAATCCAGATATAAATTGTCTACATTTAAAATATTCTCCTACATACTCACTTTGATGAAAATCTGAAGAAGGTATTACATAAGCAAAAAAGCCCTTAGATTTCATTAATTCTCTCAATTTACTTAATCTTGTCTTTATCATTTTTGTTCCCCTTTGCTGTATTTTTAAACGAATATAATTTCCTATATTTTATAAAAATATAATATCATTTTTTTAAATTTTTGTAATTAAGATTAGTATATCCAATGTAAAAATCAATTAATTTATATAATCAATAATTCTTTTTAAAAAAATTCAAATAAAAAACTCTAGCCAAAACGGGGAATTTGAACTAGAGTTTTTTTAATCAATAAATTATTGATTAATTGCTATGCTTAATTTATTAGTAGTCTATGATTATTTTTTATTTTACTTATTTTCTATTTTGCTTGAAGGACAAGCATCTTGTGATGAACAGCTACTGCAACCACAGCCACAACCACTTTTTCCTTCTTTTGATTTTTTAATAAAATTGCCAAGTGTGGCTACTACTATTAAAATAGCTACTACTGCAATTATATAATTAATCATTATTTTTTCATCTCCTAATTATCTAAAATATGATTCCACAAAGCATATATACTATTAATGCTACTATATATGCTACTACCATTTGGAATGCTACTGTTATTCCAGTCCATTTCCAAGAACCCATTTCTCTTTTTATAGCACCTACTGCTGCAAAGCAAGGCATACATAATAAGTTAAATGTCATATAAGCAAATGCTGATGCTTTAGTAAATACTGCTGATATTCCTGGAAGTGCTGCAGCTCCTTCCATAGCTGCTTCTGCTATAGCATCTGTAGCTCCAAATAATACACCAAATGTAGAAACTATATTTTCTTTAGCTATCCATCCAGTTACTACACCTACTGCTGCTCTCCAATCTCCAAATCCAAGTGGTGTAAATATCCAAGCTATCATATTACCAAGTGATGCAAGTATTGAATCTTCCATTTCACACATTCCACTGAAGTTGAAATTAGATAAGAACCATATAAGTATTGTTGATGCTAATATTATTGTACCTGCTTTTATTGCAAATCCTTTAACTTTTTCCCATGCATGTATTAATACACTTTTAAAAGTTGGTATTCTATATTGAGGTAATTCCATTATAAAGTTTGAAGTTTCACCTTTAAATAATGTCTTACTTAATATTAAAGCTGATACTACTGCTACTACTATACCTATCATGTATATAGAATATATTATTAATGTTTGATTATATCCAGCAAATAAAGTAGCTGCAAACATTAAGTATATTGGTAATTTAGCTCCACAAGACATAAATGGAGTTATCATCATTGTAAGTTTTCTGTCTTTTTCACTTTCAAGTGTTCTAGATGCCATAAGTGCTGGTACTGAACAACCATATCCCATTAAAAGTGGTATAAAAGATTTTCCTGATAAACCAAATTTTCTAAAGATTCTATCCATAACGAAAGCAACTCTCGCCATATATCCACTGTCTTCTAAGAATGACATTAATAAAAATAATACTAATATTTGTGGTAAGAATGATACAACTCCTCCTACCCCAGCAAGGATACCATCTCCAACAAGGCTCATTGCCCATTCAGCTGCACCCATTGATGATATAGCTCCCATTATAGTTTCTGTAAGCGGGCCATCCCAGAAATCACAAACTATACCTTGTAACCATACACCTACACCTAAAGGTCCTTCTCCAAAAGTTATTGCAAATAATGCATACATAATTACTAAAAATGCTGGTATTGCCGCAAATCTATTAGTAAGAACCTTATCTATTTTATCTGATTTTGTTTCTTGTCTTTTTCCATTTATGTTAACTTTTTTTGTAACAGTTTTATTTACTACTTTAGATATAAATTTATATCTTTGATCTGCTATTTCAGCTTCTGTATCACCATTGAAATCTTCATTAGCTTTACTTATTATTGAATTTATTTTTTCTTTTTTATTTTCAGGTAATTTTTCAATTACAACTTCATCTTCTTCAAGAATTTTTATAGCTTGCCATAATTCATAAGAGTTAGAAGTTTTAATTTGACCTTGATTATCATTCTCACTAATTAAGCAAACTAATTTTTCTATATAATTCTTAATTTGTGGAGAAAATACATCTAATTCACTGTATTTATTTGATGAGGCTATATTTTGAGCTTCTTTCATTAATTCGTCTATACCTTTTCCACTTCTCGCTACTATTGGAACTACTGGTACTCCTAATAATTGAGAAAGCTTTTTAACATCTATTTTTGTACCTGTTGCTTCAACTTCATCCATCATATTTAGAGCTATTACTGTAGGTATTTTAGTTTCTAATACTTGTAAAGTTAAATATAAATTTCTTTCTATATTAGTTCCATCTACTATATCTATTAAAACGTCTGGTTTTTCATCTACTATATAATCTCTTGCTACTATTTCTTCTGCTGAATATGGAGATAAAGAATATATCCCTGGTAAATCTATTATCTCTACTTCTTTATTTTTTTTGTATTTTCCTGTTTTTTGTTCAACTGTAACACCAGGCCAGTTACCAACATGTTGTTTTGAGCCAGTGATATCATTGAATAATGTTGTTTTCCCGCAGTTTGGATTACCTGCAAGTGCAATTCTTATACCCATTTGTTCTCTCCTTATTTCATCTTACTAAATATTTCATTCTCTAATAATTTATATTTTTCGTAAAATAATTAAATCAAGATTATACAAACTTTATCTAATTATTTTAAATTTATATGTTCAGCTTCATCTTTTCTTAAGCTAAGTTCATAACCTCTTAAATTAATTTCTATTGGATCTCCTAAAGGTGCTACCTTTACAACTTCTACATCTACACCTGGAGTTATTCCCATATCCATTAATCTTTTTCTCACAGGTCCTTTTTTACCAAGATTTAGTACTACTCCACTTTCACCTGGTTTTAAATCTTTTAACGTCTTAGTCATGCTATATCCTCCTAATTACTGAACTATTATTTTATTAGCCATTCCTTTATTTAAAGCTATTTTTGAATCTTTTACTATTAAAATTAATCCACTACTATTTTCTGAAATAACTTCTATCTTTTCTCCAACTATAAATCCTAAATTTTGTAAATGTCTTTTAACATCTTCTTTAGCACGTATTTCTCTTATTATCTTTTCTTCTCCTATATTTACCATAGTTAATGACATGAAATCATCTCCTTTTATATAAAATCAATTATCTTTCATATTTGATATTAATTATCATTCCTTACATTTATATAATATACATTTTTACTTTTTTTGTCAACAATAATTGATAATAATTATCATAAAAATAACAATATTTTTTTTAAATATGAGAAATCTTAAAATTTAAAAAGTAAACCTAGTGACAAAATCTTTATTTTAAAAATAGCTTTAGATTTAAACTATCTTATTATATAATTGTGTATATAGGAAAATAGACACTATAGGGGGAATACAAAAAATGCAAAATGGATTAAAAAATAGCAAAATGATGGGATTTACAGATATTAGAGGCTTAAACATTTTAGAAGAAGCCATAGCAAAATATCCTAATCCTAACTACAAAAATATAGATTTACAAAACAGTTTAGACCAATACGATTTATTTAGAAAAGAAGCTAATTTTGATGAAATATATGGTAACTCAGATAGACAAATGGATTTAGACGATGGTAAAGTCCTTCATATATTTGAAGGTCGTAAATTTGAGCTTGCTTTATTTGATTCAAATGATGTTGCAATAACTTCTGCTACTATATTCGGCGGAGGATTTAAAACTTTTAAAGACGGCGAACAATTAGAAGAATTATTTGTAGTTCAGGCTATCGAGCTTAAATAGGCTGGTGATTATATGTATAATATAATTGCCTTTGATTTAGATGGAACTATACTGAATTCTGAACCTATAAACTGGAAAAGTCTTCAAAAATGTTTAGATATTCACTATAATATACAGGTTTCTATGGAAGAACTTTTAAGTTTAACAGGTCAATCAGCTAAAGAGATATTTACACGCTATTGTATAGAAGATTATAAAACAGCACAAGTAAAATGGATATATGAATTTGATCAAATATTAGATGAAGTTAAAATTTTTGATGGTATTTTTAATAGTTTTGATAAACTTAAAAATTTAGGTGTAAAACTTGCTATAGTAACTTCTAGAAAAAGACATGAACTAGATAAATTAATGGCTAAGTTTAACTTGGAGCCTTATTTTGATTACACAGTATCTATTGACGATACAGAAAATCCAAAACCATCTCCAGAACCACTTCAAAAACTTATGGAGCTTGCTAACTGCTCTCATAAAGAAATTTTATTTATAGGTGATTCTATATCAGATATAGATTGTGCAAAGAATAATAATACTAAATTTGCTCTTGCATTATGGGGAGCAAATCCTTCACTTAAAAAACATTGTAAAATAATTTTAGAAAATCCTGATGACATATTCAAAACAGTTATAAACAAAAGTGTGTGTGGAAAAAATAAAATATACTTTAATGATCTTTTAAATGAAGCTAAAATAGGAACATTTAAAACATATGATGAATTAATCGATTATGTATCACCTAAAACAGAATGTTTTGATTGTTTTCCAAGTGCTTGGGAATTATTAAAATTACATATCAATTAAATAATCTATTGAAAATTATAAAAACCCCAATGGTTGAAATTTTATCCAACTATTGGGGTTATATCTATTTAATAAACTTATTAAATAGCTTACAATTATTAAATTTTCCAAATACTATAATAAATGCTTTTTATTTTTTAAATCTATTAAATTTCTCTTCACCTCTAATTACTCTAAGTATTCCTAAAGCTAAAGCCTCCATTTCATATGTTCCTGCTATTACAGAAACTGGCGCTAAGTAGCTAACTCTCTTAGAAACTTCATCTGTAAATCGCTTAGAATGAGCAATTCCACCTGTCAGGATAATCTTATCTATTTTCCCTGAAACTACAGGTGCTAAAGATCCTATATCCTTTGAAATTTGCATTACCATAGTATCAAAAATTAATTTAGCATATTCATCATTTTGCTCTATTTTAGATTCTACATCTCTTATATCATTTGTTCCGAGATAAGCTAGGAGACCTCCCTTGCCTTTTAATTTTGATTGCATCTCCTTTTCAGTGAATTTTCCACTGTAACAAAGCTTAACTAATGGTCTAACAGGAACTCCTCCTGAACGTTCTGGAGTTATTCCTCCTTCATCATCCCCTACAAAATCAAGAATTTTTCCACCTTTAATTAGATTTGTAGTTATTCCTCCTCCAAGATGAGTTACTATATATGTAGTATCTTCAAGATTTACTTTATCTCTTTTAGCTTGTTCTATACTAACAGCTCTAGAATTTAATACATGTGTTAAAAAAGGTCTTTCTATTTCAGGTACTCCAGTTATTGTAAATATTTTATCTGGAATGCCACATCCACAAACAGCATCATATACATAGGAATTGACATTTTCTCCCGCCATCTTAGCTATTTCATATCCTATTACTGGAGCTAAATTTGCAGGGTGTGGAGCTGGTGAATTTAAAGATGCATTTTTAAATTCTTCATCTACCAAATATGCACCACTTTCTAATTGTCCAATAACACCTCCGCGAGTTGCTATTGCAGATAAATTTTTTATATCTATATTTATATCTTTTAAATAGTTTAATACTGCTTCTTTTCTAAAATCTAGTTGATCGTTTATAGATTTATATTTTGAAAGTTCTTCTGCACTGTGATTTAAAGTAAGTGTATTTATTTTCTTTTCTCCATCAAATACTGCCACCTTTGTAGAAGTAGATCCCGGATTTATTACTAATATTAATTCCATAATATACCTCCTATAAACCTATCTATTATTTAAAAGATTACAAATTCTTTTTAGACCTTCTTCTAATATAGCTCTAGGGCAAGCTAAATTAAGTCTTATAAATCCATTAGAATTTCTAACAAACATATCTCCACCTTCTAAAAGAACACCTGCATGATTTGCAAATAATAAAGGTAAATTTTCATCATCTTCTACATAAGCACCTACATTTACCCAACCTAGATAAGTAGCCTCTGATATTTGCATAACAGCCTTTGGAAGATGTTTAGCTAAATATTCTTTAGTAAATTTGAAATTTTCATCTAAATAATCTTTTAATTCACATAACCATTCATATCCATTTGTATAAGCTGCTTGTGCTGCCACAACACTTAGAGGATTTTCAGTAATATAATGTCTTTCTTTATAGATAGATCTAATTTTATCATTTGGAATTATTATATTAGAAATCATAAATCCTGCAATATTAAATGTTTTAGTTGGAGCCATACAAGTTATGATTTTATCTGATTTTGGAAATAACTTAGCCATTGGAATATGTTTTTTGCCATTTCTAAGTAAATCACAATGTATTTCATCAGATATAATTATTACATTGTTATCTAAACATATTTTACCTACTCTTGTAAGTTCCTCTTCAGTCCAAACTCTTCCTGATGGATTATGAGGATTGCAGAATATACATAAAGTAACTCTATCATCCTTAGCTTTTTTCTCAAAATCATCAAAATCTATAGTATAATAATTTTCTTTTTCTATTAAATCACATGTAACAATCTCTCTTTTGTTAAAGTCTGCAGCATGTTTAAAATAAGCATAAGACGGAGTTACTATAAGAATTTTTTCATGTACATTTGTAATATAATCTACTAATTCATATAATGCAGGTACTATACCATTAGAAGTTACTAAATGTTCCTTTTCAAAACTCCAATCATAAAGTTTTTTACACCATCCATTGAAGGCCTCATAATAAGCATTATCAAATATTTTAGTATAACCAAATATTCTCTTATCAAGTCTTTCTCTTACTGCATCTATAATTTCAGGTGGTGTCGCAAATTCCATATCAGCTATCCACATACGAATAAACTCATCATCTTCATAAGGAAATTTCATAGTTGGTGGTACATGGAATATATAATCTCTAAATCCATCTGTATTCATAGCATTAGTATTTCTTCTGTCAATAATTTCATCAAAATTGTATTTTCCCATTGAAAAATCCCCCTTTTTTATTCTGTTGATTATATTATTCCACAAAAGTTAAATATTCACAATTAGAACATTTGTAGATCTTTCGCTTTCATATCCTGAATATGCTATTACTTTAGAATATTTAAATCCAGTAATAATGATTATAATTGATAATTATTTTCTGAAATAGTATAATCTGCTTCTATAGTATTGTATTTGGTCATACAATTATTATACAAAAAATCCCAAGATCTTTTGAACTTGGGATTTTTTTTCAATAAAAAGGGCATCACCATATTTCTTAGTGCAACAGCCCCGATAAGCTATATATGTAATTCGTATCTATAAATGCTTATATTTAATTATCTACTAAAATATTTTCTTTTTTTATAAAATGCAGCCCCTATAAAACCAAAAGCAGAAGCAATTAATGATACAGACCAAAGTAAAATATTTGTATTATCTCCTGTAGTAGGAACATCTTGATCATTATTAGTATCACTTTTTCCATTATCTGGATTAGTATCCCCTGGAGATGTAATAGGTTTATCTTGTTCATCAGGATTTTCAGGAGTCACAACTACAGGAATCTCTTCTATCTCTTTGTACTCACATACAGAACAAATACGTTCTTTTTCACCTTTTTCTGTATTAGTAGGAGCTTTTGTCTGTGTCCATTCACCAAATGAATGTTCTTGCATGTCATTTTTTTCTCCACATTCACACACATACCAGTGATTGTTATTATCGCATTCTAACTTAGTAAATTCATGCGTATGAGCTACATAATCACAATTTAACCAACTCAAAGAAAGAGAGCCTTGTTTTACACCATCATTGAATCTGAATACTGGTCTTTTTCCATTCACAGTAAACGAAGCATCTGCAATAGCAAAGCCTTCATTATTAGCTGTTATATCAAGATTTGCTGGTGGAAGAACGTGAACAATACTTGATTCTTGTTCTCCAGTTAACGTAATCTTTGCCGCACGATTGTTATAACCATTGTCAGTAGCTACCCATAGAACATTTTCATATGTATCAAAATCAAGTGCCATCGCACCACCAAGCTTAGAATCAATATCAGCAATTTGTACAGAACTTCCGTCATCGTTTAGTACATATGCATATACATGTCCATTATCTTCAAGGGCAACGAAGAATACACCATCTGCAACTGCATTAGGATAATTTGCTGGGTTAAATACACTTCCTGTATTTTTGTCAAAAAGTTTTCCTTTAACATTAGAATTAGAAACCCATTCAATAGCTTCTATACCCATATTTGCACTAACCATTGGAAGAGAATCAGTTAAATTCCACTCTTTTAATGCAACCAAATCAGTACCTTCTTTATTAGGGTCAACCATCAACACAGTATTATAGTTTACATCCTTCTTACTATTATCACGTTCTGCAGCTGCATATACCATGCCATTTCCGTCTACAGTAATACCTTCTGTATCAGGACCTTTTGCAGAAGTATTACCAGCATCTTTTTGGAATATTATTCGTTTTCCATTTTCGAAGCCATTAGCAAATTTAACAGTTCCATCTTTTTCAACATCAAGTATCCATAATTTTCCTGTACCATTATCTATTGCATACAATTTTCCATTGAAGAAATCAAGTCCAGAAGAATCCTCTAAAAATGTAGGTATTTCGTCTAAAATCTTAACTTCTTTATCGCCTTGCCACTCAATTACATCAGGAATACCGGCAAATTTATTTGCTGCTCCTGGTGTTTCTTCCTTTGTATTTCTGTATTCATTTCCATTAACATCTGGATACAATCCCCAAGTTGGATTAGTATGATCTGTCCATGTTGTAGAGGCAATCATTTTTCCATCTTCATATAAGCGTACAGAATCGCTCTTTCCTAACCCAAATCCAAGATCATCTATAACTATAAAACCATTGGCAGGAATTTCAGTACCTTCAGGAACAATATATTCATTAGTATCATCATTATCTTTGATAACAATACCTGATATATCTAAAGGTTGTTCAGTAGGATTTGCTAATTCTACCCAGTCTGGTCCACCATTTTTGTCTTTTGATTGAATTTCATTCAATACTACAGGATTAATTGCTATATTTACTTTACCCTTTGTAGAAGTCTCAAAATCTATAAACTCTCCAGTTCCATCAGGAATTCTCGCATATACTCCAGCAGCATGTGCAGTCCATTCATATTCATCAACAACTGCTCCACCTTTCGCATGAATAGTAACCTTGTCACCTTTTCCAAGACCAAATGTAAAATCTTTATTTTGGTCAAACACATAAAATTCTCCTGGAGCAAGAATTGTTCCCTCTTCAACAGGTGTAATATCATTAATATGTCCTACTGAGTCATTATCATATAAATACCAACCAGATATGTCAATTGGGGTAGAACCAGTATTTATAATTTCCACCCAATCAGTGTCATCGTCATTTGATTCTATTTCATTTATAGCAATTTTTGGCTTATACCAATCATTTAAAAGTCCCTTAGTCTCTTTTGTAAGATAGAAAGCACCTTTTCCATCTGGATATCTACCAATAGATGCTTTTGCTGCATCTCCATCATAAGATGCATGCTCTGTCCAAGAACATGTATCTAGCAGATTGCCATCTTTATCATAGATTCTGATAGAGTCTCCAGATCCTATACCAATTGCTGCTTCAAAAGTACCTTCCACATAAGCATCATTTTGGTCATCATAAATTAAGCCATTATAACTTGCATCAACCACTAAAAGCTCTCCAGACCCTATTTTAGAACCTTCTGGGAATTTCCATCTGTGGTCATCTGAATTGTCACGGATTTCATATCCAGAGATATCTAAATCACCTGTACCAATATTCATAAGCTCTACCCAATCATCAGGACTAGAATTAACTTCATTAATCACAAGCTTTGAATCTTGTTCTTCAGGTTTAACCTCGGGTTTAACTTCTGGTTCTTTTACTTTATTTAGAGCACCTTTTGTTGGTTCTGCATCAATAAAAGTTCCATCAGCAGTACGAGAATAAGTACCTACTGCATGACCAGTATAAGAATATGTATCTATAAGATTACTATCTCCGTCATAAAGTGAAATAGAATCATTTTTTCCAAGTCCAAAGTCAAAATTAATACCTTCTTCTAATACAAGGACAGAACCTGCTTTCAACAAACTTCCTTCAGGAATTCTCCAAGCACTTCCCTCTGTTAGTCTATCTAGATTTTTATCATCTGTAACAAACCAGTTGCTAATATCTACATCTGTAGTCCCTTCATTGATAATTTCAACCCAGTCTTCTCCTCCATCTGAATCATTAGATTCAATTTCATTAATAAATACTTTTGTTTCTTTATCTGCTGCATACACTTGTATAGCCGGTGTGACCGATCCTATAATTGACATAATAGTCAGTAAACTTACTGCAGGTCGTGAAATTTTTTTCATCAACGATAATTGTCTTTTTTTGTGCTGTTTAGCCATTTGAATATCCTCCCAAAATGTAATCGACTTCTTAACTATGCAGTTTTCTACTCTTCAATATTGATAAAATATCATATTTTTCACTTCAGTTATGATATCTCAATATATTTGAAATCTTTATATTTTTCAAAACAATTATATTAAACTATTGTAAAATTCCACTGTCATTTTTTGTTAAATTTACGTAAACCTACTTAGAAGTAACTCTATAACATATATTAGTGATACTTATGATTATGAGTTTTATCTATTTTATGGATATATTATCTAAAAACAAATATGGCGGACTATAAAGTCCGCCATACCTATTTATTAATTAAATCTTATCGATTTATAATCTTTTTATGAGCCAAATCTTATTGATTAGCTAATCTCTTATAGCTTTCTAATCTTTCGTTAGCTAAATCTTCAGCCATAGTGAATAATTCTTCAGCTTGTTCTGGGAATTGTTTAGCTATAGAAGCGTATCTTACTTGTCCCATTATGAAATCTCTGAAGCTTTCAGTTGGTTCTTTAGAATCTAAAGTGAATGGATTCTTACCTTCTGCTTTAAGTTCAGGATTATGTCTGTATAAATGCCAGTAACCAGCTTTAACAGCATCAGCTTCGTTTTGTATAGTTTTACCCATACCACATTTTAATCCATGGTTGATACATGGAGCGTAGCATATGATTAGAGATGGTCCATCATAAGCTTCAGCTTCAACTACAGCTTTAACGAATTGGTTATAATCAGCACCTATAGCAACTTGAGCAACATATACGTTACCATAAGATATAGCCATCATACCTAAATCTTTCTTTCTAGATCTCTTACCTGCAGCAGCGAATTTAGCCATAGCAGCAAGTGGAGTAGCTTTTGAAGATTGTCCACCAGTATTTGAGTAAACTTCTGTATCGAATACTAATACATTTATGTTTTCTCCTGAAGCTAATACATGGTCAACACCACCGTAACCGATGTCATAAGCCCAACCGTCTCCACCAAGGATCCATTGAGATCTCTTAACTAGATAATCTTTTCTAGATTTTATACTTTCAACTAAAGCTTTAGCTTCTTCTTTTTCTGGATTAGCTTTGTCTAATAATTCAACAACAGCTTTAGAAGCTTCTACTGAAGCAGCACTATCTTCTTTAGCATCTATCCAAGCATTTAATACTTTAGCGCAGTCTTCACAACCACAAACATCTATTAAAGCTT
>CAYVBY010000002.1:110407-182993 GCA_964449895.1 uncultured Clostridium sp.
TATTTCTCATTTGTTTAACTGCAAGTCTCATACCTAAACCAAATTCAGCATTGTCTTCGAATAAAGAGTTTGCCCAAGATGGACCTTTGCCTTCATGGTTGCAAGTATATGGAGTTGAAGGAGCTGAACCACCCCAGATTGATGAACAACCTGTAGCATTAGCTATCATCATTCTATCTCCAAATAATTGAGTTACTAATTTGATGTATGGAGTTTCTCCACATCCACCACAAGCACCTGTGAATTCAACAAGTGGTTGTCTGAATTGGCTACCTTTTACAGTTTTAGCGTTCATTAAGTCACCTTTTGGAGCAACTTTCTTAGCATCTACTGCATAAGCCCAGTTAGGAACTTCTACTTCTTGAGTTTCTAATGGTTTCATTACTAGAGCTTTTTCTTTAGCTGGACAAACGTCAGCACAGTTTCCACATCCAGTACAGTCCATTATACTAACTTGCATTCTGTATTTTAATCCTTTTAATTCTTTACCTTTAGCATCAACAGCTACAAATGCTTCTGGAGCAGCAGCTACTTCTTCATCAGTTACAAGAATTGGTCTTATACAAGCATGTGGACAAACGAATGAACATCTATTACATTGGATACAGTTATCTGGTTGCCATTCAGGAACGTTAACTGCAGTACCACGTTTTTCATAAGCAGCTGTACCACATGGGAATGTACCATCTTCGTATCCTAAGAATGTAGATACTGGAAGGTCATTACCTTTTTGAGCTACCATTGGTCTTAATATATTTTTGATGAATTCTGGTTCATCTACTTCAGCTTTAGGAGCATCAACAGCTTCAGCCCAAGCAGCTGGAACATCAACTTTTACTAATGAATCTATACCTGCATCAACTGCTTTGTAGTTCATGTTTACTATAGCTTCACCTTTTTTACCGTAAGCTTTAACTATAGATTCTTTTAAGTATTTAACAGCATCTTCTACTGGTATTATGTCAGCTAGTTTGAAGAAAGCAGATTGACATATCATGTTTATTCTGTTTCCTAAACCTATTTCTTGTCCTATTTTAACAGCGTTTAATGTATAGAATTGTATATCATTTTTAGCGATATATTGTTTCATTTCAGCTGGTAAGTTTTCTTCTAGACCTTGAGCATCCCATATAGTATTTAATACAAAAGTTCCGCCTTTTCTAAGTCCTTTTAATAAATCATATTTGTAAACATATGATTGGTTATGACAAGCTATATAATCAGCTTCATCTAATAAGTAAGTTGATCTGATTGGAGTATCACCAAATCTTAAGTGAGACATTGTTATACCACCAGATTTTTTAGAGTCATAATCAAAGTATGCTTGAGCATATTTATCAGTATGGTCACCTATTATTTTTATAGCTTGTTTGTTAGCACCAACAGTACCGTCAGATCCTAATCCCCAGAATTTACATCTTACTGTACCTTCAGCAGATATTTTTATTGGTTCTGCAGCTGGAAGTGAAGTATTAGTTACATCATCAACTATACCTATAGTAAATCCATTAGCTGGTTCTTCTAAGTTTAAGTTTTCAAATACTGCATTTAAGTCAGTAGGAGTAGTATCTTTAGAACCTAATCCGTATCTACCACCAACTATTAATGGAGCATTTTCAACACCTTTGTAGATGTTGCATATATCTAAGTATAATGGTTCTCCTAATGAACCTGGTTCTTTAGTTCTATCTAAAACTGCTATTTTTTCTACAGTTGATGGCATAGCAGCTAAGAAATGTTTTTTAGAGAATGGTCTGTAAAGGTGAACTTTAACAACCCCTAATTTTTCTCCTTTAGCATTTAAGTAGTCTATAGTTTCTTCTAAAGCTTCTGTAACAGAACCCATAGCAACTATAACATGTTTAGCATCTTCTGCACCATAGTAATCGAATAATGAATGTTTTCTTCCTGTTAATTCGCTTACTTTAGCCATATTTTTTTCTACTATGTCTATTATATTTTCATAGTATTTATTAGAAACTTCTCTAGTTTGGAAGTATATATCTGGGTTTTGAGCAGTACCACGAGTAACTGGGTGGTTTGGAGATAATGCTTTATCTCTGAATGCTTGAACAGCTTCCATATTTATTAATTTAGCATATTCTTCATTTTCCATTAATTCTACTTTTTGGATTTCGTGAGAAGTTCTGAATCCATCGAAGAAATGTAAGAAAGGTAAAGAACCTTCTATAGCAGACATATGAGCTACTGGAGCTATATCTGCAACTTCTTGAACAGATCCTGAACATAATAGACATGCACCAGTTTGTCTACATGCCATAACGTCTTGATGGTCTCCGAATATTGATAAAGCTTGAGATGCTATTGCACGAGCAGTAACATGGAATACACCTGGTAATAATTCCCCTGCAACTTTGTACATATTAGGTATCATTAATAATAAACCTTGAGATGCAGTGAATGTTGAAGTTAAGGCACCTGCTTGTAATGATCCATGGAATGCACCAGCAGCACCTGCTTCAGATTGCATTTCTACAACATTAACTTGTTGTCCAAATACGTTTTTTCTTCCTTGTGAAGCCCATTCGTCAACTAATTCAGCCATAGTTGAAGAAGGTGTTATAGGATATATAGCAGCAACATCAGTAAATGCATAAGCAACATGAGCAGCAGCTGTATTTCCATCTACAGTTTTCATAAATTTAGCCATTTTTTTACTTCCTCCTTGCAAATAAGTAAATATTATTTATTTAACAAAATGTTATCATAATACTGTATACTTTTAACAAAATGTTTATCCCTACCAATATAAAACTAAACAAAGCCTACCCCATTAAGATGTTTAACTTTTCTGAAAAATCAGATACTTTTGATAGAAATACATCTTATGTTAAAATATATAATTTATTTTTTGTATATTATTACGTTTTTTTATAAAACATAATAATTACAACTTATACTCTAATTATATATCTAATAGGCAATAAATGTAACCTTTTTTTTCATTTATTAATTTATATTTTATATTTTTGTAGTTTGTAAATATTTCACATACAAATCTATATTTAATAGCCCTTTTTTAAATATAATTTAGTGAAAATATAAACATAATTGCTTATATTATGTTAGCACAGATAATAAAAATTTTAAAGTATTAATAAAATGTTTTTATTTTTTTTAGTAAATTCAGTTATTTTACTTAAAAAAAAAGGAATGTATACACGATGCATACATTCCCTAATTACTTTTTAAATTATAAATTTAAGTTATAACTATTTTATTAATTCTACTAAGTCTCCGTTTTTAACGCCAGCAGCATTTCCTTCTTCAACGTCAACATGCATTTCTAATGCAAAAGTAGCATGAGCTCTAACTAATACATTGTGGAAAGTTAATCCTCTTAATCCATCAGTTTTAACACTTACTATATCTTTGTCTTTAACGCCGAATTTTTCAGCATCTTCAAGACTCATATGTATATGTCTAGCAGCAACTATTATACCTTTTTCACATTCAACTTCACCTTTAGGTCCTACTAATTTGAATCCTGGAGTTCCTTCAACATCACCTGATTGTCTTACTGGAACTGCTAAACCTAAAGCTCTAGCATCTGCTAAAGAAACTTCAACTTGAGATTCTGGTCTTGCTGGTCCAAGAACTCTCATTGTTTGTTGACCTTTTGGTCCTACTACAGTAACTTTTTCTTCACATGCATATTGTCCTGGTTGAGATAATGGTTTGAATTTAGTTAATTCATATCCTTCTCCAAATAATACATCTATGTCTTTTTGGCTTAAATGTATATGTTTATTTGATAATGCTATTGGTAATTTCATAATAAAAACCCTCCTAATATAGTTTTTGATTTTAATAACTGCAATTAAATTATATCTAAATTTGATAAGAAAATCAATTATTATAATATATTCGTGTTTCTTATATTTTAGTTAAATTCATATTTTACTTAAGAGTATAATTATTTTTACACAAATTTATTAACTTTTTTTAATTATTTGCTTAAATTCTTTAATAAATCAAAATATCCAGGGAAAGATATATTTATGCAATTAGAATCATCAAGTATTACTCTCGACTCACTAACTAAATCAGCTATAGAAAAAGACATAGCTATTCTATGGTCTTTAAAAGTTTCTATATTAGCTCCATGAAGCTTAGTTTTACCTTTTATCACCATTCCATCGTCTAGTTCTTCTATATCTGCTCCCATTTTTTTTAAATTATCTACAACAGTTTTTATTCTATTACTTTCTTTTACTTTTAATTCATGTGCATCTTTGATTATAGTTGTACCTTCAGCTTGTGTAGCAAGAACTGCAATTACTGGTATTTCATCTATAAGTCTTGGAATTATAGTTTTATCTATTGTTGTAGATTGTAAATCTTTAGAGTATTTAACTAATAAATCTCCTACTTTTTCTCCTCCAACAATTCTTTCGTCTATTATTTCTATATTCCCATTCATATTTTTTACAACATCAATTATACCTGTTCTAGTTTCATTTAATCCCACATTTTTAATTAAAACTTCAGAGCCTTCACTAATTAACGCTCCTACTATTATAAATGCTGCAGAAGATATGTCTCCAGGCACATATATATCTTGATTAAATAATTCATCTACTGGATTTATTATTATATCTGTTCCATTTTCTTTTATATCTGCGCCAAATGCTTTTAACATTATCTCTGTATGATTTCTAGATTTAACTTTTTCATGAATTATACTTTGTCCATCTGCATATAAACTAGCTAATATAATGGCAGACTTAACCTGTGCTGATGCAACTGGCATTTTGTAATCTATACTATGTAAATTTCCACCTTTAACTGTTATAGGTGTAAAATTAGCATCGTCTTTTCCTGTTATATTACATCCCATCATTCTAAGAGGATCTGTAACTCTCTTCATAGGTCTTTTACCTATTGATTCATCTCCAATTAAAGTTGATTCAAATTCATTTCCTGCTAAAATCCCCATCATAAGTCTTATTGTAGTACCAGAATTTCCTACATCAAGTATATCAGTTGGAGGTTTTAATCCTCTAAGTCCATTTCCTTTTATGAATACATCTTTTCCTATAATTTCTATATCTACGCCCATTTTTTTAAAACAAGAAATTGTACTTAAGCAATCTTGTCCCATTAAAAAATTACTTATTTTGTTGTTTCCTTTTGATATAGCAGAAAACATTATAGATCTATGTGATATAGACTTATCTCCTATTAATTCAAAACTTCCTCTAAGCATATTTACACCCCTTTATTATGTCCAAGATAATTTCTTCATCTACATCATCAAATAATTCTACTTTTCCATGACCTGTTGGCAGTATCATATTTATTTTTGAGAAACTATTTTTCTTGTCACTTTTCATTATGTTTAAAACTTCATTTTCATTAGCACCTTCAAATTCCATAGGTAAATTAAATTTCTCACATAATTGTAAAAATTTATTGTAGTATTTTTCATCTACTAAATTTTTCTTTAATGAAAGTTTAAATGCCATATTCATACCTATACTTACTGCATCTCCATGTCCTATTTTGCAAAGTTTTTCAACACCATGTCCAAATGTATGACCAAAATTAAGTATTTTTCTAAGACCGCCTTCTTTTTCATCAACTTCTACAACATGAGCTTTTATCTCTGCACATTTTTTTACTATATATCTAAGAGAAGAATCTCTTTTATCTAATATATCATCTGAATTTTCTAGTAAATAATCTATAAATTCATAATCGTATATAAATCCATATTTGACAACTTCACTCATCCCATTTCTAAATTGATCATCTGGAAGTGTTCTAAGAGCCGAAATATTTATAAAAGTAAATTTTGGCTGATAAAATGCACCTACTACATTTTTGTAATCACCTAAATTAATGCCTGTTTTTCCACCTATTGATGAATCTACTTGTGCCAATAAGGTAGTAGGAACTTGTATAAAATCTATTCCCCTCATATATGAAGCTGCAACATATCCTGATAAATCTCCTATTACGCCACCACCAACTGCTATAATTAGTGATTTTCTAGTAAGACCTGCATCTAGAGCATATTTTAATATTTTTTCAAAATTTTCAATACATTTTGAATCTTCTCCTGCTGGTACTATATATTCACTCACAAATTTAGAATCTAAATTATCTATGAATTTATGAACTTGTGATTTATAAACATTTTCATCAGAAATTACTAGTATATTATCATATATTTCGTTTATGTTTTTGTCTACAGTCCCTTTTATTTCATTTAATGCTTTATTAAACGATCTATAATTTTCATCTATAAAAATATTACAAACTTTATTTTCTATTTTTTCCATCCTCTTTCACCCAACCTTTGAACATAACAATCGTAATTTCTCTTAACATCTTCTAAAGAACTTCCACCTATAGTATCTAAGAAAAATTGACATATAACAAAAGCAACTACATTTTCACATACAACACTACAAGCTGGAACTGCACATGTATCTGAACGCTCTACTGTAGCTTCGTATTTTTCTAGTGTATTTACATTTATTGAGTTGAGAGGTTTGTATAATGTTGGAATTGGCTTCATTGCACATCTTATTATAATCTCATCACCAGTTGTCATTCCGCCTTCTATTCCACCTAATCTATTTGTAACTCTTTTTATGCCTTTTTCTTTTGTATATACTATCTCATCCATAACTTGTGAACCTGGAAGTCTTGCCACATCAAATCCTATTCCAAATTCAACACCCTTTATAGCTTGAGTTGCCATAAGATGCATAGCAAGTACTCCATCTATTTTTTTGTCAAATTGAGTAAAAGAACCAAGACCTGGAATTAGATTTTTAACTCTAATTTCCACAACTCCTCCTATTGTATCTTTTTCATCTTTTATTTTATCTATTTGTGCAATCATTTTAGCTTCCATTTCTTTGTTTGCACATCTAACCTCAGAATTATCAACATTATTTTTTATATAGTCAAAATCATATAAATTTTGATCTTTTACATCACCTATTTGGATTACATGTGATGTAAAATCTATATCGAAATTTTTTAATACTTGTTTACAAATTGCTCCTACTGCAACTCTACTTGCAGTTTCTCTTGCTGAAGATCTTTCAAGTACATTTCTTGCATCAGTAAAATCGTATTTTAAACATCCTACTAAATCAGCATGTCCTGGTCTTACATTGTCGACTTTTCTAGTTTCAAAATCAACATCTTCCATAGGCGCCATAAATTCAGTCCAATTTTGATAATCTTTATTTTTTACTTCAATTGAAATTGGTCCACCTAATGTTTTTTTACCTCTTACGCCTCCAAGAATATTAACTTTATCACTTTCAATTTTCATTCTTCCACCACGTCCGTAACCACATTGACGTTTTTTAAGTTCATTGTTAATTTCCTCAAAGTTAAGTTCAACATTAGATGGTATCCCATCTAATATTGATATTAAACTTTGACCATGAGATTCTCCACTTGTTAAATACCTTAACATACATATCGCCCCTTGCTTTATTATTAATTATTATTTTGTTTTATTTTTTGTATATATTCATCAATTGCTTTGTTGAACATAGCTTTAAATTCCTCATTTTCATTGAAAGAAACTTCATCTGAATTATCTAAATATAAATTATAATCTAGCTGTGTATTTATAGATTTATAAAAGATATCCATTACAAGCTGCCCACCTAAAAATTGATTTTCAAATCTAGGTTGTCCTCCAATTGCAATATACATACCTAATCTATTTTTATCTCTATCTATAGATGATTTTTTTAATATATATTTGCTAGAAAAAAATGATTGTGTTCTATCTACTAAAGTCTTAACTTTTGTAGATACACTTGAAAAGTACATTGGACTTATTGTTATAGTTCCTGCACTTTGATTGAACTCTTCATATATAGGTGTCATATCATCTTTAATTCTGCAATATCCTGTTTTTTCACATGCACCACAAGCAGTACAATAGTCTATATTCATTTTATATATATCTAAAACTCTATAATTAATATCATTTTCTTCAAATTTTTGTACAATATTTTTTACAACAGAAGCACAGTTTTTGTTTTTTCTAGGACTTCCATTAATTATTAATATCTTATTATTTTTACTCATCTATTCTCTCCTGTATTCCCATTTTTGTACTATTTATTTGTGACTTAAACATACAAACAGTATGTCATCATCAAAATTATTTTTTTTAGAAAAACATTCCAATTCTTTTTTTAATTCTTTAATAAGTTTATCTTTGTTTAAATTATAATTTTTAACTAAGAAATCTGTAAATCTATCTAAACCAAATTCTTCTTTTTCTTTATTTTTTAATTCTATTATTCCATCTGTATACATACAAATCATAGTTTTGTCATCTAAAGATATACTTGCATGTTCATAAGTTACATCTTCTAATACTCCAAGAGGTATATTTTTTCTACAGATATCCATTGTAGTATGTAATAAATTACCTGAATTATCTATTATTATAGGACAATAATGACCTGCATTAGAAATTTCAAGTATGTTATTTTGAGTATCTATCACCCCAATAATACATGTAGCAAACACACCCATTTTATCAAATTCATCATATAAAATTTCATTTAATTTACTCATAATATCTGATGGAGTTTTATATTGATGACATAAAGCTTTCAAACTTCCCTTAATCAAAGCTACCATATAGTTTGAAACTATCCCATGTCCCATAACATCAGCAATTATATATACAACCTTGTCATCTGTTATAGGCTCTGCATGGTAAAAATCTCCCCCTACAACTGTAGCTGGTTTGTGATAAAAATATAAATCTTTAGAATTATTTAAATCCATTGCACTTTCATCCATTATAAGTTTTTGTTGCTTGTTTAGTATATTTAACTCATTGGCAATTAATCTATGTTTTATTTCATCTTTATTGTATTTATATAATTGCATTCCAAGTATAGCTTGTTTAGAAAGTAATTCTAGTATATTAAAATCATCTTCTGTATATCCATTGCTATTTAAACATAATATACAACCTACTAATTTGTCATCTTCTTTTAATTTATAATAACTGTAATTTTTTATCTCTAGTGTTTCAGAAAGAAATAACTTAATGTCATTTTCATATCTTCCATCTCTGTCGTCTTTACTTATATCTTCTAAAATCTTTTGAAAATCAATTTTCTTTTTAGTTTTTAAAGTAGTAAAAATTTTGTAATCGTAATTCAAATTATCTATAATTATAAAGGCTTCTTGACTTTTAGTTAAATTTTTAGCTTGATCGCTTAAGTCATTCATAAATTCATATACATCTTTATTTAAATAAAATTTTGTTGTAATATCATTTACTTTTGTTATAGATTCTCTAAATTTATTTATCAAATCTTTAATATGTTTGTTTTCTAAAGTTACTTCAATAGATAAAGATATTAAAGAAACAACAGAAGATAAAAAAGTAATATCTGTATCATCTAAATAATCTTCTTCAGTTAAAAAACAAGTCATAAATCCTATGACTATATCGTTTATAAGTAAAGGAAATACTATTCTCCCTTTATAGCCTTCTATTTGTGCTAATTCTCTTTCATCAACAGCCTTTTTATTATCAAAAATATCTTCTACATAGATTATTTTTTTCTCCCTAACTGCTTCATGTATATATTCTGGATATGCTTGATTAAAATCTAATTTTATTCCTATAGGCGAACTTTCAGGAAGTAAATTCGGTATTTGCTCTAAAGTAGCAGAACAAACTAAATAAGCATATTCGTAATCATTATTGTAAAATAAATTAATACAGGCCTTTGATGGTTGAATTACCTCTAGCATTTTTTCTACTATTTTATCTTTTATTTCAAAAAAATTTGTTGATTGAGTAACCATTGTTGATATATCTACTATATTTTTGATTATATTTTTATTTTTTAACATCAAGCACCTCCTGTATTTTTTATGTCATAAAAAAGCTTTTAATGTAGGTAATTTTATCACAATAATCAAGTAAAGTCACTAAATCAACTTAATATTTAATTATAAGTTAATTTTTGTAATTAATGTATATATCTTGTATTGTATATGTAAATACTATAAAAAGACTTATTTTGATTGCCCATGTAAACCCAAAAGTTAAGCCTAAAAATAATATACAAATCAAAATAGGAATATTTCTCTTGCTATTTTCTGTTAAAACATTTTTACTACTTGTTTTGATATTATTTTTTATATTTATAACCTTTTTTTCTAGTTTAGTTTTGAAACTATTTTTGTAAATTATGTAAAAAAATTCAACAAAAAACATAACTATTCCAAAATATATGTTAACTTTTAAAGATAAAATAAGTATTAAAAAAACTATAAAACATTTTAAAATTTTAAATGATATTGAATCAACCTTACAAGATATATATTGTACTTTCTTAAATCCATCTTTTATTTCATATTCATCCTTTGGCAAATCTTTTATTTTATTTTTTACTATCTCTGTATAAAATAATTTTAAAATTCCATTTATCATATAAATCACACCTCTTTTAAATTCTATATATTTATAATTTCGCCTAAAATTTTAGATTTATACAGATTATGTATAAATTTATTCACATTAGTGTATATTAATATTTTTTTTGTTAAAAATAACAATAAAACCTTTATTTTAAAGATTAATAGATTTAAATATTAATATACAGGAGGTAATATATGCTAATAGAAGACTTTGATTTATGTACACGTAATAAGATTTATAACTCTACCCAAAAGATCATTAGAAAATATCAAAAGGGAATTAATTCTGGCAAACTAACTGCTGAAAAATTTGCAGATAATATTTTTGCAGATCACATACTATCAGATATTTTAGAGGAAGATATCTTAAAACAGCCAGATTTTCAAAACTCTTATGTAAACTACATAGATACATTAATAAAAAAACAAAATGAAAATTTCAATGATTACTTAAATTCAAAACACAATAAAAATACTAGTAAATCTATTGCCTCTATAAAAATCCAACTTAAAAACATCTTAAAAAATAACGATTATTCTTTGAATATACCTATAGAATATCTAAATATCAAAGATATCGAAGCAATTATCCAATATATAAATACAAATAAAATAGATTTAGGAAATGAAAAAATATATAAATATGTAACTAAAAAAACAAGTTAATAAAAAATAAGAGTTGATATAAATCAACTCTTATTTTTTATTGATACCTAAAATATCCAATAAAATTCTATCCTAAAGCCTTTTCTAGCTTTGATAAATGTTTTATTGGATAAAACTTAAGAAGTTCTTTAAATTGTTCTACTGTAAGTCCTTGAGTTGTTGTATAAATGCGAATTTTTTCATCTAAATCTGCATTTATAAAATCATTTTTTATTTTTTCAAAATCAACTGTCATAACAACACCTCTATAATTATAATGTTTTAAATATGTAAATTTATTTTGCCCAAAGTATAAATATAAATACATTTATCCGTAAATTTATTAAAGTGGTAAATTCAAGATTGAACTTACCACTTTGTATTCAAAAATTTTTATTTATTTTTTCCTGACATTTGTTGTTCTGCCATTTCTACTAATTTTTTAGTCATGTATCCACCTACATAACCATTTTGTCTAGCAGTTAAATTTCCTTTATCCATTTGTTGATAATCTGCCATACCTAATTCATTAGCTATTTCTAATTTCATTTGATTTAAAGCTTGTTTAGCTTCAGGTACTACTGTTCTGTTGTTGTTATTATTATTGTTTGTCATTTTAATACCTCTTTCCAATGAATTTTGTTTGTGATTATATTATATGGATTATTATTTTTATAATACAGTAAATTTATGGAAAATTATTTAATCTGTCAAATTAACAATTTATACCCGCTAAATATGCTGTTGAAAATGCTATTTGAAGATTAAATCCTCCAGTATAAGCATCCACATCTATAACTTCTCCAGCAAAAAACAATCCTTCTACCAATTTAGACTCCATAGTACTAGAATTTATTTCACTTACCTTAACTCCTCCAGAAGTTATTATTGCTTCTTCAATAGGTCTATAATTTTTTACATTAAAAGTCATATTTTTTATCAAATGAACTAAATTTTTTCTGTCTTCTTTAGATATTTGGTTTACTTTTATGTAAGGATCTATTTTGCTAAGCTTTATTATAACTGGTATTAATTTTTTAGGCAGTAAATCATTTAAAGAGTTTTCAAAATTTTTATTAGAGTACTTTTGAAAATCCTTTTGAATTCTTTTATCTAATTTATCCTCGTCTAAAGCTGGCTTTAAGTCTAAAACTATTTTGTAATTATCTTTAGACATATCTCCCATCCTACAACTTGCAGATTTTATAATAGGACCATCTAAACCGTATTTAGTAAATTCCATCTCTCCAAAATCATCATATATTTTTTTATTTTTGCCGTTGTAAATATTTATACTAACATTTCTAAGAGCTAATTTTTCTAAGTCACTTACATAATCTTCTATAACTTCAATTCCTATAAGAGAAGGCTTTGGTTTTATTATAGTGTGCCCTAAATCTCTCGCAAATTTATATCCATCTCCGCTAGATCCAGTTTTAGGATAACTAACCCCACCTGTTGCTATAATAACACTATCGCATTCAATCTCTTTTTTATTTGAAAGTACAACCTTTGATATTTTGTTGTCCTTTGCTATTATTTTTTCAACTTTTGAATTTAATAAAACTTCTATATTTTTATTATTTCTCATTTGCTTTTCTAAGGCTTTAACTACATCTGATGCCTTATCACTTACAGGAAAAACTCTTTTTCCTCTTTCTGTTTTAGTTTCAACACCTAAAGAATTAAACATATCTATAACTTGGTCATTTGTAAAAGTATAAAAAGCGCTATATAAAAATTTTCCATTAGTAGGTACATTTTCTATAAGTTCTTCTATTTCACAATCATTAGTTATATTACATCTACCTTTTCCTGTTATTAGTAATTTCTGTCCACATCTTTTTTGTTTTTCTAAAACTACAACCTTATATCCTCTGTCACAAGCCACTTTTGCAGCCATCATTCCACTAGCTCCAGCTCCTATAATTACTACTGTTTTCAAAAAATCATCCTCTCAATACACTATTTAATCTAATCCAAAAACTTTAAATAACGCAGGAACTCCTGCCATCCCCCAAAATACAACAAGAAAATATCTTATGTATGCAATCATAATTAAAATACTTTCTCCCGAATTTTGAAATAACATTCCTTCTAAGTATTTAAATACTACATACACCAACGCTAAAGTAATTATTCCAAGTATAAATCTAAAAACTTTTGCACTTAATTTTATTTTAGATTTTTTATTTGTGAAAATACTTACTTGTTTATTACTTTCCTTAGTAGTAAAATTTATAAATTTATCTTCTACAATATACCCTAAAATAAATCCAGTATACATTCCAAAATATTTAATTAAATCTTTTTCTTGAATAAAATAAACTGCCACTCCAAATACAATTAAAATAATAAATAATATGTAATAACTCTTAGTTTCGTCTATGTAATCAAATATTTTAACAAAAGCTAAACTAACTATAGTTCCAATAATAAGTCCACCTAATACATCACTAGGCCAGTGAACTCCCAAATACAATCTAGATACTCCTGCTCCAAGTATCATGATTATTCCAAGTATTATTATCCATTTATTTTTAAAATATTCCATAATACTTACCCACACTGTAGTAGCTGTCTGAGTATGACCACTTGGAAAAGAATAACCTGTAGCAGTCTCTATCCTCATAGATTCCAAACCTTCACTTCCTATCGGTCTTTTAACCTTTAGAGTATCTTTTATTATTGAGTTTATAGTTATACTGCTTATAAGAGCAAATAAAAGCCTTTGACCACATTTTTTGTCTATACACCAATATAAAACTGTAGCAATTAATATAACTGACATAGTCTCTGTGCATATTGTAAAAGTAGTAAATAACATGGTTAATATATCACTTCTTATACTTTGAAAAAATAAAAGTATTTCCATATTTATACACCTTTCTATTTTATCATTTTATATTTTTAATCTGTCTATTTTTAAATATATCTATTAAAGTTTATTTTTACCAATTTAACATGTAAATATTCCTTATATATGCTTTATACGGAAAAAGACTGCTCAAATGAAATATCATCTTCTGCAGTCTAATCTCTACTTAATTTATTATTCGGTTAAAATATTTTAAACATCTTCAACCACACCAATATATGGTAAGTTTCTGTATTTTTCAGCGTAATCTATTCCGTATCCAACTATAAATTTATCTTCTATAACAAATCCTACATAGTCAACATGAATGTTTGCTTTTCTTCTATCTGGTTTATCTAAAAGAGTACATATTCTTAAAGATTTTGGTTCTCTTACATTTAATTCTCTAGTTAAATTACTTAAAGTTAGTCCTGAATCGATTATATCTTCAACTATTAAAACATTTTTTCCTTTTATATCTACATCTAAATCTTTAAGTATTTTTACTGTTCCTGAAGATTCTGTAGAGTTTCCATAACTTGAAACACTCATAAAATCTATATTTACATCTAAATTTATTTCTCTTATTAAATCAGCAACAAATACACTTGCACCTTTAAGTATACCTACCACTAATAAATCTTGTCCTTCGTAATCTTTTTCTATTTGTTTTCCTAATTCAGCTACTTTTGCCTTAATTTCTTCTTCAGACAACATTACTCCTGTAATCTTAAACATCTTTATCCTCCTGAATACGCATTTGGTTATATTATATATTTTATTTAAAATTGTATCAATACAAAATTTTTTTTATAAAACTAAGTCATTCCTACAGATTCTAATTATAATTACTTTTTTTAATTAAATCAAATCTTTTTTGCATTTTTTTTTATTATTTTAAGATAAATTTATATTTATTTAATTAAAGTAAAAATAAGTTTTTATAGATATTTTTTCAATCCAAAAATTATGATTATATATAATATTGATTATATTTGTTTATATATTTATACTTTTATATATAAATAAAATAGTTTAGAGGAGGCCTAAAAATGAGTGTAAATCACGGAGCAAACTTACACGACTTATCTAGTAAATATGGTTTTTCAAAAGATGAGTTTATGGATTTCAGTTCCAATATAAATCCATTTGGAACTTCAAATAAAGCAAAAGAATATGTTATTAATAATATAAATATGGTATCTATGTATCCAGATCCTGAATACATAAATTTAAAAAAATCTATATCTGCATACTGTAATTGTTTAGAAAATAATATTGTTTTAGGTAGCGGTGCAACTGAATTAATTTCATCATTTATAAAGACAATCAGTCCTAAAAAAGCTTTACTTTTATCACCTGCATATTCTGAATATGAAAAAGAATTAAATAAAATAAGTTGTGAAGTTACAAAATATTTTTCAAAGGAAGAAAATAATTTTATAATAAATAACAAAGAATTAGTACAAGAAATAAATAAAGGCGATTACGATTTAACTATAATCTGTAATCCTAACAACCCTACAGGATTTGCCTTTTCTAGAGAAGAAATAGAATATATATTAAAAAATACTAATTGCTACATTATGATAGATGAAACTTATATAGAATTTACTGAAACAAATATTTATTCATCTACTAAATTAGTAGATAATTATAATAAATTATTTGTAATAAGAGGAACATCAAAATTTTTCTCAACTCCTGGTATTAGACTTGGATACGGACTTATAGGAGATAAAAATGTTAAAGACTCTATAAATAAAAATTTAGATTTATGGAATATAAATATAATCGCATCTTCAATGGGCGAAATAATGTTTTTAGATAATGAATTCATATCTAGCACTATAGATGCCATGCTTAGAGAAAGAGATTATCTAAATAAAGCTTTAAATGAAATATCTGATTTAACAGTATATCCTAGTAAAGGAAACTTTATACTATGTAGAATAGATTCTAAAAAATTTACTGCAAAAGAACTTAGAGAAAAATTAATCCCTAAAAAAATAATAATTAGAGATTGTAATTCTTTTGATGGACTTTCTGAATACTACTTTAGAGTATGTATATTAAAGCCTGAAGAAAATAGATTACTTATGAAAAATCTAAAAGAATTATTCCACTAAAAAAACTGCCTATTAAAGGCAGTCTTTTTAGTGAAATCATATCCTTTTGGGGATAAGAAATACAATTTCATTCGGCATTTTAAAAGTTTTTAAATTTGCCATTTAAGTGGATATTTTAATTTTAGTTGATATCAATTTTACTAAGAAATTTTTCTAAGCTCTTCTATATTACAAAGCCATATTTTGAAAAATTCCTGTTCTTTTTGTTCATTGTAAACTTTCTTTATAGATTCTCTTGCTGCATCTCTTACTTGACTATTAGAGTCATTTAAACCTTCTATAATTTTACAAAGTGCATTTTTATTATCTGTAAAATTACCAAGTGCTGTATATGCAGCAGCTCTTATCTTATAATTATTTGATTTTGTACAAGCTATCAATTTTTCTATTAAAGCATCCTTTTGTTCAATCTGAGTATTCATTAATAATCCTCCTTCATAAATTAAAAATTATGCCCTCTAGATTTTTTATTCAATAACCCTTAACTTTTATTTTATGATTTAATTATAGATTTCAAATATGAACTTAATATAAATAATTAATTATATTTTTATTAAAAAATCTTAATATTCATTAAATTTTTTCTAAATTTTCTGTATATTTTGACATAAAATTATTTTTTTATATTATATAAAAAAATTTTTCGTATATAATTATATAAATAGATACATAACTAAGGGGGCACAACATTATGAAATACAATTTTTCAAACAGATACAAAAATTTAAAACCATCTCCAGCTGGAGATATATTAGCTATGATGGGAGATCCTACTTTAATTAAATTTTCAGGTGGAAATCCTGCCAGTGATTCTTTTCCAATAGACAAAATAACTGAGTTTTCCAATGATATTCTTACTAATAAACCTCTATCAGTATTAGAATATGGATTAACTGAAGGTTATCATCCTCTACTTGAAGAAGCCAAAAAATTCTTTAATAGAGATGGAAATGTTGTAAGAGATGACGATATGATGGTATGTACTTCTGGTAGTCAACAAATTGCTGATTGTTTAGCTAAAGTTATATGTAACGAAGGTGATATAGTTTTAACTGAAGATCCTTCTTTTCTTGGTGTTCTTGATTCAATAAGAAGTAATGGAGCTAATTTAGTTGGAGTTAAAATGGAAGATGACGGAATAGATTTAGCTGATTTAGAAGAAAAACTACAAATGAAACCTACACCTAAATTTATATATGTAATACCTAATTTCCAAAATCCAACTGGTATAACAATGTCTTTAGAAAAACGTAAAGCTGTTTATGAGCTATGTAAAAAATATGGTGTATTAATATTAGAAGATAATCCTTATGGTCAATTAAGATTTAGCGGAGAATCTGTACCACCTATAAAAGCTTTTGATGAGGAAGGTATAGTAGTTTATGCTGCTAGTTTCTCTAAGATAATAGCCCCTGGTATAAGAGTTGCTTGTGCTGTTGGTAAACCAGAAATATTATCAGCTATAAAGAAAGCAAAATTCTTAAATGATGTACATAGTACTACTTGGAGTCAAGTAATATGTGAAAGAATTCTTGCTACTTGCGATATGGATGCTCATATAGAAAAATTAAAAGAAATCTATGGAGCTAAAAATAAAATTATGCAAGATGAAATGGCTAAAAACTTCCATCCAAGTGTTAAATACACTAAACCTGAAGGTGGAATGTTCGTTTGGGTTACTCTACCAGATGGAATAGACATGAATCAATTTGTAGCTGAAGCTTTAGAAAATAAAGTTGCATTAGTTCCTGGAACTGCATTTTTAGCAGATACAACTATGCCTAGCCAAAGCTTTAGAATGAATTTCTCTACTCCGTCTACAGAAGATATAATCAAAGGTATAAAAATACTTGGAGAATTAACTTATAAATATTGTAAATAATTTAGATTATTTTATTATAAAAAATGGAGTACAATTTAAAAATTGTACTCCATTTTTTAGGTAAATTTAATCTATTTTATTAGAATCTTCATAGTTTTGTTCGATTTTTTTTAATTCTTGCTCATAATTTTCTCTATTAAAATTGTAGGTTTTTACATATGCAATATTTTGACCTACAACATTTTCACCTGGTTTTGTATAATTAGTCTTCGAATATGGCCATACCACACCTACTTCTACTCGTATTTTGTCCACATTTTTATTTTCATATAATTTATCTATTTTTTCCACAACTTCTTTATTAGTTTCAGTTTCTATATTTTTATAAATCTGTCTTCTTTGTTCTTTGATTTCATCGATTTCATTTGTTTTTAATGTATTTTTATAATTTTCTATAGAAGGAAGTTTAGCAATATGATATATATAAGTTCTATCATCTTTATTTTCCTTCTCATTTATAAGGACTACACCTTTTCCTTTTGAATTATTATATTTTCCAAAAGCTTGTATTATTGCATCTTTTTCATTATCTAATTCAGAAATATCTACTTTAGAATTATCACTACATCCAACTGAAAAAACGACTATTAAATAGACTAATAATAAACCTATTTTCTTTTTCATAAAAAATCTCCTTTTTTTAAAAACTCATATTATTAATTTATTTTTTATTGTTCATCTTCCATTTTCCAATTTACATCTTCAATTATTTTTGATTTTGGACTATTCTCAAAGCTTTTTTTGTAGTTTAAAATCTCTTCATTTATTATCCCCACTGACCAAATCAAAATAAGTAAATCATCCAAAAATCCTAATCCTCCAAGTAAAACTTCTGGTATAAAATCAATACTAGATGCAAAATAAGCCACTGTTATTACAAAAGTAGATATTATCTTTAATTTTGAAAATACATTATATTCTCTATCTGTAAAAAGATCTGGAAGCGTAAATAAATTCTTTACAAAAAAAATACCAAAACCTGATTTTTTAAATCTAACTAAAATATTTTTTAACAAGTCCAATAATTTATTGATAACTTTAAAAAAATTATTATCCATTTTTTCTCTCCTCATTTTTAAAATTCATATAATATTATACTACTTTTTTATTAGTTCTATATTATATATTTTCTAGTTTATAATAATTTTTTGTTTACAATTACTTGTTATTAATAATAGCTTAATTTTAAAAAGTATTACAATACAATTTCCTTATATGTAAGAAAATTGTAAGATAACAAAATATTTATTCTAAAAATTTAGATTTAAATTAAATTATAAATATTTTACCCAAATCGATATCAAAATGTTGTAAAATATAAATGTAGATACTATTTTAGGGAGGTAAAATTATTATGTTAAGCAAAAATTTAGAAACTGCTATTAACGATCAAATAACTTTTGAGTTATATTCTTCTTATACTTATTTAGCTATGGCTGCTTACTGTGAATCTATAGATTTAAGTGGTTTTGCTAATTTCTTTAGAGTTCAAGCTAAAGAAGAAATCGATCACGGAATGAAATTTTATGATTATGTATTCCAAAAAGGTGCTACTGTAATTCTTGGCCAAATAGACAAACCAAAAGAAACTTATACTGATATAGTAGAAGTATTTGAAACTGGTCTTGCTCATGAAGAATTAGTAACTAAAAAAATATACAACATAATGGATATAGCTACTGACGAGAAAGAACATGCTACTATGAGTTTCTTAAAATGGTTCATAGATGAACAAGTTGAAGAAGAAGACAACTTCACAACTATATTAAAGAAAGTAAAAAGATGTGCAGATAATCCACACGCATTATATATGTTAGACGATGAAATGGCACAAAGAGTTTATGTAGCTCCAGTTGCTGAATAATAATAGAAAAAATGTGTTATAAAAGAGGCATCGACATATTTTTATGCGATAGCCTCTTTTATATATAATATATATTTATACTTAATATACATCTAAAGCTATAAACCATATCTCATAACTTTATTTTAAACACTCTTTTTATATAGATTCTAATACATATTTCATTTCTTCCGCAAATCCACTTATTTGAGGTGTCATCACTTTATTTTTATAAGTTACAACTTGAACCTGTTGAACAATATCAAATTCAGGTATATTTACAACACTTAACTCTCCTTTATCAATATATTCACTTACAGTATAAGCTGGCAATATTGATAAATAAGGTCCCACTTTAACAAGATCTCGTGCCATAGATGCACTTTGTAATTTCAAAAAAGTATTTATATCAATATCATATAATGCTAAACAATGTTTAAATCTTAAAATATAAGGAGCAGTATCCTCCATCAATATAAAATCTCTACCTGAAATATCATGAATAGATACTTCTTTTTTCCTAGAAAGTACTTCATTTGAATTACAAACAATTAAAATCTTAGCAGTATTAGAATAAAGACAATTCCACTCTGATTTAATAAGTGGTTCACCAATTAAACATGCAATATCTATTTTTCCTTTTTTTAAAGCTTCTTGTAATTCTGAAGTTCCATCGACAGTAATCTCTATCTTTACTTTTGGAAAACGCATGTGATACTTCTCTATGATTTCTTTAAATATAATTTCAAAAATCGACTCTACTATCCCAACTTTTAAAGTTCCCCCAAGACTTTCTTCAGTTCCTTTAAAATTTTGTATTTTTATAGCAGTAGATACAATTTGTTGTGCATATGGCAAAAGTTCTTCTCCATATTGTGTAAGCGATACACGATGTCCTATTCTATCAAAAAGAGGCACTCCTATTTCATTTTCTAAATTTTGTATCTGCATACTTACATTTGATTGTGAATATCCAAGAATTTGAGCTGACTGTGTAAAGTTTTGAGTAGCTGCAACTTGTAAAAATGATACTAAATTTCGAATCTCCATAATAAATTCTCCTATCAATACCGTTATATTTATATACACATAGTATAAAAAAAATTAAAACTTCTATCAATATTTTTTATTAATATAATTAAAACTATTAATTTTACATATTGACAATTTTAATATATTATTTATATAAACAGGAAAATATTTATTCTAAAGGCCTTTAAAATTAGTTTCCTTAAAATCGAATTATATTGGGGGTAACTAAAATGCAAGAAAATATAGGAATTCAAACAAAAGCTGTACACGCAGGAGCTCGTAAAGATGATACATTTGGTGCAATAAACGCGCCAATATATATGACATCAAATTATCGTATACCAACTGATGGATCATCTATAGATTGGAGTGGCATAAATAGCAATATATATGCTCGTAATAGAAATGTAAATCAAATGATTTTACAAGATAAATTATGTGCATTAGCAGAGGCAGAAGATTGTGCAGTATTTGCAAGTGGTGTAGCTGCATTAACAGCAGTATTTACTTGCTTTGCACATACTGGAGATCATGTAATAGTATCAGAAGTATGCTATAGTGCAACAAATCTATTATTCCGTGAAATATTACCACAAAGATACAATATAGAAGCTACTTTTGTAGATACAACTGATACAGAAGCAGTACGCAAGGCAATAAGAAAAAATACTAAATTAATTCATATTGAAACACCTGGAAATCCAACTACAGAAATAAGTGATATAGATGAAATATCAAAAATAGCACACGAAGCAGGAGCTCTATTATCAGTAGATGCAACATTTGCAGGTCCAATAAGCATACGTCCACTAAAACATGGTGCAGATTTAGAAATACATAGTATGACAAAATATATAAATGGACATGGAGATTCACTAGGTGGCTGTGTAATGGGAAATAATGAATTATTAGCAAAAATAAAAGAAGAAGCAATGGTTAACTACGGTGGAATACTTAGTCCATTTAACGCATGGTTGATTTCTCGTGGACTTACTACTTTACCTCTAAGAATGAAACAACATTGCTCAGTAGCTTTAAAAGTAGCTCAATTTTTAGAACAAAGTCCTGCAGTAAGATTCGTATGGTATCCAGGATTAGAAAGTCATCCTCAACATGAACTAGCTAAAAAATATATGAACGGTGAATATTCAGGTATGATATCATTTGATATAAAAGGTGATGAAGCTACTCATACAAAATTCCTAGATTCACTTAAATATATAACTCATGCAGTATCATTGGGAGATATAGAAAGTCTTATAGTTTACTACGATAAAAATAGTGATAAACTTCCACATTATCCAAGTATTTATAGAGAAGGTTTCTTTAGATTTAGTGTTGGTCTTGAAGATGCGGAGGATTTAATAGCTGATTTAAACAATGCTTTTAAAGCTTGTGGATTAATTTAATAACATTAAAATATATTTAAAGGGGTATCGAAAAAGTTAATTTCTCGATACCCCTATATATATTTATCGTATTTAATTAAGGTCTTTTTATACTTACTGTACATACAAAGCTAAGTGCAATAGCTCCTAACATTAAGAAAATTGTACTAAGATAAGATCCTGTAGAATCATAAAGAGCTCCAGCTATAGTGCTTCCAAATGATGCTATAATTAAGTTTAGATTTACTATTGGAAAATTAACTGGATAATGTGTAGCTCCGTAGAATAAGTTTACGAAAGCAGAGTTTGTAGATGTTATACCTCCATAAGAAGCTCCACATAACATAAATCCTACTACTAAAATTGCAAAGTTTTGAGTTTTAAATGCTACCATCAATAAAAGTGATGATATAAAGAAAACTACGACAATAGTTAGCATTGTCTTAAAACGACCTATTTTGTCAAACATACCACCATAAATAACACGACCTATACCATTACATATAGAAATAAGTCCAACAACTGTCGCAATTGTAGATGCATCTATTTGTTTACCTACTTCTCCTGCTATACCACTTGCTTGTGATATTAAAGCTAGTCCTGCAGCACCAAGTAATGTTGTCCACACAAAATAAAGCCAAAATGATGGTCTTTTCACCATTTGAGCTGCATTTACATCTATACCAATTTCTTTATTAGCTGATTTCTTCTCTTTTTTAGATGTATCAGATTCTACAACAAAATCATCACCAGGTTTTACAAAGAAAAATCCTCCTACAGCTAAAACAACTAATAAAATAATTCCAAATATCATAAATGATGTTCTCCAGCCACCTATTTCAGCTGGTGTATAAGCTTGATATACTTTTCCTATTATAAAGCTTCCAAATCCAAATCCCATTAAAAGTATTCCAGAAATAAGACCTTGTTTATCAGGAAACCATTTAGACATAGTACTCATTACAGAATTATACGCAAGTCCTGATGCAAATCCCGCTAAAACTCCATAACCTATATATAAAGTTACAATAGATTGTGCTTTTGATGAAATAAAAAATCCTACTAAAAATAAAACTGCTGCTACCCATACATTTATTTTTACATTTATTTTTTTCTGTACTAAACCTCCAACAAGTCCCCCTAAACAAAACAGAGTCATACAAATAGTGAAAGTTAAAGATAAACTCGTATTACTCCACTCTGGAAATTCTTGGCTAATCGGTATAACAAGTACACTCCATGCATAAATAAGTCCTGCAAATAGTAAAACAACTACTCCGACCATAGCATATATCCAACGATTTAAACTTTTCATTACATTCCTCCTTAATAAAAATATCATCTATTTTTAGTTTAAACTTTCCAGTAAATGTAATGTCAATGTTTTTTTTAATATTAAAAAAATTCTATTTATGAATATCTACAGTTTTACATATAATAATTTATCTATTATTACATAAAAAACCGATATCCAATCCAAAATATAACGATTAAATATCGGTTTTTTATAAAGACTTTTTTATTTTTATGGTATCTATTTAAAACTAGTTAATATCATATTTTTATCATTTTTAATCTGCACAAATACTATTTTCTTTAGCATCATTATCTGATGTGTCAACTTCATCTTCTGTTTCAATTTCATCTTGTATATTAACTTCATTTTGTGTATTAACTTCTTGTGTATCAACTTCATCATTTATTTCACTATCTGCATTTACTACTTTATCCTCTATTAATAGATTTAATTTGCTTGCTACAAACTTAGTAGTAACACCTTGAACTACTAGTGTTATTAGTATTGTCATAAAAACTACAGATGATATAATGTCTGTTCCAGGTACATCCATAGCTGTTACTATACCACAAAGTGCTGCTGGTATTACACCTGTTTCTCTTACCCACATCATAAATAAAATCTCGTTCTTTTCCCACTTAGCTTTTCTATCAAATAAAGTACATACTATTACACTAATTGGTCTAACTATAAACATAAATACAAAGACGCATATTAATGATGGTACTAAATATTGTCCTAATACTTTTAAATCAACTTGACTACCAAGTATTATAAATATACACATTCTACATATTGTACCTAAGGTTTCTGCTACATGAAAATCTGCATCATACGATTTTTGATTAAGCCATAACTTAAAGTTTTGCTTATTACCAGTTACTATACCTACTATAAAGCAAGACATATATCCACTTCCTCCAAGATAAGTAGATAATTCATAAGATATAACTACAGAAATTATAGAAATTATAGGTGTATAATCTTTAAATATTCCTCTTGGACTATCATTTACAAGCGCAAGTAAGAAAACTCCTGTACACAAACCAACAACTAATCCTATTAATATCATTAAAATTAACTCATATATATTTTCTTGTAGAGAAAATCTACCTGACAAAATAATAGCAAGCACTGATGATGTTAAAATTGCACCAGTAGCATCATTAAATGCAGATTCACTTATAACTGTTTGAGATACTTTTCTCTTTATTTTTATTTGGTTAAAAATGGGAACTAATGTAGCAGGGTCTGTTGATGCGATTATACTACCTGCAAGTAACGCAACCATAGCACTTGTTCCAAATGCTAGACCTATAACCTGTTGCATAAAAAATGCTGATATTAAAACACCTACACTAGAAAGTAAAAAAACTGTTGTTTTTACATTTTTTAATACTTTTAAACTTATTTCTTTTCCTCCCATATATAAAATAAAAGCAGATCCAAATGTTAATATAAGTTGATTTTCCACTTGATAAGGACTTATATCAACTACTTTTAAAACTGAAGGGCCTAAAAAAATCCCTGCTACTAAAAATAAAACTACATCTGGAATTTTTATAATTTCACTTAATTTACTACATACTATTCCTGTCATAGTAATTAAAGCAAATATTATTAATAAATGATTACATGCAATTGTGTGTATAGATGATTCCATAAATATTCATCCCCTTAAAAAAATATTCTTATACATTTATACTACTCTTTTAACAATTTATTTGCATCAATCTTAACATTACTTTAACAATTTTAACTATTTTTTAAATTAAATCTAAAAATATATTTGATATTTTTTTAACAAATATTAAATGCAAAAAAGTGTCACCTAAAATTAATTTTAGGTGACACTTTTATAACAAAATATATATTATCACACTTTAACTATCTTATCTTTTATGAGCTGCAACTATAGCACCATAAGCTATAGAATATAATTTTGACTCATGTGAATCAGCTCTTGAAACTAATACTATAGGAGCTTTTGCACCCATTATAATTCCTGCTGATTTTGCATTTGCTGCATAAGTAAATGCTTTACCTATACCATTACCAACTTCTATTGTAGGCATTAACATTATGTCAGTGTCTCCACCTACTTGTGTTTCAAATCCTTTTATTTTACAAGCTTCTTTTGATACTGCTAAGTCAAAAGCTAAAGGTCCTTCAACTATTACATTATCTCCAAATTCTCCTTCTTTGCAAGCATCTGCTAAAGCTTTTGCATCTACTGTAGCTTGCATTTTTGGATTTACTTTTTCTTTAGCTGCTAAAGCTGCAACTTTTATAGTTTCTAATCCAAGAGGTTCTGTAGCTTCTATAGCATTTTTTAATATTTTTACCTTTTGGTCATAATCTGGAGCTATATTCATACCACCATCTGTTGTAACTAATAATTTATGATAGAAATCTACTTCATAAACCATTACATGGCTAAGTAAGCTGTCAGTTCTAAGTCCCCATTCTTTATTTAAAACTGCTTTTAATATAACTGATGTATCTAAAAGTCCTTTCATAACAAAATCAGCTTCTTTAGAAGAAACTAATTTAACAGCAACTTCTGCACATTCTTCTATAGTTTCTTTGTCTATTATTTTTATTCCATCTAAATCAAGACCTATTTCTTTTGAAATTTCTCTTATTTTAGCTTCTTGTCCTACTAATATAGGTGTGATTATTCCCATTTCAACAGCACTTTTTATAGAAAGTAGTACTTCTTCATCATGAGCTGCAGCAACTGATAAAACTACTTTTTCGCTATCTTTTAAAACATCTAACATTTGTTCTAATTTCTTAATCATCGTTTTTTCTCCTTACAGGTATTTGAATTTCTGTTACCATTTCACTTTTGTGAGTTATTAAATTTGGATCTACCAACTGTATTTCAATAGACTCACCATTTATTTCATAATGGTTTTTATCTATGTATTTTATCAATTTTTCATAGTATTTCGGAGCTTCCTCGCGAGAACCATTGTATCTAACAGATATATATTTTGATTTTGGAACTACCTTTATTAATTCTTTTTCACAAATATCATCTTCAATTATTATAAATGCACTATCATAAAAATTATAACTACCTTTTTCTAAATTTTCTTTAGAAATAGTTAATCCAACCTCTCCATAAGTTAAATATATTTTATAAGATGATACTTGTGCTACTTTTCTTATTAAAAGAGCTGTATCTTGACAGCTTGCTCTTTCTCTATACTCGACTATACGTCTTTCTTCTAGCTCAAGTTCTCTTATATTATCTATTAAATCTCCCTGAGTTGCATCTTGGATTTGTGTTATCTTTTTATTTACATTTTTCTTCATATTTTGTAATCCTTGAATTTTCTCATCTATAATTTGATTTTGATATTCCAAGGAATCCATTATGCTATCTAAATTTAAATTGTTTAAATGATATTTAATTTTTTTAAGTGTAAGTCCCAGCTCTTTTAAATATTGAATGGTTTCCAAACAATCAAATTGATCTATCGAATAATATCTGTAATTATTACCTTCATCAACATAACTAGGTTTAAATAAATCTATTTCGTCGTAATATCTAAGTGTCTTTCTATTTATATTAAACAGTTTGGATACTTCTCCAATAGTAAAAAATTGCTTCATTTATTACACATCCCTAAAATCATATTTGTAAATACTTAAAAATTATCTATGTGTGATAAATTAATCTTCTTTATAAATTCTAGCTTCTTCTTCACCTTTTAAAACTCTAAGTCCTCCAAATGCAAGGGCTTCTAATTCATTTTCACCTGCTAATACTTCTACTGGTGCTATAAATTTAACTCTCTTAGAAATTTCTTCAGTGATGTATTTTGAGTAAGCTATTCCTCCTGTAAGAATTATAGCATCAACATCCCCATTAACAACTGTAGCAAGTTCACCTATAGATTTTGCAACTTGAAGAATTAATGCATCATATACTAATTTAGCATATTCATCTCCATTAGCTATTTTAGCTTCAACTTCTCTAGCATCTACTGTATTTAAGTAAGAAACCATACCACCTTGACCTCTTACTTTCTTTTTCATTTCTTTGTGAGTGTATTTTCCACTATAACATAAATCAACTAAACGCATAGCTGGTAATCTACCTGCACGTTCAGGTGAGAATGGTCCTTCTTCATCTGATACAAAGTCTACCATACGACCTTTTTCATGTACATTTAAGCTGATTCCTCCTCCTAAATGTGCTACTACTATGTTTAAATCTTCATATTTTTTACCTATTGTTTTTGCATATTTTATAGCCATAGCTCTTGTATTTAAAGCATGTGTTAAACAATGTCTTTCTATTTCGCAAAGACCAGAAATTCTAGCCATGTCTATTATTTCATCTACACAAACTGGATCGTATATGTAAGCATCTACACCTATTTCTTGTGCCATAGCATAAGATATAGCAGCACCTAAATTAGATGCATGATCTAGAGTAGGTCTATTTTTAAGTCTATCCATCATTTCATCATTTATTTTATAAGCACCACTTTTTACAGGTGGAAGACCTCCACATCTACCAACTATAGTGTCTATTTCTTTTAAATTTATATTATTTTCTGCTAATATTGTCTCAATTTTTTCTTTTCTCATTTCAAATTGATCTAATATTCCATTGAATTTTGCAATTTCTTCTGCTGAATGATCTATACCTTTTACTAAAATAGGGTTCTCATCTTCATACACAGCAAACTTTGTTGATGTAGAACCTGGATTAATCGCTAAAACCTTATAAGACATTTTTATTCCTCCCCTTGTTTTTTAATTATCTATATAATTTGCTATATAGATAAAAAGCTATTATAAGTATAAATTCTTATAATAGCTTCATAAGGCTAAATTTATTTTTGATGAAATCAGCCTCTGTATAGACCTTTAAACAGGTCTATACAGAAACAATATTATCATAATTAGTCAACTAATGCCATACCTTCTTGTAAAGCTTTTATATTGATATCTATGAATTTTTCTTTAACATTAGCTCTTATAATAGCTTCCCAATCTATTTTTTCAAGATTCATAGCTTTTATAACAGTACCTAATAATATTATATTCATAACTTTTGCGTTACCAAGTTCTAAAGCTTTATCAGCTGCACCTATAACTTTTGCGCCTAATTCTTTTAATTTTGCATCTATTTCTGCTTCTTTATATTCTACTTTACCTGTTGTAGTTGCAACAGATTCCATTCTGTAATTGTTTGCTACTATAGTTCCACCTTCTTTTAAGTATTTTAAATATCTTAAAGCTTCTACTTTTTCAAATGAAACTATCATGTCTGCTCCACCAATTTCTATAACTGGAGAGTAAACTTCATCTTCACTATATCTAACTTGAGAAGAAACAGATCCACCTCTTTGACTCATACCATGTATTTCTGACATTTTTACATCGTATCCTGCTTGCATTAATCCTATTGTAAGTAATTTACTTGCTAATATAGTACCTTGGCCACCAACGCCTACTAACATTATACTTTTAGTCATATTATTTTCCCTCCTTAACTATAGCATCTTTTGGACAAACTTGTAGACAAACCTCACATCCTAAACATTGAGTTCTATCTATTGAAGCTTTTTTAGTTTCTTTATCTACAGATACTGCTGGACATCCAGTTTTTGTACATTTTTTACATCCTATACATTTATCTTCATCTACTGTACATTTTTCAGTAAATACTTTACCGAATTCATCTATATCTGCTTGAGAGAATTTTTTAAGAGCACATGGCCATCTAGTTATTATAACTGATGCTTCATCTAAGCCTATAGCCCAATCTAAAGCGTCGTTTACTTCATCTAAGTTATTAGGATTTATAACTCTTACGTTTTTAGCTCCTAAAGCTCTTACTACTGTTTCTATATCTATAACAGTTGTATCTTGGCCTTGTAAAGTAAATCCAGATCCTGGATTTTGTTGATGACCAGTCATACCTGTTATTCTATTGTCTAATATTATTGATATTGAGTTACCTTTGTTGTATATAACATCTACTAAACTGTTTATTCCTGTGTGGAAGAAAGTAGAGTCACCTAATACACCAACAACTCTTTTCTTATTTCCTTCAACCATATTTAATACTTTTTGACATCCATGAGCAGAACTTAAACTTGCACCCATACATACTACAAAGTCCATTGCATTATATGGAGCAGCAAATCCTAATGTATAGCATCCGATATCTCCTGCTACTACTATGTCTTTTCTCTTACCTAATTCATAGAATAAACCTCTATGTGGACATCCTGCACAGAAAGTAGGAGGTCTTGGTATTACTAAATCTTGTTCAACATCTTGATGTTTGAAGTTTTCTTTGTATATAGCTTTTCTTATTACATCTGGAGTCATTTCTCCGTATGCTGGTAAAACATCTTTACCTATGCAATCTATTCCTAATGCTTTAACATGTTCTTCTATGTACATATCATTTTCTTCTATTATGTATATAGTATCTACATGTTTAGCAAATTCTTTTATTTTTTCATCTGGCATTGGATTTGTAAATCCTAATTTTAAGTAAGATGCATCTTTACCAAATACTTCTTTAGCAAAGTTAAAGCACATACCTGAAGCTATAACACCAACTTTAGAATCGTTAAGTTCCATAAAGTTTAATTCAGTTTCATTAGAGAATTTGTATAATGCTTTTTGTCTTTCTTCAACATCTACTCTTAATAATCTTGCATTAGCTGGAACTGTAACTCTTTTTATTACTTTTTCATAAGGTTTTATTCCAACTTCTTGTCTATCTTCTAATTCTACTAATCCTTTAGAGTGGCAAAGTCTAGTAGTTAATCTCATTATTACTAAAGTGTTGTATTCTTCACTTATTTCAAAAGCTTTCTTTAACATATCTTTTGCTTCTTGACTGCTTGCTGGTTCTACCATTGGAACTTTAGCAGCTTTAGCATAGTTTCTGTTGTCTTGTTCGTTTTGAGAAGAGTGCATTCCTGGTTCGTCTGCAGTTATTACTACAAATCCTCCACCTACACCTGCATAAGCTACTGTAAATAGTGGGTCAGCTGCTACGTTAAGACCAACGTGTTTCATAGATGCCATTGTTCTAGCACCACCAAATGCTCCACCTGCTGCAGCTTCTAATGCAACCTTTTCATTTGGAGCCCATTCTGCAACTATATCATCTTTATATAATGCTATGTTTTCTAATATTTCAGTACTTGGAGTTCCTGGATATGCAGATGCATATTTGACACCTGCTTCATAAGCGCCACGAGCTATGGCTTCATTACCTGTCATTAATTGCTTCATAAACAAAATACCTCCTACTTTAATCATTTTCCTTAATTAAAATTTTGTGATAACACCTTTTTGTAACTATCACAATCAAATAGTTCATTGTTATTATTTTTAAAAATTATTGTCTTTTTCCTTAATTAAAGGATACAACATTCCAGTTGCTGGAAAGTCAATGCTTTTTTTGTTTTTTTATTTAAAATTTAAATTCAAAAACATTTTCCTAATTTTATTACTGATATATTATTAATTTTATAGTAAAAAAAGATTTATTTTTTTATTTACTTTTTAGAAAGTAAAATTTGATATATAGTATAAAACTTATAATTTTTTAAAATAAAAAGATGTTATCCTCTTGAAATTTTATAATTTCATAAGAATAACATCTTTATTTATACTAAATCGTAAACTATAGTCTTTTTAAAATTATTTGCTATATTCTATCTAAAACATCTTTTATTATTTTTGGAGCTTTTCTACATTTGCTTTCTTCTACTGCACAAACAGCAAATCTAAGACCCATTTTTAGAGGAACTAAGAAAAGATTTTCTTTTATTAATTCATCACAAACTTTCATAGGATCTTCATGTGGTATACTTACAAAGAATCCATCTCTATAAGGTAGTATTTCTAATCCACATTCTTCAGCACCTTCAACAAATGCTTTAGCTCTAACTGCTAATAAATCTTTGTATGTTTGTTTTTCTGATTCATAAGCTTTTAATTTAGCTTCATCTTCCATTATTCCAGATAATACAGCCATAGCACCTCTATTGCAGTTTGACCAGTTTGCTCTACAAGAATGCATTAGTGAATAATAGAATTCTTCTGCAACTTCTTCATCTGAAGATATACCTATAGCAGCACCCATTCTCATACCATAAGCAGTAAATCCTTTTGACATACTAAATCCTACTATTGTAAGTATATTTTTTGGTAAATCTCCAAATTTTTTGAAGAATTTTCTACTTCCTTCATCATCTTTTACAAAATCTATGTAAGCTACATCTATGAAAAGTACTATTTTCTTTTCAGGATCTTTAGCAGCTTCTTTAGCTATGTCTAAAACACTATCCCATTCATTATCAGTTAAACTATATCCTGTTGGGTTGTTTCCTGGTGAGTTGATTATAGTAAATATTCTACCTTGTCTATCAAGAATTTCATTAAATTTTTCTTTAAATGATGGTACATTGAAGTTTCCATTTTCATCAAATAAAACATAATTAGCAACTCTTCTTCTTGATTCTTCACCAATTATGCCATAAGGTGACCAATACCAGTCTGAAACTAATACTTCATCATTTTCATTAGTATAGTTATGTAATCCAAGTTTTATAGATCCACTACCACCAGGAGAAGCTACTACTCTTATATGTCCTTTAGGATCATTTCCCTTAAAGCAAGCTTTTTTTACAGCTTCTTGATAAGCTGGTTGACCGCCTATAGATGCATAAGCTGATATTTCTGCATTTGGTAAACCTTTAAGTTCATCATAAACTGTTTTCATAGTTATTAATTTACCTTCATCATCCATTAAAGCTCCAATTGTAGCATTTATAACTTTATCATCACCGAATTCTTTTACTGCTTTTTGAGCTCTTTCAGATAAACTAAATATTAAATCATTTTCTTTTGGCCATTTTGCATGTTCTGCAACCATACTCATATATATCACCCCTATATTTATTTTATAATCAAAAAAATTAAAAACCTTTTCCTATGATATTTATTATATACATTACAGTTAATGGAATGTCAAATAAAATTAACTTCCTTTATTGTAAATTATTTCTATATTTTAGTTTATTTATCCTGTAAACTTCGATATAATTATTCTATAATATATTTTAAAATTATGAGGTGATAATATGGCAGGATGTTCATTAGAAAAAGGAGTACACGAAGAAGTTCTTTACAAACAAATAAAAGAAGTTAAATATACAGATAAAGATTTATTAAATCTTATTGCTGAAAGAGAAAAAACTGGACGTGTAAATGATTTTACATATAGAGCTTATGTAAGATTAGCTACTGAAAGAGGCTTAAGATAACAAAAAAAAAAGGATCTGATTAAATAATTTTCAGATCCTTATTTTTATCTTTATTATAGCTAAGTCAATATTATTTTTTTTTGCAACACCATTTTTTACAGAAGCTTTCTTTTTTGTTGCACATAACTTCTGTTGAAGAACATTTTGGACAGATAATTTTATCTTGTTCATATCTAATAGTATAAGTATAACCGCATTTTGCACATGTAAATTTACAAAATCTCGTTGTATAATGCCCTCCAATAATTTTAATTGCTTTGCCTTCTGTAAGGGCTATTGCAATTTTTTTTCTGCCACTATCAATTATATTTTGAAATGTTTGGCGAGAAATTTCCATTTTCTTAGCACATTCTTCTTGTGTCATTCCCTCGATATCTTTAAGTCTTATTGCTTCTAATTCCTCTACTTTGATTTCGACTTGTTCAAGTTCGCAACAATTCTTTTTATCCCAAGGGACAAAGTAATTACCTTCTGGAAAAAATTCAACTTTTCTATATTTTGTAGGTCTTGCCATTAATAACCCTCCTAAAAATGTTTTCCAGATTAATTTAGACTAAATTATTTTGCTTGGTTAGCTTTTCTTTCTTCAGCTTTTTTTAATTCATTTAGCATATTTATTACTATTGGATTGAATAGACCTTCTACTTCTTCGTCTCCATCATTATATATTCCAACAGATACATTTCCTAATCCTGTATTCATAGGTAATGTTCCTAGTAATTCTAATTGTAAGCTATCTAGTAATTTTACATTGTCATCTCCGTTGAATATGTGTATTTTTTTACCACAATCTGGACAAACAATATAACTCATATTTTGAACTACACCAAGTATATCTATGTTTAATTTTCTAACCATATTTACAGCTTTGGCAACTATCATAGATACCATATCTTGTGGTAATGATACCATAACTACACCATTTAGTGGAATAGATTGCATAACTGTTAAAGCAACATCTCCTGTTCCTGGTGGCATATCGATTATTAGATAATCTAATTCTCCCCAGATTACATCAACATAGAATTGTTTAACAGCATTAGAAATCATTGCCCCTCTCCATATTACTGGTTGGTTTTCATCTTGTAATAATAAGTTAAGTGACATTACTTTGATTCCATCAGCACTTTGAACTGGATATATACAATTATCTGGTGCACCCATAGCTTTAGCATCTTTAACACCTAAAAGTCTTGGGATACTTGGTCCTGTTATATCAGCATCTAAAACCCCTACTTTATATCCTTGTTTAGCTAAATTTCTTGCTATAAGAGCAGATACAGTAGATTTACCTACTCCACCTTTACCACTCATTACACCTATAATTTTTTTTATGTTATTTAAAGGATTATTTTCTATACCACAACTTTCTTTATCTTTGTTGCATTCTCCTTTAGATGGACATGATCCACAATTTGACATTTTTAAATTCCCCCTTAATTATTATTGGCATTTGCTACTAAATAAATAATAATTCTTTTTCTACATATTGTCAATTAATATATTTTTGACATACAAAAAGATATTTTTAATATTATATTAAATAGTTTTGTATATATCAGAAAACTCTATTATGATTTTTTCTCTTTGATTTTCAAAAATATTATATGTTTCTATTGGTTGATTTTCAACTTTTTTCTTAGGGAGTGTAAATCTTATTTCACTTCCATTTTTATCACTATATGCCTTTATTGTTCCACCATGTATTTCTATTAGAGATTTAACTATATAAAGTCCCATCCCACTTCCTTCTTGTTCATTTTTCATTTTACTTTTTACTTGTTCAAATCTTTCAAAAATACAATTTAGTTTATCTTTTGGTATACCTATTCCTTCATCTTTAATGCTTACAATTACATTATCTTCATCACTGTTTATATTTACAAAAATATTTCCTTTTGGTTTATTAAATTTTATAGCATTTGATAAAAGATTTAATATAACTCTTTCTATAAAATTTGGATCAAAGCATAAAATTTCTTCTTCTGTCTCTGTATCAAATATTAAATTCATTTCTTTTGAATTTATAAAATCTACCACAGATAAACATACATCTTCTATAAAGTTTATAACGTCAGCATTTATAAGATTAATTTTTACACATCCAGAATCTATTTTAGTAGAATCAATTAAGTTATTTATTAATTTTACTAATCTAAATCCATTTTGCTCCATTATATTTATATATTTAGAAAAATATTCAAAATCTTCATCATTTAAATGTCCCAATTTTAATCTTAAAACATTTATGCAACTAATTATTAGATTTATAGGAGTTCTAAGTTCATGAGATATATTAGCAAAAAAATCTAATCTTATTTTTTCTTTTTCTTCTTCAATATTTACATCTTTAGTTATATCTGTTAATATACCAATTCTCTTTATGGTATTTCCATTATCGTCAAATATAGGTAAAAACTTATACCAAATCCATTTTTCCTTTCCATTTTTTAATTTAGCTTTTATTTTTCCTTCATTTTTTTTATCAAAAGAATAATTTTCAAGTAATCCATTTTTATTCTCTACACTTTTAAAGAATTCATTAAATTTATAAACATCCTTAAGAACTGGTTCATAAGATTCTTCAAATACATTTTCATAAAAAGGACTTATATATGTTGATTCTTTTTCATCTCTTATAAAAAATACTGATTCACAATGTTCCGCAATTTCTCTGAAAGCCATTTCATTATCCCTTAAATTAGAATAAAATTTCATCTTATAATCCCCTTCAACAGCTATACCCATAGTTCCTATTGGAGAATTATCATTATCAAATACAGGCCACAATGTAGTATCTAAGCATCTTTGTTCACCATTTTTAGAGATAAAAGTCTCTTTAAATGTTTTCATAACATTTTTTTCTATTACTTCCTGTTCATTTCTTGTATATTGTTTTGCCCATTCATGTCCCCAAACATCACATACATTTAGGCCAACCGCTTCTTTTCTATGATTTAAATTAGTCTCTTCCAACCACTTTTGATTTACCGTTATATAATTTCCATTTATATCCTTTATCCAAAAATATATACTATTTGATGTTTCTAATAAGTTTGAAAACTTATATATTTCATTTTCCAAATTAAATTTTAAAATTATTATATAGTAATCCCCAAAATAATATCCTTCAGCAATTAAACTCTTTTTATAAATATTAACTAAAAATTTTACACTTTGATATCCGTTTTCTTTTATATTTTTTAAAAAAGTTTCTATCTCCATATTTTCTTTATTAGTTTTAAATCTTTCTTCAATAAATTGTTTTAAATTTTCTAGACTATTTAATTCTTTTAAAGTACTATTTTTTATAAATCTCTTCAAGATAGTCATAATAGAATCATTATAGTCTATAATATCAAAATCAATATATTCGCCATCTGCATTTTTTATTTCTTTTACTTTTATAAAGCCATCTGCACCTTTTTTTAATATTTTTTCATAGACTTCATTATACATAACTTTACCCCTTCTTCTAATTTATCAAATAAAAATATAAATTATATAAAAATCTATCAAATAACTCATTTACCATAAATATATTATACTTTTTTTACCATATAAATTCCTTTTTTTTGCATAAATTAACTTATTTGTGTCGATAATTTTTATAAAAATAGATTTAATTGAGGTGACATTATGAACAACATAAATTTAATTGGAAGACTTACAGATAATCCAGAATTAAAATACGTAGGCACAAATAACACTGCATTATGTAATTTTTCTCTTGCTGTATCTAGAAACTACAGAAATAAAGATGGTGTAATTCCAACTGATTTCATAAATATCGAAATCTGGGGAAAAAGAGCAGAAACTCTTTGCCAATATGCAACTAAAGGCACTTTGATTGGAATAAGTGGATCTCTTAGAATGGAAAAATACACATCTAATTCGGGTGAAAATAAAACTTTATACAGGGTACATGCTGATAATTTCTGCTTTACAGGACACAAAACCCAAAATGACGATTCTTCTAATATATTCAAAGGCGAAAACTTATTTGACGATGCCATAGATGAATACGAAGAATTAACAGAAGAAGAAATTCCTTTTTAAAACTCCTTTTATAAATCATATACATAAAGAAATCTTTATCCTAAATATCTTTAAAGATGTAGATTTCTTTGAAACACATAGGAAATTATATTTATCCACAATTCATAAATGAATATAATTTCCTATGTGTTATAAAAAAAGTGGCTATCGCACAAACAATTAAAATTGTTTTGCGACAGCCACTTTTAATTTAACAAATATATATGCTCAAATAATAGATTTGTTATTTTTTTATTTTAAATATTCTATAAGATTTTTCACCTATAGTTATATTAAATTTGCCATTATCAGTTTTTATTTGTTCTCCATTATTCACAATTGAATATTTTAAAGTAAGTTCTTCTATATAATCTGCATTTAAGTCAATTTGTATATTTTCTTGTTGTCCTCTATTTATAACAACTAATATATTTTCATTATTTTCGTCATATCTTGTATAAGCAAAAACATTGTCATTTTGAGTATATATAAAATAAGTATCTCCATAAGTTAATGCTTTATTTCTGTTTCTAAATTGACTACAGTTTCTATAAAAATTCATAATTTCCATATTTTCATTTTTCCATGGATATGTTTTTCTATTTTGTGGGTCAGTTCCTCCTTCAAGGCCTGCCTCATCTCCATAGTAGATATATGGAACACCTTCAAAACTCATTTGTGTAAGTATAGCTAACTTTAATAATTCTTCATCAGAATTTAGAGCAGTTTTTACTCTGACTATATCATGAGTACTTAATAAGTTTAAGTTGGCTCTAAACGCCTCATCAGGATAATTATCTTTTATTGTCATAAAGAAATCATTTAATTGCCAAGAAGCTATTTGTCCATTTAGGAAAGAAATTAAATTATCTCTAAAAGGATAACCTAAAACACTATCTAATTGGTCTCCTAATAAATAAGTTCTTCTTTCTGAATAGCTTATTTTATTAGATGCATCTTCCCAAACTTCTCCTATTAATATAGATTCATCATTTACTTTTCTAGCTTCTTTTTTTAATTCTTTTACAAATTTAGTAGGAAGTTCATCTACTACATCTAATCTCCAACCTTTAACTCCCATTTTCATCCATTTATTTACTACACTATCTTCATCATATATAATGTAATCCATAAATGAAGGCTCTAATTCGTTAGTATTAGGTAATGCTTTAATTCCCCACCAACATTGATAATCATCTTTATTTTCTTTAAAATTAAACCATGATCTATATGGTGAATCTTCAGATTGATAAGCACCTACACTATCATAGCTGTTGTATTTATTAAAATAAATACTATCTTCTCCAACATGGCTAAATACTCCATCTAAAATTACAGATATACCTTTTTCTTCAGCTTTATCTATTAATTCCTTAAATATTTTCTCATCACCAAACATTGGATCTATATTTTTGTAGTTACCTGTATCATATTTGTGATTACTAGCTGCCTCAAATACAGGACTTAAATAAATTACAGTAACACCTAATTTTTTAAGATATCCTAATTTATTTATAATTCCTTTAAGATTTCCTCCATGAAAATCCCATCTTACAATATCTCCATCTTGATTTTTTATATACATAGGATCATCTTCCCAATGTCCATATAAAAAGGAATTTTTCTTAACATTATCAGCTTTTCCATTTCTATTGCCGTTGTTAAATCTATCTACAAATATATGGTATAAAATTCCCTCTTTAAACCAAGCTGGTGTTTTGTAATCTTCGTATACAGTTAATTGGTATTTATTTATATTGTGAGGAAAATACTCACAAAGCATACCATTATTTGAACTTTTACCATATACTAAAGTTTTTTCTTCTCCATATAAATTTAAATTAACTTCAAAATAATAGTAATATACTGCTGGCTCTTCTAATGGAGTAATTTGCGCAGTGTATTCTTTTATATCATCTAATTCCTTATTTAATTTAAATTCTACTTCTCTAACATTTATAGGATTTAAATTTTCATCTTCCTTTTGTATTATAAGTTTTATTTTTTTTATATCAAAAGATTTGCTACTTTCAACTTTTAATGTTGCACTTTCACAAGTCTTTAAAGCTCCAAAAGGAGCTTTAAAGTTTAAATCCCATGAATTGTAATTTATAACATTTGCCATAATTATTTTACACCTTCTTTAAACCAAATATCTTTAATATACTCTTCTATAGTTCTATCACTTGAGAAGAATCCTGAACATGCAGTATTTTTTAATGATATTTTGTTCCAAAGGTCTTTATTTTTATAAAGTTCTTCTAAATCTTTTTGAGCTTGTACATAAGAATTAAAATCCCTTAATACAAAGTATTCATCGTTATAAGTTATTAAACTATCATATATAGAAATACCTTCATTTCCAAGCCCTGGTATAAATCCATTTACTAAATCATCTACTACTCTCTTGATTTTCCTATCACTATGATATAAATCTCTAGAAGAGTATCCACCATATTTGTTGTAATCTAATACTTGTTCAGCATTTAATCCAAATATGAACATATTTTCTTTTCCAACTTGTTCACAAATTTCTACATTAGCTCCATCCATAGTAGCCATTGTTATAGCACCATTCATCATAAGTTTCATATTACCTGTTCCTGATGCTTCTTTTGTAGTTGTAGATATTTGTTCACTTACATTGGCAGCTGGTATTATTTTTTCAGCAATTGATACTCCATAGTTTTCTATAAATACTACTTTTATCATGCCTTTAACTCTTTCATCGTTATTTATTAATTCAGCAACTGTATTTATAGCTTTGATTATACATTTTGCTAAATAATATCCAGGTGCTGCCTTTGCCCCAAATATAAATGTACGTGGTTGCATTTTTAGATTTGGATTATCTAATATTTCATGATATAGATAAAGTATATGAAGTAAGTTTAATAACTGTCTCTTATATGCATGTAATCTCTTTATTTGAACATCAAATATAGAGTCTGGATTAACTTTTATTCCTTGTTTTTCATATATATAATTAGCAAGTTTAACTTTATTGTTATATTTTATTTTGCCTACTTTATCTAAGACCTTTTTATCATCTAAATATTTTTCTAAATCCTTTAATTTAGAAGTATCTTTCTTCCAATCATCTCCTATCAGAGAAGTGATTAAGTCAGAAAGTTCTTTGTTACAACTAATTAACCATCTTCTATGAGCTATACCATTTGTCTTGTTATTGAATTTATATGGTTCGTCTTCATAAAAATCATTTAATTCTTCATTTTTAAGAATTTCAGTATGAAGTTTAGCAACTCCATTTACACTATGACTACCTCTTATACATAAATGAGCCATTCTAACTTCTCCATTATGTATAATTCTCATAGCATTTATTTTTTCCCAGTTGCTACAATATTTATCTTTTAAATATTCAACATATCTTCTGTCAATTTCTTCTATTATCATATATATTCTTGGTAATAATTGTTTTACCATATCAACTGGCCATTTTTCTAAAGCCTCTGATAATATAGTATGATTTGTATAAGACATAACTTTAGTTGTTATATCCCATGCTTCATCCCAAGAAAATCCTTCTTCGTCTAAAAGTATTCTCATTAATTCTGGGATACATAAAGTAGGATGAGTATCATTTATATGAATAGCTACCTTTTCAGGTAGTTGTCTCATTGTTACTTTATTTTTTTTGCATTTTCTTATAATGTCTTGTAATCCAGCACTTACAAAGAAATACTCTTGTTTTAATCTAAGTAATCTTCCTGCATAATTTGTATCATTTGGATAAAGAACTTGAGATATTTCTTCTGCATAATATTTATATTTTAATGCATCCTCATAACTTCCGTTTTGATTTTTAGCATTTTTAGAAACTTCTGCAAAATCTCTATTTAAAACTTCACTTTTCCATAATCTAAGTGTATTTATACATTCATTTTCATAACCTATAATGGGTATATCATAAGGCATAGCCATTACAGGTATATAATTTGTATGAACAGCTTGTAAGTTTCCGTCTGGTTTTTGTTGTAAATAAGCATCTCCTTCAAACTTAACTACAACTGCTCTATTTGGTCTAACTGTTTCCCAAGGGTATTGACCATTTTTTAACCAGTTATCTGGTAATTCAACTTGAGTTTTATTTACAAATTTTTGTTCAAATAAACCATACTTATATCTTATTCCGTATCCATGACCACTAATACCAACTGATGCCATTGAATCTAAAAAGCACGCTGCAAGTCTACCTAAACCTCCATTTCCAAGTCCTGGATCTGGCTCTTTGTCTATTACTTCATCTAGATTTATGCCTAATTCTTTTAGACCCTCTTCAATTTGTTTTTCTACATCTAAATTAAGTAAATTTGATTGCAACTGTCTTCCTATTAAGAATTCCATAGAAAAATAAAATACTGCTTTTTCCTTGTCAATTCTTGTTCCAACCCATTCTTTAGCTATAAAGTCTTTTATTACACAACATAATACTCTAAAGATTTCATCTTTACTTGCTTCTTCAATAGGTTGGGCATATAGACTGTACATTTTGCTTTTGAAATTTTCTTTAAATTTCTCTTTGCTAATTGTGATCATAATCCATCTCCCCTACTACTTTAAATAACAATTATAAACTCTTATACATATCTATAATACATATAAGAGTTTATAATCTTTTAGCAATTAAAATTTTTATATAACTTAAAAATTATATTCATAGGAATATAATTTTTTGACTTAATTAAAATCTACCCTAAGGTATCAAATTTCTTATAGGCTTTTATATGTTTTTATATACTCTTTTGCTGATTTAGCCCAGCTATTATCAGTATTCATTGCATTTTCCACTAATTTATTCCATGTTTCTTTATCATTTTCATATAATTTTAATGCTCTTTGTAAAGTGAAGAACATTTCATGAGCATTATAATTTTCAAAACTAAATCCATTTCCTTCTTTAGTGTACTCGTTATATGGAATTACTGTATCTTTTAATCCACCTGTTTCTCTAACTATTGGTAAAGTTCCATATCTCATTGCTATCATTTGACCTATTCCACAAGGTTCAAATAATGAAGGCATTAAGAATATATCACTTGCTGCATAAATTTGTTGAGCTAATGAACTGTCAAAAGTTATATTAGCTGATACTTTCTTGCAGTAGTTAGAATCATAATAATGGAACATTGCTTGATATTGATTATCCCCAGTTCCTAATACTACTAATTGAAGTTTTTCATTTATTATTTCAGGCATCATAAAATCAATTAAATCTAATCCTTTTTGTGAAACTAATCTAGATACTATACCAACCATTGGTATGTCTGGATTTATATCTAATTTTAAAAGTTTTTGTAATGCAAGTTTATTTTCAACTTTTTTGTCTATTGAATCTATTGTATAATTTTTAAATATATTTTGATCTGTTTCTGGATTATTTATGTCATAATCTAATCCATTTAATATTCCTATTAATTTGTGTGAATTAGCATTTATTAATCCTTCTAATGTATTACCATAAAATTCTGTTTTTATTTCTTCAGCATAAGTTGGACTTACTGTAGATACTTTATCAGCAAAGTTTATACCAGCTTTCATAAAGTTTACTTGTCCAAAATATTCTATATCTCCATTGTTGAAATATTTATAATCTATATCTAATACATCTCCAAGGATTTCTTTTCCAAATATACCTTGATATTGTAAATTATGTATAGTGTACATAGTTTTTATATTTTTGTATTTTGGAAGGTGTGAATATTTGTCTTTTAATATTAATGGTAGCATTCCTGTATGCCAATCATTTATGTTTATAACATCAGGATAAAAACCTAATTTATCTATAGATTTTAATACAGCATTTGTGAAAAATACAAATCTTTCTGCATCATCACCATGACCATATATACTTTCAGCTCCATCTCTTTTAAAGTAATATTCATTGTCTATGAAATAGAATTTAACTCCATCTTTTTCCATTTCTTCAACTCCACAATATTGACTTCTCCAAGCTACGTCAACACTGAATTCGCCTATTTTTTTAAGTTGATCTTTTAAATAAGTAGGTATTGTTGAATATTTAGGCATTATTACTCTAACATCTACACCCTCTTTTTTTAACGCTTTAGGTAGTGCATAAGCAACATCACCTAGACCTCCTGTTTTAGCAAAAGGCCAACACTCTGCTGTCACATAAAGAACTTTCATCTTCTTTCCCCCCTTTTTTTTATAGCACATGGAAATTATATTTATTTTTAATTATCAATAAATATAATTTCCATGTTTTCCTCAAAAATCTAAATTATATTTCTTTAGAATAAAGATTTTTAGAATAAAAATTTCTTTATTTTAAATTACTAAACAGTCTCATTTTTTTCTATTACCATTGGGTAATCTTTATCACCTTTTAGTACTTTTCCAGCTGTTATAGTTACTCCCTTATCTAGGATTACATTTTCTAAAACTGCATTTTGACCTATTTTACAGCCTTGCATTATTACACAATCTTTAATTTGAGCACCTTTTTCTATTTCAACTTTTCTAAATAAAGTAGAGTCTTCAACTTTTCCATCTATTTGACAACCAGTTGCAATAAATGAGTTTGTTACTTCTGCATCTGCTTTATATATAGTTGGTGCTTGAGATTTATCTTTAGTAAATATTTTTCTACCATTTCTAAACATTTCTTTTGATACTTCTTCTGTTAAGAATTCTTTGCTTGCTTCGTAGTAGCTTTTTAATGAATTTATACATTTTAAGTAACTATCGTATTTGTATGCTCCTACTTGTATATTATCTAATTGATTTATTATGTAGTCTTCTATATGTGAATAAGTTCCCATGCTAGATATACTGTAGATACATTCTATAAAATCTGTACGTTTCATTATGAAAGTATCCATATATATATTTGCACTTGGGAATGCTTTTAAATTCATCCCTACATTTTTTACTCTGTTGTCTTTATCTATATTTAAAGTGTTACAATTTGAATAATCTTTATTTGCATTGTCAACACGTTTGTAAACTAAAGTTATATCGTTATTTGATTCTTTGTGATATTTTAATAAATCACTATAATCTATTGTAGATATCATATATGATGGTGCTACTATGATATATTCTTCAGGACTTTTTTCTATATAATCTATATTTGCTAATATAGTATATATGTCACCTTTTCTGTGAGAGTAATTGTTAAGATTTTTAGTGTTTTCTGGACTTAATACATATAATCCACCTTTTTTTCTACTTAAATCCCAGTCTTTACCGCTTCCTAAGTGATCAGTTAAAGATCTATAAGATTGTCTTGCATATATACCAACATTTGTTATTCCAGAATTAACCATATTTGATAAAGTAAAGTCTATTACTCTATATCTACCAGCTATTGGAATAGTAGCCACTGGTCTATGTTCTGATAATGTATTTACAGATGGATTTTGCATATTATCTAAATTTATTAACCCCATGCATTTATTTTTCATAATTATATTCCCCCTATTTTCCTATGCTTTTACAACTTCGTATTCTGATACTACACTTATTTCGTTATCTTCTTTTATAACAGCACCATCTTCTATAACGGCACCTTCAGCTATCATTGCTTTTTTGATTACTACATTTTTACCTATTTTTACATTAGGCATTATAACTGAATCTTCTACAACTGATCCTTCTCCGATTTCTACTCTATGAGATAATACTGTATTTTTTACAGTTCCACAAACTTTACAACCATCAGCTATTAATGATTTTTTAATTGATGCTTTTTTTCCAACATATTGTGGTGGCATATCTCCTGTATTTGTGTATATTCTCCATAATGGATCATTTAAGTCTACTGCTTCTGAATCGTTTATTAAATCCATATTTGCTTCCCATAAACTTTGTATAGTACCAACGTCTCTCCAATATCCTTTAAATGGATATGCAAACATTGGTTGTTTTTCGTTTAACATAGTTGGTATTACATCATGACCGAAATCATCTAAACATTCTCCAGTTTCATCTGCTCTTAAGAAATATTCTCTTAATAATTTCCAATCAAATATATAAATACCCATAGAGGCTAAATTACTTTTTGGCTCTTTTGGTTTTTCTTCAAATTCATAAATACTACCATCTTCATTAGTGTTCATAATACCAAATCTACTAGCTTCATCCCATGGAACTTCAATTACTGCAATTGTAGCTTTAGCTTCTTTTGCTTTATGAAATTCTAACATTTTGCTGTAGTCCATTTTATATATATGATCGCCTGATAATATTAATACATATTCTGGGTTATAATCATCTATAAAATCCATATTCTTTTTGATTGCATTTGCTGTACCATTAAACCAGTTACCTTCTTTTTCATTCATGTATGGTTGAAGTATTGTAACTCCTCCGTTAACTCTGTCTAAATCCCAATGATCTCCCATACCTATATGTGAATTTAATAATTGTGGTTTATATTGAGTTAATACTCCTACTGTATCTACTCCTGAGTTAGAACAGTTACTTAAAACAAAGTCTATTATTCTATACTTTCCACCAAATGATACTGCTGGTTTTGCAATTCTTTTTGTGAATACACCTAATCTTGATCCTTGTCCTCCTGCTAAAATCATAGCTAACATTTCTTTTTTCATATATGTTCCCCTTTCATATAGTTTTTCTATATTTTTATACTTTAAAGTTATTAAAAAAATTATAAATTAAATATTAAAATTTTATTTTTTTGTAGTAAGTTCTACTTTTTTATTATCTTTTATTTTTTCCCTTTTTAATTTTATAAAAGTTGCACCTAGTGGTGGTACTTTTATTTTTATATGATATGGTTTGTTGTGCCAATTCTCATCTTGAGACATAAGCTCAGCATCTACCATAGTTTGTCCTGAACCAAAATATTTACTGTCATCTGTATTTAAAATTTCTTCATAAACTCCTTCATAAGGAACTCCTATCTTGTAATCATAATATACATTTGGAGTGAAATTTAAAACAGCTATGACAAAATCTTTTTTATCTTTGCTAATTCTCATTAAAACAATAATGCTTTGATCTTTGTTGTTTGGATCTATAAAATCAAATCCTTTGTATGTATTATCAAGTTCATAAAATGCCTTTTCATCTTTATATAGATAATTTAAATCCCTTACATAATCTTTCATCTTAGAATGTTGTTCTATTTCTAATAATTGCCACTCTAATCCGTAATCATATCTCCATTCTAATCCTTGAGCAAATTCACTGCCCATAAATAATAATTTTTTGCCTGGATGTATCATATAATAAGCATATAATAATCTCAAATTCGCAAATCTTTGCCAATCATCTCCCGGCATTTTATCTAATAAAGATTTTTTGCCGTGAACAACTTCATCATGTGATAGAGGAAGTACGAAATTTTCTGAGAATGCATACATAAATGAGAATGTGATTAAATCGTGATGATATTTTTTATAAATAGGATCCATCTCCATATATCTTAAAGTATCATTCATCCATCCCATATTCCACTTGTGTGAAAAACCTAAACCACCTTTATATGTAGGTCCAGTTACCATTGACCAAGAAGTAGATTCTTCTGCAATTACCATTGGATTTTTCACATTTGCATAAATAACTTCATTTAATCTTCTAAGAAAATTTATTCCTTCTATGTTTTCTCTTCCGCCATATTCATTTGGTTCCCAATCTCCAATATCATAGTCAAGATAAAGCATACTGCTTACAGCATCAACTCTTATACCATCTATATGATATTCTTTAAACCAGTATATTGCATTTGAAAGTAAAAAGCTGTTTACTTCAGGCTTTCCTAAATCAAAATGAGCAGTTCCCCATCCCAAATTTTCAGCTTTTAAAGGATTTTGGTACTCATATTGAGTAGAACCATCAAATCTATAAAGACCATGTACATCTTTGCAGAAATGACTATATGCAAAATCTAGTATAATACCAAGTCCTAATTCGTGGCATTTATCTACAAATGCCTTAAATTCAGTTGGTGTTCCATATCTACTAGTTGTTGCATAATATCCTATTGTTTGATATCCCCAACTCATATCTAGTGGATATTCTGTTATAGGCATTAATTCGATGTGGGTATATCCCATATCTTTACAGTATTCAAGCATTTCATATAGCTCTTCGTAATTAAAGAAATCTCCATCCCATTTTCTCTTCCAAGAACCTAAATGTACTTCATATATATTTATCGGTTCTTCTAAAAGATTTTTTTTATTTTTTTGTTCTATATAGTTTTCATCAGTCCAATTAAACTTTTCAAGTTCAAAAACTTTTGAAGCTGTTTCTGGTCTTAGCTCTGCATAAGTTCCGTATGGATCTGATTTAAGTCTAGTTACTCCATCGCATCCTAATACGCTGTACTTATAAATATCTCCCTGTGATAAATCAGTTGTAAAAATCGCCCAAACTCCAGAGTTGTATAAGTTTTTTAATTTATGTGAACTTCCGTCCCAATCATTAAAATTTCCAACTAAACTAACTTCTTTTGCATTTGGAGCCCATACCATAAAAGATATTCCATTTTTACCTTCATGTTTTGCTTTGTGGTTTCCCATATATTTATAACTGTCTAAAGCTTTACCACTTTTAAAGTTATCTATATTTTCTTTTTTTATTATATCTATATACTTAATAGAAACCCCCTCCTTACCAAATAGCTATATCTCTTCCTTCTTTAATACATCTATATTTTAGACTATTTTTCGCCAATTGTATACAATATTACTGTTATTTTTTAAAATTTTTAGTAAAATTTCTCTGAAAACATTTTCATATAAAAGTGAAAAATCGTTTTCATTTTAATATTTAAATAAAATCAAAATAAATATGATTTTGTATGTGTTATAAAAAAACTCATTTGAAGTAAATATTCACTTCAAATGAGTTTTACCTTTAGAATTTTACCTCATCTTTATCATCACTTAAAACTTCTTTTATTCCTTTAAATGTTCCTAATAAATTAACTGCCTCAGATGGTAAAACAAGTTTTGTTGCATTTCCTTGTGCAACTTTTTCAAGAGCTTCCATTGATTTAAGAGCTAACATATTATCGTCTATATCTGCATCTTTCATTGCCTTAAATACTTGTTCAATTACTACTGATTCACCTTCAGCTTTTGCTTTTGCAACTTCTCTAATTGATTCAGCATCCCCTTGAGCTTTAAGTATTCTAGATTGTTTTTCACCTTCTGCTTCTTTTATCATAGCTTCTCTTTTAGCTTCTGCTCTAAGTATTGCTGATTGTTTTTCACCCTCTGCTCTAAGGATTGATGATGCTTTTTCACCTTCTGCTTGAAGGATAGCTTCTCTTCTTTCACGTTCAGCACGCATTTGTTTTTCCATAGCAACTTGTATATCATGAGGAGGCATTATATTTTTAAGTTCAACTCTATTTACTTTAATTCCCCATTTATCAGTTGCTTCATCTAGTATTGCTCTCATTTTTGTATTTATAACATCTCTAGATGTAAGTGTTGCATCTAAATCAAGCTCACCTATTATATTTCTAAGTGTTGTCGCTGTAAGATTTTCTATCGCTGCCCCTGGATTTGCTATTTCAAATACAAATCTAACAGGATCTGTTACTTGATAGTAAACTACTGTATCTATCTGCATTGTAACATTATCTTTAGTTATAACTGGTTGTGGTGGAAAATCTTCTACTCTTTCTTTTAAATCTATAGGTTTCATCATTGTATCGATAAAAGGTACTAAAAAGTGTACTCCTGTATCAGCTTTTTTGTGAAACTTACCTAATCTCATTACTATACCTACAGTTGATTGTTGAATTATTTTTACACATTTGATACCCATAATTACAACAATTATAATTAATAGTACAATAAATTTCATATTTCTACCTCCTTTTATGATATATTTATATTTAGTAGAAAACTTTTAGTATTCTACACAATATGAACAAATTTTTTATTTTAATTATTTTGTAATTCAGATTCGTGTACTTCTTCTACAATAAGCTTTACACCTTCAATTGCAACTATCTTTACGATTTTATTTTTTTCTATTTTAACTTCATTTTTAGATATTGCAGTCCATTGTTCTCCATTTATTTTAACCAAACCTGTACTATATGCTTCAATATCCTCTATAACTAGAGCATTTTTAGATATTATACCTTGTAAATTAGTAGAATATTTTACATCCTTATCTCTATCGACTAAATATTTAGTCGCTATAACTAAAAGAATTACAGATATAACTCCAAATATGATTATTTGTAGTAGTATGCTTTCTATAAATATAGCTAAAAAAGACATCACTAAAGCGCCTATACTAAACCAAACTAATGTAAGACTAGTTGTCATCAATTCCGCGATTCCAAAAATGACAGCTATTATAAGCCAAAATGTTCCTGTTCCAATCGTCATAAGCATTCCTCATTTCTCATTTTTCATTATTAAAATAATTTTATCTTTACATTAAATAAAATTATATATTATTTAATTATATTATATCACCTTAAAATCAAGTAATTAGTTACAAACTTATATCAAAGATTGTTTTTTTATGTCTTATTATTTTTAAATATCTTTGTAGTTTTATCTTTGAAATAATTTCATTACTTTTGATATACTTGCGATTATGTCTGTTGCATTTACTGTATATAAATCCTTAGATAATTCATCTCCTATATATCCATGGATGTATGCACCACAAACTGCAGAAGTTAGTATATCTAATCCTTGACCTGCAAGAGATGTAATAATTCCTAAAAGTGTATCTCCCATTCCTCCATTTGCCATAGATGAATTTCCTGTAGGATTTATATATGTGTAATTTCCATCAGTTATTACTGTTTCATATCCTTTAAGTAAAACTACTACTTTATATTTTTGAGCAAATTCTTTAGCTACATCTAGTTTATTCTCTTTTATGTAATCTATACAATAACCTGTAAGTCTTGCCATTTCCCCAAGATGTGGTGTTATTATTATTCTATTTGGATAATTTTCTAAAATATCTGCTTGTTCTTTTAAAACATTTAATCCATCTGCATCTATTACTATAGGACATGTTGTATTTTTTAATACATCTTGTAATTTACTATATGTCATAGGATTATCTCCCATTCCACATCCAAATCCTACAGCATTGCAACTTTTTATTAGCTTAATAAATCTTTCTTTTTCTTCTATATCTAAAGTCATAGCTTCACAAAGCTTTGTGCTTACAACTTCTTGAACATAGCTATCTGAAATAAGTGTAGTAAGTCCACTTCCAGTTTTTACTGCTGCCTCTGTCGCAATATATGCTGCACCTGTAAATCCTTTACTTCCCGCAAATATAGCTACTTTCCCGAAATCACTTTTGAAAGCAAATTTATTTTTTTCTTTTATATTATTTTTTACAAAATCAAAATCTGTAATATATTCTTTATCATCATATTTGTCTAGTATATAATTAGGAATTCCTAGATGCTCCACTACTACATCTCCAATAAATTCCTTTGTTTCGTATTTTAAAAATCCCCTCTTATAAAACTCAAATGATATTGTCTTATCGGCTTTTATACAAACTCCTAGAATTTCACCTGTAGTTGCATTTATTCCAGAAGGTACATCTATTGAGTAGGTTTTATTTTTGTTTTGATTTATTATTTTTATTACATCAGCAAAAGTATCAGTTATTTTTCTTTTTAAACCTGTTCCAAATATACAATCTACTACTATATCTGATTTTTTTATCTCTTCTTTTAAAATATCTAATTTATTTGGATATACTACTTCTATAGGAATTTCCATAGCTTTCAAAATATCATAATTTATTTTTGAACATTCGCTTAATTTTTTAGTATTTCCAACAATAAATACTTTTACATTTTTTCCCTTAGCAGTAAGCTGTCTAGCAAGACCTAGTCCATCTCCTCCGTTATTTCCAACTCCACTTACTATTACATAATTTTCATTTTCTTCGATATCCATATGCTTAAATGCAGAAAGCACTGCATTTTCCATAAGTACTATAAGTGGTATTTTATATTCATTTACACAAGCACTATCTAATATTTTTGTGCTATCTGATGTTCCAATCCTCATAAAATCTCCTCCTTTATCTACTTATTTATATTATACTTATAGACAGAAAAAAAGAGCTAAACAAATAAAATTTGTTTGCTCTTTTCTTATTATACACCAACTACTCTAGTTACACCTGGTACTTCTTTAACTAGTAAGTTTTCTATAACAGCTTTTAATGTCATAGTAGCTCCTGGGCATCCTGCACAAGCACCTTGTAATCTTACTAATACAGTTCCATCATCAGAAACTTCTATTAATTCAACATCTCCTCCGTCTCTTTGTAGAACTGGTCTAACTTTTTCTAATACTTCTGCAACTTTTTCTTTCATCAGTATACACTCCTTTGAATATTAAAATTTTCTCCATATTATTATACACTAACAAAATAATATTCTCCACATTTTTATTAACTCTTTATACTAATATTGGAAATTTATTTATATACAAAGTTTTATTTTTCTACATAAAATAATATCTTCGTTATAAATTCATCTTCATATCTAGATGTAATATAATCATTTATACAAAATTCATACGAGTCAGAAACGATCTTTAATCCATTTTCATCACAATAATCTAATAAAATTTTATAAGATTTATCTATTGATTGATAATTTCCGAAGTGATATATACTGGCTGTCAATCCTTTCGGAAGCTTTTTAATATTTTTTACGGTATTTACATTATCAGTTGTAACAAATGCTATAGATGCCTCTATAAAACGATTTTCTTTAATATTTTGCAGTGGAACTGATACACCACATTGGAAAAATATAGGCAAATTTTCTTTAAATGCTTGTGCATAACATTTTTTAGTGGCTAGACTAATTTCCTTCATAGTAAAGGGTTCTTTAACATCATGATATAAAACATATAATTGTTCCATAATGCCAACTTGAACTTTTGTATCTGCATAGAAATAGGCTTTTTCAACTGATTCACAGCGTTGATTTAGTCTACTTTTTATTAATAACAATTCTTGAATTTTCTCATCTATAGAATTCATTTGATCTTTTAAAAATACAAGGCTTTCTTTAACATTATAAGTTTTCATATGCTTTTTTATATCTTCTAAAGAAAATCCTATCTTTTTCATAATTAAAATTGTATCTAAATAATCTAGCTGCTCTGCACTATAATAACGATATCCATTACTAGGATTTACATAACTCGGCTTAAAAAGACCTATTTTATCGTAAAAAATCAATGTTTGCTTTGAGATATTTTGATATTTTGCTAATTCCCCTATTGAAAATAAATTATCCATAAAAAAAATCACCTCTTGACACTATAGTTACTATATTCTTTATTCTATATTTATAAATACAATTTATCAAGGAGGTTTAGTATGGATATTTTTTCAAAACCAATGACTTACAAACAGTATGTTAAGTACTTGGTACCGTCAATTATGACTATGATTTTTCTGTCTTTTTATACTACAATAGATGGCTATTTTGTTTCAAAATACGCATGCTCTGATGCTCTTGCAGGAATTAATATAGTTATTCCAATAACTTGTATAATATTTGGAGTATCTGTTATGCTTGCGACTGGTTCTGGTGCAATTATAGGAGAATATTTAGGTAAAGAAGAAAAACAAAAAGCAAATGAAGTATTTAGCTTAATTGTGATTGTTCTTTTAATTTTTTCTATTTTATTTACTATTATCGGTATTGTTTATTTAAGACCAATAGCTGTAATGCTTGGAAGTAGTGAAAGATTAATGGAGCATGTTCTTCCTTATGCTTTTGTTGTATTTTTAGGTACTATTCCAATGGCTTTTAAGCTATTCTTTGAGTATTTAGTTCGTACTGATGGAAATTCACAAATAGGTTTAAAAATGTCATTTATAGGATTAATTTTAAATGTAGTTCTAGATTATGTTTTCGTTGGAGTTTACAATATGGGAACTTTTGGAGCTTCACTTGGAACAGTTATTTCTATAAGTATAAGTGCAATTATTGGACTTATACATTTCTTAAAACATAGTAATTTAAAGTTTTGCAAACCTAAATACGATTTTAAAGTAATTTTTAAATCATGTACAAATGGATTTAGTGAAATGCTTACAGAATTATCTACAGGTATTACAACTCTTCTTTTTAATCTTATAATAATCAGAGAATTTGGAGAAGATGGTGTAGCAGCTGTAACAATAATTATGTACATTTACTATTTTTTTATTGCCTTTTATATGGGTATTACAGTAGCAACATCCCCTGTTATAAGCTACAACTTAGGAGCTGGGAACAAAGATAAGATGAAGGAAGTTTTAAGATATAGCTTTATTACAATTGGAATAACAGCTCTATTAATAATTGGAATTCTTTATATAGGTGGAGGATTTATTATAGGCCTGTTTGTAGATGGAGGAAATGTGTATAGCCTAACATCTTCTGCACTAAAATTATTTAATCCAATATTTATTTTTATTGGTGTAAATATATTTTTATCAGGATATTTCACAGCTGTAGGAGATGGATTGACTTCAGCTATTATATCTTCTTTGAGATCTCTTATATTTGTAGTTATATTTATATTTGCTCTTCCAAAAATTATAGGTTTAAACGGAATATGGCTTGCTATGCCACTTGCAGAGGTATTTACTATAGTAATTTCTATATATTTATATACTAAAAAAGGCAGAAAATTTATTTTAATCGAAAATGTTTAGAAAAAATAAACCTATCTCAATAGTTATACTTAAAACTAATTTGTGAGGTAGGTTTATTTTTATACTTTAAAATTCTCTTTTACAAAATATACATATACTTGAAATTAAACATAATATACTAGCTCCTAATGTAATCCAAATTGATTTAAATAACTCTTTAACTTCAATATTTTCCTTTAAAATATCCATATTTATAGTGATTAATTGAACTGGATTGTATTCACTTATAGATGGAAGCATATTTAAAAATAGTAAACATGCCACTATAAATCCACAAAATAGCATAGCTCCATATCCATTTTTAAATAAAATTTCTCCCAAAATTAATACACTTATTAAAAATATTCCAAATATCCACACAAGACTTACAGAAAATAATAAATTAGAAACTTCTGTATCTTTCCAAAACATCATTGAATATAAAAATGTTACGATAAATGCTAAGAAATACACTACTGTCCAAACTAAAACAGTAGATGTAAATTTAGATAAGACAACAGTTTTTCTAGATAATCCTTTTGTAAGCATATTGATAAGCGTACCTTTTTTAATTTCATTTGAAATTATCCCACTAAACATAATTACTAAGATTATAAGTCCCATTTGATTTACATTTTTGAAAAACTGCATCCAAGAATCCATAATTGTAGGCTCAGGTATCTCAATTTTCATACCTTCTTCTAAAAAAGATTCTAAAAGATATGGTGTAAATTTAGCTGTGATAGGATTTATAAATCCCAATATTAAAAATACTACTACTATTAAAAGTAATTTATAGGTTTTAGCTAGTTCATAAATTTCTTTTTTTGTAAATGCTAAATAAGCTCTCATTTATTTTTATCCTCCTATTTTATATCCTCCAAAAGCAACCTTTCTAATGTAGGTTCTTGAAGGCTTATAGATATCGGATATAAATCTATATCTATCATTGATTTTATAATTTCTTTTTGGACTTTTAATATATTATTTGAATGGATAAAAATCCTATTTTCTGATTTTTCTAGAGAAGTTTCTATTTCATTTAAATTAGAATTTTTCCCTAACATATTTAAAAACTTTAACATATCATCTTCATTTTTAAATTCTATTTCTAGGCAGTCTATAATATTATCAGCTCTGATTTTAGATAATTTCCCACTTAGAGCTATTTTCCCATCTTTTAAAATCGCAATTTCATCGCAAATTTTCTCTACATCTGATAATATGTGTGTTGAAAATATTACTGTAGTTTTTTCTTTGACTTTTAGCAAAATATCTAAGATTTCTTTTCTTCCTACAGGGTCTAATGCTGATGTAGGTTCGTCACATATAAGTAATTTAGGCTCGTTTAAAAGTGCTTGAGCAATTCCAAGTCTTTGCTTCATGCCTCTTGAAAATTTTCCTATTTTTCTTTTTTTATGTTCCTTAAGACCTACAAGTTCTAAAAGCTCTTCACTTTTTTTGTTTATATCATTTTTATTCATACCAGTGATTTGACCACATAGTTTTAAATACTCCATTGGATTCATATATCCATAGTACTCAGGAACATCTGGAAGGTATCCTATAAATCTATTTGTCTTAGTTTCTCCATAAGTTACATTTTCACCACAAACCTTTATATTCCCACTATCTGGTTTTAAAAATCCAAGTACCATCTTCATGGTAGTAGTTTTTCCTGCACCATTTTCTCCTATAAATCCACAGATAGAGTTTTCACTTATCTTTAGATTCAAATCCTTTATTATGTGATTTGAACCAAATTTTTTAGATAGACCATTGATTTCAAGAACATTCATTATTCTTCACCTCTGCCAAATGCAAAATAACATATAGGCCCTATAATTTGTATAAATAAAACTACCAATATCCACATTATTTTATTTCCAAATCTATAATTTGGATGTTTAAGTACGTGAATTAATGCAATTATAGCTAACATAAATTGTAATATTATAACTGGTAATAAAATTGGTAATTGATTCATCATATCATTCATTGTAATTCCTCCTAAATTTTTAATTTTATCTATTCACTTTCTAGAGCAAGTAAACATGATTTAAATCTGTACTCATCTTTTAAGCTAACAAATGCTGGATTATCTTTTAGTGCAGTTATTACACTTTGCTTTATTAGCTTTTGACTTCTAGGTGGATTTACTCCCAAATCCAAGTCTTTAAGCCAATTATCTATTTTGTCAAAGTAGTTATTTCCTGCTAGCTTAAAATTATATATATTTTTTACACATACTTTTGTGTATCTCTCAATTAAATCTAAAGCCTTCTCCTTTTGTCCATGCACCATATAAGCCTGTGCTGTACTTAAGTATAAATTTACAGTTGTATTTGCATGAAGATCGTCTAAATTAAATATTTTACAAATTTCAAAAGCTTTTTCAAATGATTCTTCTACTATTTTTAGATTTTCTACATTTAATACAATTCGCTGAATTAGATTCCCCATTAATGATAATAGATATTGATATGTGCAAACCTGCGCTATTTCATCTGCTTTATTTATATTTCCTAATAATTGAAAACTTAAACCTATCATATCTGCATCTTGGCTAAAAAATTTTATATCTTCTCCTAAAAGTTCTAAAACATCAATAGGTTTATTTTCCATGATTAATGAAACTGCTTCTAGATAAACTATTTCTTTTATAAGTTTTGTGTCGTTACATTCTTCTTTTATTCTTATACATAATTCTCTTGCTCTATATAAAATTTCATCTTGCTTTTCAAATAACATATAATGATTTAAATAAAGTACAACTATTTGCTTTAAAAAATCAAAACAGGAATAGTATTTTTTTATATATTTTTCACATTTTTCTAAAACCTCATTTGGATGCTTTTCAGTAAATTCATCCGCTAATTTATGGTAAATTTTCTTGATATCTTCCTTTGTAAGTTGCGGTTCATATCCAATAAGCTCATCTAAAGATACATTAAATAATGTTGCAAGTTGAGGAAGTAATAATATATCAGGATAAGTTATGTTATTTTCCCATTTTGATACTGACGATTTTGATACACCTATATAGCTTGCAAGCTCATCTTGTGTAATGCCTTTATTTCTTCTAAAGTTAATTATATTTTTTCCTATGTTGATTTCATTCATCTAAATTTCCTCCTCTCTATACTTAAATTATATGTTTTAAATTACACATCAACAATGGATTCAAAAGTTACTTTTGTAAAAAAAGTTTCCCAAAGTGAAACTTATATCTTTAAAATTTTTACTAAAAAATATTTTATAAAATTTTCTTTACATAAATTAAGCCAAATAGGATGATACTCCGATTTGGCTTTTATTTTTTATATAAAATTTTAAATTCAAATGTAAAATAAGTATTACTTTAAATTAATATAAATCTAAAGCTCACTATTTTCCTGTTTATTTGCAATCCTGTTTTTTATCTCCTCCATACGCATATCTAAATCAGCACTAATTTGTGCACATTCTAGTAACTCTTGTCTAAGTAATTCAGACTCTTCTTTTGGAATATCTTTTTTGTAGCTCAATTTATGATCTAAGCTAGCCCAAAAGTCCATAGCTATAGTTCTAAGCTGTACTTCTACCCTTACATTTTTCTTTTGATTTTTTAAAAAAATGGGAATTTCTATAATTAAATGTAAACTCCTATAACCATTTGGTTTAGGATTTTTTATGTAATCTTTTACTTCAATTAATTTAATATCATCTTGTTGTAATAAACAATCTGCTAAAAAATATATATCCTCTATAAAAGAACATACTACTCTGACTCCTGCTACATCATTTAAGTTTAATTCTATCGACTCAACTGTAAGAGGAAAATTCTTTCTAACTAATTTTTTTATTATACTTTCTTTCGATTTTAATCTACTCTTAATTGTCTCTATTGGATTTCTATCATATTCAAGAGAAAAGTCTTGATTTAGTACTTTAAATTTAGTCTCAACTTCCATAATGGCACATTCATAGTATGTCATTAGTTTTTTAAAAGGCATCATATTATCCTCTAACTTATCAAGCATATTTCCTTTTATCAATGTTTTTACAACTGGATTTACTATTTTTTCTTTTAACATAATTTATTTAACCTCTATCATAAAATTCATTTTTTGAAAAAATCTTTATCTTAAATTTTTTTAATATAGATTTTCTTAAAATATATACACTAAAAATATTTTTATTTACAAATATTTTTAGTAATTTCTTACATCCCATAAAAATTTATTTTTATATTACATTTTTATTATACCATAATTTTATGTATTATATATTAAAAATAAGGTATATGAATAAGTATCCATATACCTTATCGATAAAATCAATATTAACTATAAATAATCTTATGAAAGTATAAATCTATCTAATCTGTATACCAAATTATCTAAGAGAAGTATTAACTTTTCTAGATAACTTTGTAAATTATACTATAAGTAAGCCTTTATGATCAGCAATTGAAATAACTGCCTCATTTCCTGAATTAAACTCTATGTAATCTTCTTCTACTCCATCGCTAAATATCACTCCATTTTCTGGCATCAAAGATTGTATTTTCAAAGAATTTGTTTTATCTATCTTCCCAAATACCATAGTATCTGATGTCAATTTACTTGGATATGGCTCACGGACTGTATAGTATAAAAAGTCTGAATTCCATCTAAATTCATCACTTTGTTTAATATCAATTTGTCTATTTAAATAGGCTGTAGATATTTTTGACGCTCCAGCTAAAATACTTTTAAACCATCCTGTTGAACCTAAACCTGTTGATATAATTATTCCACTTGAAGATTGTCGTTCTTTTTTATTATTTTGATTTATAATGTATTGGGCTGATACATGAGTTTTTTGACCAATAAATATATCGTTTACTCCTAGAAGAGATTGACCATCATTTAATGTAGCTTTTGCTAATGTTACTTCTTTGCAAGTTCTAAGATTATTAAGTACATCTCTTACTACTAGTCCTACCTCTTCTGGATTAAAAGGAAGTAACACTCCATCAAATCTAATTGGATCTGGATTTACTGCTATTAAAGGTTGATTCTTTAGATATTTCAAAGTATTTGCAACTAATCCATCTTGTCCTACTACAACTACTATATCATCTTTTGCGAAAATATAATTTGAAAGATAGTCTCTATCTAATATTTGTACACGTGCTATTTTTTCTAATTGAGATTCTATTTTTAATAGTGCATCTTTGTATATCTTATCTTCAAGTTTATAATCTGTAAAATCTCCTCCAGAATGTTCTATTACAAATTTAACTTGTCCTTCTGTATTGTATTTGCAAATTAAATTTTCAAATCTGGTCTTTCTTTTTACTAAAACAATTTTTTTATTATTTATTCTCATATATTCAGCCCCTTTAAATTATTTTTTACTCTCATTATTTAATATATTTATTATTAATTTATAGTCTTATTCGTAAATACTTTTAAAATTAATTTTTACTTTTTATTAAGCTTTGAAGTAAATCAGGTGAAATATTAAGTTCTCCTATTTTATCAGCCTTATTTGCAAGTTGTTGAAAAGCTCCTGCTATTAATTTTTCAGGCTCCATATTTATAGCTGCTAAAGCTTGTATTACATTAGGATCCATTTCATTAAATACTTTCATCATAGCTTCAAATTGATAAGCCTTTGAATCTGCATCTTGCTTTGAGTTTTCTGCTGAAAGTTTTATAAATTCTTTTCTCTTTTCTTCAAGCTTAGTTTTATATCCAAGTTCTTCATCTTTCATTTTATTTTCTTTTTCCATTTTTAGTCGTTTTAATTCTAATTGTTCTTCTTGAATTTGTTTTCTCTTCTTTTCTATAGCAATTTCTGTATTAAGCTCATTTTCTTTTACAATACGCTCTTGCTCTATTGATGAATTTCTTCTTTCATAAATCGCTTCATCTGCTTTTTTCAAAATCTCTTCTCTAGCTGTTGCTTCTAAAGCCCTTGCAGTCTCTTTATTTGGAATTATTGCTAAAATAGAAAATCCAATTATCTCTATCCCAAGATTTTTAACTTCACTACTTCCCATTAATGTTTGTTTTATTAAATTAGCCAAAGATTCGCTAGATTTTATAGCTTCTTTTAGTGGCATATTTTCTATACTTTTTTTAGTTAAAACCTTAGTTATATTTACTAATCTTTGAGGTATTTTCTTGTAGTCATCTTTTATATATTTTTTATTTTTCATATCATATGTATAGTCTAGTATTTCAGCAACTTTTTTGTAATCTGAAATTTTATATGTTATTTGACCTTGAACACTAACTGTTTGATAATCATTTGTAATTTCTTGAAATACAAATGGTACATCTGCACTTGATGTTGGAATCACAACAACTGAAGTACTTGGTACATAGTAGATAAAAGATAATCCATTTCCTTCTTTTACTATTTTTCCATTTTTATATTTAAAAACATACTCACTTGGTAAAAATTTTATTGATTTGAAATTTAACATTTTTCTTCCCCCTTATTTTCTTAGTTGTTATTTGTTACTAAGTATTTTTAAAAAAATATTTATTACTTCAGGTGGCAAATTTAAATTTACCACCTTATTTGCTATTTAAAATTTTGGACTCCAATCTGGATTGAACTTGTAATACTTAGATGGACGATGACCTTTTTCCCTAGATATTAAATCAGTCTCTAAAACCATATCCTTTATCTTTCTCCAAATTTCCATTCTAGTAAACTTCCTATCTAGTATCAGCTCATATATAGATTGAATTTCAGCCCTTGTAAAGTACTCACCTACTAAATTAAAAGCTATTGGAGTGTACTCTATTTTATTTTTTAGACGATTCATCGCATCTACTAAAATTCTGTAATGATCAAATGCTAGTTTTTCTTCTGTTAAAGATTGTGGATTTACTATTATCTCTTTTAGCTCTGTTACTCCTCTTTTTATACATTTTTCTGTAACTTCATAAGATATTTCTATTTCTTTATCCTCGCTTGTGAGATTTAAAATCCATCTAGATTCATTCTCCTCTTCACAATCTATATTTTCCTTTTTTATGCTAAACCATTTGATATCTTCTATATCTCTACCTATCTTCGGCTTTAAATTTTCACTCGGTATAAGTGCCATATGAGCTATTGATAATACTCTCGTTCTTGGATCTCTATCTATATCTCCATATGTATATAGCTGCTCAAAATATATATTTGATATGTTAGCTTCTTCTCTAATCATCCTAGCTACTGCATCGTCTAAAGATTCATCTATTTGAACAAAACCTCCAGGAAATGCCCAGCTTCCTAAAAAAGGATGTGAGTTTCTCTTTATAAGTAAAATTTTTAGCTCTTTCTCATCTAACTTTCTTATATCTTCATTTACTTTATTAGTCACCGTAAAGACAAGTGTATCAACTGTAACAGAAGGTCTTTCATAATCATCTATGTTGTATTCTTTTAAAAACTGCTCTTCTGTTATTTTATTTAACTCTTCTATCAATTAATCACCTTCTTTTTCTTAGTTATATTTTGTTACTAAGTTTTATTAATTTAATAATAGTCTCTTTTTAAATTAAAGTCAAGCATATTTTTAAAAAAAATACTCATAAATAAGCTTTTATTTTGCTTATATATGAGTATTTTGTATCTAACTAAGCTTTATATTTTAAATTATTTTTCGTGAACTCTAAGCTCTAATACGTCAGGTCTAGCATAATGTCCACAAGCATCTAATTCCATACGACTCATAGGAACCTTTTGCATATCTAAATCTGCATAGATTATCTCTTCTTTATCCCATACAGGTTCTGTAACATAATGTCCATAAGGATCTATTATACAGCTACCACCTCTACAAACTATATCAGATAATTTATCTATTTCATCTTGGCAATTTAAATCTTTTGGATACATATCTTTTGTAAAGTACATATCAGAATTTATAAAATAGCAATGACCTTCTATAGCTATATGTTGTATAGTTGCTTGCCATTCTGGGTTGTCGTTAGTGTTAGGAGAAATATAAAGTGTAACTCCTTTGTCATAAAGTGCAACTCTTGCAAGTGGCATATAACTTTCCCAACAAATTAAACTTCCCATATTACCCCAAGGTGTATCTACAACAGGGAAATATCCTTTGTTTGCATCACCCCATACAACACGTTCTGCTCCTGTTGGTTTAAGTTTTCTATGTACACCTACTAATTCTCCCTCTGGTGAAAAGAATATATTTGAATTATAAAGTGTTCCTGTAGTTAAATCACGCTCAGATACACCAATACTTACATATGCATGTGCAGCCTTTGCAGCTTTAGCGATTATATCAGTTTCTTCTCCTGGTATTACTATAGAATTATCGTAATAAACCTTCCAGTCTTCACGACCTTTTTCATTTCTGCTTCCTACTGTAAATCCATAAGTTATTCCATAAGGATAACCTGGTATAAATAATTCTGGAAATACTATTAAATCAACGTTTTTTTCTGCTGCTTCTTCTATAAGTTTTACAGTTTTTTCAACTCCTAATTTTTTGTCAAACATAACAGGTGCAGCTTGAACTAATGCTATTTTACAAATGTCTTTTAAATCTTTCATCTATTTACTCTCCATCCAAATTAGTATTTACTTTTATTCTAGTTTATTAAATGAAAAAAATCTACAAAATAAAACTAAATATTCTAAATATTTGAATTTATCTCAGTTAAGCTTGTTTTCTTTTTTTCATTTTTCTAAAAAGTAAAAATACCAATAAGATAATAACAGCTGCAATAATTATTATATTTTTTATGTTTGGTACTTTAGCTGAAAAACTAATATTTTCTACATTTGATAAAGTATAGTCCCAATTATATATGTATTTTCCGTCTTCATTAGTTACACTAGTAGCATTGCTATAATTTAAATTTGTTGGGAATTTTAGATGAAATCCAATATTAGCACCTTGTCCAATAAAGCTAGTAATAGCCTGTTGCTCTTTAGTCATCTCACTATATACTGCATCTTTTATATTTAAATTGACATCATATACAGTAAAAAATATGCTATCTTCTTTCTCTATATCTATATATTTTTCATACATCTCATTTACAATATTATCTCCAGAACTAGCGTTTGTTATACCTTCTTTTTCTAAAGACTCATTTAAATTTGTTACATCTTTAAAAATGTCAGTCAAATATCCCTGTTTAGTAGTAAATCTATATCCTGATTTGCCTTCATTTTCAATTTTTTCTACTTTTTCATAATCTTTTCCTATATCACTTATAGTTTCTTCAGAAATATTATTAGCTATAATTTCAGGTCCCAATACCTCTATCATTGCTTTTCCAGTTCCATTTTTTTCAACATCAATTGTAACATCTGCATCAATACACCCAACCAACATAGTCATTATTATCGTCATAGTAATTATTAAAATACTTTTTTTCATTTTTCTCCCCTTTGAACCTATTATTTATATATATTTTATCACTAAAATCAATATTTATTTTACCTTTATAAAAAATATTACTATAATTATTTATATAAATAATTTGTTTGATTCCATATTAAAAGGAGGTACTTTATGAATATAGATATAAAACTTGCTTACGATGAAAAAGAAGAAATACGAAAATTATTTACAGAATACACTGATATGTTAAGAGAGGAAGAGCCAAATCTTGCGGTATATTTGAGTATTCAAAATTACGACCATGAAATACAAAATTTAGAAGAAAAATACGGTACTCCTGATGGTCGACTATACATAATACATGCAGATGATAAAATTGCTGGATGCATTGCACTTAGACGACTTGATGATAAAAATTGCGAAATGAAAAGACTTTATGTAAAACCTGAATTTAGAGGCCAACAGTTGGCGTCCCTTTTAATCAAAAAGATTATCGTTGACGCAAAATCAATAGGATATGATGCCATGTTTTTAGATACACTGCCTTTTTTGAAAAGCGCTATACATCTATATAAGAAATTTGGATTTGTAGAGATAGAGCCTTATAATGATAGTCCAGTTGAAAGTACTCTATTTATGAAATTAGATTTGTAAATTTCAAATAAAATATTCATTTTTCTGTAAAAATCAATATTCCTAAATCCATCACAAAATTATTTAACAGTCAAAAAATGATTAATACAAACTATATCACAATAGATATTATTAGTTTTTTCATACACAAAAGGGAGCAGATACAAAACAGATTTTACTCTATTTTGCACTACTCCCTCAAAAGTTATATTTCTACACTAAATACGTCTGATACTTCTACACTGATGGTGAATTAACTAAAGTTGTAAATTCATAGTTATGGCAGTGATTATCTTCTTCAGTAGTTTTTCCACGTACTAAGTGAATATGCTTATCTGAGCCTGGTATTCTAATTGCTGGACCAGTTGTATCGCAAATTTCATGGTTATGGTCAAAATAATCAGTGTTATCATTTTTTATTTTGTGAACATGGTTTCTTCCATTTTGAATTTCTATTGCTTCACCAGTTACTCCTGCAAGTCTATGATTGTGTCTATCGCAATCTCTTTCTGCATATTTAGTACTACTTATATATTCATGAACGTGTTCGTCTCTTTCACGTTCTTGACAGCTATCACAATTTTCACAATTACTACTTTGATAATTTAAATAATCATAATATCTATCGTCTTGGTTGTATTCCATATATTCGCGTTCTCTATCACAATCTCTGTCTCTATCTCTATCGCAATCTCTATCGCGATCTCTATTTTCTCTTATTCTAACATCTATTTCATTTTGTTCTTCATTATTGTCTCTGTTTTTATAATAGGTATATCCCATATTAACATCTCCTAAATTTATATTTAAGAACTATTTATAGTCTCTTATATTTTATAAGAAATCCTATAATTACTTCTCAATATATAATATAGAATTTGTCAAATTTTGTTACTATTTTTTTGTTTTTTGACTAATTTGATTTATATACCATTTTCCCGTCAAAAAATGTCATTAAAACTTGGGTATTTCCTATATCTACAGGATTTATTTCAAATATATCTCTGTCAATTACTATAAAATCGGCATATTTACCAGCTTCTATACTTCCTATTTCATTATCTCTAAAAATCAAATAAGCTCCATTTATAGTAAAACTTCTCACCATATCCTCTACAGTTACTCTTTCATCTTTATTTAAAAGCCAAGCCTCTTCATCCATATCCTTCACATCTTCAGCTCCAAAGTAACTTGCATTGTATAGATTTCTAGTAACTCCAGCTTGTATTGCAAAGAATGGATTTGGTATAGGCGTAACTGAATGATCTGATGAAGATGCAATTTTTACAGATTCTTTTACAAATGAGTTTAGGGGATATTCATAATTTGCCCTATCTCCCAATAATTTATAATCTACCACATCCCACCAATTTGGACCTTTCATATGCCAATACGGTTGAACACTTGCTATTACATTTAAATCTTTAAATCTTTTTATATCTTCATTTCTAACAAGTTGAAGATGAGTTAGAGCATTTCTATAATTTAATTTTTTATTACTTATACAATCTAAACTTTCATAATTTATAAATTCTAAATATTTTTCATTTTCACAATCTAAACTTTCATAATTTATAGATTCTAAATATTTCTCATTTTCACAATCTAAATTTTTATCATTTTTATCTTTTTCATAATCTTGATTTATTTCATAATTTGCCTTTTCAATAGCATCTAACATAGATTTTGTGGCATTATCTCCTACTGAATGAACATGAATAGAAAATCCTTTTTGGTTGGATGTTTTAATAGCTTCAACTAACTTATCTTTATTCCACAAAATATCTCCATAGTAATTATTTCCCTTACCTGCTCCTATTTCGTAAGGATTTAACAAACTTGCTGTAACTCCTTCTACAACTCCATCTGCTAGAAATTTCACTGTAGTTGTCTTAAAATATTTTGAATCAAACTTATCTTTTCTATTTTTTATCATTTCGATTTGATTTTTCAAATCTAAATCTGGACTTATAGAAAAACCTGCTGATACTCTCATTTTTAGCTTATCTTCTTCAATTAATTTGCTATAAACTTCAGGCTGGATTCCCCATTCAAATCCAGAAAGAGACAACATACTTGTAACTCCAAACTTATGCATTTTTTGTTGGAACAATTCAAATGCTTTTTTATATTGATAATTTGTATATTCTCCTTCTTTTACTAAATGAGTTGCCGACTCCTTTAGAGTACCCCAAAGCTCTTTAGTATTGTCATTTATTTCTATTTTGCCTCCACTTGGAGAATTTGTATCATTTGTTATATTAAATTTTTCAAAAGCCTTGGAGTTTAGCCATAAAGTATGACCATCATAAGCTCTAAGAATTATTGGTATTTCTGTAGATACTTCATCTAAGTGTTCTTTTTTAGGTCCCTTTGAAACTTCTTCTCCTTCAAAAATTCCCAAAGACCATCCTTTTCCATAAACTGCATCTATATCTTTGTTTTTTTCTATAAAACTTCTTATGGCTTCTTTACATTCTTCTACTGAATTTAAACCATATAAAGAAACCTCATAAAGATCTGTAATTGCTGTTCCTGGAGGGTGTATATGACTATCTGTAAAAGATGGCAGTAATACTCTTCCCTCCAAATCAATTACCCTTATTACATCTTCATTTAAATCTTCTTCTGCATTCATAAATGTTTCAAAATCTACAAATTCTATGCATTTACCACTTGTAATTGCTTTATCTATAAATCCTTTTAGATCTTCATTATTTCCAACATATAGTATTTTGTCATCTTTAATTACTAAAGCTTCTTTAACTGTATTTTTAGAATCTACAGTGTAAATTTTCCCATTTAATATAATCGTTGTCTTACCTATCATTATTTACACCTCTTCTACACTTTAAGTAAATTCTTTATTATAAAACCTATTACATCGACTTTTAAAATTCAATTTCTTCTAAATTAATTTTTTTAAGTGAATTCATTTTATTAAAGTCTGTCATATTTATATGAATTGGAGTAATAGATACATATCCATTTTCAACAGCAAAGATATCACTATTTTCATCTTGACAAATATCGACTAAATCTCCACACATCCATACATATCTCTGCCCTCTGGCATTTTCTCTACTATCCATTACATTTGTATATTCTCTTTTACCTAATTTTGTTATTTTTACACCTTTTTTATCTCCCACAGGAAAATTTATATTTAATATACTATCATCTAGTTTTTCTAAATAATCTTTTAATTTTTCAATTAAAACTACCATATATTTAGAGGCTTCTCTAAACTCTTCCTTTGAAACTTTATGAGAATCACAAGATATGGCAATAGATGGTTTATGACATATTAGTCCTTCTATAGCTGCCGAAACTGTCCCTGAATAAATAACATCATCTCCTAAATTAGGACCATTATTTATTCCACTTAATACTAAATCTATGTCTACATCATTTAAAATAGCTTCTATTCCTATTTTTACACAATCTGCCGGTGTTCCTGATGTAGAATATGCTTTGACATTTTCGCATATATATTCTTCATTTATTAAAACTGGCTTATGAAGTGTAATTGCATGACTACTAGCACTCCTTGGACTATCTGGAGCAACTACATATACATTTGCAATTTTTGATACTTCTTCTGCTAAAATTTTTATTCCCTCTGAATTTATTCCATCGTCATTTGATATAAGTATATTCATTTTTATCTCCTTATTGGTTATTAATTCTATCAAGAATCATTTTTATCATATCTACTTAACAAAACCTATTTTATATAGTTATCCATTAATATTTACAACTTGAATAAGTAAATTTTACTGTTTTTTTATCTGCGTCTAGATAACACATAGCTCCTAGTGGAATCGTTCCTACAAACTCACAGTGACCACTTTGTAAATTATATATAGTAGGCTTTTTGTATCTTTCTGCAATATCTTTTAATACTTCTTCAACTGTCCAATCATCATCTCTAGCTTTTTTACACTGGTTAAAGTCTCCAAATATAATACCTTTACAGTCTTTAAATTTTCCAGCCATATCTAAATGATTGAGCATTCTATCTACATTATATACATATTCACAAGTTTCTTCTATAAATAAAATTTTATCCTTTGTATCTATCTCATACTGAGTTCCAAGTGATGTGATTATAAGGCTCAAATTTCCTCCCACTATATCTCCTTCGCACTTGCCTCCCCAAAAACTAAGTATTTCTTCACCTTCAGGGTTTTCAAATTCTATATCTTTATAAGTAGTCAAATTATCTATCATAGATCTTTCAGTATAATCATTCATAGTTGCAAATTTATTTAAAACTGGTCCGTGATAAGTTACTAACTGGCAAATTTGGTTAATAGCTATGTGAAGAATAGTTATATCAGATAATCCCATAAATATTTTAGGATTTTCCTTTATTTTGTCAAAATCAATCAAATCAAGTATTCTACCTGCACCATATCCGCCCCTCAAGCAAATTATTGCATCTATGTTATCATCTTCAAAAGCATCTTGCAAATCCCTTGCTCTAAATTCATCCTCTCCACATAAATAGCCTCTATATCTTAAATTACAGCTTTCATAAATTTTAACCCTATATCCTTTATCTATCAATATTTTTTTCAAATCCTCTAGAGAATTTTCCCTCAAAGGACCAGATGGAGCCACAACCGCTATAGCATCTCCCTTTTTCAATCTTTTTGGTACTATCATAAAACTCTCCCATTTTTAATTTTATTTTTACACCACATTTGAAATAAAATTTTCATAACTATCTATTTTCACACTACACATATATATCCCTACTAAAAGCACTTAAACACTGTTATACAATTTTGTGATTCGTAAAAGCACTTAAACACTGTTATATAATTTTGTGATTCGTAAAAACACTTAAGTATTGTTGTATAATTTTATGATCCGTAAAATTATACAACAATAGATTATTCATCTTAACAATACTATATAAAATTCTATTCTATATCACAAAATAGTATAACAAAACTCCAATTGGCAAATATAATAATATATATTCCCTTATAAGTAAAAAAGGCCATCACAGAATAATTTTTTATTATTCTCGTGATAACCTCTTTTATGTCTAGAAATTATAGATTAAAATTAATTATTTATTATTTTGTCTAAATATTCTGTAATTTTTTGAGTTGCCCATACTCTTTTGTTAGAATATGAGTGGTCTGTTCTTGTTATAATTTCTGTAAAATTACCTTTATTATATTTTTTAATTTCACTAGATAATATATCGTGGTGAAGGTATTTTTTGCTTACTGAATCTGTTTCTGATGCAATTATAAGAATTTTTTTATTTGATAAAGCTTCTGCTTTGTCAGGAAGATTCCATTTATCCCCATTATCTAAACATTCCTGCATTAAAATTTCTGCATTTGTATTATTTAATGGTTTTGTACAAGTTTTATACATTTCAAAAGCTTCTTTTTTTTCTTCTTTATCAATATGACTTACTTTTCCAACAAGACCAAAATCATAAGGCCCAATTGCTATAGCTGCTTTAATTCTCTCATCAACACAGCATGTTAAAGTCATAAATCCACCCATACTATGACCTATTAAAAATAGGTTGTTTGTGTCTATATTAAATGATTCAACTACATCTTCTCTTGTTACATAATCTATTGCAGCTTTTACATCTTCCATACAATTAGCAAATGAAAAAGTTCCGCAAACGCCCCAACTACCTCTATAGTGAATTCTCAAAACATTCATTCCACATCTTCTAAGAGCTTGGGCTATGTCTATAGGGTCATCATAACCTGGAAATCCATGCAACAATATAGCTGTTGGATGAGGACCTTTGCCTTGAGGCATATACATAATACTTAATAAATCACTTCCATGACTATTTAAGTCAACACACGTTGTATCTGCACAAAATTCATTTTCAATATCAACTACTTCTTCAATTTCCTTTGTAACATAAGCTTTATCAAACATATTATCCTCCTTATATTCTCTAGATTAACCTGCTATATATTATATAAATTAATCGATTATATACTACATAATGTATTCTTTAAACTACATCATACATATATTATATAGAAATTAACTGATTATATATTTTCTAGGCTAACCTACTATATCTAAAAGATCATCTGCATGCTCTATTATATAAGTAGCACCTGCGTCTTTTAATTCATTATAATCTCCATATCCATATAAAACGCCTACTGAATCTATATTTAATTTTTTAGCACCAATTATGTCATATTGTCTATCTCCAACCATAAGTGCATTTTCATCAGCCTTTTTATTTATATTTTCTAAGGAAAATTTAATTACTTCTACCTTTTCAGTTCTAGTTTCATCTAAATTGCTACCACCTATAAAATCAAAGTATTTATCTAAATTAAAGTGCTCCAAAATCTGTTGGCAAAATACCATAGGTTTTGAAGATGCAAGTATTATAGTTTTTCCTCTTGTTTTTAATTCTTTTAAGGTATTTTCAACACCTTCATATACTATATTTTCAAACATACCGCCTGATGTATAGTATTCTCTGTATTTTTCTATTGCAAGTTTTATTTTTTCTTCATCATCACCTAAATACTCTCTAAAAGTAATACTAAGTGATGGTCCTATATGTCTTTTTAAAGATTCCCTTTCCTTTTCTATTCCAAAAAAGTTAAGAGAATATTTTATTGAATTAGTTATTCCAAGTTCAGACTCCGTAATAGTTCCATCTAAATCAAATATTATTGTATTATATTGTTTCATAATCTCTCCTCATTTTGTAATCTTCTATGTTAATTATTATATTATATTTTTCTATAAAATAATATATATCTTTTTATACAAAATACAGTATATCAAGCTATTTAATATCTATTTTTTAAATATTAATATTAAAAGATTTGCAAAATCGCACCTAAATCAAACTATTATATCTATTTTTATATAAAAATTATATTTCTTTTTTAACGCAATAAAGGTTGTATCATCTCTGATACAACCTTTTCCCGAACACGACATATTCATTTTCCCCAAAACGAATTTAAACAATAACTTTCAAATATTAAAAAAAAATAAAATTATCAACCTAAGTTGACTAAAAAATATATATTATTTATACTTATATAATAAACTATGGAGTAACTCCATAGTCAAGATTTTTTTAACTTATTAATATATTTAAAATTATATATGAAATACATTTAGGAGATTTATAAATGAAAAACTTAACTTTTAATATTAGTGAAACCTCACATATAACAGGACTTTCAATAGATACACTTAGATATTACGATAAAATCGATCTAATTAAATCTAAAAAAAATCCTGACAATCATTACAGATACTACACTATGGGAGATATATCTATAATAAATCATATAAAAAATCTACGTGATTTAGACTTATCTATAAATGATATAAAATTATTACTCCACTCAAACACAGAGGTTCAACAGAGTATTTTAAAAAATCATCATCAAGTACTATTAGATAAATTAGCTTCCATAAAAAAAATAGAACAAATTTTTAAAGATAGCCTAGAAGAGGTAAACTCAACTAACCTTCTTATAAATGTACCCTTAATAAAATATCATCCCGAAAGATATTTTAAAAAACTAAAAAATACTACTAAATCAAATAAATGTTCTATTTCTAAAAAAAGTTTGATAAATAATTCAAATAATTTTCATGAAATCATAGATAAATTTGTATTTCCATTTGAAGATGCAAATTTTGATAGCAAATGTCTATTTGATTTTTTTGACTTTGGAAAAATATGTGAAAATCAACAATATTATACTGAAATGAGTGAAGAGGATATAACAAGATATAATTATGAAAACGAACTTATTAATAAAAATAATAATATCCATTGTAACTCAAATGAATCTGATTTTATTCGTATACCTAAGTCTTATTATATAGAAACTATTACCCAACTATCTAAAAATACATTTGATGAATACTTCCAAAACTTAATAGAATGGATAAATTTTAAAAATTTAGAACCTATTTATCCAGGCTTTATAAAATATTTAGACACTTCTCTTTATTTTATAGAAGAAGGAGAATGTTTGATAAAATTTGAAATTCCTTTTACACATAAAAAATATGATTAAGATGCCACTTACCATGGCATCTTTTTTTTGTAAAAAAAAATAGTAACCATGGGGGACGGTTACTATAAAATGCTTAATTATTAAGCTTTAATCGTTATTGTTTTCATTCTAATTTGGGAAAATAGAATATGAATTAAGTTTACAAATTTTATAGAATAGTTATGTCAGAAACTTACCAATCATCTGACACTATTTGTCTTTCAAACATAAATTTTCATAACTTAATTTTACTTTATTTATATTACATCATGTATACAGTATTGTCAATACACTTTTTTAAAAAAATTTTATATTTTTTTTATATATTTTTTATTAATTTATATTTGCTATATATTTATTCTATCACTTTACTTTTTTTTAAACTAAAATAGCTAGACTTAATAAAAGTCTCTATGATATCATAGAAGTCTAATAATTACGTAATTTTGAGGAGGAAATTAAATGGAAAATTTACCAAATTGCCCAAAATGCAATTCTGAATACACTTATGAAGACGGTTCTCTTTTAGTATGTCCTGAATGTGCTTACGAATGGTCTTTAAATACTGAAGCTGAAGAAGAAAATGTAATAAAAGATGTAAACGGAAATATATTAAACGATGGTGATTCTGTAACTGTTGTAAAAGATCTTAAAGTTAAGGGAAGTTCTTCATCTATAAAAATAGGAACTAAAGTTAAAAATATAAGATTAATACATGACCCATCTGATGGACATGATATAGAATGCAAAATAGACGGCTTTGGTGCTATGAAACTAAAATCTTCAGTAGTAAAAAAAGCATAAATTAAATAAATTTTCTAATCGATTAGAAATATTTATATAATAGTAGCAGTGTCCTAAAAAGGGCACTCTTTTTTATAACACTCTTTATAAAATATATTATGCGAATTCTATACGCATAACACATACTCTCCTAAGTAACTTTTTGACTGTTATACAATTTTGTGATAAATCATATGT
>CAYVBY010000002.1:183093-209335 GCA_964449895.1 uncultured Clostridium sp.
TCATATGTGATAAATCATAGTAAAAAACATCGCTGAAATTTAATCATTCACAAATTTAACAAATTTATTATTCATGTAATATATAATTAATTATTCTATACCAAATCGCCAACTCTATTTTTAATATTATATTTATTTATTTTTAAATTTTCATAAACTACTCTAAAAAATAAGTCACTAGTCATATCATAATCAGATTTATCCAAGTTCACATATAAAAATTTAAACCATGCTAAATAATTATTTAGATACTTACTAGCTACCCCCTTAAATCGCTTCATCCAACTATCAAAAGATCTAAAATAATTATCCACAGTATTTAAATTATAATTAGAATCTAATCTATAGCTAAATCTTTGTACTTTTATATATTTTATATTTTTCATTGAGTCTGATAATCGTAAATTTGGAAAAGATTTATTTCTAGGTACGCAAAATACTACATTATCCTTTAATTTATTATGAAAAAATTTACTAAAACATTCTAAATTCGGTCTCTCCTTAGATATAACTCTTGAAAGTATATGACCTTTTCTATCAATTGCAGTCTGAATACATATTTTACCATTATAATTATTTTTATATAATTTACTGCCAATGCTTTGATTATTATTTTCTGTAAAATTATAATCATTTATAGATAAATTTTTTTGATCATTATTTTTTTGACCCTTAAAATATTCAGGCAAAAGATAATGGTCTATTTCAACAATTCCAGTTAGAGTTTCCTGCGAAAGGGCTAAGTTTAACACATTTAAAATTCTATGTCTCATATAAAATGATGTAGGAACACTTACAGAAACTATACTTGCACACTGTCTTATAGATTTTCCAAGAATCATAAGTTCACAATATTTAAACCATTTTTCTAAACTAAGCTTTGTATTAGAAAGTGGAGAATTCGTAGTTTCATCAAATGTAGTCCTACAATTTTTGCAAATATATCTTTGTTTATTGTTAGTTATTCCATTTTTATTTAAGGCTGCAGAAGCACATTTTGGGCATTTTAAATCAACTTTAGGTCTATTTTCTAAAATAAATAATTCATCAGTTAATAAATTATCTTCCTTAACTAAAGAGTTATATTTTTTATTAGACTTTATTAACTGTTTTATTTTTCTTTTAACAATATCTGTAATTTTTTGTAATTGTTGATTATTTAGCTTTCCAAAAATAGATTTAAAATCCTTGCAATTATTCAAATTAACTATCCTCCATGCCTAAAATAACTTTCAAAATTCTTCTATTTGAATTATTACCAGATTTAATAAATTTATACAATTTAATCATAAAATGAGATAAATTTTTGATTAAGTTATTGCAAAAAATAATTAATAAATTGTTCGTAACAGATTATACGAACTAGTTATTAAATTAAGCAAATTAAGTCACAAAATTATTATACAAATCAGTTATTAAATTAGATAATGTGATCAAAATACTCATGTATACGAATTTGATTATCAATTTACACAAATTCATCTTTGAATCAATATATCAATCGGTTGCTAAATTAAGCAAATTTGTATCAAATTCAGCATATTATTCGATTAGTAAGTTAGGAAACTTTATCACAAAAATGTATAACAAAGGTTTAGTGCTTACTGGGGATATATGTATGGTGTATAGAAATTTAATTATTATAAAAAAATGGCATCAACGATGCCATTTTTTATAAGATAGTTTATTTCTTTATGAAACAATTTTTAGGTTGTATATCTAATAAGTTATTTTGAAAATTCAATAATCATTTCATCTGGATCTTTTACTGTAAAGTGTTTTGGTTTAGGTGCATGTTCAATTATATCAGATGGTTTATATCCGAGAGCTAAAGCTTTATCATGAACTGTTTCTAATTCATCTTCAACAGTAAAACTAATTACCATGCCTTTTGTTTGGACTTTTTCACTGTCTGGCATTTCAATAAGTTCTAGCATTGTTTCTCCTTCATTATTTGCAAGAAATACGATATTACCATGTGGTAATTCTATTTTTCTTAATTCTTTTAATCCTGCTAATTCTTTATAAAATTTTAATGAGTCTGATAAATTTCTAACCATAATTGTGATGTAATTTAATTTCATAATTTTTCATTTCTCCTTCATATTTTTAAATTATCGTGTAAAGTATTTAAAGAATATACACAAGTAAGTTTATTTCTTCGTCAATGTATTATTCAATTATAACTATATATTTGGGTAAAGTTTGTAATTTTTACCAATCGCCACTTTATCAATGTATTATTCAATTACAACAGCTGTTCCGTAAGCTATTACTTCACTTGCGCCTTGTATTATGGAAGATGTCATAAATCTCATAGAAACTACAGCGTTTGCACCTGAGTCTGCGGCTTTGTCTATTAATCTTTTTAAAGCTATCTCTCTAGCTTCTTCCATCATTACTGTATATGATTTCATTTCTCCTCCAACTAGCCCTTTTAGTCCTGCGCCTATATCTTTTCCGATATTTTTAGATTGAACTGTTCCTCCTGATACAACTCCTATAACATCTACTATTTCTTTTCCTGGTATGGTTTCTGTTGTTACTACGATCATAAGAATCCCTCCTACTTTTGAAGTTTCTATTCTTCGTTTATATTAGATTTCTTTTTACCTTTTTTGCGAGTTTTTACGCATTCGGTAAGTAAATATTCTATTTGGCCGTTTATAGACCTAAACTCATCTTCTGACCATTCAGCTAAATCATTCCACAGATTTTGAGAAATTCTAAGCAAAATCTGTTTTTTGCTTTTGTCTTTTTTTTGTGTCATTTTAATATATAGAACCACTATTTACTATAGGTTGTGCATCTTTACTGCCACATAATACTACAAGTAAATTACTTACCATAGCAGCTTTTCTTTCGTCGTCTAATTCTACAACTTCTTTTTCGCTAAGAGAATTAAGCGCCATTTCAACCATACCTACAGCTCCTTCTACTATTTTTTTACGAGCTGCTATTATAGCCTCTGCTTGTTGACGTTGCAGCATTGCAGCTGCTATTTCTGGTGCATAAGATAGATGAGTTATTCGTACTTCTTCAACTTCAATACCTGCTATTTCAACACGTTTTTGAAGTTCTTCTTTTAATTTTCCTGCTATTTCTTGACTACTTCCACGAAGCGATTTTTCTTTATAATCTTCTGTATCTTCAGAATCATAAGGATAAAGTCTTGCCACATTTCTTATAGTCGAGTCACATTGTATTGATAAAAATGTTTTGTAATTTTCCACATTAAATACAGCCTTTGTAGGATTTACAACCTTCCAAATAACTATTGTTCCTATTATAATAGGATTTCCTAGTTCATCGTTTACCTTTTGCTTTTGATTATTTAAAGTCATGGCTTTTAATGAGATTTTTTTAGTATTTGAAGATATATTTTCTTCTTCTGGAGATTTTTCGCCCAACTTAGCTATTTTTATAGCTTGTGGTTCATAAGTAGGATTTATCGCACTTACAAATGGATTTACAAAGTAAAATCCTGGTTTTTTAAGCGTTCCATAATATTTTCCAAATAAAACAAATACTATAGATTCATTTGGATTTACTATTTTTAAACCGCATAATAAAAGTATGCCTATTATTAATAAAGCTACTGCAACAATACAAGACCATATCATTCCATATGCAATTGTTAAAAATATACCTACTGGAAAAGCTAAAATACATAATATAGCTACAAAAATACCTATCCAGCCACTCATAGCATTTATTTCTTTTTCTTGAATTGATATTTGATCTTTTGCAAGATTAACTTCACTCATACAAAAACCTCCTTAAAATATAATATTGATATTATTTTGATATCATTTTATAACTATATGGTAATTCTATTTTCTATGTTTTTCCAGTTACAAAATTGTAATATTCTGAAAATATTAGTATAATTCTAATTAAGAAGTAGTTTTACTTTATTTTTTAATTTAAGGAGGATATTTTAATGCCTTATTCTAAATTTGGGATGTTGATTGATAGTCAAATAAATAATACACGTGTGAGCAAGACTCCTGATACAAATTCAGCGTCTTCTTTTTCTAATTTTGCCAAAAAAGGATGTAGAGGATGTTATGCTTGTGTTAGAGTCTGTCCTGTAGATGCTATAGCAATAAAAGATAAACAAGCTCATATACTTACAGATAGATGTATATTATGTGGTAGATGTTCAAAAGCATGTCCTCAACATTATAGACTTCAAAAATCAAGTATAAATACTATTAAGCATTATATAGAAAGTGGTGAAACTGTAATAGCTTCAGTTGCGCCAACATTTGCAGCTGCCTTTGGAGATGATAGTCTTAAAATTCCAGCAGCTCTTAGAAAATTAGGATTTACTCATGTTGAAGATTCTGGTGTAACTACAAAACCTATTTTTAACATATACAATGAATATGCAAATAAAGATGATGATAACAACTACATTATGTCTTTATGTCCTACTGTAAATCATCTTGTACAAAAGCATTTTCCTGAAATTACTGATTCAATAATTCCTGTCGTTCCTCCATTTGTAAGTCATGGACGATTTTTAAAGCATAAATATGGAACTAATAATAAAGTAGTATTTATAGGTCCTTGTATAGCTAAAAAAATAGATGCAAATAAAGAAATTTGTGTAGATGAAGTAATAACTTTTTACGAGCTTCAAAAATGGTTAGCTCAAGAAAAAATAAATTTAGATGAACTTGAAAATGAGCCATTTGATATCGTATGTAGAGATAAAATAATTTTCCCTATAGCTGGAGAAACTTCTGATTTCCTTGAAAGCAAAGGTTCTAAAAAAACTCTATTCTGTGTAAACGGGGTTGAAGATTGCAAGAGCGTTTTAAATTCTATAAAAAAAGGAAAATTCAAAAATACTGTATTTGAAATGAATGCTTGTAATCATGGATGCCTATATGGATCTGACTTAGATAAAGACGATAGATGCTACTTTGAGGTTAAAAGAGACCTTATAAACAACAAACAAAAATATATAGATTTATTTGCAGATAAAGCTGTAAAAAATCCTTATTTAGATATGACTTTAGATGTTTTACTTCATAAAGAATTTCCACCTCATCCATTTGAAGTAAAACAACCTACTGATGAAGAAATAAAAGAAATTTTAAAATCAATCGGTAAACTTACAAAACAAGACGAATTAAACTGTGGTAGCTGTGGTTATAATACATGTCGTGAAAAAGCTATAGCCGTATATAACGGTATTGCAGAACCTTCTATGTGTATACCTTATATGAAAACTAGAGCTGAAAGTTTATCTAATCTTATATGTGAGTCTTCACCTAATTTAATAGGACTTATAGATAAGGATTTATTTGTTATACAATTTAACCCAACTGCTGAAAACTTCTTCAATATAGAAAAAGGAGAAGCAGAAGGAATGCCTATAGATATGTATCTAGATGAAAAACAATTTGAAAGAGTAAGACATCTTAGAAAAAATGTTAGAAATGAAAAGCTTAAATTTGAAGAATATGACGATGCAACTTTACTTCAATCTATAACATGGCTAGATCACAGTCAAATGTATTTGTGGCTTGCAGTAGACATCACTAAAGATGAAAAAGCAGAAGAAAAATTACAAAAGTTAAAACTAGAAACTATGGAAATGGCACAAAAGGTAGTTGCAAGACAGATGACTGTAGCACAGGAAATAGCTAGTTTGCTTGGTGAAACAACTGCTGAAACTAAAGTAACTCTTACAAAATTAAAAAATTTAATTTTAGAGGAAGAAGGAAATAATTAATGAGATATTTTATAGATTTTTCATCGGGAAGCCTTATCAAACATGGAGAAGAACTTTGTGGTGATAATGCTGAATTTTACGTAGATAACGACATGAGTGTGGCTGTTTTATCTGATGGACTAAGTAGTGGTGTTAAAGCTAATATCTTAGCAACTCTTACTTCTACTATTGCACTTACTATGATAAAAAATGGACTTTCAATAGAAGAAACTGTAGAGACAATTATACAAACTCTACCTGTAGATGCTGAAAAAAATATAGCCTACTCTACTTTTACAATAATAAAAATTACAGACCACAATAAAGCATACATAGCTGAATTTGATGGGCCTGAAACCTTCTTCTTAAGAAGGGGACAAATTGAAAAAATTCCATATAAAGAAAAAAATATATGTGGAAAATTAGTTCGTGAAGCTAGTATAAATTTAACAGAAAATGATGTACTTGTTTTCGTAAGTGATGGTGCTTTATATGCTAGTGCTGGACAATCACTTAATTTAAATTGGCAATGGCAAGATATTGCTAAACATTTAAAAATGCATATTAGGGAATCTATGTCTGCAAGAGAGATAAAAAATAATTTACTAGGAGTATGTAATCAACTTTATTTATTTGAGCCAGGTGATGATACGACTGTGTGCGTATTAAAGGCTACAAAACCTAAAAAAGTAAAATTATTTACTGGACCTCCATCAAATAAAGAAGATGATAAAGCTGTCGTAAATGAGCTTATTAATAACGCAGATATTAGAATAGTCAGTGGTGGAACTACTTCACAAATAGTAGCTAGAGAGCTAGGGCTTGAAATGAAATCAAGTTCTGAAATAATTGATAAAGAAGTTCCTCCTATAGCTTATATACCAGGGATAGATTTAGTTACTGAAGGTGTGCTTACTCTGTCTAAAACAGTAGAAAGACTAAAAAATATTGCTAAAAATGAAGATGACGATATATTTAAAGCACAAGACGGTGCCTCTCAAATGGCCCGACTTTTATACAGTGCCTCACATGTCAAATTACTTGTAGGAAGATCTTTAAATGTAGCAAATGCCTCATCTTCCTTCCAAAGAAATTTAGAGCTTAGACTTCATGTAATTAAAGAACTTGAAAAAGTATTAATTCATCTTGGAAAAATAGTAAGTATCGATTATTATTAAAAATATATATTTAATTTGTTTAGCAAAAACCCTATTTTATTTAATAAAATAAATAAAATAGGGTTTTTATATTTATTTTTATATGCAATTTACTCAATTAAGATTATTTATAATATTGCAAGTTTTGTATACACATTTTCATATATAGTTCATAATTTTTTATAACTCTTATATTTTTAAGTTTTTATTTCTTGCAAAGATTATAAATTCAAGTTTTAAAAGTTAAACTTAATAAAAATAAAATTTTCTGATTTTTTTATATTTTTCATAAAAAGAATTTTATATATTTTATATTGCTTTTTTCTTTTTTTACCAGTATAATTAATCTTGTTGTGTAATATGAAATTTTAATTTATATCGGAGGAAAATAATGGAATTTTTAAACAATCTTGTAAATACCGCTAATGACTTTTTATGGACTTATATTCTTGTAATTGCATTAGTTGCTTTAGGTTTTTATTTTACTTTTAGAACTAAATTCGTTCAATTTAGATTATTTGGAGAAATGTTTAGACTTTTAGGAGATGGAATAAGTAAAGAAGAAGGTAAAATATCTTCTTTCCAAGCATTTTGTATAAGTACTTCATCTCGTGTTGGTACTGGTAATATAGCAGGGATTGCTATAGCAATTATGACAGGTGGTCCTGGTGCTGTATTTTGGATGTGGGTAATGGCTCTTATAGGTTCTGCATCAAGCTTTGTAGAAAGTACACTTGCCCAAATATACAAAATCAAAGATGGTACTGCTTTTAGAGGTGGTCCAGCTTACTATATGGAACAAGGTTTAAATATGAGATGGATGGCTATACTATTCTCTATATTAATAACTCTTTGCTTCCCATTTGTATTCAACGCTGTTCAAGCAAATACAATGTCTCTTGCATTTAACACTGCATTTGGTATTAATAAACTTGCTATAGGAATTGTATTATGTATATTAACTGCTGCTGTTATATTCGGTGGTGTTCATAGAATCGCAAAAGTTTCAGAAGTAATAGTTCCTATATTTGCTGGAGCTTACATATTAATTGCACTATTTTTAGTTTTCAAAAACATAACTTTAATGCCAGAAATATTTGGAGCAATACTAAAAGACGCATTTGATTTTAAAGCAGGTATAGTAGGTACATTTACTGGAACAATACTTATCGGTGTAAAAAGAGGTTTATTCTCAAATGAAGCTGGTATGGGTAGTGCTCCTAACGCAGCAGCTACTGCAAACACTTCTCACCCAGTAAAACAAGGTTTAATTCAATCACTTGGAGTTTTCACAGATACTATAATAATCTGTAGTTGTACAGCATTTATGGTACTTTTATATACTCAATTTAACACAACTGAATTAACTGGTATAGAACTTGCTCAAGAAGCTTTAGTTTACCATATAGGTGATTTTGGGGCTATATTTATAGCTGTTTGTATATTCCTATTTGCATTCAGTTCTATAGTTGGTAACTACTACTACGGTCAATCAAATATAGAATTTATATTTGGAGACAACAAAGTTGTTATGACTGTATTTAGAATTTTTGTTGTATGTATGGTTATGTTCGGTTCTCTAACTAAAGTTGACATAGTATGGAACCTGGCAGATGTAATCATGGCTCTTATGGCTATAGTAAACTTAATAGCAATCGCTCTGCTTGGAAAATTTGCATTTAGAGCATTAGATGACTATGTAAAACAAAGAAAAGCAGGAATCAAAGATCCTACTTTTAACCCAGCTAACATAGAAGGACTTGGAAAAGTTGAATGCTGGAACGATGAAACAAGCAACAACACAGCAATGTAATTAATTTTTAATAAACTCAAATAAACTTACCAAAAAAAGCATCTGCAAAATAAAAATAAATTTGCAGATGCTTTTTTATAAACCAATTCCTACACATATTCGATATCATCCGACCAGTCATGTATTTGATATCATCCAATCAGTCACGTATTTGATATCTTTAATTTAATTGATAATTATTTTTTATATTATATATACCTTCCATATTAGCATTGTTCTTTTGTTATATAATTTTGTGATATATATCCTACCTATTAAATTAGTTTTTTGATTCATTTTTACTCTCTTATATGATTTTATTATATATATTCTTCTATATAAATTAGTTAAATTAGTTTTTTGATTTATTTTAAACTCTGTTATATAATTTTGTGATTTATTTTTATATTAGTTAAATAGGTTTGTAATATATTATCTCTATATTAAGTAATTTGTTGATAGTTTTTCTATTTTATTAAATAATTATTCTGTGCCTTTATTCTAAAATATATAACTATATAACTTTTTTCATCACAAAATAGTTTAACACTCAAAAAGTGATATAAATAGACATATATAAAGGATAGTTATAATTTTTATACAACAATAAAAATGAAAATTTAAGTCAATTTTGGCACAGGATATAAAGGATAGTTATATTTTTTTTACAACTACCCTTGAATAATTTAACTTTATTTTTATATTTTTATTTTTTCATTATATATTATTTTATGGCCCTATGTTATATATTTATAAACCTATGTTTATATCTGCTATAGAATAAAGGGCTGCTTTTCCGCTTAGTGTCACTCTTTTATCCTTCATTGAACAGTAAAGAGTTCCTCCTCTTTTAGATGCTTGATATGCAACTAAGTTGTTTTTGTTTAATTTTTCCATCCAATATGGAGCAATATGGCAGTGACCTGATCCACAAACTGGGTCTTCTATTACATTTAACTTTGGTGCAAAGCTACGAGATACACAGTCTACATCAAAGCCCTTTGCTGTTACATGAAGTAATAAACCGTCTATTTGTTTTATTTTATCTATATCAGGATTTAAATTTCTAACAAAATTTTCATCTTCTAATACACAAAGTAAATCTCTTCCCATATAAGCTTCAAGAGGTTTTACACCTATTGCATCAATCATTTCATCTGTTACATCCACTTGTTTTAAATCATATGCAGGAAAATCCATTTCGTATAAATCATCTTTTTTATTTACTACTAAGTCGCCACTCATTGTACTAAATACAACTGTTTTTAAATCTTTTTCATAATAATTCATTATTACATAAGCAGTTGCAAGTGTTGCATGGCCACATAAATCTATTTCTCCACCTGGAGTAAACCAACGTAATTTGTATTTTGATCCTTCCTTAACTGTAAATGCAGTTTCTGAAAGGTTATTTTCCCTAGTTATATTCATCATAGTTTCCTCATCAAGCCAAGATTCCATAACACATATAGCAGCTGGATTTCCTCCAAATACATTTTCAGAAAAAGCATCAACTACATATTGTTTCATAATTAAATCACTCCCTTTTTAACTATTTATAAAAATTATATCACAATTTCTCTTAAGCGATTTACACGAAAGCGTATGCCATACAATAAAGAAACCTTTATTTTTCCTATAAATTTTAAGTTAAATTTTTTTAATATCAAATAGAATAATAATATTATATAATTACTTAAAAGATATCATGTAATGCATTTATATATATCACTTTGAAATATATTCTCTTAAAACAATCGATAAATTTTTCAAAACTACTTTTAAAATATATTTATCAAAAGTAACCGTCGACTTTTATAAATCTACTTTTAAATGTATTTATCAAAAGTAACCGACAACTTTTTTGAAACTACTTTTAAATATATTTATTAAAAGTGATATATTTTTTATTAAAAATGTTAATACTTACTTTAAAAGACATTATTAGGAGGAAGTTTATATGGAAGATGATTCTAATTTAAGAATAGAAAAAATTGAAAAGCAGAAAAATTTCTTGATAAAATTCTGCTATTGGGGTGTAATTTTTACATGTGTATTTCTTGTAATGAAGTATTTAGGTTCCATACTTACACCTTTTATACTGGCTTTTATCATAGCGGCTATATTAAATATTCCAATAAAATACATATGCAATAAAACACATGCTCCAAGAAGTTTGATTTCTATCCTTTTTGTTGTACTTTTTTACTCTATTGCAATCTTTGCAGTAATGCTTGTGGGTGCAAAGCTTGTAGTTGTTTTAAAGGATTTATTTATGAGTTTACCTAATTTCTTTAAAACCAGCTTAGAGCCTATTATGTGGGATAGTGTATTGTATTTAGAAAAAATGGTAATGTCTCTTGATCCTAATTTAATTTCGGCAATTGAAGAAAGTTCTACAGCCTTATTAAATACTCTAGGTGATTTTATAAGCAAATTATCTACTTCAGTTGTAAAATATGTTTCTGGATTTGCATATTCAATTCCTGGAATATTTTTAAAAACTTTAATAATGATAATAGTTACATTTTTTATTACTATTGATTTTGAAAAGATAACTAGTTTCATAAAAAGACAACTACCTGAAAATATAAATAATACTCTACAAGAAATCAAAAAATACGGAAGCACAACTCTTGTAAAATGTATTCTTTCTTATATTTTCATATTGTTTTTAACTTTCACCGAAATATCAATCGGTTTAACTTTAATTGGCGTAAATAATGCTATTTTAATTGGGCTGATAATAGCTATATTTGATATACTTCCAGTTCTTGGGACGGGAGGAATTATGATTCCTTGGGCAATCATATCATTAATATATGGAAATTACAAAGTCGGCATAGGACTTATTTTACTATACCTATTCATCACAGTTGTGAGAAATATAGTAGAACCTAAAATCGTTGGACAACAAGTGGGACTTCATCCTGTAGTTACCCTTATAAGTATGTTTGCAGGACTTAACTTATTTGGATTTATAGGTTTATTGGGATTCCCTATTGGACTTTCAATATTAAAATACTTAAACGACAAAGGAACTATTAAAATATTTAAGTAATCTAAAATATTTAGATAAAATTTAAGTTGAATTAGTTAAAATTAAATTAATTAAAATTTACATTAATAGAATTTATTACATAAAAAATAGAATTTATTACATAAAAAATTCCCCAATATTTAATGACCCCAAAAGATTAATCTTTTGGGGTCTCTTCATATCAACTATTTTTTATAAATTCAAATCAATTTAATATTATTTTAATAATTTAGCGTATTCTCTACCTGCATTTACACAGTCTGCTAATGTTTCTTCACTTGGGAAGAATTTTTTCTTAACTGTTTCTATTGGCATTTTGAAGCCCATAGATTTTAATGCAGCTTCTGCTATAGATACACCTTCACCACTCCATCCAAATGAACCGAATACTCCTGCTATAGTTCCTTTATTTGCCATTGGATCTATTGATGCGAATAAATCCCACATAGGTTTAACCATTGATCTGTTTATTGTTGGAGATCCTAGTAAAACTACTTTAGAAGCTAAGAATATATCGTGCATTTCTTGTGGTGTTAATTGTTCTAAGTCGTAAAGTGTAACTTTAGCACCTTCTTCTTTAGCACCTTCAGCTATTTTTTCAGCCATTTTTTTAGTATTTCCATAAGCTGATAAATAGAATATGCTCATTTCATTTTTATTAGTAACATCTAGAGCTTTTTGAGACCAGTTTATGTATCTCTTAACTTGTGACATCGGCTCTTTTGATAGTATTGGACCATGTGAAGTTAATATAGTATCGAATTCGATTCCTAATTTTACAACTTTATCTACTGCATCTAATACATTTTGAGCAAATGGTTTAACTATGCAATCATAGTAAAATTTTGAAGCTCTTACATAATCATCATTGTCAACTGCACTATCAGCTTCATAAGAACCATAGTGACATCCGAAAGCATCACAAGTTAATAATATTTTATCTTCTTCTACATAAGTAAACATAGTATCTGACCAGTGAAGCATTGGAGCTGTTATGAATTTTATATTTCTCTTTCCTATATTTAAAACATCTCCGTCTTTTATAGTTTGAACTTTAAATTCTCTATTTAGTTGGTTAGTTAAGAAATTTTTAGCTGCAGTTGTACAATATACTACTGCATCTGGATTTTTGTCTAATACATAAGATAAACTACTAGCATGATCTGGTTCAGTATGGTGAACTACTATATAGTCTATTTTTTCTATAGGAGTTACTTCTTCTATATTTTTGAAAAACTCATCTTTGAATTCAGCCTTTACAGTATCAAATAATACAGTTTTTTCATCCTTAATTATATAAGAATTGTAAGTTGTACCAAATTCAGTGTCCATTATTATATCAAATACTTCTAATTCTTTATCTACAACTCCTGTATAATAAACATCTTTTTTTATTTCAAAAACGCTCATATTTGTTCCTCCTCTAATCGATAATAATATATATTAATTTAAATTATTTGTGATATTAATAGGGTGCTAAACTTCACACCCTATTTAGCCTTTTAAAAATATATTTGGATTATTTTAATAGTTCATCTAATATTGCTTGAACTTCTTCTTCACATCCACCACATCCAGTTGATGCACCAGTTGCTTCTTTTATATCATCTATTGTTTTAGCTCCATTTTCAATGGCTTTTTTTATTTCTTCATAAGTTACATCCATGCAATGACATACTGTTCTATTTTCCATAATTCTTTCCCCCTAAATATATTCTTTTATCTTATTAAAGAATATACCCAGTTTATTATAAGTTAAACATATTTTTGTAAATTTTCTTATAATTGCTATATATTTCCAGACCATTACAAACTATCACTACATCAATTATATTATTACGCTTATTTTAACACTATTGTCCTATTACTACTATTTGCACTTGATATTGGATATAAAACACCTATTTATTATTATTTAACATTATTGTCCTACTACCCTTTTAATTTCTATATATTCTTTTACATTTTCTGAAGACTCTTTAAAAGCAATCTTCAGAAGTATAGGAGAAATCACAGTTGTAACTATTACAACTATTAATATAGGTGCAAAAATTGCACTAGACATTATACCAAGTTTTACACCTTTGTTGGCTACTATAAGTGCAACCTCTCCTCTTGAAACCATACCCGAACCTATTTGAAATGCTTCTTTTTTGTTGAATTTAAATAGTCTAGCTCCAAGACCGCAACCTATAATTTTTGATAAAATAGCTACTACAGATAATACTATTGCATATAAAATTATTGTAATTCCCATTTTTGGTAAAACAAGTTTTAACCCTATACTTGCAAAGAATACTGGCGCTAAAAATGCATAAGATACATCATCTACAGTTCCCATAATTTCTTCTTTTTTGTATCCTACTGCAGATACAATAAGACCTGTTATAAATGCACCTGTTATATTTGCAACACCAAAATAAACTTCAGATATATAAGCCAAGAATAAACATAAAGCTAATACGAATATAACGTGTCTTTGTAAATTATTGCTACCTTTAAACCATGTTTTAAGTGCTTTGTAAAGAACTATAGATATTATTCCTATTATTACAAAGTATAAAACTATTTTTAAAAGTACTATGTTTATTTGAACAGATGTATCTGAAAAACTAGATACTACAGATAAAGCAATTATGCCTAATATGTCATCTATTATTGCAGCTCCTAAAATTGCATTTCCTACATTAGAATTTATTTTTCCCATTTCTCTAAGTGTCTCAACTGTAATACTTACTGATGTTGCCGTCAATACAACGCCTATAAATGTACATTCTAATAAAACACTTTTACTTGTCATCATATCTGACATACCATTTTGGGCAAATAAATATGTAATTCCAAATCCCAAAATAAAAGGAACTAATACCCCTAAAATTGCAATTACAAATGATGCAACTCCTTGTTTTTTAAGATTATTTATATCTGTTTCCATACCTGCAATAAACATAAGCATTATTACACCTATTTCAGATAATTGAGTTATAAATTCACTTTCTACTACTAAATTTAAAATGCATGGACCAATTATAATCCCTGCTAATAAAGAACCCACAACTTGTGGTAATTTCATTTTTCTAGAAACTAATCCAAGTAGCTTTGTTGAAAAAAGAATTAATGCTACTTCTAAAAGATAATAATATGAATTCATCTTTCTATTTCCTCTCTCTTTCTAATATTTTCATCTTACATCAATTCATTATATACCTTTTGAATTTTTTTGCAAGACTTATAATTTTTAACAAAAAAAAGGCGAATATTTTTAATTCGCCTTTAAAATTATATTAAAATTTATTATTTTATAGTTAACTTGTAAAGTATTTTGTTTAAGCCATTTTATTTAATTTATATTATTATTTGTAATGTCTTTTTATTGCTTCTAAAATTATAGCTACAGCATCATCTATATCCATATCTGTTGTATTGATACAAATATCAAAATCTTTTACATCTCCCCATTTCATACTTGTATAGAAATTATAAAAAGATTTTCTTTCTTTATCTATTTTTTTAACTACTTTAGAGCTTTTATTTTCCTCAACTCCATGTTCTCTAACTGCTCTTTGTCTTCTAGCTTCAAAATCAGCATATATATATACATCAAAAGAGTCAACTGCTTCTTTTAATGCATAATTTGCAGCCCTACCTACAAATATACAAGATTTCTCTTTAGCTAAATTTTGAATTATATTAAATTGTTTTAGAAATAATTGATGACCTAAAGGTAATGATGAACTTGTTTGATCATATGAAAAATAACTAAGTGATTTTAAAGGTTTTTCATCATATTTTTCAAAAAATTCTTGGCAATAACCACTTTCCTTAGCTGCTAGTGTAAGTAATTCCTTATCGTAGCAAGGTATATCTAAAGCTTGAGATAGCTTTCTACCAATTTCTCCTCCACCACTTCCGTATTCTCTACTTATTGTTATGACTAAATTTTTTTTCATAGCTATTACCCCTTTCTATAACTATTTATAATATAATTATAGCAGAATTTGCTATTTGATTGCTTGTAAAATTCTTTTTACAAAACTTTATTTTTTTCATACGATTTGTAAAATGCCTTATTTTACTAACAAATATTTATTATAATTCTAAAATTTTAGCTAAATCATCTAAAATTACTATGTTAGGATAACTTTCAAGCTTTTGTCTAGATGTAGTTCCAGTTGTAACTCCCACAAAATCTACATTAGCATTTTGTGCAGTTTCGGCGTCTATATAGCTATCTCCTATGTAAAGAGGTGTTTTGCAATTCATTATATCTATAGCTTTAAATAAACCTTCAGGATTTGGTTTGTATTTTTCAACATGCTCTGTTCCTATTATAAGGTCAACTAATTCTCTTGCTTCTAAATTTACTAGTATATCGTGAATTCTTTGTCCCCATCTAGAAGAAACTATTGCTATTTTTTTATTGTCTTTTTTTAATTTTTCTAATACTTCTTTAGCTTTTCCTATAAAAACAGTATTCTTCACAGTTATTTCATCTGATTTTTCTTTTTGATAAGTTTTAAATAATTCTATTCCCTTTTCGCTATTATCTCCTGTTAAAAGTGTATAAGCATCTTCTAGTGGAATACCAATTGTATCTACAATTTGCTTATGAGTTGGTCTTTTTATATTTAATTTATCAAATGCATAATTAAAGCTATCTACAATAGGTCCTGTTGCATCTGCTAATGTATAATCAAAATCAAATATATATGCATCGTAATTTTTCATTTTCTTCTCCTTTGTTATTTATTTTTTCTTTTAAAATAAATTGTATATTATTTTACTCATAAAATTCACTTTATTTTTGTATCTTTTATTAATTATAGTATTAGAGTATTAATATTTACACAAGTGTAATTAATTCTATTAAAATTTCATGTTATAATTTAATTAGACAAAGTAAAGGAGGTTTCCTATGGCAAAATTATTATTTGACGTTATAAAAACAAGAAAATCTATCAGATCCTATAGTGATGAACCTATTGAGGATGAAGTTTTAAATAAAATTCAAAATTATATAGATAATGCTACAAATCCATTTAATAAAAAAATATATATTGAAATTGTTAAAACTAATAATTCACTAAAAGATAAGTTAGGAACTTATGGTGTTGTTAAAAATCCAAAATATTTTTTAGTTGCTTACTGTGAAGATAAATCATTTTGTTTAGAAGCTTTAGGTTATACTTTAGAAAAAGTAATACTTCATTGTACATCTTTAGGTCTAGGTACAGTTTGGCTAGGAGGTACATTTAGTAGAAATAAATTTTCAAAGGCTGTAAATCTTAAGTCAAACTATATAATCCCTGCAATCTCACCATTTGGATATCCTGGTGATAAAAAAACATCTATAGGTAAGCTTTTTGAAAAAACAAATAACAAAAAACAACCTTTTTCTTCATTATTTTTTAGAAATGATTTCTTAACACCTATGACAAAATTGCAGGCTGGAATTTATGGAGATGCACTTGAAGCTGTAAGACTTGCTCCATCATCTTTAAATTGCCAACCTTGGAGAGTTGTTTTAAACGATGAAGGACTTCATTTTTTCACTACGAAGACAAAATCTATAAATAAAATTGATATGGGTATTGCCTTTTGCCATTTAGATGTTGTTTTAAGAGAACAAAGAGTAACAGGAACTTTCAAAATACTAAATCCTGAAATAAATACAGATTTAAAATATGTAATTTCTTGGGTTCCTGATAAATATTTTCTATAATATAAGAAATTAATCAATATTATCTAAACTTACTTATATTAGATAAATATTAATTTCTACAATATAGAAGAAATAGCATTTATTTATAGTTAATAAATCATTAAAAATACCGCCGCAAAACTAAATTTGCGACGGTATTTTTGATTTTAATATATGATAATTTTACTTTGTAAAAATTTATTTTAAATTATGCTATTTATTTTTTAAAATTTCTTCTTTTCTATTTAGTAAATCATCTGATAAAAGTTGTTTTTCAACATTTTCAAAACCTATTCTTTTTATAGTTTCTTCAAAGCGTTCACCCTTTATTCCTTGATTTTTAAATAGTAATATAGCTTTTTCTATAACATTTAAAGCTTCTTCTAAATCTGTAAATACTTTATTTAGATGTTTACCGATAGATATTTTTTTACCCCATCTACCTCCTATGTAGATTTTGTATCCTCTAACATCTTCAGTTACTACATCAAATGGACATTTTCCTACACAACGACCACAATGGTTGCAAATAGCTTCATCTCTTGCTATTTTTTTGTCCACAACTTTGCACGCATGCATTGGACATGCCTCTTCTATTTTACATTTTTTACAGCCTTTACATTTATCTAGATCGTGGGCTGGAACTAATTGTCCTATTATTCCCACATCATTTAAATCTGGTTTTAGACAGTTATTTGGACATCCTCCTACTGCTATTTTAAACTTATGAGGTAATGCAACATCATAATATCCTTCATAAAATCTATTATATATTTCTTCAGATACTTTAAAAGAATCCAATAATCCATATTGGCAAGTTGTTCCTTTACATGAAACTACTGGACGAACTTTTGCCCCTGTTCCACCTGTTTTTAAGCCAACTTTAGCTATATAAGCTCTAAAATCTTCTATTTTTTCATAAGGTATACCTTGCACTTCTATTGATAAACGACTTGTAAAAGTTATATTTCCATTTCCAAATAATTCAGCTGCATCTGCTATACATCTATGTTGATCAACCGTTATTTTTCCATTTACTGTTAATATTCTTGCCGAAAAATTATCAGTTCCTTTATTATTTAAAAAACCAAGTCCTTTTACTCTTTTCACATCTTCTGGACTTACTGTTAATGCTGACATAAATATCCCTCCTTGCAAGTTTAATTTTTTAATTATTATTTTTTAATCAAACTCAATTATCATTTGTTATACTATGACAATTTCTTATAATAAATATTGTATCACTCGCATATTTGAAAAGAAATATAATTTCCCATATATTATAAAAAAAAGACTCCACTATTTTAAACTATTAAAACAATGGAGTTCAATATATAAACTTATTGCAAAGGAAATACTATTAAGCGTATTTCTGTTAAGGGTTTTCTCATATTTTTATTATAACCATTACCGTTAATGGAATCTCAAGTGTTTTTTCACTTTAGTTAAAAGTTTTTGCTATGAAAGCTTCTATTTCTTCAGCAGTTCCAAGTTCTAAAACTTTGTCACTGAAAGATTTCATATCTGCTTGACTTACAGAATTTATTAATTTTCTAGCAGGTAATATTGATATTGGACTCATAGAGAATTCATCTAAACCAAATCCTAAAAGTATTGGTATCATTCTTTGATCCCCTGCAGCTTCTCCGCACATTCCAACCCATTTACCTTCTTTGTGAGCATTTTCTATAACCATTTTTATAAGTCTAAGTACAGCTGGGTTAAATTGGTTATATAAATAACTTATCTTTTGGTTCATTCTATCTACTGCACAAGTATATTGAATTAAGTCATTAGTTCCTATTGAGAAGAAATCTACATGTTTAGCAAGTACATCAGATATTACTGCTGCTGATGGTACTTCTATCATCATACCAACTTCTACATCTTTAGAATAAGCTATACCTTCGTTTTCTAAGCTTGATTTTACTTCTTCACAAACTGCTTTAGCTTGAAGTAATTCTTCTAAAGAAGATATCATAGGGAACATTATTCTTAATTTTCCATGAACACTTGCTCTATATAAAGCTCTTAATTGAGTTGTAAATATTTCTTTTCTATCTAAGCAAAGTCTTATAGCTCTATATCCTAAGAATGGATTCATTTCTTCATCCATTGGTAAATAATCTATTTTTTTGTCTCCACCTATGTCTAAAGTTCTTATTACTACTGGTTTTCCTGACATTCCTTCAAGTACTGCTTTGTAAGCTTCGTATTGTTCATCTTCAGTTGGGAAATCACTTCCATCCATATATAAAAATTCTGTTCTATAAAGACCAACACCTTCTGCATCATTTTTGATTAATCCTTCAACATCCTTTGGAGTTCCTATGTTTCCTGCAAGTTCAACATGTTTTCCGTCAGTTGTAACAGATGGTTGTCCTTTTAATAATTCTAGTGATTTTTTGTATTCTTCAAATTCTTTTTTCATTTGAGTGTATTTAGCTACTGTTTCTTCATCTGGATTTATATAAACTTCACCAGTATCTCCGTCAAATACTAGGAAATCTCCATCATTTATTTGTACTGTAGCATCATTTAATCCTACTATTGCAGCAACTTCTAAAGTTCTAGCCATTATAGCTGTGTGAGAAGTTCTACCACCTATATCAGTTAAAAATCCTAAAACTTTTTTCTTATCCATAGTAGCTGTATCTGATGGAGTTAAATCATGTGCAACTAATACAACTTCTTCTTCTAAAGCTGCTAAATCAACTATTTTAACACCTAATATATGTCTTAAAACTCTGTTTGTTACGTCTTTTATATCAGCTGCTCTCTCTCTCATATATTCATTGTCCATAGATTCAAACATAGTTACAAACATTTCTTTGATTTCATTTAAAGCAAAATCTGCATTTACTTTTTCAGCTTTTACTTTTTCTATTGCAGAACCTAATAATTCTGGATCTTCTAATACTAATAAATGAGATTCAAATATTTGAGATTCTTCTTCCCCTAATTCTACTTTAGCTTTATCTCTTACTTTTTCAAGTTCAACTTTTGATACTGCTACAGCATCATTTAATTTTTGTATTTCTCCGTCCACATCTGTTATTGATTTTTTTTCTATTACTAATTCATTGTGTTCTAATACTAACGCTTTCCCTAAAACTATACCTGGTGATGCACCTGTCCCTTTAAACATATTTTTCCTCCTAAATATTATACCTACTTTATATAAAATTTATTTTGTTATGTGATTTTTTACATAAAAACCTGGGTCTCCCCAGGCTTTTATTTTGTTATGCTTATTGATTATTCACCAAATCCGCTTTCTATTAATTCAGCTAAAGCTTCTACTGCAGCTTCTTGGTCTGCTCCATCAGCTTTTATAACTATTTCTTCACCTTGTCCTAAACCTAAACTCATTATACCCATGATTGATTTAGCATTTACAGTTTTTCCTTTAGCTATTATTTCTACTGTTGAAGTAAATTCTGAAGCTTTTTTTACAAACATACCTGCTGGTCTAGCGTGTAAACCTGTTGCGTTTTTTATTACTAATGTTTTTTCCATGATAAAACCTCCTAATTAATATACATTTTAAATTGGCACTTTTCTAAAATTCTGATTTTTAAAATCATTTAATATTTCAGTTATTATAGCCTTTTCATTTTTTTCTTTTTTATTTAATAAAATAATGCGTTTATTTTCATTATTTTCATTATCAAAATCAAATATATCTACTTTTGAATTTACTAAATTTACAACCTTTGAGAAATCGTATAAATTTAAAACTTCTACATTATTTTCTTCAAGCTTTCTATAGTAGTAATGTCTAGATTTATTATAATTATCAAATTTTAAATTCGTGTTATAAATTCAAAGAATTTTGAATTATCTCTTCTATTTTATTTTCTAAGAAATTAGCATTTATTTCAAGGCAATCTTTTTCCTTTGAAAGGGAAATTTTTTTGTCTAGTAATATTTTTTTCTTATTTAAATCTAAATTTTCTCTAGAATTAAATATCTCCTGTGATACTCTATTTATCTCATTTGTTATATCTTTTGCCTTTTCAAGTAAAGCTATTATTTGCTTTGATAATCTTTCAATTTCGTTGTAATTCTCATCTTTAAATATTTTTAATTTCATAACACGATTTGGATAATAGTCAAATATTTTTTTGCCCATTTCCTTGCCTATTATCTTAAAATATCTATCGTAAGTATTTGAGTTTAACAAAGCTACTAAATACTCATAAGAAAATTTTTCTCTATATTCCTGTTTTATGTAAAATGAATAAACATCAGCACTTGCATAGCTATTTGAAAAATCTATGGCAAATCTGTTATTTTTAGATTTATAAGGGTACATTATCTTTACTTGCTCAAATAAATACTTACATCTTCCCCATTGCAATTCGTACCATTTTCTAGTATTTTTCACACATTCTCTTCTATTCATCAACTTATATTTGTAAGGTGCTAAAAAGTTATCTATTATGTATTTGTTATCATTTTCATTTTTTATGTCATTGGAGTATATTAATTTGTATTGTGGATCATTTATTATATATTTCCCAACATCTTTGTTTTTTATCCAATTTTTTAATAAATTTTTGTTTATTTTTTCTAATCTTTCATCAGATAATGGTTTTACAAATGCCTTATCGCAACCTGTGATTATACCTTGAAAGCTTACACAAATATCTTCTAAAATATATCCACATTTATTTTGTATTTTGTTGTAAAAGTTGAATTCTTCCTGTTCAACCATTATCCATAGATTATCCATTATACCAATATTTACCTTTAGTTTTCTAAAATTATCTCCACTAAGATATTCTTTTAAGCTAGATATTTTATTTATATTAATATTTTCATCTAATATTTTATATAAGTTTATATAGTCATTTTGAGAAGTTTCATTAAAATTATTATTTCGTGGACTAAAAATAACTATACAACTTGCAATTCCTAAACCTTTAAATATCTTTGCTCCTAAAAAATCTACTATTGTATTTATTTTAGATTTTTTAAGCATGTAATCTCTTAAGTCCTTGCCAGAATGACTTTGCATAAAATATCTAGGTGTAATAATTCCTGCTATACCATCTTCTTTAAGCAAATCCAGTATTTTTTTATAAAAACAAAAATATAAATCTCCCTTATCTCTGTAAACTTCTTTGTATTCTTTGTATAAAAATTGCTTGTAAGACTTATCTAGCAATTTATGTCCTATATAAGGTGGATTTCCTACTATGTAGTCAAATCTATCTATTCCAAATTTTTCGTTAAAATCTAGTTTGAGGCTGTCAAAACATATTAAATTAAATTCATCCTCCAACGGATATATTTCTGATATTTTGATTTTATCTAAAATTTGTTTTCTACAAATTTCTAATGCTTTCGGGTCAGTATCTACACCATAAATGCAATTTTTTATAATGTGCGCAGATATAGTATCCCTAGATATAAAATTTTCACCATATTTTTTATTTAAATTTTCTAAATTATCAGAAAATTTGACGTATAATAAATCGTAAACTTTCAATAAAAAATTTCCACAACCACAGGATAAATCCAAAACCCTTGGATAGGGATTTTCAACTATATCATGTTTAGTCAAAATTTCATCTACTATGTAATCTACTATTACCTTTGGCGTATAATATATTCCATTTTTTTTTCTGATTTTTATATCCAAATTATTTTCATATTCCTGTGAAACTGAAAAATTCCCCTCCATAAATATCACCTAAACCTAAATCCTGTATTTCTAAATTTACAAATTATAAAATTTTGTTTAATTTTAAATCATTATATTTTTATATATGTTATAAAAAAGTCAACCTTAAATTATATAATTCAAAATTGACTTTTATTTTTATAAATTATATTTTATTATACATACCTTCTCCAAGAATTTCGTCAAACTTATCGTATGCATTTTTCATAAGTACAGTATAAAGTGCTCTCAATAAATCTATCGCTACATCTCCATTAAAATCAGCTGATAGTGATATATATGGGACTTGAACTAAAAGTTCATTCTTTGAATTTAAAACAAATTTTTCTACATTGTGTATTCCATTTAATTCATTTATTAAATTTATTATATGGTCTTTTTTGCTATCATCAGATAACTTACCAAAGAAGATAGTAACTGTAGTATATGCAGATTCATCTAAAATTATACCTAATAAAAGTTTATTATTTTTATACTCTTGTATTGATCTGAAAAATGCCATTTTGTCATTTGAAACAAGATCAAAAGCTTGAGACATTTTATTTTTTCTCAAAGATTCTTCAATTAAAATTTTTTTGATTTCTAAATCAGCCATAACTATAAGCACTCCTTTTTATTTTTTTGCGTCTATATATGTCATTATCCCCTGTGCAATTCCTTCAGCTATATTATTTTGATATTCTTCATCTTTTATTTTTTCTCTATCATCGTCATTGCTTAAAAATCCACATTGGATGTATATAGAAGGCATAGTGTTTTCAGATAATAGTTTCATTTGATAAGAAACTATCCCCCTATTTTTTATATTTACATAAGCTGCCATAGAATTTTGAACAACTGTTGCAAAATCTGATGAACCATCTTTTGATTCTGTGTGGTAAATAGTTTGTATTCCAGTTGCTTTTCCTGTATTTTCTGCTCCTAAATTAATAGATACAAATGCTTCAGCATTTTCATCTTCAGCTAGAGATTTTCTTTCATCTATGCTCAAATATGTATCTTCCTGTCTAGATAAAATTACATTTATGTCGCTTTCTTGAGCTAATCTCTTTGCCACTTTTTGGGCAATTATCAAATTTATATCCTTTTCCATAGTATCATCAGATGCAACATAGCCTTTTTCACTTCCTCCACATCCAGCGTCTATAAATATATTATGTTTTATTTGTAGAGTTTCTTCTTTTTCGTCTCCCATATCGTATTGTTCATCTGAGTTTACATCAGATACATCAGCTTCACTACCTAGCAAGTTATTTTTTAGATATACAACATTTGGCCATATTTTTCCCACAAAACCTACAGTTGTTTTGCATATAAATCCTATTCCAAATAATAAAATTAAAGTACTTACTACAAGCACTGCTAATTTCTTTTTGTTAATTTTAGTTTTTTTTCTATGTAATCCCTTTTTTGTTCTAGAATTCGTTTTTTTATTAGTAGTTTTCTTTTTAGTTATTTTTTTAGCCACAGATTTCACCTTTCTATACAATATTATTACTATTTTAATAATAACTTATATTTTTTAGATTTTAATTAGTGTAATTTTTATAAAAATTACACTCTCATTGTAAGTAAGAAAATTTTTATTTAAAAATATCTGATGTAAATTTTCTTAAAATACATCTATTAAAATTATATTTTTAAGTATTATAAAGTAATTTTATCACCAAGAAAGGCATTTTTCAAATATTATTAACATTTAAAGACTTATTATTCATAATATCCCAAAATTTTTATATATCTTTTTATGCCTGGCTTTAAACTTAGTGGATAATTGTACAAATCATAAGTATGTTGACAGATTTTATAGTCCACTAAAATTCCATTTTGAAATACCTTGTCACTTATTATCATATTGTGATATGCCAAATTATTTTCATATATAAGTTGAACTATATCTCCTATCTCAAGTTCCTCGTAATTTACCTCTTTTGCATAAATTCCATAATTTGATGTATTGTCCGAATTATTACCAGTTATATATTTATAAAATGGCTCTGCTGCCGTCCAAGTAGGAGTCCTAACCATATCACTATACCAATACCATTGTTTAAGTATATCATCTCCTTCATGGTCAAAAGGAATATTTCCAGCATGTACACATTGAGATATAAAATTTGTACAATCACCTCCTAAGGCTTCATAATCTGTATATCTTAGATTTCTATCAAGAGCCCATTTAAGAGCGTAATTTACAGCTGATTTTCTATCATAAGTTACAAAATTTCTCAAATTTATCTCCCCCAAAATATATTTTCAATAGCATAATCACTAAGCATATTTTTAATATTTTTAAAACATATTGGAAATTCTATCAAATTGCACATTCTGCTTGTAAGCTCAAAGCTAGAAATACATATAACTAAATCCGTTTCATTAAAGTAAAAAACTGGATCATCACATATATATATCGTTTCTTCCATTAAATCATATATGTCACAAGTTAAATGCCCACTGTATTTTTCTAAGATTTCGTAAACTTCCTCCATTATATAACTTTGTATTATTCTTTCAAATTCAACATCTTTTCTGAAAATATCATCTAGAGTTATCCTCTTTCGCAAATTAAAATCGTAATTGTAATTTGATATATAACTAATATCTGTAAGGCCTATTATTTGAGAAAATTCAATAGGTATACTTATTATATTATTTTTATTAAATGCCTTTTGAAATTCAGAAATTGCATTTATACAACCTAAACATACCTCTTCATCTGAAAATGTTGTAAATACAACTTCCTTAAATGTTTTAACATCATTTTTTATAATGCTGTTTACTGTGTTTAGAAACTTTTGTACCTCTTCATCTTCACTGTCAATTTCCATTTTAGGGTAGTTTAAAAAAAATCTAATATTTCTTACTTTGTCCTCAATCAATTGATTAACAATATTTACCATTATATTTTCCTCCAAAAATACCAATAATATTTATAGTAAATTTTATGAAGATGTTTACTTGTGTATGCTCCCAAAATAAAAAGAGACTATATAAATTCTCATGAGAATTTACATAGTCTCCTATTATACTTTTTTATATTATTATCCTATTATTCTTCTAGCAGTCATGTATCCTTTTATGTAGTAATTAGTATTTATACTTTGATATCTTACATCTTTTCCTGTACTTGGT
>CAYVBY010000003.1:0-183799 GCA_964449895.1 uncultured Clostridium sp.
AGAAAGAACAGTTACTTCTATAAAAACTCATATGGGTACAGATTACAAAGTGGATATAGATGGTAAAGGATATACTCCACAAGAAATATCAGCTATAATACTTCAAAAATTAAAAGCAGATGCTGAAAGTTATTTAGGTCAAACTGTAACTGAAGCTGTTATAACAGTACCAGCTTACTTTACAGATGCTCAAAGACAAGCAACTAAAGACGCAGGTAGAATAGCAGGACTTGATGTTAAGAGAATAATAAATGAACCAACTGCTGCTGCTTTAGCTTATGGTATGGATAAATTAGATCAAGAAAAAAGAATATTAGTATTCGACTTAGGTGGAGGTACTTTCGACGTATCATTACTTGAAATAGGAGATGGAACTTTCGAAGTTTTAGCTACAGCTGGTAACAACAGATTAGGTGGAGATGACTTTGACCAAGTTGTACTTGACTACTTAGCTGAAGAATTCAAAAAAGCTGAAGGTGTAGATTTAAGAGCTGACAAAATGGCAGTACAAAGATTAAAAGAAGCTGCTGAAAAAGCTAAAAAAGAATTATCTTCAACAATGACAACTAACATAAATCTTCCATTCATAACTGCTACAGCAGAAGGACCAAAACATATGAATATAGATTTAACAAGAGCAAAATTCAACGAATTAACTGCTCACTTAGTAGAAAGAACAATGGAACCAACTAAGAGTGCTTTAGCAGATGCTGGACTTTCAGTATCAGAAATAGATGATGTATTATTAGTAGGTGGTTCTACAAGAATACCTGCAGTACAAGAAGCTGTTAAAAACTTCATAGGAAAAGAACCTCACAAAGGTATAAATCCAGATGAATGTGTTGCTGCTGGTGCTGCTATACAAGCAGGTGTATTAACTGGTGAAGTTAACGACTTATTATTACTTGATGTTACTCCATTATCATTAGGTATAGAAACTTTAGGTAATGTATTTACTAAAATAATAGAAAGAAATACAACAATACCAACTAAAAAATCTCAAGTATTCTCAACTGCTGCTGATAACCAAACTGCTGTTGATATACATGTACTTCAAGGTGAAAGATCAATGGCTTACGATAATACTACATTAGGTAGATTCCAATTATCTGAAATACCACCAGCACCAAGAGGAATACCTCAAATAGAAGTTACATTTGATATAGATGCAAATGGTATAGTTAATGTATCAGCTAAAGATTTAGGAACTGGAAAAGAACAAAAAGTTACTATAACTTCAGGAACTAATTTATCAGAAGAAGAAATCGAAAGAAAAGTAAAAGAAGCTGAAATGAATGCTGAAGCAGATAAACAAAAGAAAGAAAAAATAGAAGCATTAAACCAAGCTGAATCAACTATTTATCAAACTGAAAAAACTTTAAATGAATTAGGAGATAAAGTAAGCGCAGAAGATAAATCAGCTATAGAAGGTGCTTTAGAAAACTTAAAATCAGTTAAAGATAAAGAAAGTGCAACAGCTGAAGAATTAAAAGCTGCTATAGATGAAGTTATGAATAAATTCCATAAAATATCTGAACAAATGTATCAACAAGCACAACAAGCACAACAAGCTGGAGATGCAGGAGCAGGATATGATCAAGGAGCTAACCAATCAAATGACGACAATGTAGTAGATGCAGATTTTACAGAAGTTGATGATAAATAGGTTACAAAAACAGAGTATTTGTGTATAATAGATAGAGAATTAGTCTGTTAAAATAAATTGATAATAGCTTGTAGTTTAACATTCTACAAGCTATTATTTTGTAATATGTTAAAGGTGGTGAAATCCTTGAGTGAAAAAAGAGATTACTATGATGTCCTTGGGGTAGAGAAAAGTGCAGATGCTAAGGAGATTAAAAAAGCTTATAGAAAATTAGCTATGAAATACCATCCAGATAAAAATCCTGGAGATAAAGAAGCTGAAGAAAAATTCAAAGAAATAAATGAAGCATATGAAGTATTATCTGATGAAGAAAAAAGAAATACTTATGATAGATTTGGTCATGACGGCTTAAATAACCAAGGCGGCTTTGGCGGAGGCGCAGGTTTTGGCGGTTTCGGTGGTGGCTTCGGAGGCTTTGAAGATATCTTTGGAGATATCTTTGGAGGCGGTGGCTTCGGAGGCTTTGGCGGAGGAGGTTCTAGAAGAAGAGGACCTAGACGTGGAGCTGATATAAGACAATCAGTTACGATAACTTTTGAAGAAGCTGCATTTGGTAAAAAAATAAAAGTTAAATTAAATAGAAGTGAAGAATGTGAAGAATGTCACGGAACTGGTGCAAAACCAGGGACTTCTAAAAAAACTTGCCAAACTTGTCATGGAACAGGTCAAGTTCAAAGTGTTCAAAGAACTCCTTTTGGAAACATAGCAAGTAGTAAACCATGTCCTACATGTAATGGAGAAGGAGAAATAAATGAAAGTCCATGTACTAAATGTCACGGAAAAGGTAATATAAGAAAAACTAAGACTATAGAAGTAGATATACCAGCAGGAATAGACGATGGACAAATGATAAAACTTTCAGGTCAAGGTGAAATAGGAGAAAAAGGCGGACCTAGAGGAGATTTATTCATCATAGTAAATGTTCAAAGACATGCAATATTTGAAAGAGATGGATATGATGTTTATGTAGAAATGCCTATAACTTTCTCACAAGCAGCACTTGGAGATAAAATAGAAGTACCTACATTACATGGTAAAGTAGCGTATGATATACCTGAAGGAACTCAAACAGGAACAGTATTTAGACTTAGAGAAAAAGGTATACCAAAATTAAGAAGTAATTCTAAAGGTGATCAATATGTTAAAGTAGTAATAGATACACCTAGAAAATTAAATGACAAGCAAAAGGAATTACTAAGAGAATTCTCAAAAGCTTGTGGCGAAAATGTTCATGAAAAACAAAAATCTTTTTTTGATAAAATAAAAAAAGGATTTAAAAAATAAGTTTAAAAAGTATTTTAGATGGCTTAGAGGCTATTTGAAATACTTTTTTTATGTTAAATTTTATGACTATAGAGACATAGAGTTTTGAATTAAGTAAATATTTTATTATTATAAAGTCTATGTAATATGATATAATAGTTAAATGAAATTTTTTAAATTAGAAATAACAAACAAAAATATAAATATTAAAAAAGAAAGGAATATAACAATGAATTGGACTGAAGTAACTATAAAAACAACTACAGAAGCTGTAGAAGCTATAAGCAACATATTAATGGAAGAAAGATGTGGAGGAGTTATGATAGAAGACCCTAAAGACTTCCTATTCCAAAAGAAAAATGAATTAGACTGGGATTATGTAGAAGAAGAAGTATTCAACAAAAGCTGCCAAGATGGAGTTTTAATAAAAACTTACATACCAGAAGAGAGAAATGTTTTAGAATTAGTTGAAACTGTAAAAGCTAGAATATCTTTACTTCCATCATTTGGACTAGATATAGGAGAAGGCAGTGTATCTTTATCTAATGTTCATGAATCAGATTGGGCAAATGAATGGAAAAAATACTACAAACCAACTAAAATAGGAAAGAAAATAGTTGTAAAACCTAGCTGGGAAGATTATGAAGAGCAAGAAGGCGATTTAATAATAGAACTAGATCCAGGTATGGCATTTGGTACAGGAACACATGAAACTACTTCTATGTGTATAAGAGAATTAGAAAATTATGTAGATGACACAAAAACTGTATTTGATATAGGTTGTGGAAGTGGAATACTTGCAATAGCTGCAGCTAAGCTTGGAGCAAAGGAAGTTGTAGGTGGAGATTTAGATGAAGTAGCAGTAAAGGTATCTAAAGAAAACTGTGAAATAAACCATGTATCAGATAAAGTAGTTGTAAAACACGGATCATTATTTGAAGTAGTAGACTCAAAGGCTGATGTAATAGTTGCCAACATAATAGCAGATATAATAAAAATACTTGCTAAAGATGTAAGCAAATTCTTAAATGAAGATGGTGTATTTATATCTTCAGGTATAATACTTGCTAAAGTAGATGAAGTTTGTGAAAGCTTAGAAGAAAATGGATTTGAAATAGTTAAAGTTGAAAGATTAGGAGAATGGTCAGCTATAGTTTCTAAACTTAAGTAGGTGAATTTATGGATAGATTTTTTGTAGAAAAGGAAAATATCAACTTAGAAAATAATACATGTGTAATAGAGGGAGAAGATGTTAAACACATATCAAAGGTTCTTAGATGTAAAATAGGAGAAAAATTAGAAGTATGTGATAAACAAAGCTCTGAATATATATGTGAAATAACTAATATAGACAAGCAAGAAGTTACTTTAGATATATTAGAAAAAAAAGATATAAAAAGAGAATCTGATTTGAAGGTAAAATTATATCAAGGATTACCTAAAAGTACAAAAATGGAAATGATACTTCAAAAGCTTACAGAAGTAGGTGTAGATGAAATTATTTTAGTATCTACAAAGAGAAGTGTAGTTAAAGTAGAAGATAAAAAAGAAGGTAAAAAATTAGAGCGTTGGGAAAGAATAATATACGAAGCGGCAAAACAAAGTAAAAGAGGAAAAATACCTACATTAAGAGGTATACTATCTTTTAATGAAGCTTTAGAAGATATGAAAAATAACGATATGAATATCTGCCCTTATGAAAATGAAAAAACTGTATCTATAAAAAGTGCTATAAAGGACGCTAATATAGGTAATATAGGAATTTTTGTAGGACCAGAGGGTGGATTTGAAGAGGAAGAAATCGAAAGACTTCAAAATATAGGATCTAAAGTTGTATCATTAGGACCGAGAATACTTAGAACAGAAACAGCATCAGTAGTCGCTTCTTCTATAGTTTTATATGAATTAAGTGACTTAGGAGGAAATATTTAATGAAAAAAGTAGCATTTTATACTCTAGGGTGTAAAGTAAATCAATACGAAACAGAGGCTATGCTTGAGTTATTTGAAAAAGCTGGATATGAAAAGGCTGAAACTGAAGATTATGCAGATGTTTATGTTATAAATACATGTACTGTAACACACATGAGTGATAGAAAATCAAGACAATATATAAGAAGAGTTAAAAAGAAAAATCCAAATGCGATAATAGCAGTAGTTGGATGTTATTCACAAGTATCTCCAGAGGAAATACTTTCAATTGAAGAAGTAAATCTTGTTATGGGAACAAATGACAGAAGAAAAATAGTTGAAGAAGTTGAAAAAATCACATCAGTAACTGAAAAAGTTAGCACAGTTGATGATATTATGAAAATAAAAGCATTTGAAGAAATAGAAATAAATAAAACTAATGGAAAAACTAGAGCTTTTATGAAAATTCAAGATGGATGTGATAGATACTGTTCATACTGTATAATACCTTATGCAAGAGGTAGAGTTAGAAGTAGAGATTTAGAAAGTATAGTAAGTGAAGTTAAGACACTTGCTGAAAATGGCTACAAAGAAGTTGTTCTTACAGGAATACATGTAGCATCTTATGGAAAAGATATAAAAGATAGCGATATAAAACTTTTAGATGTAATAAAACACATAAATGACATAGATGGAATTGAGAGAATTAGACTTAGCTCAGTAGAGCCTATTTTATTTACAGATGAGTTTGTAGAAGCCGTTTCATCTATGGAAAAAGTTTGTCCTCACTATCATTTATCTTTACAAAGTGGATGTGATGAAACTTTAAAAAGAATGAGAAGAAGATACACTACAGAAGAATATAAAGTAATTGTAGACAGACTGAGAGCTACTATAGAAAATGTATCTATAACTACAGATGTTATAGTAGGATTCCCTGGTGAAACAGAAGAAGAATTTAAAACTACATATGAGTTTTTAAAAGATATAGAGCTTACTCATATGCATGTATTTAAATATTCACCAAGAAAGGGAACTCCTGCAGCTACTATGGATAATCAGGTAGATCCAAGTATAAAACACGACAGAAGTGAAAAACTACTTAAACTAAATCAAGAGAACTTCAAAAAATTCGGATCAAAAATGTTAAATAAAGAATTTAAAGTATTATTTGAACAAAAGGTTGGCAACGACAAATACGAAGGTCTAACAGAAAATTATGTCAAAGTTTTAGTTCAAAGTGATAAAGATATAACAGAACAAATTTTAACAGTAAAAATAACTAACGTAAAAAATGAATTTTTAGAAGGAATTTTGGCATAGTATGTAGAATTAAATATAATTATCAAAAAAAGGAGATGTAGTTATATGGACTGTTTATTTTGTAAAATAATAGCTGGAGAAATTCCAGGAGATGTAGTATATGAAGATGATAAGGTTTTTGCATTTAATGATATAAATCCTGTTGCACCATATCATATTTTAGTAGTACCTAAAAAACATTATGAAAGTATTTTAGATGTAAGTGAAGAAGATATGGATATTATTGCACATATTCATAAAGCTATTAATATAATAGCAAAAGAAAAAGGTTTTGCAGAAAATGGATTTAGAATTATAAATAACTGTGGTGAAGATGGTGGCCAAGAAGTAAAACATATTCATTATCATGTATTAGCTGGAAAAAAACTTCCAATGTATGAAAAAGAAGCAAAATAATTTTTGTATATTTAATATTTTGTAGTTATATTTAACAAAATACTTGATAAAAGTATAAATATAGTTTATAATATACAAGTATGAATTGGCAGAGTTTTTGTAAGGGCTTTGTAAATTTATATACAATTCGCGAAATCGGAGGGAGGGAAAAAGAATGTCAGAAGTAAGAGTAAGAGAAAATGAATCATTAGATAGTGCTTTAAGAAGATTTAAACGTCAATGTGCTATGTCTGGCATAATGTCAGAAGTAAGAAAAAGAGAACACTATGATAAACCAAGTGTTAAACGTAAGAAAAAAGCTGAAGCAGCTAGAAGAAAAAATGCTAAAAGATAGTAATATGAAATAAAGAGGTGAAGGGAATGTCCCTTAAACAAAAGTTACAAGAAGATCTTAAGTCTTCTATGAAAAATAAAGATAATACTAAAAAATCAGTAGTAACTTTAATTAGGGCTTCAATTAAGCAATATGAAGTTGATAATAGGGTTGAGCTAGACGATTCTCAAGTAATAGATCTAATAGCTAAACTATTAAAACAAACTAGAGATTCTCTAGAAGAATTCAAAAAGGCTAATAGAGATGACTTAGTAAGTCAAGCAGAAGCTGAAATAGAAGTTTTAAAAGAGTACCTACCTCAACAATTAAGCGAAGAAGAACTAAATGAAATCGTAATAGCAACTATATCTGAAGTAGGAGCTACTTCTATGAAAGATATGAAGAATATTATGTCGTCAATCATGCCAAAAGTAAAAGGGCGTGCTGATGGAAAGCTAATAAATGAATTAGTTAGAAAAAACTTACAATAGATATAAAAGGTCTAGAATTTAATTCTAGACCTTTTTACGTTTTATAAATACTTTACAAAAATAGAAAATGTGGAATTTACTTACTAGGTTGAGTTTAAATTATATTTCATTAAAATTGATATTAATATTAGTTTTATATACAATTAAATTAAAAAGAAATTATCAATTAAGGGAGAGATAAGTTATGTTAAAGGTTTGTATAACGGGAGGACCATGTGGTGGTAAATCATCGATTATGTCATTTTTAGAAAACACATTAAAGGATAGAGGGTATCATGTATGTATAGTTCCAGAAACTCCTACAGAATTAATTCTTACAGGAATTAAGCCTGGAGATGGTATATCTATGATAGATTTTCAAGAATTTGTTTTAGACAAACAAATTTCTAAGGAAAAATTATATGAAAAAATGTCCAACTACTGTGATCCAGATAAATTGGTGATTTTTTATGATAGGGGAATTTTAGACTGTCTAGCCTATGTAGATAGAGAAATACTAGAAGATATGTTAAATAAAAGAGGATTTAATTTTTCTAAAGCTATGAATAATTACGATGCAGTACTTCATCTAGTTACAGCAGCTGATGGTGCACAAGAATTTTATGTTTGGAATGATCCATCAAAGGATGATGTGGGAAATAATGCTGCTAGAAGTGAATCTCCAGAAGAGGCAATTCAAAAAGATAAAAAGACTTTACATGCTTGGATTGGACATCCTCATCTTAGAGTTTTTGATAATTCTACAGACTTCAAGGGAAAAACTCAAAAGGTTATGAATGAGATTTTCAATTTATTAGGAGAACCTCTACCAAAGGAAATAGAGAGAAGATTCTTAATTGAAAAGCCTACAAAGGAGGAACTTGAAAAAATAGAAGGTTGTACTGTATCAAATATAATGCAGACATACTTAAATAGAAAAGAAGATGAAGTAGAGCGAAGAATTAGACAAAGGGGAAATGAAAAAGAAGGCTTTACATTTTACTATACTGAAAAAAGTGATATTTCAAATGTGTCTAGAATTGAAAAAGAGCGTAAAATTACACCAAGTGAATATATAGTATACTTATCAGAGGCAGACACATCGCTACATCAGATATTAAAAGATAGATACTGTTTTGTATATAAAAATCAATATTTTGAGCTTGATACATATCCTTTTAGCCAAGAATATGCCCTTTTAGAGATAGATGTAAATGATATAGAAGATAAGGTAGAATTACCACCATTTGTAAAATTAGTAAAGGATGTAACTTACGATAAAAATTATAGAAATAATGCCCTTGCTAAAAGATTAAGTTTTTAATATATTATATAGTCGATTATTAAAAGTCATATATCACAAATCTTCCTCATAATTATTAATAAAAAATATTTATTGTGAGGAAGGTGAGATATTTGATTATATCTATAAAGGAAATAAAAAAATTTCTTATATGTATTTTTATTCCATTATTAATAGGATTTTTAAGTAGCTTAATATCAATTTTAATATCGGGAAATTCTTTTGGAGTTGAATATTTACAACTTACAAAGCCTACCTTTGCACCACCGAGTATAGTATTCCCTATAATTTGGCCTATTTTATATATTTTAATGGGAATTTCTTTTTACATAGTAATAAGTTCTGACAAGAGCGAGCAAAAGAAAAAAGATGCTCTATTTTTATATTATATTCAGCTTGGATTAAATTTCTTGTGGAGCATATTTTTCTTTGGATTAAATCTGAGATTTGTAGCCTTGATAGACATTATATTATTAATAATAATACTAATAGCGATGATTTATAAGTTTTATATGATAGATAAAAAAGCTGGTTTACTTAATATTCCATATTTAATTTGGCTTATTTATGCTATGATATTAAATTATTTTGTTTTTATATTAAATTAGTGAAAAATGCTTACCTTATAATTAAGGTAAGATTTTTTTGTTAAAAGGAATTTAATTTAGATATTTTTAGGATAAATAATTTTTTATGTAACATTTATATATTTTTTTATTCATAAAATATTATGAAATAAAAATATTTAAGGAGTGAAAATTTATGGATATATCATCAGATTTACAAGTAACAAAGCCTATTATTACAATAGTTAGTAATAAATTTTTAAGTATAGAAAATTATATAAATATTGTTGAATATGACAGTAATTTAATAAGAGTAAATACAAAAGAGAAAATGATAAAAATAGTTGGAGATAAATTGATTTTAAAATATATAAATGATGGTGAAATAGGTATAAAGGGAATAATATATTCTTTGGAGTATGTTGATTAAGGGGGAAGGAGTTTGATTAATTACATTAAAGGGTATTATATAATAATTATTGAGGGAATAGATACAGAAAAATATTTGAATTTAGTTTGTAAAAATAAAATATCCATATATGATGTAAATAGAATAAGTAATACAAAGATAGAGTTTAAAATACCTAGAAGAGATTTAAAAAAAATAAAAGCAATTTATAAGGGCAATAAATTTGAAGTGAAAATAAAGAAAAAAACAGGGATACCTTTTTTGGCGATTAGAATATATAAACATAAGGTTATGTTAATTTCAAGTTTTATTTCCTTGTTTTTACTTTTATTTACAACTCAATTTGTAACAGATATATACATAGACTGTCCAGAGGGAATAAATAAGGAAAGACTTGAAAAAGAGCTAAATGAATGTGGTTTAAAACAAGGTGTTTACAAAAAAAGTATAGATAGAAAAATAATTAGAGAACATATAATGCAAGAAATAGATGAGGTAGCGTATTTATCTATAAATGTAAAAGGTACAAATGTATTTGTTACAGTAACTAAAAAAGATGATGAAAAGGCAAGTATTGTAACTTCAAATTATTGTAATATCATTGCTTCAAAAAATGGTATAATAGAAAAAGTAATTGCAAGAAGTGGAGAGGCTGTTGTATCAGTTGGAGATATAGTTAAAAAAGGAGATTTATTAGTTCAAGGAGCAAATACATCCTCTATGCCACAAGTAATTGCGACTACTTTTTATGAAAGTATCCAAAAACAAAATTATGTAAAATTTGAAAATAAAAAAACAGGTCAAAGTAAAAACTTATATAGCATAAAGGTTTATAATAAAGAGTATAAACTTAAACAAAAAATAAAATACAAAGATTATATAATTGAAAATGAAATTAAGGAATTTAAAGTAGGAAATTACACATTTCCAATAAAAATTGTAAAGAATACTTTTTATGAAGTTAAAAAAGTACATACAGATGTAAATATTGAAAAATTAAAGAAAATTTTAAAAGAAAAGGCTTTAAAGGATTTATATTATATAATGCCAGCTTCAGCAAAAATGGTAGATGTAAATTATAAACATAAAGTAAGCAAAAATATGTTAGAATATATTGTAACAGTACAGGCAAGTGAAGATATATCACAAATACATTCTTTAAATAAAAAAGAAATAAATGAAATTTTAGATAAAAATAGCAAAGGAGAGGATGGAGAAATAATTCCATCAAATCCTAAAAATAGACCTATAAATGATATAAAAAATGAATATGAAAAAGATAAACAAAAAAATCAATAAAAATACAGTATTAAAATACAATTAATACAAAAATTAATAATAATTTTAATAGTAAAACACTTTTAAGGAGGCATAATCTAATTGATAACACAAAAGAATTTTTTAGTATCAGAACAAGAATTTGAAAGAGAATTATTTGGAAATTTTGATGAAAATATTAAATTAATAGAAGATACACTTAGTATAGATGTTCTTTTAAGAGAAGGAAATATCGTTTTAATGGGAGAAGAAAAAAATGTAGATTTGGCATATAAGCTTATGACAGAGCTACAAGATACTGTTATAAATGGTAAATTACTAGATAGACAATCAGTAACTTATAGTTTATCTTTGCTACTTGAAGGTAGTGAAATGAAGATAAAAGAATTGGAAGATGTAATAGTAATTACTAAAAAAGGTAAGGCAGTACAACCAAAGACTTTAGGTCAAAAGAAATATATAGAATTAATAAATGAAAATGATATAACTTTTGGTATAGGTCCAGCTGGTACAGGAAAAACTTACTTAGCTGTTGCTATGGCAGTAAGTGCATTCAAAAAAGATGAAGTAAGTAGAATTATTTTAACTAGACCAGCAGTAGAAGCAGGAGAAAGCTTAGGATTTTTACCAGGAGATTTAAAGGATAAGGTAGATCCTTATTTAAGACCTTTATATGATGCATTATTTGATATGCTTGGAGGAGATAGAGTAAATAAATTTTTAGAAAGAGGAACTATAGAAGTAGCTCCACTTGCTTTTATGAGAGGTAGAACTTTAGATAATGCATTTATAATACTAGATGAAGCTCAAAATACAACTCCAGAGCAAATGAAAATGTTTTTAACAAGACTAGGATTTGGTTCTAAGGCAGTAGTTACAGGAGATATAACTCAAACAGACCTTCCAGATAAAAGAAAAAGTGGCTTGATTCAAGCAACTAATATACTTGAAAATGTAAAAGGTATAGGAAAAATTGAGCTTACTGAAAAAGACGTAGTAAGACATGAGTTAGTTCAAAGAATAATAAAGGCATATGAAAAATTTGAAAAAAGAGAAGAATATAAAAAAAGTAAACGAGAAAAAGAGAAAAATAACAAAAGATAAGAGGAAATATTAAATTTATATAAAAATATTAATATAGAAGATAAAATAAATATTAAATAGTAGGTGAGATTATGGAATTAATAATAGACGATAGACAAGATAAATTAGAAGTTAGTGAAGATTTAATAGAAAAAATAAAAGATATTATATTAGAATGTTTAGATTATGAAGATTATGATGATAATTATGAAGTAAGCTTATCTTTTGTAGACAATAAAGAAATTCATCAATTAAATAAAGAATACAGAGGAATAGATAGAGCTACAGATGTATTATCATTTCCACTTTTAGTAGAAGACGAATTTGATATAGATTTTGGAGAAGAGTCTTTAGGAGATATAGTAGTTTCTTTAGAAAGAGCTTTTGAACAAAGTAGAGAATACAATCATAGCTTTGAGAGAGAAGTATGCTTTTTAGTTTGTCATAGTATGTTCCATTTATTAGGGTATGATCATGATACTGAAGAAAATACGAAAGAAATGAGACAAAAAGAAGAATATATTTTAAATAAGTTAGGAATTACAAGGGAGTAATTTTTTATGAAAAGAAATAAGCCTCGACAAAGTATAATAAAGGCTTTTAATGCAGCAATAGAAGGTGTAATATATACATTTAAACATGAAAGAAATATGAAAATTCATTATGTAACTGCTGTATTAATTCTTTTAATAAGTATATTTTTAGATTTGAGTAGGGTGGAAATGATGATATTATTACTTTGCATAAGTTTGGTAATTGTATCAGAAATGTTTAATACAGCTGTAGAAAATGCTGTAGATTTAATTACAAATGAAATTCACCCTTTAGCAAAAATAGCAAAAGATGTTGCTGCAGGAGGAGTTTTAATAGCATCCTTAAATGCTGTAGCAGTGGGATATTTGATTTTTTACGATAAATTTATGCATTTATCGCAATCAGTTATAGTTTCTATAAGAAAGTCTGATCCTCATGTTACTTTGATATGTATAGTTTTAGTTTTAATCGCAGTAGTTGTTTTAAAAGCTATGACAGCCACAGGTACACCACTTAAAGGAGGTATGCCAAGTGGTCATGCAGCACTTGCTTTTTCTTTAGCTACTGCTATAACTATGATAGTTGAAAATCCCATAGTTGCGATATTAGGATATATAATAGCTATACTTGTTGCACAAAGTAGAATAGAAGGCAAAATACATACATTTTGGGAAACTATGGCAGGAACATTATTGGGAATACTAATAACTATTTTAGTATTTCAAATAAAAATTTTTACTTTTTATTAGGTTAAAAATAGATTAAAAATTTTAACTTAATAAAATAGATAATAAACAATTTATATCTTTATGTTATAATAGTAATACTATGGTAAAATAACAATATAAAAATTAATTGAATAAAGTGGTGATTTTATACAAATATTTAGGAGGAATGAATGAATAATAGAGACTTATTAAAAATAGCTGAAGAAGCTAGGTTTAATTCATATTCGCCATACTCAAATTTTAGAGTAGGAGCAGCTCTACTTACAGCAGACGGAAAAGTTTATACAGGTTGTAATATAGAGAGTGCTAGCTATGGAGCTACTAATTGTGCCGAAAGAACTGCTATATTTAAAGCTGTTTCAGAAGGCGAAAGAGAATTTGTAAAAATTGCAATATCATCAGATAACTCAGAAAAAAATGAGCCAACATGGCCATGTGGTATATGTAGGCAAGTCATTGTTGAATTTGCAGAAAACATAAAAATAATAACTGGAAGTTCAACTGGAGATATATTAGAAACTAATATACAAGACTTATTACCACATTATTTTTCTAAGAGTGATCTTTAAAACAATATAAATAATAGACATAGAAAGTTAGGAGAATAATAAATGTTTAAATCAGGATTTGTTAGTATAGTAGGTAGACCAAATGTAGGAAAATCAACATTAATGAATAATGTAGTTGGAGAAAAAATTGCCATAATGAGTGATAAACCACAAACTACTAGAAACACAATTCAAGCAGTATATACTGATGAAAAATGTCAAATTGTATTTTTAGATACACCAGGTATACACAAACCAAAAAATAAATTAGGTGAATTTATGGTAAAATCAGCTACAGATGCATTTAAAAATGTTGATTTAGTATTATTTGTAGTAGATGATTCTAAAAAAATAGGACCTGGAGACAGAAAAATAATAGAAGACTTAAAAGGAATAAAAACTCCAGTAGTTTTAGTATTAAATAAAATTGATAAATTGGAAGAAATTGAATTATTTGAATTAATGAATTTATATTCAAAAGAAGATGTATTCAAAGAGATAGTTCCTATATCAGCTTTAAAAGGGAGAAATGTAAATGAACTTTTAAAAGTTATAGAAAAATATCTTGAAGAAGGTCCAAAATACTTCCCAGATTATATGATAACAGACCAACCTGAGAGAGTACTAGTTTCAGAATTAATAAGAGAAAAAGTACTACATTACTTAGATGATGAAGTGCCTCATGGTGTTGCTGTAGAAATAGAAAAAATGAAATCAAGAAAAGATAAAGACATAGTTGATATATCTGCCGTAATATATTGTGAAAGAGATTCACATAAAGGTATAATTATCGGAAAAAATGGTAGAAAATTAAAAGGTATAGGAAAATCAGCTAGAGAAGATATGGAATTTTTATTAGGTTCAAAGATAAATCTTCAATTATGGGTTAAGGTAAAGGAAAATTGGAGAAATTTACAAAATTATATTAGTGATTTTGGATATAATGATAAATAAAGGTGGATTATATGGATAGGAATAGTAATGATTCTAAACCGTTGTTAGAACAGGTAATTGATTTATTAGAAAACAATAAAGTGTTAGAACTGAGAGAATTATTAGAAGAATATCATATTATGGATATCTTTGATGTGATGGAAGACTTAGAAGAAAAAATGAAAGTAAAACTTTTTGAAGTTTTACCGATTGATATGTGTGCATCTATTTTAGAAGAAAGTAGTCCAGAATTTTTCAAATCAATATTTTCTATGATAGATTTAGAGCATGCTAAAAATATTTTAGAGCAAATGTCTTTAGATGATATGACAGATATACTAAATGAATTAGAAGAAGATGAAAAGCAAAGAATCTTGAATTTACTTAGTAAAGAAGATGCAGAAGATGTTAGACAGCTTCTTGGATATGAAGAAGAATCAACTGGTGGCATAATGACAACTGGATATATAGAAGTAAATCAAAACATGACTGCAAAAGAAGCTGTTGATCATATGAGAAAAAATGCAGAAGATGCAGAAACAATTTATTACATATATGTAATTGACAATGATGAAAAATTAGTAGGAGTATTATCTCTTAGAGAATTAATAACTGCTAGAGATAATGTTGTTGTAGCAGAATTAATGAGTGAAAATATTATATCTGTATATGATGACGAAGATAGAGAACTTGCTGTAAAGTTAGTATCTAAATATGATTTGTTAGCAATACCAGTAATAGATAGAAATAATATCTTAAAAGGTATAATTACAGTTGATGACATAATAGATGTTATGGAAGAGGAAGCGACTGAAGATTTATATAAATTAGCAGGATCTTCTGAATATGAAAGAGATGTTGCAGAAAAACCAGACTCTACTATGTTCGAACAAATTATTTCATCAGTAAGAGCAAGGATACCATGGCTTATATTAATAATGATAGGTGGATTGTTTACAGCTCTTATATTGACAAAAGTACCTCTTGTAGAAGGATTAACTTATGTTAAATTCTTATGTTTTGTTCCAGTAATATTAGGAATAGGAGGAAGTGTAGGAATGCAATCTGCATCTCTTACTGTAATGACTTTGTCAAACAATGATGAAGAAGATATAGATTTTAAGACAGTATTAAAAGAAGGTGCAGTAGGTTTTATAACAGGATTGGTATGTTCTATTGTAATAGCTTTAGTTGCAAAATTAATACTAGATAATACAAATATGGCAATAGTTATAGGAATATGTGTATGGATAAATATGATTGTAGGAGCTATGATAGGAAGTTTTACTCCTCTTATGTTAAAACATTTATCTGGAGATATATCTATAATATCATCTCCTTTAATATCAGTTATTTTAGATATTATAGGTGTAATATTATTTTTTATAATTACGATAATATTTTTGTCAAAAATTGCTTTATAATAATATGAATTTTTTAACCTCCTCTTACAAAAACTATTAATAAAATGTAAGAAGGGGGTTTTTTAAATGCATAAATTATTTTGGGAAGTTTTTAAAAAAACAGGAAATATAGAAGCATATTTATACTTATATGATTACAAATCTTTAAACAAAGAGAAAGACGCTAAAGGAGAGATATTAAATAACGATGGTGATTGTAAATACCCAAGGAATAGTACTTAGAGCTGTTAAATACAAAGAAAATGATTTAATACTTACTATATTTACAAGAAAATTAGGAAAAGTATCTGCTATTGCAAAAGGAGCTAGAAGGACAAAAAGTTCACTTTTATCATCTTGCCAGCCTTTTGCATATTCAAATTTCACCTTAAAAAAACAAAACAATATGTATAGAGTAAGTCAAAGTGAAATAATAAAAAGTTTTTATGAAATATCCTATGATTTAGACAGATTTTCATATGCAACATATATTATGCAACTTATTGACTATAATTTAGAAGAAGAGATAACTAACAGTAGAATGTTTATTTTATTAGCACAAACATTGTATTTGTATTCAAATGAACAAATAGATAAAATATTTATAAAAAATGTCTTTGAAATTAAATTTTTAGATTATATAGGTTTTAGACCAGTTGTAAATAAATGCAGTAATTGTGGCAATAAAAATTTAAATGACAGTGTATTTAATATATACGAAGGTGGAGCAATTTGTAGTAAATGCAAAGATTTATTTGAATATAATATAAAAATAGATTTAACAACATTAAGATTGATGGACTATATACTAAATAATGATATATTAACAGTTAATAAGGCAAAAGTATCAAAGTACATAGTAAATGAATTAGATAGAATTTTAAAAAGATATTTGAACCAATATATTGACAATAGAGGATATAAATCATTAAACTTAATAGAAAATATAGAAAATAAAAAGGGAGCTGAATAAAATGAGTCAAGTGACTATAGAATCTATAGATAAAGTTTTAAAAAGATTCCCAAATGCTACTTACAAAGAAGTAAAGGAAGCTTTGGAAAAAAATAATGGAAATGTAGTTGATGCTATTATATATTTAGAATCAAATTCTAATAATTCAACAGACGACAATAAAAAATCATCTGAAGTATTTGGTAAAAATACAGAAGATATAAAAAATCAACTTTTTGATTTAATCAAAAAAAGTACAGTGATAAGACTAATAATAGAAAGAAATAACAAAACTATGATTAATATACCTTTAACAGTTGGTGTAGTTGGAGCTTTTATAGGACCGATGCTTACTTTAGCAGGATTATCAACTGCAGTTATTTCAAAATGCAAAATAAAAATAGCAAATGAAAATGGTAAAGTCTTAATAGATTTAGGAGAATTTAGCGAAGATAAATTCAATGCAATAAAAGATATAGTTTATGGGAAAGCTAAAGATGTTAAACAAACAGTAGATAAATCAAAAACTAAAAACTCTGACCACACAAAAGAAGAAATAAAAAAAGAAGAAGTGGAAGAAATAATAATAAATTTAGATAAAGAATAAAACGTATAATATAATAAATTTATACAAATTTATATGTCATTTTGAGCTATATTTGACAAATTATTGTACTTTTGTTATGCTAATTGTATTAAACGAAGAACTTTAAAGGCCTTTCGTGTAAACGAGAGGCTTTTGTGTTATTATTATATTGTATAATATAAATCTTCATAATAAAGTAAGAGTTAACAGGAGGTATTATTATGAATTTTCAAGATATGATACTTGCCCTACAATCTTATTGGGCTAAACAAGGATGTATCATGATGCAACCTTATGATGTTGAAAAAGGTGCAGGAACTATGAATCCAAATACGCTTCTAAGATCATTAGGACCAGAACCATGGAGCGTATGTTATGTAGAACCATCTAGAAGACCAGCAGATGGTAGATATGGAGAAAATCCAAACAGATTATATCAACATCATCAATTCCAAGTTATATTAAAACCATCACCAGATGATATACAAGATTTATATTTAAAAAGTTTAGAAGCTATAGGAATAAAACCATTAGAACATGACATAAGATTTGTCGAAGATAACTGGGAATCAACTACAGTTGGTGCTTGGGGACTTGGATGGGAAGTTTGGCTAGATGGTATGGAAGTTACTCAATTTACATATTTCCAACAAGTTGGTGGTATAGAATGTGAATTAGAAACAGGCGAAATTACATACGGTTTAGAAAGACTTGCTATGTATATACAAGATGTAGATAGTGTATACGACTTACAATGGAATGACAAAATAACTTATGGTGATGTATTCAAAAAACAAGAATATGAAAACTCAATGTATGCATTTGAAGAATGTGATTCAGAAATGTTATTTAATTTATTCGATATATACGAAAAAGAAGCATTAAGAATAATAGAAAAAGGACTAGTTATACCTGCTTATGATTATGTTTTAAAATGTTCTCATACATTTAATACTTTAGATGCAAATGGGGCAATAGGGGTAAGTCAAAGAGCTTCGTTTATAGGAAGAGTTAGAGACATGGCTAAGGCAGTTTCACAACTTTATGTAAATCAAAGAAAAGAAATGGGATACCCTCTTTTAAAGGACGGTGACAAATAATGAAAAATTACTTTTTACTAGAAGTTGGTGTAGAAGAACTACCATCAAGATTTGTTGAATATACACTAGCTACAATAAAAGAAAATATACAAAAATCATTAAAAGAAAACAGAGTTGAATTTGGAGATATAGAAAGTTATGCAACTCCAAGAAGACTTACTTTTGTAATACAAAATTTAAGTGATACTCAAAGTAATCTTGAAGAAGAAGTAAAAGGACCTTCTAAAAAAATAGCAATAGATGCAGATGGAAACTTTACAAAACCTGCTTTAGGGTTTATGAAAAGTAAAGGATTAGAAGAATCTGATATATTTTTCAAAGAAGTAGGAAAAGATGAATATTTATTTGGGACAATAAAACAAGATGGAAAACCAACTTCAGAAGTTTTAAAAGAAATAATACCAGCTGCTATAAAAGGTGTTACATTCCCTAAAGCTATGCACTGGGGCGGAAAGAAAATGAAATTCGCAAGACCTATAAGATGGATGTTAGCTTTATTAAATGATGAAGTTTTACCAATAGATTTAGAAGGAATAGTAGCTTCTAATTTAACTTATGGACATAGATTCTTAGGAAGAAAAGAAATAGATATATATTCTTTAAATGATTACTTTAAAGAATTAGCTAAAAACTATGTAATTTTAGATCAAAATGTAAGAAAAGAAGGTATAAAAGCTCAAGCAGAAGAAGTAGCTAAATCTTTAGGTGGAGTAGTTGAAATAGATGAAGATTTATTAGAAGAAATTACATATTTAGTTGAATATCCTACTGCTTTTTATGGAGAATTCAACGAAGATTATGTAAAACTTCCTAAAGAAGTTGTAACAACTCCAATGAAAGAGCATCAAAGATATTTCCCTGTTTCTAAAGATGGAAAACTATTACCATATTTTATAGCAGTTAGAAATGGTGACAAAAATAGATTAGATTTAGTTAAAGCTGGTAACGAAAAAGTTTTAGAGGCTAGACTTGCAGATGCATTATTCTTCTATAATGAAGATATCAAAAAACCTCTAGAATCATTTGTAGAAAATTTAAAAACAGTTGTATTCCAAGCAAAACTTGGAACAGTATATGATAAAACTTTAAGAATAGAAAAATTATCACAAAAGATAATAGAAGTTCTTGGTGAAAAAGAAATAATAGAAGATACTTTAAGAGCTGCTAAATTATGTAAAGCAGACTTAGTAACTAGTATGGTATTTGAATTTACTGAGCTTCAAGGTGTAATGGGACGTGAATATGCAAAAGTTTGTGGAGAAAATGAAGCTGTAGCTGAAGCAATATTCGAACATTATTTACCAAGATTTGCAGGAGATATACTTCCAGAAACTAAATCTGGTATAGCTTTATCTATAGCTGATAAATTAGATTCTATAGTAGGATTTTTTGCAATAGGAATAAAACCATCAGGTTCACAAGACCCTTATGCATTAAGACGTCAAGCTTTAGGTATATTAAGTATATTATTAGACAAAAGAATAGATTTAAATCTAGAAAATTTAGTAGGTGAAGCTTTAGATAATTATGGACATTTAACTTTTGATAAAGCAGAAGTTACAGCTCAAGTAATGGAATTCTTTACAGACAGAGTTAAAAATTTATTTAAAGATTTAGGAATAAGATATGATGTAATAGATGCAGTATTAAGCTCTGATATAGAAACAGTATCTGATATACACACTAGAGCTCTTGAATTAAACAAATGGATACAAAAAGAAGAATTAGTTGAAATTTTAACTGCATTTAATAGAGTTGCTACATTAGCAGCAAAATCTGAATCTGATAAAATAGATGAAAACTTACTAAAAGAAGAATCAGAAATTAAATTATACAATGGATTTAAAGAAATAAAAGCACAAGTTGAAGGATTCTTAGCTAACAAAGAGTACAATAATGCATTAGATGCTTTTGCTTCAATAAAACCGCTTGTAGATAATTTATTTGATAATGTAATGATAATGGACAAAGATGAAGCTATAAAAGCTAATAGATTAGCTTTATTAAAACAAATCTATGATACTATGCTAACTATATGCGATTTATCTAAAATTGTTTACAAATAAGAAAATTTTAAATAAAAAATAAATACAAAACAGGCAAACGAGTAAACTTAAAAATAAAGTTTACATAGTTGCCTGTTTTTTTATGCGAAATAAAGAATTAGATAAGCTTACTCAATAGATGATAAATCTTCAAGATTTATATAAAGAGGATTTTGCATATGTTCCATAGTGATTTTATATATATTTTCAACATCTCCACTAGTCATAGCATTAAATATATTTTTATGTTCTTTTAAAGTATTTTCCATTCTACCAACATGAGATAAAGATGATGTGGCCAATGCTTTTATTCTATAAAGCTGCATATCAAATAATTTATTGAAGGCTTGATTTTTTAGATGATGTACTATTTCAATATGAAATTTATTATCAAATAAAGTAAATTCTTCTATGGATTTATTAGAATTTAATATTTGTTCTTGCTTAAAAAGTAAGTATTCCAAATATGAAAATAACTGTTGATTTTCTTCTGCCTTATAATTTTCTGTTATATAAAAAATACAATATCCTTCGATTGCAGATCGTATTTGAAAGGTATCAAGTACATCTTGTTTTGTCATTTTATGAAGTTTAAATCCTCTACTTGGTATGATGTCTATATATCCTTCCTCTACTAAATGGTGTATTGCATCTCTTAAAGGTGTTCTTGAAATACCTAATTCCTTAGCTATTTTAGTTTCAGAATATATTTCGTCGTATTGTAGTTTTTGAGTTAATATTAAATCTTTTATATAATCATATGCTTTTAATTGCAAAGGTTTCATTTCAATCATTGTAGTATCTCCTTTCTTAAAAATTATATATTACTAATTAAAATTATAACAAATATGTGAATTTGTAAACAAAAAAATTTTCAAATAGAAAAAAACATAAAAAAACATAGGAGGAAAATGTTTACAGGTATACCGGTATGTAGTACAATGTAATCATAATAAATGAAAGGGAGAGATTGAATGATGAAAAAAACAGGTTTTATAGGATTAGGAATAATGGGAAGACCAATGGCTAAAAATTTATTAAATGCTGGTTGTGATTTATATGTATATGATTTGAATGAAACAGTAGTAAATGAATTTGTTGAATTAGGAGCAAAAAGTGCTACTTTAAAAGAAATTGGAGAAACTTGCGAAGTTATATTTACAATATTACCAAATGGGAAAATAGTACAAGATGTATTATTTGGAAAAGATGGTGTATGTGAAACTATAAAAGAAGGAGCTATAATTTGTGATATGAGTTCAGTTACTCCGACAGAATCAAAAACTTGCTATGCTAAATTAAAAGAAATGAACATAGGATTTATTGATTCACCAGTAAGTGGAGGAGAACCAAAAGCTATAGATGGAACATTAGCATTTATGGCAGGAGGAGAACAAAAGTACTTTGATGATTTAAAAGAATACTTCGATATAATGGGTGCATCTGCTTTATTAATAGGTGGAAGTGGAAGTGGTAGTGTAACTAAACTTGCAAATCAAATAATAGTTAATTTAACTATAGCTACAGTATCTGAAGCATTAGTTCTTGCTAAAAAAGCAGGTGCAGATCCTGAAAAGGTTTATAAAGCTATAAGAGGTGGACTTGCAGGAAGTACAGTTTTAGATGCTAAAGCGCCTATGATGATAGAAGGAAACTTCAAGCCAGGTGGAAAAATATCAATAAACCACAAAGATATAAAAAATGTTATGGCTACAGCTCATGATATAGATGTACCATTACCACTAACTAGTCAATTATTTGAAATATTCCAAGCTTTAAAAGTATCAGGACATATGAATGATGATCACAGTGGTATAGTTCAATATTTTGAAAACTTAGCAGGTGTTAAAGTAAGTGATAAGTAATAAATATTGAAAATATGTAAAAGTAATAAAAATTAAATATAGACATGCAACGAAAATAAAGAATAAATTATATTTCTTAGATTTTTATAGAGAAATATAATTTATTCAAAAATATAAAAGTATAGGCAATAAAAAATAAATTATAAAAACTTTTAGGAGGATAAAATGATAACAGGTTATGGATTATTAATAGTTTTCGCAATATCTATATTAATATTGCTAGTTTCAATAATTAAATTTAAATTAAATCCTTTTATAGCATTATTATTAACATCAATTTTAACAGGATTTTTAGTGCGTATGCCAATAGGAGATATATCTTCAACTATATCAGCAGGATTTGGGAGTACTTTAGGTTCAATAGGTATAGTAATAGGTTTAGGAATTGTATTTGGTAATGTATTATCAGAATCAAAGGCAACACAATCTATAGCAAATGGATTACTTAGTAAAACAGGTGACAAAAATGCAGCAATAGCAGTTACAACAGCAGGATTTTTAATTTCAATACCAGTTTATATGGATGCAGCATTCGTTATAATGATGCCAATAGTAAAATACATAGCAGACAAAACTAAAAAATCACTTATGATATTTATATGTGCATTAGGTGTTGGGACAATAGTAGGACACGCAATGGTTATACCTACACCAGGACCTCTATCAGTAGCAGCTAATATGAATGCAGATGTCGGAGCATTTATATTCTATTCTATATTATGTGCATTCCCAGCTATATTAGTTGGAGGTTGGTTATATGGAAAACGATTTAATAAAGCTGAGGCATATCAAATAGAGGCTTCAGAAGCTGAAATAGCAGCTACTGCTACAGAAAGTAATGAAAATATACCATCATTTGGATTATCAATGTTTACTTTATTATTTCCAATATGCATAATTTTACTATCAAATGTAGTAAAAGCAGTATTACCAGCAGATTCAATGATAGTATCAATAGCATCATTTTTAGGTGACAAAAATATAGCTTTATTAATAGGCTCAGTAGTAGCATTTGTTTTACTTCATACTTATTTCGAAAAAAGCTTTTCAGATGTTGTTATAGAAGCGGCAGATTCAGCAGGATTAATACTTTTAATAACAGGTGCAGGTGGAGCATTTGGTAGTGTTATAAATGCAAGTGGAATAGGTGATTTCTTAGTTGCTACAATGTCTAATTTAAGTATACCAGCAGTAGTACTTGGATTTGTACTAAGTGCTCTTTTAAGAGTATCTCAAGGATCAACTACAGTAGCATTAGTTACAACATCTTCAATATTAGGACCTGCAATAGTTGCAACAGGTGCATCTCCAGTATTAGTAGGACTTGCAATTTGTGCAGGTGGTGTAGGATTATCACTTCCAAACGATTCAGGATTTTGGGTATTATCTAGATTTGGTGGTATATCAGTTAAAGATACTTTAAATTCATGGACAATAGGTGGAACAATTGCTGGATTTTCAGCATTTGCAGTAGTTCTTATATTAAATGCTTTAAATAGTGTAATAGGACTTCCAGGATTATAAAATATATGAATTATAGATGAGTATTTAAATATTATAATTTTTATAAAAAATTTAAAGAGGTATAAAATTATGAAAGTAGAATCAATAAGCGCAGATATATTAAATAGCTTTAAAAGCATAGATGAAACATATGTAGATGAATTATTAAATCAAGAAATAGAAAAAAGTAATAAAAAAATAGTAGTTTTAGATGATGACCCAACAGGAGTACAAACTGTTCATGATGTATCAGTTTATACAGATTGGACGGAAGAAAGTATAAAAAGTGGTTTTGAAGAAGATAATAAATTATTTTATATACTTACAAATTCTCGTGGATTTACTTCAGAGCAGACAATTAAAGCTCATACAGAAATAGCAAATACTGTAGCAAAAGTTGGAGCTGATTTAAATAAAGAGTACATAATAATGAGTAGAAGTGATTCAACTTTAAGAGGACATTATCCACTAGAAACTAAATTACTAAAAGATATTGAAGTTGAACATGGTAAAAAAATCGACGGTGAAATATTATGTCCATTTTTCAAAGAAGGTGGAAGATTTACAATAAATAATATCCATTATGTAAAATACAACAATACTTTGGTACCAGCAGGAGAAACTGAATTTGCAAATGACAAAAGTTTTGGATATACTTCATCTAATATGTGTGAATATATAGAAGAAAAAACTAATGGTGAATATAAAAAAGAAGATGTAACTTGTATATCATTAGAAGATATTAGAACTTTAAATTTTGATAAAATAGAAAAACAATTATTAGATACTAATGATTTCAATAAAATAATAGTAAATGCAGTTGATTACTGCGATATAAAAGTATTTTGTGTAGCTTTATACAGAGCTATGGCTAAGGGAAAAACTTATATGTTTAGAACAGCTGCAGCAATAGTAAAGGTAATAGGAGGAATAACAGATCAACCTTTACTTACAAAACAAAAAATGATAGTTAAAGACAATCAAAATGGAGGAATTGTTGTAATAGGATCTCATACTAATAAAACAACTTCTCAATTAGAAGCATTAAAAGAAGTAAAAGGAATAGAATTTATAGAATTTGATTCTGATTTAGTTTTAGATGAAGTTAAATTTGAAGAAGAAATAAAAAGAGTAGTATCATTAAGTGAAAAATATATACAAGAAGGAACAACAGTAGTAACTTATACAAAAAGAAAGCTTTTAGTAGTAGAAAATGACAGTAAGGAAGATGCATTAGTTCGTTCAGTAAAAATATCAGATGCAGTACAATCTTTAGTTGGCAGACTTACTGTAGAACCAAGTTTTGTTATAGCTAAAGGTGGAATAACATCAAGTGATGTAGGAACAAAAGCACTAGCAGTTAAAAAGGCTAATGTTATGGGTCAAATAAAACCAGGAATACCAGTATGGCAAACTGGTGAAGAAAGTAAATTCCCTAAAACACCATATGTTATATTCCCAGGCAATGTAGGGGAAATAACTACATTAAAAGAAGCAGTAGAAGTTCTAATGTAAGTATAGAAATTTTAAAAGAGATATAAATATAGATTATATTCTGTATTTGTATCTCTTTTTTTATAATACATAAGAAATTATATTTATTATGTTATAAATAAATATATATCTTTAAAATAATTTTAAAATAAAGATTTATTATATAAAAATAAGATGAATATATAAGTATATATTGAATTTTTATTGCGTTTTATATACTATAAGAGTATAAATAATGTTAAAAAAATGGGATTTAAGCTGAAATAATGTTCAATAATTATTAAAATTAGATATAGTATTTGTAAAAAAAATAAAAATATGTCATACTAAATAGAAAAAAGTATTTACAGAATAACGCATATGATTATATAATATACTATATAGATAAAAATGATAAAAAGTATAGCATATTGAAAGAAGGTGATTATCATTCAACTTAATCAAAGACAACAAAAAATAATTGAAATAGTAAAAGAAGATCAGCCTATAACAAGTGAGAATATAGCATCAAAATTAAATGTTACAAGAGCTACATTGAGATCTGATTTGGCTATATTAACAATGACAGGAATTTTAGATGCAAGACCTAAAGTTGGATATTTTTATACAGGGATTAATCAAATAAATTTATTAGGAAATGACATAAAAGAAAAAAAAGTTGGAGATATAATGGGAATGCCTGTAGTCGTAAAAAAAGATGTTAGTTTATACGACGTAATAGTAGAGATGTTTTTATCTGATGTTGGTAGTATATTTATTATAGATGATGAAGAAAATTTATGTGGAGTAGTTTCTAGAAAAGATTTATTAAAAGCAACAATTGGGGGCTTTGATATAAATAAAATGCCAATTGGAATGATAATGACAAGAACTCCAAATGTTGTAACTGTAAAAAAAGAAGACAGTATAATATTGGCAGCTAGAAAAATTATTGAACGAGAAGTAGATTCTATCCCAGTTATAGAAGAAGACAAAGAAAACAATAAAACAAGAGTATTAGGTAGAATCTCAAAGACAAATATAACAAAACTGTTTTTAGAGATAGCTGGAGATTAAGGAGGATTACTTTATATGGAGAATTTAACAATTTATGCAGTCTCAGATTCAATAGGAGAAACAGCACAACAAGTTGCAAAAGCTGCAGTATCACAATTTACTTTAAATGAAGATGAGTATTATATAAGAAGATTTCCTTTTGTAAGAACTGAAGAAAATTTAATCGGAGTATTAGAAAGTGCAAAAAAAAATAATGCAATGTTTGTATATACATTAGTAGATCCAAAATTAGCAAAAATTGCAAGAGAATATTGCGAGGAAAATAATCTTTTAAAAATAGATTTATTAACAGGAATAATAGATATATTAGTTGAAAAAACTGGTAAACAACCATTAGGAGAAGCTGGTCTTATAAGAAAAATGGATGAAAACTATTTTAGAAGAATAGCTGCTATAGAATTTGCAGTTAAATACGACGATGGTAAAGATCCAGGAAAAGGTATAAAAGAAGCAGAGTTAGTTTTAATTGGAATATCAAGAACTTCAAAAACTCCTCTTAGTATGTACTTAGCAAATAGAAATATAAAAGTTGCAAATGTACCTTTAGTACCAGAAATACCAGTACCTAAAGAAGTATATGAAATAGATCCTAAAAAAATAATAGGACTTACAAATTCACCAGAGGTTCTTAACAATGTAAGAACAAATAGACTTAAATCACTAGGACTTTCAAGTAGTGCTAATTATGCTAAATTAGATAGAATACTAGAAGAACTTGAATACTCTGAAAAAATCATGAGAAGAATAGGATGTCCAGTTATAAATGTAGCTAATAAAGCTATAGAAGAAACTGCTGGTGATATATTAGACATAATGAAAGAAAAAGGAATACATAAACAAATCCATAGGGATCACTAAATTGTTTGAAATAGTTAATTTATAATTATTAGGAAGTATTAAATATCTATAATACTTTTTATAAAATTAACATTTATATAAATTTATTAAAAAATAATAAAAAATTATTGGAGGAATTAGAAAATGGGAACTAAATACGTTTATAGTTTCAATGAAGGTAATAAAGATATGAAATCTTTATTAGGAGGAAAAGGTGCAAATTTAGCTGAAATGACTAAGATAGGATTACCTGTGCCTCCAGGATTTACAATTTCAACAGAGGCTTGTAATGACTATTATGTAAGCAACAAAACTATAAAACCTGAAATAATAGACCAAATAGAAGATAAGCTGGCTCAGTTAGAGTCTGATTTAGACAAAAAATTAGGTTCTATAGAAAGCCCATTACTAGTATCTGTTCGTTCTGGTGCAGTTATATCAATGCCAGGTATGATGGATACAATACTAAATTTAGGTTTAAATGATGATACAGTTGTTGGACTTGCTAAAGCAACTGAAAATGAAAGATTTGCATATGATAGTTATAGAAGATTTATACAAATGTTTTCTGATGTTGCTATGGAAGTGCCTAAATACAAATTTGAAAACGTTTTAGATAAATATAAAGAACAAAATGGATTTAAATTCGATACAGAATTAACTACAGATCATTTAAAAGCTATAGTTGAAGAATTTAAAGCTATATACAAAGCTGAAGTTAGAGAAGATTTTCCACAAGAACCTAAAAAACAATTAATGTTAGCTGTTGAAGCAGTATTTAGATCATGGAATAATCCTCGTGCAATAGTATATAGAAAATTAAATGATATTCCTAATAACTTAGGAACAGCAGTAAATGTACAATCAATGGTATTTGGTAACATGGGTGATAACAGTGGTACAGGTGTTGCATTCACAAGAGACCCAGCTACTGGTGAAAATAAATTATTAGGTGAATACTTAATAAATGCTCAAGGTGAAGACGTTGTTGCAGGTATAAGAACACCTCAAAAAATAGCAACACTAGAAAACATAATGCCGGATATCTACAAACAATTCGTAGAAACTGCTAATAAACTTGAAAAACACTATAGAGATATGCAAGATATCGAGTTTACTATAGAAAAAGGTAAATTATTCTTACTACAAACTAGAAATGGTAAGAGAACTGCAAAATCTGCTATAAATGTAGCTGTTGATTTAGTTAAAGAAGGTTTAATAACTAAAGAAGAAGCAATAATGAGAGTTGAACCTAATCAATTAGACCAATTACTACATCCTAAATTTGAAGATAAAGCATTAAAAGAAGCTACTGTTTTAGCAAAAGGTTTACCTGCTTCACCAGGAGCTGCAAGTGGTAAAATATACTTTACTGCTGAAGAAGTAGTTGAAGCTTCTAAAGATGGTACAGAAACAATACTTGTTAGACAAGAAACTTCTCCAGAAGATATAGAAGGTATGGTAAGTGCACAAGGTATACTTACTGCTAGAGGTGGTATGACTTCTCATGCTGCAGTTGTTGCTAGAGGTATGGGTAAATGTTGTGTAGCTGGTTGTGGAGAAATAAAAGTTAGTGAAGTTACAAAAACTATAGAAGTTGGAGATATAGTTCTTAAAGAAGGAGATTATATTTCTTTAGATGGTTCTACTGGTACAGTTTACTTAGGTAATGTAAATAAAGCTTCTGCTGATATGACTGGTAACTTTGAAACATTAATGAGTTGGGTTGATGAAATTAGACAAATGAAAGTTAGAACTAATGCAGATAATCCAAGAGATGCTAAAGCTGCTGTTGACTTTGGTGCTGAAGGTATAGGACTTTGTAGAACTGAGCACATGTTCTTTGATGAAGAAAGAATACCTGCAGTTAGAAAAATGATACTATCAAATTCTGTAGACGAAAGAGTTAAAGCATTAGATACATTACTTCCAATGCAACAAAAAGACTTTGAAGATATTTACAGAGTTATGGGTGAACGTCCAGTTAATATAAGACTTTTAGATCCACCACTACATGAATTCTTACCACAAGACGATGAAACTATAGCAGAACTTGCTAAAGATATGGGAATAGAACCTATAGTAATTAAGAAAAGATGTGAAGAATTAGCAGAATTCAACCCAATGCTAGGTCATAGAGGTTGTAGACTTGCTGTAACATATCCAGAAATAGCTGTAATGCAAACTAAAGCTATAATAAATGCTGCTATAGCAGTAAACAAAGAAGGATTAAATGTTGAACCAGAAATAATGATACCACTTGTTGGTGCATTAAACGAATTTAGAACAGTTAAACAAACAATAGTTGAAACTGCAGATGAAGTTATAAAAGCTGCTGGTGTAGAACTTAAATACACAGTAGGTACAATGATAGAAATACCTAGGGCTTGTTTAATAGCTGATGAAATAGCACAAGAAGCAGATTTCTTCAGCTTTGGTACAAATGACTTAACTCAAATGACATTTGGATATTCAAGAGACGATGCTGGTAAATTCTTAGGCGAATACGTTGATAGAGAAATACTTGAAAAAGATCCATTCCAAGTATTAGACCAACATGGTGTAGGTAAATTAGTTAAAATGGCTGCTTCATTAGCAAGAGGAGTAAAAGGTGACAATATTAAATTAGGTATATGTGGAGAACATGGTGGAGAACCATCTTCAGTAGAATTCTGCTACAATACAGGACTTAACTATGTATCTTGTTCACCATACAGAGTTCCAATAGCTAGACTTGCTGCTGCAAGAGCAACTATAAAAAATCCTAGAAAATAATTATTGTAAATAATTGATTATAGAAGCTATCTCAATATTGGGATAGCTTTTTTATGTACAAAAAAATTATACATTTAAATAAATAAGTCCTTATTTCTTAAAATAGTTGAGATTTTATATAAATTTAGATAAAATAGTTTATAATTTTAAATACAGAGTGTAATTTTAGGAGGATTAAGATATGAAGTATCTTACAAAAGAATGGTATTACGGAAATAAAGATATTTGCTTAGATTTAGAGGTTGATACTAAAGCAGAAAAATTATCTGAAGAATATTATAAAGAACTTTATAATGCAAAATTAAACGCATTTTTAGAAGAGGAAAAAGAAATTTCAGAAATGGATTATGAACCAGGAACATGGGAAGATATACACCTTATGGACGATGAAGGTAATATTATAAATGCTAGAGAAGTGATGTCAGAAGAAGAGTTTGAAGCGTTAAGACAAGAAATTTTAGAAAGTGAGCAAAATAAACAAGATATTGAAATTGAGCCTTATGATGAAGAAGCTAGTACAAATGACTTTTTAGAAATGTATCAAGATGAAATAGAAGAGTTAAAAGAAAATTTACCAAAAGAAATTTTAGATGAAGTAGCAGATATAAGAGTATTAGCGCTTGGTGTTGCAACAGAAAAAGTTAAAGATTTAGTAGATAAATACAGCCAAGAGTGCGAAATGATATTTGAAAAACCTTTTAATGAATATAATAAACACTGGTACGCTATAGCTGAAAAAGTACCTGCACATATAATAGAAAATTATAACTTCCACGATTGTGCAATTTTAAAAATGACAAAAGACGGAAATGATATAGTATTTGAATTAGATAATAGTGGTGGATTTACTAATATAAATAAAATAACATATAAAGATGCAGAAATATTAGAAAACAATTTTGTTGAAGGGTGTTATTGGATTTATGATGAAATGTATCTATGCGATAAAGGATATGAATTCCATATAGCTGTAGATGGAGAAAATGGATACGATTATATTACACTTCAAGCAAGCGATGTAATATTTGAATAAATATGTATTAAACTTTTTTATAAAATAATTTTAAAAATCGGGAGATCATGTACTTGTAACAAATGTTGAGCACAATGCTGTTATGAGACAACTTGTTCAAATGGAGAAATTAGGGGTAGAATTTGATGTATTCCCACAAGGAACAGTTAGATTTTCAATACAAAAGAAAAAGTAGATGCCTGTATTGAGGCTATAAAAACAATTTTAGTTGATTTGAAAAAAGGTGAAGATTTTATTTAAAGAGGTAAAGTTTTAAATAAAATATTGACTTGGAGTTAACTTCATGTGATAAGTTATTTAGTGAAAAGAATAATATAAAAAATTAGGGGGAATTTGAAATGAAAAAGAATGTTTTAATATTATCTTCAAGTCCAAGAAGAAATGGAAATTCAGATTTATTATGTGATAAATTTTTAGAAGGAGCAAAGAATTCAGGACATAATGTAGAAAAAATATTTTTAAAAGATAAAAATATAAATTATTGTACTGGATGTGGCAGCTGTTCTATTGGAAAATCATGTCCTCAAAAGGATGACATGCCAGAAATTTTAGAAAAAATGATAGCGGCAGATGTTATAGTTATGGCAACACCAGTTTATTTTTATACAATGTGTGGTCAAATGAAAACTTTTATAGATAGAACTTGTGCACGTTATCAAGAAATAAGCGATAAGGATTTTTACTTTATATTGTCAGCTGCTGTAGAAGATAAAGCTTTAATGGAAAGAACAGTAGATGGATTTAGAGGATTTACTGATTGTTTAGAAAATCCAAAAGAAAAAGGTGTAATATATGGAGCTGGAGCATGGAAAGTAGGAGAAATAAAAGAAACTCCTGCAATGGAAGAAGCATATAAAATGGGACAAGAAGTATAAATTAAAATTTGTAAAGTTAGAAGGGAATAGCATGAAAATAGCAGAAGTAAGTAAAATGCTAGATATTTCAGCTGATACACTTAGATATTACGAACGTATAGGATTAATACCTAAAATACATCGTGATAAAAGTGGAAACAGAGATTATACAGAATTAAACTGCAAATGGATAAAATTCATAAAATGCATGAGAAATGCAGGCATGCCTATAGAAATACTTATAGAATATGTAACACTTTTACAAGAAGGTGAACACACAGCTGGAGTTCGTAAAGAATTACTTATAGAACAAAGAGACCACTTGCAAGATAAAATTGATGAATTACAACAAATGTTATCATATTTAAATGAAAAAATTGAAAAATATGATGAAGTTATTATGAAAACAGAAAAAGAATTAAGAGATAAAAATTAAATAATTAATATTAGAGATATAATTAAATAGAGTTAATTATAAATAGTAAAAAGCTCCTATTTAAAGTAAACAATAATAAAATATTTACTTTAATGGGAGCTTTTTAACTAGTTTATATTTTATTTTTTAATAAACCAACTGAAATATCCATTTTGATTTTTTTGATATGTAAGTATCGCGTCAAATTTATTTCCGTTTTTGTCAGTAAGTGATTTTACTTTAGCTTCACCTTTTTTGAGGATTGATTTGACCATTGTTTTATTAGGTTTTTTCTTATATAGAGCTAAGTATTTATCATCTTTAAATATACCATATTTACAAGTTTGATAATTAGTACATAAAAATCCTTTATCAGTTTCTATTACATCTCCTCCACATACTGGACATTTTCCAAGTGATGTATTATCAGCTTTGGAAGTAGATTTTTTAGATGTAGCTTTGGCGGCTTTTGCTTCTAATTGTGATTTTGATGTTGCTTTTTTAGTCTTAGGATCGTAAACATAAGCATCTGTATTTATATTTTTAGGAGCATCATATTTTATTAGATTTACATTTTTAACTATGAAATTCATTATATTAAGAAGGTATTCTTTACGAGAAAATTGTCCTTTTTGAATATCACTTAAACTTTTTTCAAGTTTACCTGTATAGTCGACATCAAATAAATCTTTTACAGGGAAGATTTCAACTAAATTAATTCCTAATTCTGTTATATAATATGATTTACCTTTTTTCTTAACATATCCAACTTGAGCTATTTTTTTTAGTACATCACCGCGAGTTGCCGATGTTCCGATGGAATATCCAGCTAAAACTAAATCTTCATCATCTACGTTTTTGCCACAGTTTTTCATAGCTTTAAGTAAAGTATCTTCAGTGTAAGATTTAGGTGGTGTAGTTTGTTTTTTTAGTGGTAAAATTTCTAAAACTTCTACAGATTCACCTTTTTCCACAAGAGGAAGAAGGTCATTTTTTTGTTCTTTGTTGTAGACTTCTAAATAACCCTTAACTTTTAGTACTTTACCTTTAGTTAAAAATATATTATTATCAACATTTGTTTTTATTTCAGTATTTTCGTATTCAGCAGGTGGCATAAAGTTTGAGATAAATCTATCTTTGATTGCTTGATATACTATTTGTTCATCTTGTGTTAAAGAGTTAGGTACGATATATGTAGGTATAATCGCACTATGGCTATCAACTTTTGATGAATCGAAAACTCTTTTAGTCTTTGTAAATTTTATTTTATTTTCATAAGGAAGACCTTTTTTTAATTTATTTAAAGTTTGGGATACTTTATCTGTTAAACTTTCTTCTAAGTAAACAGAATCAGTTCTAGGATATGTTATATATCCACCCTTACCTTTACCTTCATATAGAGATTGACATACATTTAAAACTTTGTCTGATGTAAAATTAGAATATTTAGATGTAATGTAACCTTGAAGAGAAGTCAAGCTGAATAATTTTGGAGCATACTCTTTAGAGTTAGTTACTTTTTTAGCTGATATTAGACCTTCTTTTGAAGTAATACCTTCTATAACAGCCATAGCTTCTTCTTCAGTATCAAACTTATTTTCTTTATCTTTTATTAACTTACCTTTATATGTACCATTTTTACATTTAAAATTACCTTCTATTTCAAAATATGTTTTAGGAACGAAATTTTTAATCTCCATATCTCTATCATAAACTAATTTAACTGTAGGTAGTATAACACGACCGATATTTAGGAGTTTTCCATTTCCGTATTTTAGAGTAGCAACTGATGTAAAATTTATACCTATTAACCAGTCTGTAATAAGTCTAGTATATCCTGCAGCTTGAAGATTTCTCATATCTTCTTCGTTTTTTAGATTTTGAAGTCCTCTTGTAATATCTTCAGGAGTCCATTCATTTACTAGAATTCTTTTTACAGGTTTTTTATTTTTGGCAAGTAAAAATATTAAAAAGGCAATAAGTTCACCTTCTCGATCATTATCTGTTGCATTTATTATGTATTCTATATCTTTTCTATTTAAAAGATCTTTTATTATATTAAATTGCTTTTTCTTTGAATCATCTACTTTAAATTTAAATTTATCTGATGGTATGAAAGGAAAATTATTCATTTTCCAAGAGCCTGAATATTTTTCTTTGTCGTAATCTTTCATATCGTAAAGGGAAACTAAATGACCAAAGGCATAAGTTACAATATATTCATTTCCTTCAAAGTAACCATCTCGTCTAATATTTGCACCTAAGAAAGAGGATATTGTTTTTGCGACAGATGGTTTTTCTGCAAGTATAAGTTTCATAACGAACCTCCTTTTTAAATACTCTTTATGTTATCATAAAAAAGAATACAAATTCAAGGTAAGTAGAAAATTTTATGAGATAATTAGAGTATATATTTAATTATATAGTATATCTTGAAGTAGTTTTGAAATTTATTTATAATATATTTAGTCAAAATAAAAGGAGAGAAAATAATGGAACAAATTAAAATTAAATATCTTAATAATGATATAAAAAGATTAGAATATATAGACGGAAAATCAGATTGGATTGATTTAAGAGCAGCTGAAACAGTTGAATTAAAAAAAGGAGAGTTTAAATTAATACATCTAGGTGTTGCTATGCAGCTTCCTCAAGGATATGAAGCTCATATAGTTCCAAGAAGTAGTACATTTAAAAATTTTGGAATAATACAAACTAATCACTGTGGTATAGTAGATAATTCTTACTGTGGACCAAATGACTGGTGGTATATGCCAGCTTATGCACTTAGAGATACTACTATAGAATTTAATGATAGAATATGTCAATTTAGAATAATAAAAAATCAACCTACTCTATGTTTTAATGAAGTTGAAGAAATGACATCACAAGATAGAGGTGGAATAGGAAGTACAGGAACAAAATAATTTGTTATGTATAAAAATGCCGTAAGATAAATTTTAGATTTATTTTACGGCATTTTTTATTTTTAATTAATATTAAACACAAAAAAGTAGTACTACTTTTAATAAAGTAGTACTACTAATATCGTACTGACAAATATTTCGTACTAAAGTAAAATTTAAAGCATAAATACAAAATTTCACATTAGAAATTATTAAGATTTTAAACTAATGAAAATTTTTAAAATTAAAAAGGAGGATAATTTTGGACGAAATAATTGACTTAAGAGAGCTATTTAGAATTATTAAAAGAAAGGCAAAATTTATTATATTGGTAGGGATTATATTTGCTTTAATAACTGCAGTTGTAAATGTATTTTTTATAACACCCGAGTATCAAGCAAGTACGACTATCATAATAAATAAGGAAAATAGTGAATCAGAAAATCAAATGTATACAAGTGATGATATTAATTATGTACAAAAATTAGCCTTTACATATAGTGAAATAATAACTTCTAGAGCTGTATTGGGAAAGACGATAAATGAATTAAATTTAGATATGTCTTATAAGAAATTAGCTTCATCAATTAATGTTACTAATGTTACTAATACTCAAATTATAAAGATATCAGTACAGCATGAAAATCCAAATACTACTAAGGAAATATGTAATAAAATACCTAACATATTTGATCAAGAGGTTAAAAGAATTATGAAAGTAAGTGGAGTGGAGGTTATAGATAGAGCAGTGCTTCCAAGTTCTCCAGTTAAACCTCAAAAGATAAAAAATACTATTTTTGCAGGGATATTTGGCATATTTATAGGGATATGTATAGCTATAATTCAATTTTTGATGGACACAAAAGTAAAAACACCATCAGATATTAAGGAAAAATTAGATATGCCTTTATTAGGAGTAATACCAAAACAATAATTAATAGATTAATAAAAAATCATTTAATGGGGGTATTTTACTAGATATAAGTAAAACAGTAATTGGGAGGAATTTTATGGAGACAATAGATAAATTAGAAGCTAAGTCACCTATAGTAGAGGCTTATAGAGAAATTAGAACTAATATAGAATATTCCAATTTAGATAAAAAGTTAAAAACAGTTTTAATAACTAGTACAAAGCAAGATGAAGGAAAAAGTACTATTTGTGCCAACTTAGCTATTAGCTTTTCGAATTTAGAAAATAAAAAGATACTTTTAATAGATGGAGATTTGAGAAATCCTAGTATACATAAAATATTTAAAATATCAAATTCAAAGGGAATAATGAATATTTTAAAAGATGATAAGGATATAAATGAAGTTATATATAAAATTGGACATCTTGATGTATTAACTACGGGTAAAATACCGCCAAATCCAGATGAAGTCTTATCTACAGATAGGATGAAACAATTTTTATATAATTTAAGGGAAAGCTATGATTATATATTTATAGATTCGCCTCCTATAGGAATAGTATCTGATGCAAGTAGGTTATCACAATTTAGTGATGGCGTTATTTTTGTAGTATCTTCAGGAGATGTAGATTTAGATTTTGTTAAGCTTGCTAAAGAAAAACTAAATAATGTAAATGCTAAGATTTTAGGAGCTGTGTTAAATAAATATGAAAGTAGCAATTTAGATTATGGATATTATTATGGAGATTATTCTACTGATAGTAAGAAAAAGAAGCATATATTAAGGAAGAAAAAGTATAAAAAATATAAATAAATTTATATTTGTAAAAATTAAATTATATAAGGGTTATTCAATAAGGGAAATATATAAATTAGGAGGAGGTTACAATGAATAAAACATCAACTTTTAAACCTAAAAAAAGAGTTGAAATTAAGTTTTATAGTTTTGTAAAAAGAACATTAGACATAATAGTAGCCTTTTTGGGTATAGTAATTTTATTTCCTATTTTTTTGATTATATCAATAGCTATAAAAATAGATTCTAAAGGACCTGTTATATTTAGCCAAAAGAGATACGGAATAAATCAGACTACTTTTAATATTTATAAATTTAGAACTATGGATATTTCAGCACCTAAAAATGTAGCGACTAAAGATTTAATAGATTCAAAAAAATACATAACGAAATTAGGGAGTGTGCTGAGAAAAACTTCTTTAGATGAACTTCCACAACTTATCAATATTTTGATTGGACATATGAGTATTATAGGACCTAGACCTGTAATTTTAGAAGAATATAATTTAATCAATGAAAGAGAAAAATATGGTGCAAATAATGTAAAACCAGGTCTTACTGGATGGGCACAGGTTAATGGAAGAGATAAGTTAGATTATAAAACAAAAGCAATGTACGATGGTGAATATGTAGATAATTTTAGCTTTGTTATGGATGTAAAGTGTTTTTTTAGAACTATATTTCTTGTATTTAATAAAGATGGAATTATAGAGGGAAGTGAAGTTCTAGATAATAATATGTATAAATCTATACATAACATTTCATTAAAATAAATATAATAGGGAGAATCTTTAAAAATGATAGATGTGTTTATTTTAGGATCGAGAGGGATTCCTGCAAAATATGGTGGATTTGAAACTTTTGTAGATAAACTTACAGAAAATTCAACTTCAAAAAATATTAAATACCATGTTTCCTGTAGAGCTGAGAATAAAGGAGAATTTGAATATAATAACGCGAGATGCTTTAATGTTAAAATTCCTAATATAGGTTCAGCACAAGCAATATATTATGATTTTTTTGCTATAAAAACTAGTTTAGAGTATATAGAAAAAAACAATTTAAAAAATTCAATTATTTATATTTTAGGATGTAGCATAGGTCCATTTTTATCATTATATATGAAAAAGATAAAAAAATTAAATGTTAAGTTATTTATAAATCCAGATGGACTAGAGCATAAACGTTTAAAATGGAATAATTGGGTAAGAAAATATCTAAAATACTCAGAAAAAACAATGGTAAAATATGCAGATTTAGTAGTATGTGATTCTTTAAATATAGAAAAATATATAAAAGAGGAATATAAAAATTATAATCCAAATACAGAGTTTATTGCTTATGGAGCTGAATTGAAAAAAGGTATTTCTAATGAAAATATCCAAAAGCTAAATGATTGGTATAATGAAAAAAGTCTTAAACAAGGACAGTATTATTTATCTGTAGGAAGATTTGTTCCTGAGAATAACTATGAAACTATGATTAGGGAATTTATGAAATCCAATACAAAAAAGGATTTTGCAATAATAACAAATTATGAAAATAACAAGTTTTACGAAGATTTAAAATTAAAGACTAATTTTCAAAATGATAAAAGAATAAAGTTTGTAGGGACTGTATATAATCAAGAACTATTAGTAAAAATCAGAGAAAATGCTTACGGATATATACATGGACATGAAGTGGGAGGAACTAATCCTTCATTACTTGAAGCATTAGCAACTACAAAATTAAATTTACTACTTGGAGTAGGATTTAATAGAGAAGTAGCAGATGAAGCTGGTTTTTATTGGAGTAAAAAAGAAGAAAGTTTAAGCGATTTAATAAATCAAATAGACTTTTTATCTAGTGAAAAAATAGAAAATTATTCCCAAAAATCAAAAGATAGAATAAAAAATTATTATAATTGGCCGATGATTACACAAAAATATGAAAAGTTATTTGAAGATACTTCATTATTCTCTGGGATTTCCGCCTTATAGAACAGGAGGACTTACCAAATATTCCATTGATTTAATGGAAGAAGAATATAATCAGGGACATGAGGTTTTGTTGCTTTGGCCAGGTCAAATAAAATCTTACAATAAAAATCCCATTATAAAAAAGAGAAAATCACAAAATAATATTCAAAGTTTCGAAATAATAAATCCACTTCCAGTTTCACTGATGGGTGGAATTAAAGAATTTGATGCATATATGAAGTCATGTGATAAAAGTATTTATTATGAGTTTTTAAAATTTCAAAATCCAGATGTAATACATTTGCATACACTTATGGGGCTTCATATAGAATTTTTGCAAGCAGCAAAGGATTTGAATATAAAAGTCGTTTTTACGACACATGATTATTTTGGATTATGTCCAAAAGTGACTTTTCTTTATAAAAATAAAATTTGTCCTGAAATATTGGATTTAAAAAGACATCAATGTTTAAATTGCGAAGAATGTAATAAAAATTCATTATCGTTAAACAAAATTAAAATTTTACAATTACCAATTTATAGAGCAGTTAAAAATACAAAATTAGTAAAAAAATCTAGAATTAAGTTTAATTTAAACAATCAAATAGATGAAACTAAATATTGTGAACAAAATATATCGAATACTAATCAAGTTAAAAATTATAAAAAATTAAGAATGTATTATTTTAATATGTTTGAAAAAATAGATAAATTTCATTTCAATAGCACTAATACATTAAATATATATAAGAAGTTTTTTAAAATCAAAAATAGTAATGTTATATCTATAACTCATTCTGATATTAAAGATAATATAATTAAAAAAGATTTTAAAGAAACACTTAAAATTACTTATTTAGGTCAAATATCAGAACATAAAGGATTTTTTTTATTAAAAGAAGTTTTAGATGAGATATATAAAGAAGGATATGATAACTTTTATTTAAATATATCATCATATCCACCTAAATTTGAATCATATATGAATTTAATTGGAAATTATAGCTATGATGATTTAGAAAAAATTTTTAAAGATACAGATATATTAATAGTTCCAAGTTTATGGAAAGAAACTTTTAGTTTTGTAACATTAGAGGCATTAAGTTATGGTGTACCAGTTTTAATAAGTGATAATGTAGGAGCGAAGGATATAGTAGAAGATAAGAAAAGTGGACTTATTGTAAATATGGATAAAGAAAATTTAAAAAAAGTGATTTTAAAAATATATAATTCGAGAGAAATATTAACAAATATGAATCGCTATATTTTAAAAAACTATAATTTATTATTGATTGAAAATCATACAAAACAAATTTTAAGATTTTATAAAAATTAAAATTTATAAAAAGTAAGTGAAGATATAAATCATAGAAAAGAAAATGGAGGGAAGATAAAATGATTTTAAAGAAAATGGTAAAAGTTATAAATTATATAATTCCCAAAAAAAACATTATATCATTTTCATCTATTCCAGATTATAGTGATAATTCCCAAGCCATTTTTAATTATATTATAAAAAATAGGACTGACATAAGTGATAAATATGATTATGTATGGCATATTAATGATTTTCAAAAAAAAGGATTAATAAAAAATATTATTGATAAAGAAGATTCAAATATAAATATAAAAATATTGAAAAAGGGATCTTTAAAATCAGTTTGGAGTTTTTTTAGAAGTAAATATATATTTTCTACTCATGGTATGTATAATGGCATAACTTGTTTTAAAAAACAAAATCAAATTATGTTATGGCATGGAATGCCTTTAAAAACTATTGGATATATGAATAAAGATGATAGAAAATATGGTGCTCCAAAGGGAAGTTATTTTTCTATAAATGGGGAGATATTTAAATCTATATTTGAAAAGTCTTTTTTATGTGAAAGAGAAAAAATTCATATAAATGGTCAGCCAAGAAATGATTATTTATTAAACAGAGATATAAACGAAAAAAAAATAAATAATTTATTTGGATATGATTTTAGGAAATATAAAAATATAATATTTATGCCTACTTATAGAAAAGGAAATGATGGCAAGGGGCATCTAGACTCTGATATAGACGAGAAAAAATTGTTTTCTATAAGTAGAGATGAGTGGAAAGAAATAGACGATATTTTATGTAAATTAGATAAAAAATTAATTGTAAAGCCACATCCATTAGAAAGTTTGATGAATTTAAACTACTTGAATGATTGTAAAAATATAGCTTTGATAAATGATTATGACATATTGAAAAATAATCTTCAACTATATCAAATTTTATCTATATCAGATGGATTAATTACAGATTATTCTTCTGTATTTGTTGATTATTTATTAATCAATAAACCAATTTATTTTTATATATCTGATTTTGAACAATATAAAGAGAGAAGAGGATTTGTATTTGAAAATGTATTAGAAAATCTTCCAGGATGTCTATGTAAAAATATAAACGATCTAATTAAATGCATTGAATCAGATGATGATTTATATATTAAAAAAAGGAAAAATATCAATAATTTATATAATGATATAAAAATAAATATATCATCAGAAAAAATATTAAAAGATTTAGGATTATGAGAGGTAAGAAAAATGAAAAAAGTTATTACATATGGAACTTTTGATCTTTTACATTATGGACATATAAATTTATTGGAAAGAGCTAAAAAATTAGGAGATTATTTAATTGTAGCACTTTCTACAGATGAATTTAATTTAAATCAAAAAAATAAAAAAAGTTATTTTTCTTATGAAAAAAGAAAGCAATTATTAGAAGCTATTAGATATGTAGATTTAGTTATTCCAGAACAATCATGGGAACAAAAGATTACAGATGTAGATTTATACGAAATAGATACATTTGTAATAGGTGATGATTGGAAAGGAAAATTTGATTTTTTAAAGGAAAAATGTAATGTAGTTTATTTACCTAGAACACCTGAGATATCTACTACAAAGATAAAAAACGATATAAGGGAGAGTAAGTAATCGATGAATAATAATTTAAAAACAGGATTTGTAATATTAAATTATAACGATTATAAAACTACAATTAAACTGATTGAATGTATAAAAGATTATAAGTCTATTGATTTTATAGTAATAGTTGATAATTGTTCAACAGATAATTCTTATGAAAAATTGCATGAATGTGCAAATAATAAGGTGATTTTAATAAAATCAGACCGAAATGGTGGATATGCGTATGGTAATAATTTTGGAATTAAATATTTAATACACAATTATAGCTGCGATATTATATTTATTTCAAATCCAGATGTTGAATTTGGAGAAGAATTAGTTATAGAGATAAAAAAGCAATTTAGTAATAATTCGAAATATTCAGTGCTATCAGGAGTTATGCTAGATATAAATGGAAATGTCGTAAAAAATCCATATTGGAATATTCCTAATTATAAATATGATTTATATGATTATTTTTTTATAGGTAGAAGATTAAATAAAAAAGAATTTATAGTAGATTATAAACAAGAAATTATGGATGTTGAAGTAATACCAGGGTCTTTTTTAGCTATAAAATCAAATACAATACAAGATATAGACTATTACGATGAAAATACCTTTTTATATTGTGAAGAACGTATTTTAGCAAAAAAATTAAAAAATAAAGGATATAAAAGTGGATTAATTACAGGAATTTCTTATAGACATATGCATTCTATATCTATAAAAAAGACATTTAAAAAAGTAGATACTATAAGAATACTTTATGATTCTAAGCTTTATTATAATAAAAAATACAATAAAATTGGTAAATTTAAAGAAAATATACTAAAGCTAGCTACACAGATTTCATTATTAGAATATAAAATTTTAGAAAAAATGTATAAATAAAAATCCAATAGAATTTAAAGAGGTTAGAAATGAAGAAAATAAAATTTATGGAAAATATACCAATTATATTTATATTATTATCATTTTCAGGTGTATTTTTAGTAAATAATTCAGCAAATAAAATAATTTTATTTATTACAATTGCATATTTTTTATATTTGATTATATCCATAAATAAAGTAGTTATAAAGGATATAGAAGTAATTGGGATGTTGTTTATAATTTTAATTTTAGGAACTTTTATGTCTATTATACATATAAATGATTATTCAATTAAAAATATAGTCAGAGATATATTTTATGTATTGAATCCAATAGTATTTATTTGGACAGGTATTACATTTAGATATAAATATAAAGATAAATTTGATATTTTTAAGATTATAGTTTATATAGGTGTTGTATCTTCTATTATAAATTTACTTCAAGTACTTGAAGAACCTAGAATTTTACAAGTTTCATCTATATATGTATTTAGACATTATATACAAATTGTTAATGCATATACTATATTAATTGCAATTGTGCTTTTATTTACAAATGATCATATAAAAAATGAGTGTAAATTTGGAGTTTTTAAGCTTAATTTATTTAGATTTATTTGTATTACATCTTTTATAATAGATTTTTCTAGAACAAATTATATTTGCTTATTTATTATATTATGTCCATTTATAATTCCAGCAGTAAGAAAAAATATATTTAAAATGAGAAACATAATATATATCTTAATATTACTAGCATTGGCTACAATGGTTATGCCGAATTTAATGGAAACTTTATTTAATAAAATGATAAGAAGTATTTATGAGATAAATGCATCTGCAAATTGGGGTATATCAAGTGAAATAGTTAATAACTGGAGAGGATATGAAATTTATAAAGCAAAAGATGTATATTTTTTAGGCAACCTATTTGAACATATATTTGGATTTGGATTTGGGAAATTAATACCTGTAGGAATATTTTCAGAGCTAGTTGGAGTTGATACTTCAGAAGGTGGTATTACTATATTACATAATGGATACTATATGATTCTTGTAAAATGTGGAATAGTAGGAGTTATATCTTATGTATTAGTTTATCTAATTGGAATAAGAAAAATGATTATTAGAATAAAAAACAATAAAAAAAATAATTTAAATTTATATGAACCTAAATTACTTTTAGGAATATTTATAGCATTTTTATTTAGTAGTTATGTAACTACTGGAATTATAAGTAATACAACAGACTTTCTTACTTGTTTTTTAATAGGATATTTATCTTATTTACCATCTAGTAAAAATTATGATAAACAAGTAAACAATAAAGAAATATCTTGAAGAATGTAGGTGACAGATTGAAGGATAAATTTAAAAGCATTTTAGAAAATATAACATATACATTTACTGCTAATATAATTACTATGTTAATTTCTGTAATAATGACATTGATACTTCCAAAATTTTTAGGAGTTACAGATTATTCATATTATCAGTTATATATATTTTTTATATCTTATGTAGGTTTTTTTCATTTTGGATGGATAGATGGAATTTATTTAAAAATAGGTGGAATGGAATATGATGAGTTAAATAAAAATAGCTATATAGCTCAATTTTGGTTATTAAATATTTTTGAAATAATTATAGCGTTTGTGGTATCTATATTTGCAGTGAATTTTATAAAAGATATTGATAAGAGTTTTATCCTTATATCTACTAGTATTTGTGGAGTTATTACAATACTTAGAACTTATTTATTGTTTATACTACAATCTACAAATAGAATAAAAGAATATGCTAAATATACTAGAATAGATAGATTAATTTATTTTGTAATAGTAATACTTTTTTTATTTTTAGGTTTTAATAACTACAAAACTGTATTGTATATAGATATATTTTCTAAATTAGTAGCTTTGATTTTGTGTATAGGGAAAACAAAAGACATAGTATTTGGAAAGATAAACATAGATAAAAATATATTTGTTGAAATTTTTGACAACATAAATATAGGAATAAAATTAATGTTAGCTAATATAGCTAGTATGTTAATTATTGGAGTTGTTAGATTTGGAATTCAAAATAATTGGAATATAGAAACATTTGGAAAAATATCTTTAACATTAAATATATCTAACTTGCTTATGACATTTATAAATGCAATAGCTGTAATAATGTTTCCTCTATTAAGAAGAGAGGAAGAAAAAAATCTTCCTAAAATTTATACAATTCTCAAAAATACATTAATGTTATTTCTATATATGATGTTAATTTTTTATTATCCAATAAGATTAATTTTATCATTATGGCTTCCTCAATATTCAGATAGCTTAAGATATATGGCACTTTTATTTCCTATTTGTATATATGAAAGTAAAATGTCTATGCTTGTAAATACTTATTTAAAAGCATTTAGAAAAGAAAAATATATGCTTGCTATAAATGTTATTTCTTTTATTTTAAGTATTATATTGACTGTAGTTAGTGTATTTGTATTAAATAATTTAACATTAGCTATTTTATCAATAGTATTTTTATTGGCATTTAGATGTATATTAGGAGAGATTGCCTTAACTAAAACGATGGATATTTTGGTTTATAAAGATATAGTTATAGAAACAATCTTAACTTTAATTTTTATATGTTCTAGCTGGTTTATAGATAATATATTGTGTTTAGTAATATATAGTTGCTTCTATTTAATTTATGTATTTATAAAAAGAAGAGAAATAAAAGAGACTATATTGATATTTAGTAAATTTGTAAAAAGGTAAATTATATTAAAAGGAAGTGATTTTTTTGAAAGGTATAATACTTGCAGGAGGAAGTGGAACTCGTTTATATCCGTTGACAAAAGTAACTAGTAAGCAGCTTTTACCTGTTTATGATAAGCCTATGATTTATTATCCACTTTCAACATTAATGTTAGCTGGAATAAGAGAAATATTGATTATATCGACAATTGAAGATATAGATAGATTTAAAGCTTTATTAGGTGATGGAAGTCAATATGGAATAAGTATTAGTTATAAGATTCAGAAAAAACCTGAGGGGTTGGCACAGGCCTTTATTATAGGTGAAGAATTTATAGCAGATGATTCTTGTGCGATGATTTTAGGAGATAATATATTTTACGGAAATGGATTTACTAAAATATTAAGAAAAGCGGCTAGTCAAACTAATGGAGCTACTATTTTCGGTTATTATGTAGATGATCCAAGAAGATTCGGAGTTGTTGAATTTGATAGTAATGGAAAGGCTATCTCTATAGAAGAAAAGCCACAAAATCCAAAGTCTAATTACTGTGTAACTGGACTTTATTTCTATGACAATAAAGTTGTAGATATAGCTAAAAATATAAAGTTTTCTGAGAGAGGAGAATTAGAAATAACTGACATTAATAAAATTTACTTAGAATCAAATGAACTTGAAGTTTTAACACTTGGTAGAGGATTTGCATGGATTGATGCAGGAACTATAGACTCTTTAAATGAGGCAAGTGAATTTATTAAAGTTATAGAGAAAAAACAAGGTATAAAAGTTGCTGCTATAGAGGAAATTGCATTTAAAAATAATTGGATAGATAAAGAGCAATTGCTAAAGCTTGCAGATTTATATAAAAACACAGATTATGGGAAACATTTAAAAAATGTAGCAAATGGAAAATATTTATATTAAATATAAGTATTTATAAGGAGGAAAAGTAGTGAAAGTAGTTGTAACGGGTGGGGCAGGATTTATAGGCTCAAATTTTATTTATTATATGATGGATAAATATAAAGACTATCAAATTATTTGTATAGATAAATTAACTTATGCAGGTAATATATCTACATTGTCGGGTGTGATGGAAAATAAAAATTTTAAGTTTATAAATGCAGATATATGCGATATACAAAAAATGGAAAAAATTTTTAAAGAAGAAAAACCTAATATAGTTGTAAATTTTGCAGCAGAAAGTCATGTAGATCGTTCTATATCAAATCCAAATGTATTTTTAGAAACTAACATAATGGGTACTTCTACGCTATTAGAATGTTGTAGAAAATATGGTATTATCAGATATCATCAAATATCAACTGATGAGGTATATGGAGATTTACCTATTGATAGAAAAGATTTAACTTTTAATGAAGATAGTCCATTGAAGCCTTCAAGTCCTTATTCAGCTTCTAAAACAAGTGCAGATTTATTGGTATTAGCATATTTTAGAACTTATGGATTACCTGTTACTATTTCAAGATGTTCTAACAACTATGGGCCATATCATTTTCCAGAAAAACTAATACCTCTTATAATATTGAAGGCTTTAAATAATGAAAAACTTCCGATTTATGGAGATGGAAAAAATATTAGAGACTGGATTTATGTAAAAGACCATTGTAGAGCAATTGATTTAATTTTACATAAAGGAAAAATAGGCGAAATTTATAATGTTGGAGGAAAAAGTGAAAAAAGTAATTTAGAAGTAGTAAAAATTATATTGAGTATATTAGGAAAAAGTGAAAATTTAATTGAATTTGTTCCAGATAGGTTAGGTCATGATAGACGATATGCTATAAATAATCATAAGATTGAAACGGAATTGGGATTTAAAAGAGAAGTAACATTTGAATCTGGTATAGAAGAAACTGTAAATTGGTACTTAAACAATGAAAAATGGTGGAAAATGTGTTTATGTAAGGAGTAAATAAAATGAAAATTTTAATTACAGGAATAAATGGTCAATTAGGATATGACTTAGCTAGAGTTTTAAAAAAAGATAATCATGAAATAATAGGAACTACTAGAGAAATTATGGATATTACTGATTTTAAAAAGGTTGAAGATGTAATAAGTGAAATTAATCCTGAAATGATTATACATTGTGCTGCTTATACGGCTGTAGATAAGGCAGAAACAGAAGTATATATGTGTGAAAATATAAATGTATTTGCTACGGAAAATTTAGCTAGAATCTGTAGAGATAAAGATATAAAATTTATTTATTTTAGCACAGATTATGTATTTAATGGTCAAGGAGACAACTTTTTTAATCCTGAAGATAAAATAGAAAATCAATTAAATGTCTATGGAAGAACTAAATATGAAGGTGAATTGGCAGTACAAAAATATTTAGATAAATTTTTTATAGTTAGAATATCATGGGTATTTGGAATTAATGGAAATAACTTTGTAAAAACAATGATAAGACTTGGAAAAGAAAAAAAATCTATAAATGTAGTAGATGACCAAATTGGATCTCCAACATATACATATGATTTGGCGCAATTAATTAGAAGTATGGTTCAGAGTGAAAAGTACGGAATATATCATGCTACTAATGAGAGTGTTTGCTCATGGTATGAATTTGCATTAGAAATATTTAAAAATCTAGATATTAAAATAAGTGTAAATCCTGTGACTTCAGAAGAATATGTTTCACAGGCTAAAAGGCCTAAAAATAGTCGTTTAAGCAAAGAAAAATTAGTTCAAAATGGATTTAAAAAATTACCTCCATGGCAAGATGCATTACAACGATATTTACACGAATTAAATTGTTTATAATAAGGGGTAGAGATATGTCAAAATTTAAAATTACTAAATGTGAGATAGATGGATTATATATAATAGAGCCTAAGGTTTTTTATGATGATAGAGGTTATTTTATGGAAACCTACAATCAAAGTGAATTTGAAAAATTAGGACTAGATATGAAATTTGTACAAGATAATGAATCTAAAAGTAATAAAGGTGTATTGAGAGGTCTTCATTTTCAAAAAAATTATCCACAAGGAAAATTAGTTAGAGTAATAAAAGGTGTGGTTTATGATGTAGCAGTTGATATTAGAAAAGGATCAAATACATTTGGAAAATGGGTAGGAGTAGAGCTATCGGAAGAAAATAAAAAACAATTTTATATTCCAGAAGGATTTGCTCACGGATTTTTAGTTTTATCAGATGAAGCTCAGTTTGTATATAAATGTACTAATTTTTACCATCCAGAAGATGAAGATGGAATTATATATAATGATAGTTCTATAAATATATCTTGGCCTATATCAGAGAATATGAAAATTAAAATATCAGAAAAAGATAAAAAATGGGGAGGGTTAGAAGAATATGCTAAGTTACAATTATAAATTTTTTGTACAGTTAGTAAATTCTTTTATAAATAATAAATCTATAAGGCCAGAATTTGATGTAGATTGGGATGAAATTATTAGATTAGCAAAGATAAATAATTTATTAGGTATTTTATTTGTATGTGTAGAAAAAATGGACAAAGCATATAGACCTAGTGAAGAATTATATAAAGAATTAAAAAAATCTTTTTTTATTCAAGTTAGAAATAGTAATCAAATAGATATGTATACAAAAAAGATTATAAATGCTTTTGAAAAAGAAAATATAGATCATATATTTCTAAAAGGATATGAAATTAAACATTGTTATCCTATACCAGATTTAAGGTCAATGTCTGATGTAGATATTGTTATAAGAAGAGAAGACAGAGAAAAATCACATAAAGTTTTGAAAGATTTAGGGTATGAAAGTAATTACACAAATTGTGAAGTATGGGATTATAGAAAAAAAATTTCAATTATAGAGGTTCATACTAGTATGATATCTGATGAGATTAAGCAAGGCATTGATTATAGCGGTTATTTTTCAAACCCTTGGGATTATGCAATCTTAAAAAATAATAACACATATAAGTTAAATGATGAGTATCATCTAATATTTTTGTTAGTTCATATGGCAAAGCATTTTTCAGAATGTGGTTGTGGAATAAGAATGTTTTTAGATATAGATTTTTATCTTAAGGCATATTCTAAAACAATGAATTGGGATTATATTTGGGATGAATTAAATAAATTAGAATTAATTACATTTACAGAAACTGTTTTTACCTTATGTAATAAGTGGTTTGATAGTGAAATTCCTATAAAAGCTATTGAATTAGAAAGCAATTTTTATAAAAAAATAACAGAAAACGTTTTATTAGGAGGTATTTTTGGATTTGAACTTTCAAATTATAAATTGGGAATGGTAAGACAAGATTTAAATAATAGTAATTCTTATTTTAAATCTTCTTTGAAAATATGTAAAAGATTAATTTTTCCTTCATATAAGGAATTAATAAAGCATAAAGAATATTCTTATTTGATAAATAGAAAATATTTACTTTGTTTTACTTGGATTTATAGACTTTTTTATATTTTAATTACAAGAGGAAAAAAAAGCATGGGCTATTTTATTAGTATATTACTTGGAAAACATAAAGTAGAAGAACAAAAGGATACTATGGATAAATTAGGGTTATAAGATTTTTATTATATTGCCTAAAAATAAAAAGTAGTACTACTAGTAGTATAAAAGTAGTATAAAGATAATCGTACTGACAAAATTTGTATATAAAAATAAAATATAAGTATATAAAGTGTAAATAGATAAAATCGAAGGGAGATTTTTTATGAAAATAAAAGAGGATTTTTACATAAAAGAAGTTGCTGGACTATATGTTGTTGTAGCAATAGGAGAAAATGCTGAAAATATGAATTCAATGATTAATTTAAACGAATCAGCGGCATTTTTATGGAAACAATTAGAAAACAATATTACTAAAGAAGATTTAGTAAAAAGCTTAACTGATGAATATGATGTGGATTATCAAAAGGCTAGCGTTTCAGTTGAAAAATTTATATCAAAATTAGAAAAATTGGGATGTTTAGAATTTTAGTTAATTCATTCATAAAATATATAATTTTATAGGAGGAAATATTATGAGAAAAGAATTTATGGAACCAGAAGTAGAAGTTGTAGAATTTGAAGTATCTCAAGTAGAAGGTATAGCAACATCTGATGATGTGGAAAATCCAGTTGGACCAGGTGCCGATTGGGGATGGAATGATTAGATAACTTAGTTTTATAAAACAAATTGTAAGCTATGCATTTGCATAGCTTACAAAAGGAGAAAGTATGGGAAAGTATAAAATCGCAGATATAAATATACTTATGGAAAACAGCGGAGAAAAAACTGAAGCAAGATCAGAAAAATATTTATATGATTACAGTGGAGAACCTGATTTTAAGCTAATAATAGAAGAAAGTAAGTTTCCTATATTATATGAAAGACATATGAAAAGTGTTGAATATACAAGAGAACAATTTCCAATAGAAGAGTTTGTACATAGTTTTTATGGAACTGGTTTTTCTCATAAAATATTAGAGTATAATGGTTGCATTTTGCATTCATCTGCTGTTGCAGTTGATGGAAATGCTTATTTATTTTCAGCACATAGTGGAACAGGAAAATCTACACATACTTCTCTATGGCTAAAATATTTTAAAGATAGAGCAGTCATAATAAATGATGATAAGCCATGTATTAGAGAAGTAGATGAACAATTGTATGTATATGGTACTCCTTGGAGTGGAAAACACGATATAAGTATAAATGATAAATTTAAATTAAAAGCGATTACATTTATATGTAGAAGTGATAAAAATTGGATTAGAGAAGCATCTAAATCAGAAGCAATTTCATTGTTTTTAACTCAGACTTATAAACCTAGAGATAAAGAACATATGGATTTACTTTTAAATATGATAAATAAAATTTTTAGCAAAGTTAAAATTTATAAAATGGGATGTAATATAAGTGAAGATGCTGCTAAATTAGCATATGAAACGATGTCTAGATATTAATTTAATAAAAAAGGAGAAATTTATATGAAAAAAGAATTTATAGAACCTAAAGTAGAAGTAATAGCGTTTGAATTACAAGAACAAATTGCTAGAGATGATGTTATTATTGATAGTGAAGGATGGGTTATTCCTACTGACCCAGATAAAGAATGGCAATAGATTTATAGTTATAATTAGTAAAAAATTAAATAATATAATAATTTAAAATAAGATACAGTATATAGATAAATTTATTTATAGGCATTGTATTTTTTAACATTATATAGAAGGAGAAAATTATGAAAAAGTTAATAACAATTTTATCAGTATTTATGTTAAGTATATCTCTTGTAGCTTGTAAAGCTTCAGATAACCAAGTAAGTAGTCAAGGCGACAATCAACAAGTTACAAATGAGAATACTAATGATCCAAATGATGTAGAAAACAAAGTTGAATATAATTCTAATTGGGAAGAAGATTCTGATAAAATTAAAAATACTACTTCAAAGGATAAAAAATCAGACAAAAATACTACTTCAGACAATCAATCATCAAATAAAAATAACACAACATCAGATAAAAATAATGTAAGTGGTAATTCATCACAAGATAGTACTACTTCAAATAATAATGATAAAAATAATGATGGTTGGACTGATGGATGGAAATAAGTAAAATACTTTTGGAGGATAAAGATGAATAAAAATCAGGAATGGACAAAGGTTATAAAATCGGAGGAAAATTTCTTTAAATTAAATTTAAAAGAAATATTAGATTATAGAGACCTAATAATCCTTTTAATTAAGAGAAATTTTTCTACAATGTATAAGCAGACTGTTTTAGGTCCACTTTGGATTGTAGTAAATCCTCTTCTTACAACTTTGATGTTTACTATTATATTTGGCTATGTAGCTGAAATACCTACAGATGGAATACCACAATTTATATTCTATATGGCTGGAAATATAATTTGGACATATTTTTCTACCTGTTTGAATCAAATATCCTCCACTTTTTTGACTAATTCATCTATATTTTCTAAAGTATATTTTCCAAGATTAGTTATGCCAATATCAGTAATATTTACAAAATTAATAGATTTTATAATACAGCTATTTATATTTATCTTTTTTATAGTAGTTTTTACTATAAAAGGTTGTAATATTTTTATAAATAGCATGGTATTTTTATTTCCTTTTTTAATTTTGCAAACAGCGGCACTTGCATTTGGTGTAGGAACAATAATTTCATCTTTAACCACAAAATATAGAGATTTAAATGTATTAGTTAGTTTTGGGCTTTCTTTGTGGATGTATTTAACTCCTATAGTTTATCCTATTTCAAAAATAGGAGGAAATTTACATACATTTTTAATGTTAAATCCTATGGCACCTGTAGTTGAAACATTTAGATACATATTTTTATCTTGTGGTCAAATACCAGTGAAGTTTTTAATAATAAGTTCTATTGAAACTATAATAATATTAATTATAGGAATTTTTTTATTTAAAAAAGTTGAAAAGGACTTTATCGATACTATTTAGATTAAAATTTTAGTTTGGCTAATAAGTTTTATATTTGATAACGATTTAAAAATATAAAAAGGCTTTATTGATACTATTAGATAATGAAGAATTTGAGGTAGATTTATATGAAAAATACAGTAATAAAGGTTGAGAATTTACATAAAAAATATAAATTAGGAATAATTGGAGCAAAAACACTTCAAGCAGCACTTCAAAGCTATATAGCTATCAAATTAAATAAGGAAGATCCAAACTCTAAAATAGGAGATAAACCTAAAAAGGGAGAATTTTGGGCATTGAAAGGAGTAGATTTTCAAGTAAAAGAAGGTGAAATTTTAGGTATTATAGGCCGAAATGGAGCTGGAAAATCTACATTATTAAAATTATTATCTCAGATAACATCTCCTACAAAGGGAGACATATATATAAAGGGAAGAATATCTAGTATGTTAGAGGTTGGAACAGGATTTCATAAAGAGCTTACAGGAAAGGAAAATATATATCTAAATGGAGCAATTCTTGGAATGAAAAAACATGAGGTTGATGAAAAATTAAATGAAATAGTAGATTTTGCAGAAATCAGGGAATTTATAGATACACCAGTAAAAAGGTATTCATCTGGAATGTATGTTAAACTTGCATTTGCAGTCGCAGCACATTTAAATTCTGAAATACTCATAATGGATGAAGTTTTAGCAGTTGGAGATATGAAATTTCAAAAGAAATGTTTAGATAAAATGAAGGATTTGGCTAAAAATCAAGGAAAAACTATTTTGTATGTAAGTCATAATATGAGCACAATAAGTGAAATGTGTAATAGATGTATCTTTTTAGAAAATGGAAGTATAAAATACGATGGAGATGTTGAAAAATGTATCCAAATGTATTACGAAGATTTTTCAAAGGATACATCATTTATTTGTTTGGCAGAAAGAAATAGACCTAGAGGATTTTCACCATCAGTATTAATAGATAGTGTAAAAACTGAAAATAGTTTAGGATTTTTAGTAGATGAGGGTGGTAAATTAAAATTTACATTAAATTGCCTTGGTATAGAAGATATGGAGGATATATCACTTAGAATGACTATAAGTTATAATTATGTGCCAGTAGGGACTAGTATTTCTCAGAATTTAGGGAATATAAAAAAGGGAGAAAAAAAATCTTATAAATTAAGCCTAGATTTAAACTTTTTACAGGAAGGAAAATACTCAACAAAATTATTTTTGTTTAGTGGAACAAAAAAAGCTATTCCAAAAATTGCAGATGTTTTGGAGGATGCTTTTTCATTTAACATTGTAAATGGAAAAATGAGATCATTTGGCTGGAATAATAAAAATTGGGGAAGTATAAATTTTCCTCCAATATATGAGGAAAAATAATTATAAATACATAAAATTAAAAAATGTATAAAATATATATTTAATAATATTATTAAAATATAAGTAAATCAGAGTTTTTATATAACTTAGAACTAATTATTAATAATATTATATTAGAGTATTAATAGGAATTAGAACTTTTTTACTACTAAAATCGTACTGAAAAAAAATACAAATTAAAGTATTATATAAGTGTAGATAGAATTTAACTAAAAACCCTATAGATATGTAATAGTATTTTAGAAATTAATAATACTTTTTTAGCCATTACAAAAAGTAAATATTAAGTGGGTAGTAGGGATTCGTAGTGTAGGTAGTTTAGGTAATTTGTTCCTAATTTTAAAAAGAGGATTTTTATATCCTCTTATTTTTTTAAGTAATCAAAAATTATATTCCATTCGGAAATTAGTTTATCTAATGAAAAGCGAGCATTTGCAGGACTTGTAGAAGGAAGCTTAATAGCTTTTATGTTGGTATTTTTTTCGCAGTATTTTTTATATAATTCGTAGGATTTTCCACCATTACAAAAAATCTGTTTTATATTGCAATTTTTAATTATCAAATTTAGATCGTTTACAATTACATTTTTTATACTACTATCGCTAGATCCTTCAATTTCACAACTTCCAATTACATCCCATATAGCAATTTTACTATTTAATAAAAAATTTCTTTTTTGTTCTATAGTATTTGGTACATCTACATCCATTATATTAGCTAAAACTTTCCAAAATCTATTTTGGGGATGGTGATAAAAAAATTTATTTTCTCTAGATTTTACTGATGGAAAAGATCCTAAAATAAGAATTTTAGAATTTTCATCGAAAATAGGAGGTATTTCATGTTTTACTTGTTTCATTTGAATAATCCTTTCTATTTAAATTGTATAATTTGTGGATTTATTTAATTTAAACAAACTATTATTATAGATAATGATATTTATATGATAAAAAACTATTTTTTTTATGTCAAGATAAGTATTATTTTCAAAAAAGTAGTACTACTTATGCGATAAGTAGTACTACATAAAAAGTAGACTTTTTTAATGCTAAATCTATTGTAAAATAAAATAAACTGTAGAATAAAGTAAATTTTTGAAGGGGTGAAGGAATTGTTTAAGAAAATTTTTTCGTTATTTATTTCTTTTACTATAATATTAGGCTTTATGGCATCTAATAGTATAGATTCTTATGCGTATACTCAACAAAAGGTACAACAGAGTATTAATGAAAACGCAAAATTAATGTATAACAGCACACCAAATCCAACTTTTGGAAGTATAGGGGGAGAATGGACAATATTAGGTTTAGCAAGAAGTGGAGTTGCGATTCCAAAGGATTATTATGATAATTATTATGCTAGAATAGAACAAAAATTAAAAGAATGTGATGGAAAACTTCATAGAATAAAATATACAGAGTATTCTAGATTAATACTAGCTTTAACTGCTATGAACAAAGATGTTACTAATGTTGCAGGATATAATTTACTTGAATATTTATCTGATTTTAACAATGTAAAAAAACAAGGTATAAATGGTCCTATTTTTGCACTTATAGCATTTGACAGTAAAAATTATCAAATACCTGTTAAATCTGATGCATCTATTCAAACTACAAGACAAGTCTTAATTGATTATATATTAGATTTAGAAATAAAAAAAGGTCAAGAAGATGCAGGTGGATGGGCCCTTATGGGAGATACAGCAGATACTGATATAACTTTTATGGCACTTCAAGCATTATCTAATTATACAAGTCAACCTAAAGTAAAAGCTGCAGTAGATAGAGCTTTAAATCAAATGAGCAAAAAACAATTATCTACAGGAGGATTCCCATCAGGAAGTTTATATAACTTAGAAAGTACAGCTCAAGCAGTAGTTGCTTTAACTGCTTTAGGAATAAATGTAAACAGTGATGCAAGATTTATAAAAACAGATTCTAATGGAAATAAAAAAACAGTTATAGATGGTTTATTTAATTTTTATTGTAAGGGTGGAGGTTTTGAGCATATAGAAGCTAATGGTATTAACTCTATGGCTACAGACCAAGGAATGTATGCAATGATAGCATATAATAGATATTTGACTGGAAAAAATAAACTATATAATATGACGGATGCAGCTACTTCTTTTGTTACTAGTGGAGAAACTGAAGGTAGCAAAGATGAAGATAATAAGGGAGAAGATAGCAAGGACGAAGATAAGACTAATGGAAATTTAAATCAAAATGGAAGTTTAAATCAAGGAAATTCAAGTGATAAAAATACATTAAATAAAGTTAAAACTACTAAAAATAAAGAAGCAACTATAAGTATAAAAACTATATACAATGGAGAAAAAGATGGTTTAATACCAGAAAATAAAAAATGTATAGTAGTTGAATTCAAAGAAAAAGATAAGCAAAAACAATCAATCGTTAGATTTAGATTAAATGAAGAAGAAAGACAAGATTTATATTACTCACAAGAATTAACTGATTTAAGTAAAAATGCTACATATATAGGTTTAATTGACACATCTGTAAGCAATGAAAATTTATTAAAAGTTGAAAATTATGAGTTTTACGAAATAAAAGATCAAGAAAATGATTCAGATAAAGAAGATGATATTTTACCTAATAAAGGTGAAATAGATTATGACAATCCTGAAAGATATGAAATTATATTTGGTGATGTAAATTCAGATGGAATAATAAATGCTCAAGATATATTAGATGTTCAATCAATATTATCAGGTAAATTAGATTTAGTGGAAGAAAAACAAATTATAGCAATAAATGTATCTATGGATTCAAGAATAGATAATGGAGATATAACACAAATTATGGAACATTTCATATCTAAAAATGATTATACTATTTTTAAATTATGGAATAGCGAGGCTATGGATAAGTTAACTATTGAAAATCAAGATAATTCAAAAACAGATATTCTTAAAGAGGAAGAAGTAGAAGATAAATAATTAGGGGGAGAGAAAGTATGGGAAATAAACAAATGAGTAAAAAGAAGATATATACTATTGCCATTTTACTTTTTCTTGCAGTAGCTGGGACAGTTTATGGAATTAGCACATTAAATAAATCAGATTCTGAAAATACGAAAGTTGAAGAAAAAATAGAAGATGCAGTACTTTCTTTAGAATGTAATGAAGATATATCTGCTGATTTTAAAGATGAAATAGTAATTCCTGTTAAATTATCTTATCTTCCTTCTGGAATATATCCTTCAGCTAGTATTAGTGTAGAGTTTGATAAGGATAAATTAGAATTTATAGGAATAAAAGATGGTACTATGGAAAACTATAGTAAAGAAATTCCTAAATGGAATGTAGATGTAGAGTCAAGTAATAAATATGGAGTAATAAATGCTATATATTTAGATGAATCTGGAGGAAAAAATTCATATTATAAATCAGGATTTGTAAAAGGTGAAAAGGATACAGTTTTAAATTTAAAATTTAAATTAAAAGATAGCGTAAAACAAAATGACAAATTGGAATTAACTGTATCTGATGCAGTATTTGCAACAATAAATGGTGATACAGATGATAAGAATCTTTCTACATTAAAAGAAACTATGGAAGTTAAGAACTTAACCATAGAAGTTAAATAATATAAAATAAAGGGGAGTAAAAATGAGTAAAACAATAAAAAAAATAATATCAATGTTATTATGTTTTTTAATGGTTTTATCTATTACTGGATGTAGCAGTATATCTGTTAAAGACGGAGAAAGTTCTTCATCTGGTTCTAGTGAAATTCCTAAAAATGGTATAATATCTGAAAGTGTATTTCAAGAAATAATGGATAATGGAGAAATGGCAATATTTAATGGAAAGAATGATGAATTCACATATCAATGGATGTTCATGGGAAGTGATATAAGTTCGCCAAGGGATTTAAACTTACTTATAAATTCAGCAAATTCTAAAGTTAAATTAGTCAAAGAAAAATCTAATTCTGATAAGGTTTATGGATTTAAATTTGAAGAAGAAACTAATTTAGATTCAAAAACTGCCATATCTATTACATATAAAGATAGTCTAGATTGTACTTCAGCTGATGTTTATCAAGTTGAAGATGGTGAATTAAAGAGAGTTACTACAGCTAATGTAGATACTTCTGAAGGTACAACTTTTAATTTCAATATAAAAGAAAGAAAGGGAGAATTTTATATAGTTGGTAGTGATCCTAAAAAAGCAGCAATAGATAATTTATCAGATGGAGAAAGTTCATCTGGAGTATTGGATAAATATTCAACTGAAGCTACACCAGCAGGAAAACCAAAACCATTTGAATGGAACGAATCAGGAAATAAAGTAGATAAAAATATAGTAGCAGGATATTGTACATTATCTATAACATGTAAAACTTTATTAGATCCAGCAAATAAAAAAGTAATAATAGCTAATGGAAAAGGCGATATGGTACCAAGTAATGGTGTGATATACAAAACTAAAAAAGTTAAATTTTATAAAAATGAAACAGTATTTGATGTACTTTTAAGAGAAACTAGATCAAGTGGTATACATATGGAATATGTTATGACACCAGTATATAATAGTAATTATATAGAAGGTATTAATAATATATATGAATTTGATGGAGGAAACTTAAGCGGTTGGATGTATAGTGTAAATGGTTGGTTCCCAAATTATGGTTGTAGTAGATATAAACTTAAAGATGGTGATTCAATAAAATGGGTATATACATGTGATTTAGGTAGAGATGTCGGAGACACTTATTATAATTAATTTTATTAAATAAAATGATTATTGACATAAATTGCAAAAATATAGTAAACTCCAATATATGAATAAACATAATAGAAATTATATTGATTAAAAAGTGAATTAATATAATTTCTATTATGTATTTTAAAAAATTTATGTTGATATTTTTAAGTGGATTTATTGAAAATTTACTAAATTTTAGGTAAGGGTAAATATTTTCAGAGGATAAATAGTTTTAAACAGCTATGTATTTTAGTTAGAAAGGATTTTTGTATGAATGTATTAGCTATTTTAGAATCTGATATAATTAGAGGTTTAATAGAAGAAGTTTTGGTTAAAGAAATGTCGGTTAAAGATGTTAAAGTAATAAAACCAACAGCTGATTTAGATAGTATTTATTATAACGATATTGGAATGATTATTATAGATCCAAGAAGTGACTATGAAAAAATTGTAACTCATATTGAAAAAATCAAACAAAAGTATGTGGATATAAAAATTGTTGTAATTGATGTTAGAAAAAGAGTAGAACTTTTTAAAAGACTTATAAAGTCAAAAGTTGAAGGATATATAGTAGATATATTAGATATAGATGAATTTGCATATATGATTCATAAAATTATTATGGGTAAAAAGTTTTATGACTTAGACTTATTACAAGAATTATTTGAAGATGAAGATAAAAATTGTAGAAGTAATCTTACAGTAAGAGAAAATGAGATTTTAATTTTAGTTGGAGAAGGTCTTAATAATAAAGAAATCAGCCAAAAGCTATTTATAACAGAAAATACTGTAAAAAAACATGTGAGCAGTATTTTTACTAAATTAGGTTTTAAAAACAGAAAAGAAATTATTTTATATGTAAGAAAAAAGAAGAATGATTTATATTTTTAAACTAAGGCATGACCTTAGTTTTTATTTTTGTAAAAAAGATTATGAAATATATATTAAATATTTCATAATCTTTTTTTATAGCACATAAGAAATTATATTCATTTAAAAATTATGGATAATTATAATTTCTGTCAATGTGTTTCAAATAAATTTACATCTTTAAAAATATTTAAAATAATCTTTATAAATTCCTTAAAAGTAGTACTACTTTTAAGAAAAGAACTACCTCAAAAGACTATACTTCAGACATTTTCTTTATAGGATATAATTAGATATAGAAAATGTGTAAAGGAGGATTAATCTTGATAAATTCATTTAAATCATATCATCCATTAGTAAATTTTTATTATTTTTTCACAGTTATATTATTTAGTATGTTTTTTATGCATCCTATAATTTTAATAATATCATTTAGTTCATCATTTATATACTCTGTTTATTTAAATGGAAAAAAGGCACTAAAGTTTAACTTAATGTATATGATACCATTTTTTTTATTTGCGGCTTTAATAAATCCCTTGTTTAGTCATCAAGGAGTAACTATTATTGCCTATTTTAATACAGGTAATCCAGTAACCTTAGAATCAATAATATATGGTATTGCATCTTCAGCTATGTTTTCATCTGTTATTCTTTGGTTTTCATGCTATAACCAGGTAATGACATCTGATAAATTTATATATTTATTTGGAAGAATAATTCCTGGACTTTCTTTAATATTTTCAATGGTACTTAGATTTGTACCTAAATATAAGGCACAGATAAAAGTTATTTCTAATGCACAAAAATGTGTAGGGAGAGATGTTTCAAATGGAAATATACTTAATAAGGCTAGAAATGGAGTAAAAATAATATCTATTATGATAACTTGGGCCCTTGAAAATGCTATAGAAACTGCGGATTCAATGAAATCTAGAGGATATGGATTGAAAGGAAGAACTAGTTTTTCAAATTATAGATTTGATAATAGAGATAAGATAGCATTCGGAATAATGGTATTTTTTACAATAATAATTTTAATTGGAGCTATTCAAGGGAAAAATTCTATGCAGTATTTTCCAAATATGGAAATAGTCAGGATTACATTTTTTAGTATATTTGAATATATATGCTATTTATTATTTTGTTTAATGCCTATAATTATGGAGATTATGGAGGAAATAAAATGGAAACATTTACAATTAGAGAATTAGATTTTACATATCCAAATATGAATAAAAAAGCTCTTAAAAATATAAATTTAAATATAAATGAAGGGGAATTTGTAGTGCTTTGTGGAAAGTCTGGATGTGGAAAAAGTACACTTCTTAGACATTTTAAAACTGTACTTACTCCATTTGGAGATAGAGAAGGGACAATTTATTTTAATGGTGTAGATTTAGATGAGGTAGATGATAGAACTCAAGCATCACAAATAGGATATGTTCTTCAAAGTCCAGAAAATCAAATTGTTACAGATAAAGTATGGCATGAGCTTGCTTTTGGTCTTGAGAGCTTAGGATATGATAATAGTACAATAAGACTTAGAGTAGCTGAAATGGCTAGCTTTTTTGGAATACAAACATGGTTTATGAAAAATGTAACTGAATTATCTGGAGGGCAAAAACAACTTTTAAACTTAGCCTCTATTATGACTATGCAACCGTCAGTTTTAATATTAGATGAACCTACAAGTCAATTAGATCCAATTGCAGGTAGCGAATTTTTAAAAACTATAAAAAAAATTAATGATGAACTTGGAACTACTATTATAATATCAGAGCATAATTTAGAGGAAGTTTTTCCTATGGCAGATAGAGTAATTGTAATGGACAAGGGTGAAGTAATTATAGACGATAAACCTAGAAATGTTGGAGAAAAAGTAAAAAGATTAAATCCAGATATGTTTGAAGCGATGCCAACACCTGTCAAAATAGCATCTTCATTGGAGCTAGATATTGATGAAACTCCTATTACAGTAAAAGAAGGTAGAAACTTTATAGATAATATATATAAATTTAAAAAGCCTGAATTTGTAAGAATAGAAGATAGTAGGGAAGTTGAATATTTAAGAAATACCAAATCAAAGACAGAATTAGCAGTAAAAATGAAAGATGTTTGGTTTAAATATGAAAAAGATGGAAAAGATATCGTGAAGGATTTAAGTCTGGAGATTAAAAAAGGAGAATTATTCTGTTTAGTTGGAGGTAATGGTACAGGAAAAAGTACAACAGTTTCTCTAATAAGTGGAATAAATAAACCTTATAGAGGTAAGATTGAGATTTTTGGTAAAAAAATAAGTGCTTATAAGGATAAAGAATTATTTAATCAAAACTTAGGAGTATTACCACAGGATCCACAATCTCTATTTGTTAAAAAAACAGTTAGAGAAGATTTAATGGAAATGTTATCTGGAAGAGGAATAAAAAAAGTAGATAGAATAAAAAAAGTAGATCAAATTTCAAAATTAGTAGATATAGTAGATTTACTAGAACAGCATCCTTATGATTTAAGTGGAGGAGAACAACAAAGAGCAGCGCTTGCGAAGGTTTTATTATTAGAGCCTAAATTACTTATATTAGATGAGCCTACAAAGGGACTAGATGCTGGATTTAAGCTTAAATTTGCCGAAATACTAGAAGAATTATTAAATAGGGAAGTAACTATAGTTATGGTTTCACATGATATAGAATTTTGTGCTAGTTTTGCTCATAAATGTGCATTGTTTTTTGATGGAAATATAGTAACATCAAATACACCGAATAAATTCTTCAGTGGAAATAACTTTTATACAACAGTGGCAAATAGAATGACAAGACAAGTATTTGAAAATGCAATAACATGTGAGGATGTGATTACTTTATGCAAAGCAAACAAAATGAAAATACAAACATTAGCTTAAATAATAGTATATTTTTAAAAAAAGAAGAAGATTTAAATGTAATTGAAATTGATGGAAGAAAGGTTTATAAAGCTTCTGAAAAAAAACAAGAAAAAAGGAAAAGAAATAAAAGATATTATTATACAAAATCAAGGGCTAAAGCTAGAAAAAAACTAAAAAATGATACAAAACTAAGTAAAAGAACTTTAATGGCTTCATTTATGATATTAGTTATGATACCTTTGACAATATTTTTAGGAATAACTTTATTTGAGGATAGACAATATTATATTATAAGTATGTGTATAATTATATATACTATAATCCCATTTGTTATGGTATTTGAAGAGCGTAAACCACAAGCTAGAGAGTTAATAATTATAGCAGTTTTATCAGCAATTGGTGTAGCAGGAAGGGCAGCATTTTTTATGCTTCCACAATTTAAACCTGTTGTAGCTATAGTTATAATTGCAGCTGTGAGTTTTGGAGCTGAAGCTGGATTTTTAGTAGGTGCTATGACAGGGTTTGTATCTAATTTCTTTTTTGCTCAAGGACCTTGGACTCCATGGCAGATGTTTAGCTTTGGTATAATAGGATTTATTGCAGGTATATTATTTAAAAAGGGGAAATTGCAAAAGAAAAAAATTAGTCTTTGTGTATATGGAGGACTTGCTACATTTTTTATATATGGATTTTTATTAGATACAGCAAGTTGGCTTATGTTTCCACAAAGTAGTATGACACTTGCAGCAATAATACCAGTTTATTTAACTGGAATTCCTTTTAATTTTGTACATGCAGCGGCAACAGTATTTTTTTTAGCTGTAATTAGTAAACCTATGATTGAGAAGTTAGATAGGATAAAAGAAAAATATGGTTTAATAGAACCTTAAAAAAAAGTCTTTCTTAAAGAAATTTAAGAAAGACTTTTTTTAAATTACAAAATTTATAATATGCAAGTACATATTGATTAATTCTAAAATGGTAAAGTAGTAGAACTTAAACGGTACTTTTTATAGACACTTTTTATTTTATAATTAGTTTAAAGAAATATATAGATTTTAGAAAAATTAGATAAATATGTTGAATAATACTTTTGTTTGAAAGGTTTTAATTAACATTATTTAATTTTTAGAGTCTAAAAAAATATAGAAGGAGGAATGTATAATGGGCAAAAAATTTAAATCTATTTCTGCTATATTTATGGCAATCTGTATGGCTATAACAATGTCATCTACATCTTTATTTATGGTAGTTGCAGATGCTGTAGAACAAAGTGAAATAGAGCAAGCTCAAAAAGATGTAGAAGTATCTGAAGATTCTAATCAAAATACTATAGAAGATACAACTAAAGATCAAGAATCTAATGAAATGACAGAAGAATCTGAGGAAAATACAAAAAAGAATCAAGAAAAATCAAATACTCTTGGTTGGTATGATTCAGAAAAAGATACTTTTATAATCTCTACAGAAGATGATTTAGTATTATTATCTAGAATTGCTAATGGTACAGCAGAAGATGCTGGAGGAAACAAAGTACAAGATAGTTTTAAAGGTAAAACTATAATTTTAAAGGGAAGTTTAGATTTATCAACTACAGCAATAACTCCTATTGGTACAAAAGAATTACCATTTGAAGGAACATTCAATGGTAATGAGAATTCAATTAAATTAAAAATCTCATCAGAAGAAGGTAATCAAGCATTATTTGGTTATAACAATGGTATTATAAAAAATTTACAATTATCAGGAAGTGTAAAAGGTAAAGAATATGTTGCTGGGCTTGTAGCAGTAAATCAAGGTAAAATTCAAAATATCGAATCTAGTGTAACTGTATCAGCTAAAAATGATTATGCTGGTGGTATAGTAGCTAAAAATGATGGAACAATTGAACGTTGTAATAACACTGGAGAAGTTTCTTCATTTAGATTTACTGGTGGTATAGCAGGTGTAAATAGCTATAACATAACTAAATGTACAAACAGCGCTACTATAAGCTGTACAGGAAATGATACAAATTATAATGGTTTTAAAGGAACTGGTGGTATAACAGGAGGATCAAAAGGAACACAAGAAAAACCTTTCAAAATAAGCGATTGTTACAATACTGGTAAAATATCAGCTGGTTATATTGGTGGAGGTATAACTGGATGGGTTCAAAATGGACAAGTTATAAACTGTTATAATAATGGATATTGTGAAGGTGCATGGACTATCGGTGGTATAGCTGGTGGTGTAATGGAATATTCAAAAACTGAATATTCTGTTGTTGAAAACTGCTTTAACTATGCAGATATACATATAGGTAATGACGTAACTAATAATGCAGGTGCTGGTGGAAGATATGAATACCAATATGCTGGTGGTATAGCTGGATTTATGCAAAGTGGTCATGTGTTTAACTGTTATAATGCAGGTGTAGCTCATGCGGTAATGCAAGCTGGTGGTATTTCTGGCGGTAACTACAATGGAAGTGCAACAGTAATACAAAATTGTATAACTACTAAAAATGCTACAGGCTCAAGTTATATAGGTGCTGTAGTTGGATGGTGGAATACAACAGCTGCGGGTGAATGCACAGGAAATGTATATTATGAAGATTTAGATGATGAAACTTATGCAAAAATAGCATCAAAATTAAATGAACAAGTAACAGATGAAAATGGTTATTATGGATGGAAATATGAAGATGGAAAAATATCTCAAGCTAGAGTATATGATATCAATTTCAAAGTAAAACCAGAAGATGCTACAGTAGTTGTAAAAAATAGCGAAGGAACAAAATTATCTCCAGTAGAAGATAATTTATATATGCTACCAAATGGAGTTTATACTTGTGAAGTATCAAAAGATGGCTACAAAACTAAAACAAGAAGCTTTACAGTTAAAAATTCTGATGATTCATATATAATAAAACTAGCTTCAAATGATGCATTATGGGATGGTAATGAAGATACATCTTGGTATAATGCTGAAAAAACTACATTTGAAATATCTTCAAATGCACAATTAGCAGGTTTATCAAAATTAGTATATGAAGGAAATAATTTTGAAGGAAAAGCTATAAAATTATCAAAAGATCTTAATTTAAATGATAAAGATTGGACTGGAATAGGAACTAGCGAAAATCAATTTATGGGAACATTTGATGGTCTTGGATGTTCTATAAGTAATGTAAAATCAAGTGTGTTTAAATATATTGGTTCAAAAGGTAAAGTAATAAATTTAGGTATATTAGAAAATGGTGCATTAGCAGATACAAATGCTGGACAAGTTATGAACTGCTATAATATATCAGATTCTAGCTTAGTTTTAAATAACTCAAACACTGTTACAAACTGCTATACATCAACTAATAATGCAGTTGTAAAATCAGGAAAAGAAGCAGTAGATAGTTATTATATAGATGGAAAAACTTATACTAAAAAAGATTTATCAAATAAAAAAATAGCTAATTTACTTAATAAAAATGTAACTTTAGCAAATAAAGAATATATGGACTGGAATGTTGTAGATAAGGAAACAGTTCATGAAAAATCATATATAGCTAAATTTAATCTAAAAAGTAACCTAGGTGAAGTAAAAGATGCAACAATAACTTTATATGATAAAGAAGGAAATGAAATAAATAAAGAATCATCTAAAAACTTTATGTTAGAAGATGGAACATTTAGATTAATAAATGGACAATATACATATAAAATAGCTGCTGATAGATATGCAGTAAGAACTGGTTCATTAACAATAGCTAATGAAAATATTACAATAGACGAAAAATTAGTGGATGCATATCAAGTTTTATTTAATATAACTCCAGAAGATGCAACACTTACAGTAAAAGATAGTGAAGGCAATGTAATAGTAGCAAATGAAGGAACTAAGTATTTCTTAACAGATGGAAAATATACATATGAAGTTAAGAAAACTGGATATGAAGCTCAAGTAGCAGAATTTGAAGTAAAAGGTGCTGATTTAGATTTTAATGTAAAACTAAAAAATGTATATAAAATATCTTTTGTTTCAAATGTAGCAAATGCTAGAGATTTCAAGGTTGAAGTTTATAAAGATAGTAAATTAGTAGAAGCTCAAGAAGATGGAACATATTTATTAACTAATGGTAAATATACATACAAAGCATTTGCAAAAGGATATGCTGAAGTAAATAAAGAATTTGAAGTAAATTCAAGTGAATTATCTGTAATCGCTGAATTTGATACAGCATACGATATATCTTGGTATGATTCTAGTAAAACAAGCTTTGAAATATCAAACGACAAACAGCTTGCAGGTCTAGGAGCTATAGTTAATGGATATACTGATATAAATGATACATTCAATAAAAAAACTATAACTATAACAAATGATATAAATGTAGACAAAGTTTTAAGCGAATGGCTACCAATAGGTACTAAGAGTAAAAAATTTACAGGTAAATTTGATGGTCAAAATCACACAATAACTTTAAATATAGATGCACCAGATCAAGAATATGTAGGATTATTCTCAATTATATCTTCAAATGCTGAAATTAGAAATGTAATAGTTGCTGGTAATATAACTGGTAAAAATTATGTTGGTGGTATAGCAGGTTCTACTGATTGGCATAAAGCTTTAGAAAACTGTGTAAATAAAGCCACAATTACTGGTGAAAGCTATGTTGGTGGTATAATAGGTAATCAAGGAAGCTACAATGTTTATACTGATAATTGTGTAAACAAAGGTACAGTTACAGGAAAACAATATGTTGGTGGTATTTGTGGATATTTAAGACAAGCACAAATATCTAATTGTTGCAATGAAGGAAATGTAAAAGGTGAAACTAATGTAGGTGGTATCGGAGGTATTGTACTTAATAACTCTGATGTTAAAAACTGTTATAATACAGCAAATGTTACTGGTACTAAATATATAGGCGGTATAATGGGAGATGCTGGACAAGCTTCTGTAAATAATGCATATAATACTGGTACTGTAACTGGCGAAAGCTATGTTGGTGGTATAGCTGGTAAAGGTTTTAGTCAAATTGCAAACGTATACAATATAGGTGATGTAAAAGCTACTGGAAATTATATAGGTGGTATAATAGGTCTATGTGGTTATGAAGGTTCAACAAATTATTTTGAAGTTTCAAATTGCTACAATAAAGGAAATGTTACTGTAGAAGAAGATAGTACAAATGTAGGTGTAATAGTTGGTGCAGGGAAACTTAAAAATGCTTACTATATAGATAGTTTTACAAAATACACAGATAACCAAGGTGAAGCATTTACACAAGAAGATTTTGAAAATGGAAATCTTGCTAAAAAACTTAATCAAAATTTAAAACTTGCATATAATGTATGGGGTGTTAAAGATAAACAAACTGTATTTACAGATGAATCTATGCAAAAAGGTTTTTATGTATATAATTCATATACTTATGAAGAAATTAATGATTATGAAGTAGAACTTAAAGATAGTGAAGGAAATATAGTTAACCCACATAGTGAAGGTAATTATGTATATTCAAATCTTAAATTAAATGAAAAATATACATATACTATAAATGCAAAAACTTTTAATCCTACAAGTGGAACATTTACTTATAATGGAAAAACAGAGCTAACAAGAGTTGGATTAAGTTATATAAAAACAACAACTACATTAAATATAAATGTAGAAAATCCAAAAGTAACTTTAACTAGTGGATATATGTCAGTTAGTCCTAATAGTGATGGAAAATACAGTTTATCACCAGGAACATATACATATAAAGTATTAGCTGATGGATATCCAATGAAAACTGGTTCATTTACTATAGATATAGTAGAAAAAGATGAACCTAAAGTAATAGATATTGAATTAACAAAAGGATATAATGTTGAATTTACAAGTAACTCAACTACAGATCAAAAAGTAGAAGTTAAAAATAGTTCAAACACAATAATGGAAACTACTACACCAAATAAATACAACTTAAATCCAGGAAAATATACTTATACTTTAAAAGCGGATGGATATGAAGCTGTAACTGGTGAATTTGAAGTAGTAGACAAAGATTTAGATACAATCTCAGTTAAATTAAATAAAGTATATAACTTAGATTGGTATGACAAAAATAAAACAGAATATACTTTAAATACTAAAGAAGATTTACTTGGATTCTTTGCGATATTAAATAATAGAACAACTAGTGTATCAGGAGAACAATTCTCTGGAAAAACTATAAAATTAGCAAATAATATTGAATTAAATAGTGATGATAAATTTATAGAAAATGAAGATGGAAGTATAAAAGTAAGTGATGATATTTATACTTTAGATAGCGGATATGCTACATTCTATGGTACATTTGATGGAAACAACAAAACTATAAAAGGAATGTACAAAACAACAGGAGCATTATTTAACTACAATTATGGAACAATAAAAGACTTAACTGTAACAGGATATATAAAAAGTACAAGTAATATTGCTGGTATAGTTGTTTTCAATTATGGAACAGTAACTAATTGTACAAATAAAGTTACACTACAATGTACTAGCTATAGTGGTGTAGGTGGAATAGCATATCAAAATAGTAATGCAAAAATAATAAATTGTAAAAATGAAGCTAATTTAAAAGCTATAAATAAAATAGGTGGAATAGCTTATTATGCAAGTAATTCAACTTTAAAAAATAACATAAATACTGGAGATATAGTTATAATTACTGATACAGGTAATAATGCAGGCGGTATAGTTTCAGATATAGTAGGAAAAACTGATATAAGTAATAACTATAATCTTGGAAATGTAACTGGTAATACAAAAATAGGAGGAATAGTTGGTAATGTAAATGATAAAACTAACAAAACTGTTAAAAATAATATCAACTATGGAAATATAAAAGGTAAAAAAGGTCAATCAGGATCTATAATCGGCTTTGTAATTAATGAAGATACTTCAACAGTAGACATAGCAAATAACTTCTATAAAAAAGGAACATTTGATGGAGCAGTAATGAGCCAAGACATAGAAGATAAAGCAGTAGTTAAAACTACTAAAGAATTTGCTGATGGTTCAGTTGCAACATTATTAAATGGTGCTGTAACTGACGAAAATGGATATAAATCATGGACAGTTAAAAATAATAAAACTGTATTTGGTAATAGTGATTTAGCTATTTCAGTAAACGTAACAGGAGCAACAATAAAACTTTACGATTATAAAGGCAATGAAGTTAAATCAATACCAGGAACTAATGGTGTATATGATGGTCTTAGAAAAGGATCTTTATACAAATATGAAGTAAGTAAAGATGGATTAAATACTGAAAAAGGAACTGTAATAATTGGAAATGATTCGCAATTTATTTATGTTGAACTTAGTGCAACAGTATACGTTACAGTAAGTAAAGATGGAGAATTCAAATTATCAGATGACGAAGAAACAACACTTGCAAGAATACCAGTAACAGCTACAAACTTTGATGTAACTGATTACGGATATCCAAGTATTTACAACAGTGATGATTATCCAACATTACTTAACGTATTTATTAAATTCCATGAATTATACGCAGGTGGAGCAGATAATTTTGCAGGAACACCAAATAATACTCCAGCTACAGGAAATGACTTATTTATAACTAAATTCTTAGGAATTGAAACTACACAATTAACTTATTATGTAAATAATAAGTTCCCAGGTGAATGGTTAGAACAAGAAGGATATATGTGGGGCTCTGCAGCAGACTACATCAAGATGAAAAATAATGATGATGTAAATGTAGCATTATTTACAGATTATCAAGTTCCAATGTTCTATACATACTTCGATAAACAAGAAGCAGTAGTAAAACAAGGACAAGATTTAGAATTAACTTTAAATGGATTTAATAATGCTGATTCTCACTTAAATCCAGCAGGTCAAGCTATATCAGGTTCAACTATTTATATAGATGGAGAACCTACTGAAATAGTAACTGACAAAGATGGTAAAGTAACATTAATGTTTGACGAACCAGGAACATATATAGTTTCTGCACAAGGAACTGACTTAAGTCTAAGCGACACTGAAGAAACTGTTATAACAGCGCCAGTTTGCGAAGTAACAGTTACAGAAGCTGAAGATATAACTGTAAGCTTCAATCCAGACAATGGAGAAGACACAATAACAAAAGTTACAAAACCAGGTAAAGTATTCAATTATATGCCAACAGTACCAACTAAAGAAGGATACACTTTTGTAGGTTGGTATAAAGATACTGATGATATAACTACAGAATACAAACAAGGTAACAGATATAAAGAAACTGCTACATATAAAGCTAAATGGGCTCATGTTGAAATGCTTGGAGCACAAGGTAAATTAGTAGTAAATGGTAAGAGTGGTATAAGATTTGGTACTAAACTTTACAATGACGGTGATGAAATAGTAGAAAAAGGTACTTTAATTATACCTAAAGGATTATTAGCTGAAGGCGAAGCCTTAACATTAGATACTCCAAAAATAGCTAAATCTATAGCTAAAGTAAATTACGAAGTTAATAAAGATGAAAACTATGTAACTTACTTAGGTACATTAGTAGATATACAAAAAGCTCAATTTGAAGTACAAATGACAGCGTCAGCTTATGTAACTTACAAAGATAAAGCTGGTAACGAATATACAGTTTACTCTCCATACAAAAATGGATCTATATCAGTTTTTGATTTATTAGGAAATAATATAGACTGGAAAGAAGAATGGTAAAAATTAAAAAACTATAAATATATATAATTTTTTAATTAAACCCTAAATTATAAATTTAATATAGAAGGGATATAATTTAGAGTAAAATCTATCTTATATCCCTTTTATCTACTTTATAATATGTTTTGGAGGAATTATTATGTGGCATATTAATTTAAAAAAGACTAAATGTAAAAGCTGCTATGCATGTGCCCGTGTATGTCCAGTAAATGCAATTAAATTTAAAAATGAACAGGCTCAAATTTTAAAAGAAAGATGTATAGTATGTAATGAGTGCTCTAAGGTATGTCCTCAAAAGAAAACAATATTAAAATCTGAAGTGAACAAAATTAAATCATTTATAAAAGGTCCAAATAAAGTTGCAGTTTCAATTGCTCCGAGTTTTGTATCTATTTTTGGTGAAAATAGTCATAAAATTCCAACTGCATTAAAAAAATTAGGGTTTGACTATATAGAAGAAACTATAATAGCAACAGAGCCTATTTTAAATAAATATCATGAATATGCAAATTTAAATGATGGAAAAAACTATTTTACAAGCTTTTGTCCAACTATAAATAATTTGATTGAAAAACATTTTCCAGAATTTACTGAGAATATAATACCTGTAGTCTCACCTTTTTTATGTCATACAAGGCTTATGAAAAGTAAATATCATACTGATACAAAGGTTATTTTTATAGGTCCTTGTTTAGCTAAAAAGGATGAAGGGTCTTTAGATATAAGTGTAGATGGAGTTATAACTTTTGCTGAATTACAAAAATGGTTTAAAATAGAAAATATAAATTTAAAGACACTTGAAGAAGGTGAATTTGATGTAATTTGCAAAGAGAGATTGTTATTTCCAATAGTAGGTCAAACAACTCATATAGTAAAAGAAAAAAATCCAATAAAAAAGGTAGTTACAGTAGAGGGTATAAATGACTGTATAAATGTATTAAATGCTTTAAAAGATGGCAGATTCAATAATACAATATTTGAAATGAGTGGATGTATTCATAGTTGTTTAAATGGTTCTGGAATAGATAATCATAATATAACATACCAAGAAAGAGAAATTAATGTTAGAAAATATAGAGAAAAATGCAAAATAAAATATAAAGATTATGATATTAAATATCCTTATGAAGAATATTTAGATAAAATTCCTTTAGAAAAAAGTTTCTTTGATAAAAAGGTTGAGTTAAAAATTCCTAAAACTAGTGAAATAGATTCTATTTTAAAATCTATAGGTAAAACATCATTAAAAGATGAATTAAATTGTGGAGGATGTGGATACAAAAATTGTAGAGAACATGCTATAGCTATATACAATGATATTTCTGAGATAAATATGTGTGCACCGTATATGAGACAAAAGGCTGAAAATATATCAAATTTAATATTTGAATCTTCTCCATTTTTGATAGGCCTTGTTGATAGAGAATTAACTATAATTCAATTAAACAGTACAGCAAAGAATTTTTTTGAAATAACTGATGATAATTATATTGGTTATCCAATTTTTATGTATATAGATGATAGTATATTTTCTGACTGTTTAAATAAACATGAGAGTGTATATAATAACATTGTGTTTGTTCAAGATTTGAATAAAACATTATCTCAAGATATATTCTGGATAGATGAAGAAGAAATATTTTTGTGGATGGCACATGATATAACAAATCAAATTGAAGCTAAGAAACGATATGATAAATCTAAGAAAGATACTATAGATTTGGCTCAAGTAGTTGTTAATAAACAAATGACAGTAGCTCAAGAAATAGCTAAATTACTAGGAGAAACTACTGCAGAAACAAAAGTTATTCTAAATCGTATGAAGGATTTAATGATAGATGAACCATAAAATCATATAAAATATATAAACTGTAAATAAAAATTATATATTAATTATATGATTTCTTGTAATAAAAATAATAATATGATAAACTAAAGGTTGAACAAATTGTAAAACGCAATTAGGAGGAAAAGTATGTTAAATAATATTTTAATGGGTGTACAAGTAGTATTATCAGTACTTTTACTGCTAGTAATAATGCCTCAAGAAGGAAAAGGAAATTTCTCTTCTGATTTTAGTGGAGCAGGTGGAGATTTTGAAACACAAACTTATTTTAAACCAAAAGGAAAACAAGCATTTCTTTTAAAATCAACAAAAATACTTTCTGTGTTATTTTTCATAAACGCATTAGCATTAGTAGTAATAAATAAATAATTAAATGTATTTGATTTGATATTTGAAAATGAAATTCGATTTTTAAATAGAAAATCTCTTGGGAAAAGTCCAAGAGATTTTTTTTACGTTACTAGTAGTACTACTTAGATTACTTCTATAAATTATAGTGCTATATCTATTTTACTATATTATTTTTATAATTTTATAAATATATTATCAAAAAATCTTAACTTGTAGTCCATTTAGATAAGTGACATACTTTTTAAAATATATATCCATATAAACATTGTAATTATGCAGAAAAATGATGTAAATACAATAATCTGAGCTGCTAAGTCGCTATCTCCGTCCATTTGTTTTGCCATTTGGAAAGTAGAGACACCTGTTGGAGCACCATAGATTATTGTTAAAGTAAGTAATGCAATTTCTCTAATACCAAGATGTACACTAAGTGGTATCATAATTGCAGGAACTATGATTAGTTTTGTTATAACAATAAATATCGTTTCGTGCAAGTATTTTTTTACATCAGAAAATTCAAATGACGCACCAAGAAGTATTAAACCAAGTGGAGTTGCCATTTTTGATACATCTTCAACAGTTTCCATTATACAAGTTGGAAGTTTTATTCCAATAAGAAGAGATACAATACCTACAAAAGCACCAATTATAAGAGGGTTAGTAATAACGCCTTTAAGTATTTTTTTGATGTTTATCTGAGATCCTCTAAATATTTCAAGTGAAATAACTGCTAGCATGTTAAAAAGAGGAACTATAACTGCTATTAACATGGCAGTAGTACCTACATTTCCATCTCCATAAATTGAAGTAGCAACTGGAATACCGAAAATTACAAAGTTACTACGAAATACACCTTGAATCATAACACCACGTTTTTTATTTTCTTTTTCAATTCTAGGTATAAATAATAATAAAATTATAAATAATGCAATTACGCCTAATACAGCGAATAAAATTAATTTGCCGTCAAATACTGTTTTTAAGTCTGTTGTATAAACATTATAAAAAAGTAATACAGGTAAAAATACTTTAAATACTACTTTATTCATAACATCTAATGTGTGTTGGTCAAATATTTTTATGTATTTTAGAAAATAACCAAGTACCATCATTAAAAACAAAGGCGCAACGACATTAAATGATAAGATTAAATTTTCCATTAGATTTTTCTCCTTAATATTAAGATTATAAAAGGCCAAGTCATGTGACTTAGCCTATAGTAAAAATTGAAAACTTCAATTATTTATTTACTTTTAGTACTGCCCCTTTATCTCCAGATGTAACCATAGATGCATATCTTGCTAAGTAACCAGTAGTTACTTTTGGTTCTCTTGGAGTCCAAGCAGCTTTTCTTCTTGCTAATTCTTCATCTGATACTACAAAGTCTAGAGTTTTTTCTTTTATGTTTATTTTGATTATATCTCCTTCTTCAACAAAGGCTATAGGTCCACCTACAGCTGCCTCTGGAGAAACATGTCCTATTGATGCTCCTCTAGATGCTCCAGAAAAACGTCCATCAGTTATAAGTGCAACACTTGAACCTAATCCCATACCAGCTATTGCAGAAGTTGGATTTAACATTTCTCTCATACCTGGTCCACCTTTTGGTCCTTCGTATCTTATTACAACAACATCACCAGCTACTATTTTGCCACCTTTTATAGCATCTATAGCATCTTCTTCACAATCGAATACTCTAGCAGGTCCTTCGTGAACTAACATTTCAGGAACAACAGCAGATTGTTTTACTATACCAGAATCAGGAGCTAAGTTTCCTTTAAGTACTGCTATACCACCAGTTTCAGAATATGGATTGTCTATTGGTCTTATAGTTTCTGGATCTTTATTTATACAGTTAGCTATGTTTTCACCCATAGTTTTTCCTGTAACAGTCATTACATCTAAGTTAAGTAGATTTTTCTTAGTAAGCTCATTCATAACTGCGTAAACTCCACCAGCTTCGTTTAAATCTTCCATATAAGTAAACCCAGCTGGAGCTAAGTGGCAAAGGTTAGGTGTTTTAGAGCTTATTTTGTTAGCTACGTCTACATTTAAATCTACACCAGCTTCATTAGCTATTGCTGGTAAATGTAGCATAGAGTTAGTTGAACATCCTAAAGCCATATCTACAGTTAGTGCATTATGGAAGGCTTTTTCAGTCATAATATCTCTTGGTCTTATATTTTTTTCTACTAATTCCATAACTTTCATACCTGCATGTTTAGCAAGTTTTATTCTTTCTGAGTATACAGCAGGTATTGTTCCATTACCTTTAAGTCCCATTCCAAGAGCCTCAGTTAAACAGTTCATACTGTTGGCTGTGTACATTCCTGAACATGAACCGCAAGTTGGGCAAACTTTATTTTCAAATTCAAGTACATCTTCTTCAGTCATAGTTCCTGCTGCGTAAGAACCTACTGCTTCGAACATACTAGATAGACTTCTTTTTTCACCTTTAACGCGACCTGCAAGCATTGGTCCACCACTTACAAATACAGTAGGAACATTAACTCTTGCTGCAGCCATTAAAAGACCTGGAACGTTTTTGTCACAGTTAGGAACCATAACTAATCCGTCAAATTGATGAGCCATAGCCATACATTCAGTTGAGTCAGCTATTAAGTCTCTAGTAACAAGAGAATATTTCATACCGATATGTCCCATAGCTATACCGTCACAAACTGCTATAGCTGGAAATACTACAGGAGTTCCTCCTGCCATTGCTACACCTAATTTAACAGCTTCTACTATTTTATCAAGGTTCATATGACCTGGAACTATTTCATTATATGAACTAACTATACCTATTAAAGGTTTTTTCATTTCTTCTTCTGTATGTCCTAATGCATTAAATAATGAACGATGTGGTGCTTGTTGCATTCCTTTTCTTACTGAATCACTTCTCATTTTGATTATCCCCCTAAATTTAAATAATATGTGAAACCTATTGATATTAATTATATAATAAGGTATTATCTTTTTATAAATTATATAACATCATACTAATATATTTGTTGTATGATGTCAATCAAATAAATTAAATTTACAAAAAATTTAAAAAATTAAGGAGAAAATATGGAGTATAATAGATCACAGTCACTATCAGAACAAGTATGTGAAGAGATTTTAGAGCTTATAACAATAAAAAAACAATTTAAAGTAGGAGATAAATTACCTAATGAAAATGAATTATCTAAAATTTTAAATGTAAGTAGAACTACTTTGAGAGAAGCAATAAAAATGCTAGTATCTCAAGATATAGTAGAAATAAAAAGAGGAAAAGGAACTTTTGTAAAAAGTGATGAAATTGATAATTTTACTTTGGGAAATTTAAATAATAAGGATTCAGATTTAATTGATTTATTAGAAATGAGATTAGTAGTTGAACCTATGACAGTTTATTATGCTACAAAAAGAGCGAGTGAGCAAGAAATAGAAAAGATATTATATTATGGAGAAATAGTTGAAGAAAAAATTGAAAAAAATGAAGATCGTACAGAAGCAGAGCAATTATTTCATAATGCAATAGCAAAAGCAAGTCATAATTCATTTATGAAGGAATTAATACCTATTATAAGTAAGGCGATAAATGAAAGTGTGATTTTATCTAAAAAGTATGAAGATGCAATTCAATTTACATTAAAAGATCATAGAATGATTATGGATTTTATGAAGGAAAGAAATGCAGAAGGTGCCAAAACTGCTATGAAATTACACATTATACATACTATAGATAGCTTTGGATTTAAAGAAAGACTTGATAAATAGATAAGATGTTCCTAAAATTTATAAAAATATATACTATGTATAACAAATAAAGTATATAATGTATGTATTTGGATGAGATTTACTGTAAAATATAAGTATGAGTTTATATAAAGTATTGAAAATAGATTACATAAAAAGAATTATTTATAGGAAAACTATAATTGCAGATTTTAAGAGATACAAAGGGATGTATTTATAAATGAAAACTATAATAAAAGGATAGAAGAAATTTGATGTCTAAAAATATATTATATAAACTTTAGTAAATTTACCAATAAATACGAAATAAAGGAGGACTTTTCTTATGACACCAGAAATAAGAGAAAAATTATTAGGCCTTATAAATGATAAAGCATACAAACCTCTAAAAAAAGAAGAATTAGCACTTATATTTGATATACATTCATGTGAGATGCCAATGTACAATGAGTTTTTAGAAGAATTACAAAATGACGGATATATAGTTATAACTAAAAAAGGACGAGTAATGGCACCAAGTGCTATGGGATATTTTGTAGGAAAATTCATATCTCACAGAAAAGGGTTTGGATTTGTTGAATCTGATGAAGAATTTGTACAAGATTTATTCATAGGACCGGAAGATATAAATGGAGCTCTAAATGGAGATAGAGTTATGGCTGAAATAATAAAGCCTGCTGAAGATGGAAAAAGAGCAGAAGGAGCTATAGTAAAAGTCATCAAAAGAGAAAATGACACAATAATAGGGCTTTATCAAGCTAACAAAAATTTTGGATTTGTAGTTCCAGATGATAAAAAATTTAACCAAGATGTATATATACCAAATAGATTTTCATCTGGAGCAAAAAATAACGATAAAGTAGTATGCAAAATAACTGTATGGCCAGTTGAAGATAGAAAACCAGAAGGTAAAATAATAGAAGTAATAGGACAAAAAGGAGATAGATTTGTAGAAATCGACTCAATAGTAAGAGCACATGGACTTCCAGAAGAATTCCCAGAAAAAGTAATTTCTGAAGCAAATAGAGTAAGTGAGCCAATTCCTCAAGAAGAAATAGACAGAAGACTTGACTTAAGAGATTTAAAAACTTTTACAATAGATGGTGAAGATGCAAAGGATTTAGATGATGCAGTATCTATAGAAGTTTTAGATAATGGAAATTACAAATTAGGAGTTCATATTGCCGATGTATCTCATTATGTAAGAGAACATTCTAAATTAGATAAAGAAGCTATAAAAAGAGCAACATCAGTTTATTTAGTAGATAAAGTAATACCAATGCTTCCAAAACAGCTTTCAAATGGAGTATGTAGTTTAAATCCTTTTGAAGACAAATTAACTTTATCAGTATTTATGGAAATAAATGCAGACGGAAAAGTTATAAAATATAATATAGCAGAATCTATAATAAATTCAAAAGCTAGAATGACTTATACAGAAGTATCTGACATACTAGAAAATGACGATGAAAAGCTTAAAAAGACTTTCTCTAATTTAGTAGAGGAATTTAAAAATGCTGAAAAATTAGCTAGAATTCTTATGACAAAAAGAGCTAGAAGAGGTTCGATAGATTTTGATTTCCCAGAATCAAAAATAATATTAAATTCTGAGGGAGAAGTAGTAGATATTAAGTCTTATGAAAGACGAATTTCTAACAAAATGATAGAAGAATTCATGCTTGTCACAAATGAAACTGTGGCAGAACATTTCTTCTGGTTGGCAGTTCCATTTGTCTATAGAATACATGAAATACCAGCTATAGAAAAAATGGAAAACTTAAATAAATTTATCGCAACATTTGGATATTCACTAAAAGGAGATTTAGAACAAATTCATCCAAAGGAAATACAAAGAATTTTAGGACTTATAAAAGGAAAACCAGAAGAACAAGCAATAAGCACAATTATGCTTAGAAGTATGAGACAAGCTAGATATGCACCACATTGTGTAGGACATTTTGGTTTAGCGGCACAATACTATAGCCACTTTACATCACCAATAAGAAGATATCCAGATTTACAAATACACAGAATAATAAAAGAACAACTAAATGGAAAACTTACTCCAAAGAGAATAGATCAGCTTTCAAATATAGTTGAATATGCATCTAACCAATCTTCTGAAAGAGAAAGAGAAGCAGAGTTAGCAGAAAGAGATGTACACGATTACTATAAATCAGTTTATATGGAATCTAAAGTAGGAGAAGAATTCGACGGAATCGTATCAAGTGTAACATCGTTTGGTATGTTTGTTGAACTTGATAATACTGTAGAAGGTCTAATCAGAATGGTTGATATGAATGATGATTTTTACAATTACAGTGAAGAATCTTATTCACTTATAGGTGAGAGAACTAAGAAGGTATTTAGAATAGGTGATCAAGTTAGAATTAAAGTTAGTAAGGTAAATGTTGATTTTAGAGAAATAGACTTTGAACTTGTAAGTGTTAAAGAAGATTAGTATTTTATATGTGAATTTTTTATAATAGGGATATTATGTGATTGTAATGTCCCTATTATTATGAAGATATATTTGTATAAATATAATTTTATTGATTAGTTAAGAATAATAATTTTATTAGTTATGTATGAGAGTTTGATAACTAAGTATAAAAATTATAAGGAGATTATTATGAAAAGAGAACTGAAGTACCCTGCTATATATAAGCATTTTAAAAATAGATATTATGCAACTATGGGAATTAGTAAGCCTGGAAATATTGAAGGTTTGGAAAAATGTTTTACAACTATTCATACAGAATCAGATGATAGATTTTTCGTTTATCTAGATTGTGATGGTAATATATGGCATGATGCTGATAAAGAGAGTAGTGATTTAGTTTTGTATAAGACTTTGTATGATGATAGTGGAATTTTTGTTAGACCTATTATGATATTTTTGAGTGAGGTTGATAGGGATAAGTATCCTGATTGTGAGCAAAAGTATAGATTTGAACTTGTATAATTAAGGGAATAAAAATTTTATAGTTGTATTATTATAATATAATAGATTGTGGAAAACTTTAGAGTGAAATTGTTATAATTTTGCTCTTTTTTTATTGAAAATGATTATTTTTTTGCGGAAATGTGGATAAACTAGGTTGTGGATAGATTTTTCTTAAATTTTAAATAAAAAATAGATTTCTATAATTTGTAAACTTGTGTATAAATATCACGCCGCTTTTTTAAAATTTAAATTTATAATAATTTAAACGGTGGAAAAATCATTTTTTTAATTTATTTTTTAGAAGATATAATTCACAAATAGTCAATTTTTTATAATATAATTAATATATATTATAGTGGATTTATCCACAAAATTAGAGTGAATTTTACTGTATAAGTTTAAATGGTTTAAAATTTTATTTGCAATTAAAAAATAAGATTTATCTAGTATAATATGAAAATTTTTAAAAGTAAAGATGATTTTTGATGTAAATTTAAGAGACTTGACTATACAATAAATATGTGGTAAATTATAGATTAGTCTAAAAATATAGAAAGAGAAGAAGGTGGAATGTATGGCAGGAGTTAAAAACTTAGCAACAAACAAGAAAGCAAGACATGAATATTTTATAGAAGAAACTTATGAATGTGGAATAGAATTAAAAGGAACAGAGGTTAAATCTCTTAGACTTGGCAGAGTTAACTTAAAGGATGGATTTGCATCTGTTGATAATTCTGAAGTTTTCTTAAAACAAGTTCATATAAGTCCATACGAACAAGGTAACAGTTTCTATAAGCTAGATCCTATGAGACCAAGAAAACTTCTTCTACACAAATGTGAAATTAGAAAATTAATAGGGGCTACAACTATAAAAGGTTATTCATTAATCCCACTTAACATGTATCTAAAAAATGGTAAAGTTAAAGTTGAATTAGCTCTAGCAAAAGGTAAAAAACTTTACGATAAACGTCAAGATATGGCTAAAAAAGATGCTCAAAGACGTATCGAAAGAGAAATGTCAGGCAGATATTAATTTTATTAAATATTTGTAATATATATCTATCAAATGAAAAATATTTCATTGATTTTTAAACAAAAAAGTATTATATTATTAATACAATAAAATTTATAAAATGATTGATACAGAGATTTATAAGTATTATAAATCTCTGATTAAATAAAATTTAATATAATTAGGTGGAACAAAGTTTGCAAAAGTCTCAAGACTATAAACATCCATGGGGGTGTAAAGGTTTCGACGTGGGTTTGGAACTTGAGGCTGCGTGTCGTGTTACTCCTCTAGATCACGTAAAACCTGGGGAATTAAAATAAACGCAAACGAAAATTACGCTTTAGCAGCTTAATTTTAGCTGCTTGTCCCTCCTAGCCCTCCTGCCGGTTAGGACTGGATATCATCTATGCAGGGAACTACTTCTTGGGTGTCTCGACTTGAAGTGGACTTATTGGGACTGGCCAATGATGTAGTCTGCCACTGGACGACATCGGAGGCGAGATTCTAAATCAGATGGCTACACACGTAGATGCAGCGAGGAAAAGACTTGCGGACAGGGGTTCGACTCCCCTCATCTCCACCAGTTTTTGAAAAATAATGCTTGAAAGCATTGAAAATCCTAGGTTTTTGAACCTAGGATTTTTTTGTTTTTAAGTGTTTAGCATATAATTAGCACATAATGAAGTAAAAAAGTAACTTAGATACATAATAAACAGTATGTAATTTTATAGATATCTATAAAAAATTTAAATTCAAATAGGTAGATAAATAATCTACTATTGACAATGAAATTTATACAAATGATGTTAGATACTATAATGTAGATAGTTATAAGAGTTTATTAAATATTATAAATATATTGTAATTAGGAGAATACTATGAAAATAAAAAAAATAACTTTAATTTCAGATAATATATGCTATGGTTCAAAGCCAAAGCCAGAAACAGAGATTCAACAAAAGTTGACAATATTAAAAAATGGGAGAGTTTGGTTCAACGGATATAATTATGGAAAAGGTTATGGAAATTTTGAAATAGGAAGAAAGATACAGTTATCGATTGGTAAAAAACAAGCTATGTTAATTTTTAAAGAAATTGATAAATTACTTTGCCAAAATGACACAGGTATGTTTATAACAGATGTTGGATCTTGGAATATGTCAATAATAGATGAAGATGATAAAGTATATAAATTTAATGGATGTCTTTTGGGAGGAACTATTGAAGGTGATATAGCTGTAACAAAATTTATTCGTAAAAGTATACCAATAGAAAAATTATTTGTATTTACTGGATTTCATAGAGAAGATTAAATAAATATTAAGTAAAGTAATGAATATAAATAAGTTTTTTATTTAAATATTTAAGTGACATAGGCTTTTTAAATTAGCCTATGTTTTATTTGTTAATTTTAGGTCGAGAAAAATACATCTATCTTATCAACAGTATCAGTTTAACTGATTTAATATTTGGTGGTGTTTATATTGATAGAGATATTTTAAGAACTCATGTGTTTGTAAATAGATCTATGGACTTTAGATATAATATAAGTATCGAAGAATCAGTAAAATATCTTCAAAAGGATATTAGTAAGTTTCCTATAGTTAGAATTATTATGTAAGAATAGACTTTGGTTGAATCAAGTAAAGTTAGATGATGGCAGAATAATAACATATTCAAAACCTATTAGAGAAAAAAATATAAATAAGTAAAATATATAAAATTAAAAAGGGGTATCGCAGAACTAATTTTTTATTGTTCGTGCGACAGCCCCTTTTGACAATTTATTTTCAGATTTGTGAGATTTTAAGCTTCGTAGATATATATTAATATATAAGTAATGAGTATTTTAGTCACAAAGCTGAAAATCTCTTGCAAAAATTATTATCTTGCAAAAATTTTATATAATGCTTTAGAACTTATTTGTTTTTTTGTAAGCTTTAGCTCAATCATACCCTCGATTTTCACCTTATCCGAATTATCTATTTTTCTATGAGATATTTTTTCTTATCATCACTAATTATAAGATTGTTTCCAACGTTTTCAGATCCAGTAATAAACCAATTTAAAGAAAGTTTATAGTATCTTGATATATTAATTAAAATATTAAGACTAGGAGTCCTTTTTCCTTGTTCATAAAATCCATAAGCACTTCTAATGACTGTGCAATATCCTTTTGTTTTAAATCATGACTAATTTTTAAATGCTTTGTCTGTTTGATAAATTATCCATATAATCACTCTTTATAAAAATATCACAACAAAGAGTTGCAAAATAAAAATAAATTTACAACAATAAAAAGTGGTATTATAATATTATTAACAACATAATGTTGAATAAAGGGAATATATGGTGAAGGTACATAAAATGTTATGTGATAAATGTGGAATTTGTTGTAAGCTTCTTTATAAAGCAAATTTAGATAAAGAAATTATCAATTTATTAGATAATGGTGAGGGAGTTTGTAAGTATTTAGAAAATAATTTATGCAAAATATACGACAACAGACCCAATATATGCAATAGTCAATGGATGTATGAAAATATTTATAGAGAGAAGTATGCATTAGAAGAATTTAATAATTTTATGCACAATCAGTGTATAAAGTTAAAAGAAAAATATAAAGATTTATAGTTTTAGGAGGGTAAAATTGAAAGATAAATTAAAAATAGTTAATAATAGGGATAGAAAACAAATTCAAAAGGAAAAAGAAAATTTAGCTAGTTTACAAGATCAAGGTTTATATCCTACTAAATTTAATTTTCCGTTAACATTGCAATATGAGCTTACAACACATTGTAATGTTAAATGTAAGCATTGTTACAATAATTCAGGTATAGATAATAATTATAAGGATAAAATGTCTCCTGAAAAATGGATAGAATTTTCTAAGTACATAGTAGAACATGGTGGAATATTTCAATGTGTTATATCAGGTGGGGAGCCTCTTCTATTAGGTGATGACTTATTTAAAATAATGGATGTTTTACATGATGATGGAACTGCATTTTTATTAATAACAAATGGATATTTATTAGACGAGAAAAAGGTAAAGAAATTATCTAAATATAGATATAAGTGGCTTCAAGTATCAATAGATGGTTCAACTGCTAAATATCATGATAGCTTTAGAAATAGAAAAGGAAGTTGGGAAAGAGCTGTAAAAGGTGCATATTTAGTATCTAAAGAGGGCATTCCATTAACTATAGCACATACTGTAACTCCTCAAAATTTAGATCAAGTAGATGATATGTGTCAATTAGCATATTCGTTAGGAGCTGGTTCTATAATTTTAGGACGAGTTAATCCTAGTGGAAGATCAGCAGAAAATATGGATATTGTATTAAATCATGATGAAAAAAATATTTTATTAGAAAAAATAGAAGAAAATATTAGAAAATATGCAGGAAAAATGGAGGTTCAACGTTCTTCAACAGTAAAAAATCAATTACTTAGATATAAAGATTCACCAAATTCAGGTGCAATTATAAGACCAAATGGAGATATAAGATTAGATTGTATGGCACCATTTGTTATAGGAAATGTTTTAGATAATGATTTTTGTGATGTATGGGCAAAAAAAGCAGAAAATTGTTGGAAGAATGACCTAATTAAGGAGTATATTGACGGATTTGATGATTTTAGTGATATTAATATAGATCAAAAAAATTATTATGATAAAGATATATATTTATAAATACTGTATTAGGAGGGAATGTATATGAAAAAAAAATATATGAAACCAAATTCAGGAAACATAATGAGTCATGCTAATGAGGATATTACTCCATTAGCAGTAGGAGCTGCATTAGTAGGTGGATATGCAGTAGGTAGAGCAGCAAAACAAGTTTTTGAAGTAGATAGTTCAGCTAATAAAATAAAACAAATAAGAAAGGTAGTTGTTTATTAAAAGTGAATACTGTATATGAATTTATTAAGAGTTTAATTCCGTGTCAGACTTATACAAAAAAAAGAGAAAATGGAGATTTTTTAATTATTTCAAATGAAAATTTAGAATTATATTTTTTAAATGAAACAGCAAAAGATTTTTATATGAGATGTGATTCATTTAATAGTATAGATAATATATGTAATTTGATGTTAAATGAATATGACGTCGATGAAAATGTACTAAAACAAGATATACTTTCTTTGATTAGGGATTTTCAATGGCAAGAAATAATAGAGTTAAAGGAGAGAGTTTAGAATGAAAGAATATAAAAAACCAGTTACTTGCAGTTATAAAGTGGAAAAAAATATAGTTCCAGTAGCTTTAACTTCAATAGCTGCAGCGGGATTATCTGTTGGAACTGCTTTTGCAGTAGGTGTAGCTAAAGGATTAGGAGATATTCAAGTGGCAAATAATAGATGTAATACTATAAAAAAGGTTATTGCATTTTAAAAAGGATTATAAAAATTTAAATAAGTATTACTTTTGTTAATACAATTTTCAGATATGTCATATAGTTTGCTTTGAGGGTAGCTATCTTATGAGAGTGTGCGAAAAAAAGTCTGTAAATATTAAATAGGAAACAGCTTTCTATGATAAAATTAAATTATCAGAGGAGGCTGTTTTTTATGGCAAAAAGAAATATTAACCGAAGCTAATAAAATATTTAGCGAGTTATAAAGCAAATTTAGATATATAGTTATGTAGTAATAAAAACTATAATATACAATATATAATAAGAATAAACTTCTGTATATATGTTTCAAGAAAATATACATTGAAGTTTTTTAATTTAAAATAAAGAACTTCTTTTTATAAATTTTTAAATTTATAAAATAAGTAATTAATATAATAAAAAAGGAGATTTCTATGGATATAAAACATAATAATGAAATAATAAACATGATGTTAAATATGGAATATATACAATCTCAGCAAAGTGAAAATATTAATATGGGGCAATATACAAAATTTCCATTATCAAAATTAGCTACTTTAGGTGTTGGATTTTCAAGTTTATATGAAGCTACTAGTACAATTACTCAGAGTATAAATGCTGAAGGATTATATAAATGTATTTTACCTGAAGGGGCTATTAAATTGGCACAGGCAAAGGATGGAACAGGAGCATTGGGAGCTGCATTTAATGTAGATAATAAATTAGTTGGTCAAGCTAGATGGATAAAACAAGATGATGTCACACAAGTCACAACAATGCCTTACAATCCAACTATGCTTTTTATGGCAGTAGCGTTAATGAGTATGGACAAAAAACTTGACTGTATACTAGAAACTCAACAAGAAATAATGGAATTTTTAGAACAAAAGGAAAAGTCAAATTTAAAGGGAAGTTTAGATACTTTATATGATGTATTAAACAATTATAAATATAATTGGGATAATGAAAAATATAAGACTAATAAACATATTTTAGTTCAAAGTATAAAACATGAAGCTATTCAAAGTATTGATTTTCATCAAAATCAAATTAGTAAAAAATTAAAAAAACAATCATTTTTACATATTGATAAAAATGTTAAAAATAGGATAAGAAAAATATATTCAGAGTTTAAAGATTATCAATTAGCCGTATATATTTTTTCATTTGCATCATTTATTGAAGTAATACTGCTTGGCAATTTTAATTCAGAATATCTTAATAATATTTCTAAGCAAATTGAAAGTTTATCTTTACAATATAGAGAAATTTATACTGAATGTTATAACCAACTGGAAGGATATGCAAATACATCTATGGAATCTCATTTATTAAATGGATTAGCTTCAGTAGGCAAGATTTCAGGAAATTTAATTGCTAAAGTTCCTGGAGTCAGTAAATCACCAGTAGATGATGTATTAATTGGAACTAGTGAAAGATTGGAACAATTTGAGTTTAATAAAAATAGTAAAACACTTAAAAATATTATTGAAGCTAGAAGTAGTGAAGTTAGAGTATTTATTGATAATATAGATACATTAAATAAGCTATATAATGAACCATTAGAATTTTTAATAGATAAAGAGTATATATATATTAAAGAATAAAAGGGATGATATGTGTGCAGAATCAAATTTTTAAAGAAATAAAATTTAGAAAAGTAAAGATGTCAGATGCGAAGGATTTATTAGACATATATAATTTTTATATTGAAAACACAGTGGCTACATTTGAGTATGACACACTGCCTTTGGATGAATTTACAAGTAGAATAAAGGATATTTGTAAGGAATACCCATACATAGTTTGTGAATATAAGGACAAAATAATAGGATATGCCTATGCACATCAATTTAAATCAAGACAGGCTTATAGATGGAGTTCAGAACTGACAATATATCTACATAAGGATTATTTGGGATTGGGAATTGGCAAAAAATTTTATAGCTTATTGATAGAAATTTTAAAATTGCAAAATGTTAAAGTAGTTTACGGTTGTGTAACTTCAAATAACGAAAAAAGTATAAAATTACATGAAAAACTTGGATTTGATATGATAGGAGTTTATCATAATAGTGGATATAAGTTGGAACAGTGGCTTGATGTGACTTGGTTTGAAAAATTTATAGGCAGTCAAGAAGGAAAGCCAGAACAATTTATAAATTTTAATGATTTAGATCAAGAATTGATAGATACTATTTTGATTTAAAATAGCTTTCCGAGAACTTAAGTTTAAAACTTTGGTTCTCGGTTTTTTATTGGATACACCGATTGCAGTTGCGGGAATCGTCATGAAGATAAATGTCATATTTGTATCAGTGGTTCTAGGACTGATTAATGGTGCACAACCTATCTGTAGTTATAAAAAAGGAGGTATGATTTTATGAATGATATCAAGGTAAAGACATATACATCTGTTATTTCAAGGATTCCTCTGTATGTGGTGGGAATTTTTGTAATAGGATTTGGGATTGTTTTGTGTGTCAAATGCGGACTAGGAATATCTCCTATCAACAGTATTCCTTATGTACTTTCTTATATTTGGCTACTTAGTCTTGGAATTTTTTCAATTATTTTTTATTTGGTAAATATTTTTATACAGCTGATGCTTAGTCATAAGAGCGACTATATCGGAATAATTCTTCAGCTTCCAGTATCATTAGTTTTTGGTCTTGTAATTGATATGTGGAATGCTATTCTTCCTTGTGTTACAACAATTGGAATGAAAATCCTTTATTTGGCTGGTAGTGTATTTTTTACAGCTTTTGGTATTATGTTACTCGTTGCCATGCATTTGGTTCCAGATCCGCCTACAGGAACAGTTCAGTGCATTAGTCGATTTACAAAGAAAAAATTAGGTAATATTAAAATCATCTATGATGTTTCTTGCGTAGTGATTTCTCTTTTTATTAGCTTTATGGGACTACATAAAATGCTGGGATTTGGAATCGCTACAATTGTATCTGCCCTATGTGTTGGAAAAATTCTGGCATTTATGCAAGGAACTATTGGTAAAAAACTAAAGAAGCATTTCCCAGATCCTGTATAAATTAATTTGTTCCCAAAAGATAAAAATAGGAGGATTGATACTATGCTAACACATGCACAGATTGAAAATACACAAAAAGAATTACAGGAAAACTACAGACGTCTTGGAATGAGTGAAGAGGATGTGCTAAAGGATTTAGGAATTTCAAAACAAGAACTTCTCAATGTTTTGAATATGGAACAGCCTTATCCGGGAAATGTGTGGATGGTCAGAGATTATCTTGAAGATAAGTTGATAGAAAAGGGAATTGAAATGATGCCATTTTCAAGTCTATCTGATCACAGTGTAAATCACTGGTATCCATATGAAACACCATGGAGGAAAGATTAAAATTTAGAATTTATGGAGTAAAGACTTATGTGGATTATGTTATAATATAGACTTCTACAAAAAACGAGATAGATTATTTTATTTACTTGCAATTATTTTTATTATATATATTAGTATTTGTAGTGAGTTTAATTAAATAGATTGGCAATAAATACAAAATAAATTTTTAATATTGCTTTTAAAAATTTATAATATGGGTAAATAAATGATAAGATATATAATATAAAGAAAAATTAGTAAATAATATAAATTAGGGGGAATTAAATATGAAAAAATTTACAATACCAAATGAAATTTCAGAAGAATTAAAGAAAATATCAGATAAGTATTTAGAATGTGTATATATTAAGACCAATGCTTTTGATATATATTTAAATGATGCATATCGTGTAAATGTTACATGTGATAAAGGGATAGAAAATATAAGCTTTAATACTAGAGTAAATATGAACAAATTCCCTGTAGAATCTGTTGAAGAATTAATATATGATAAAGTAGCTTTTGAAATATTTGATGATTTTTATGATGAAGATGAAGATTGTGAATTTTATTCAATACGCATAAAGGGTAGTGAGGTTAAACTTTATTTCTGCATTAATTTAGATAACCAAGATGAATAATGTTATATTTTAATTATAGGGAGGGCTAGGTTTTTTACCTGGCTTTTTTTTATTACTTTAAAATTTAGTAAGAAAACAAAAAAAATAACAAAATTGATATTTGATATCATATAATAATGAAAATTATGGTAATATATAAGTATAAATCACATGAGAAGGGAGGAAAATAATGAACACAAAAACATTAAGTGCATTAATTTTACTTTCTAGCCTTTTGATGTCATCTAAAGAGGATAAAGGCGAGCAAAAAGAAAAACTTCCAAATTTTAGGAATATATTGGAGGTAAAACATTCTATACCTGGGAGAATAAGACTTCAGTGCAATCCAATAAAAGAAAATTTAGAGCTTAAAGATGTTTTAATAAATACATTTTCACAAATAAAAGGTGTAAATGAAATATCTGTCAATTCTTTAATAGGAACTATACTTGTTAGATATGATAAAAATTCTATGGATGCAGTTTTAATCATAGGTATAATATTAAAAATTTTAGGATTAGATGAAGAGGTAGAAAACACAAATAAATCTTTAGTAACTAAAGAAAGTAAGGAAATATTAAATAGTGTAAGTCATGCAATATATGAAAAGACTAATGGAATTTTAGATCTAAAATCATCTGTAATGGTATTTATATTAGCATATGCAATTTATGATATAAAAACTAGACCAGGTTTAAGGCCAGCAGGTATTACTTGTTTATGGTGGCTTTATTCATATATGACAAGAGCACATTAATAAGAATATCTATATAATTTATAGAATTTTTTATTTCATAACGCGATTATAAATTAGGAGAAAAATTATGAATATTAAAAATCATATAATAAAGCATTTTATAAAATTTAAAATATCTCATTCAATACCTGGAAGATTGAGACTTAAGGTAATGAATGCATCTAAAATACCAGTTGAAGCTAGACAATATGACAAATATGTTATACGAGGATTAAATATGATAGATGGTATTGAAGATGTAGAATTTAATTATGTAACAGGTAGTGTACTTATTAGATATGATGTAAAGAAGGTTTATGAAGAAAAAATTGTAAAATGGATAAATAAAGTGATAGAAATTGTTCTTGAAAATATGAATTTAATAGAAGAATATGGAACAATTAATATTGATTATGTAGTTACTACATTAGAACAAAAGCTAAAGGAAGAAATAAAATCAATATAGTATAAATCTACTCAAGAAAATAAAAATTGATACAAGAGAAAAATATGTGTATTACATTAAAAATATCAACATTAGAGAAAGGAGAAAATAAGTGTTTGGACAAAGAAAGGATTTGTTTGAAATTAGGGTAGTTCATTCATTGCCAGGAAGAATTCGTTTAAATTGTAAGGCAATAGGATATCTTAAAGAATTTAATGAACAAATTTTAAAAAATATAATAGATTTAGGTTTTGTAAAAAAAGCTACTATAAACAATGTAACAAAAAATATACTTATAAATTTCGATAATAATAGAATTGATGAAGTAGATTTAATTAATTTGATTTCGGATTTATTAAATAAGTATTATTTGTATGCATATAAAAAACATAGAGAACACGAGGCGTCTAATATAGTTGAGAGAGAAAGAGAAGAAGATGTAAATGATATAGCAAAAAGGTTAGTTCTTAATGTATCATTAATAGGTTATTCTATAGTTAAAAAAGCAACTGATTTACAAGCTGTATCTATATCTAATAGATTTCTAAATGTTAGCTCTATAGGAGCCTTATACTTAACTAAGTCATTATTTCATGATGGAATAGGTGGATTTATAAAAAATAAAAAACCTAATGCAGATACGCTTACTATTTCATCTATAATAGCTAGTATATTGTTAGGAAATTCAAGATCTGCACTGACAATTATACTATTATCAGATATAGCAGAATTTATGACTAGTTATACCATGAAAAAAACAAGAGATTCTATAAAACATATGATAGATTTAAATGAAGAATTTGTATGGAAACAAGAAGATAATGGATCTATCAAACGTATTTCTATTGAAAACGTAAAAGTAGGAGATAAAATAGTAGTACATACTGGAGAAAAAATCTGTGTAGATGGAAATATAATAAGTGGAGAAGCTATAGTAGATCAATCTGCTGTGACAGGAGAATATATTCCAGATATAAAAAAAGTAGGCAGTGAAGTTTACTCAGGAACACTTGTTAAAAATGGAAATATAGTTATAGACACAAAAAGAGCAGGAGACGATACAGTAGTTTCTAGAATTATAAACTTGGTAGAAGATGCAGCTTGCAATAAAGCAAGACTTCAAGATTATGCAGATAAATTTTCAAACTATTTAATACCATTTAATTTTTTATTAGCAGGAGTTACTTATTTAGCGACAAAAAGTCCTACTAGAGCTTTAAATATGATGGTAATAGATTATTCTTGTGGTATAAAATTATCTACAGCAACTGCTTTTTCAGCTACAATCAATAATGCTGTAAAAAATGGTATATTAATTAAAGGTGGCAATTACATAGAAGCATTAGCTGAGGCTGATACTTTAATTTTAGATAAAACAGGAACACTAACTGAAGGAAAGCCAGAAGTTTTAGATATAGTAACTGCAAATGATATTTCTCAAAGAGATTTAATTGCAATTGCAGGAGCTGCAGAAGAGACATCTGCACATCCTATGGCAAGTGCAATATTATCAAAAGTTAGAAGTGAAGGCATAAAAATTCCGACACATACAGAAATAATTACTCATATAGCTAAAGGTGTTGAAACTAATATTGGAAAAGATACCATAAGAGTTGGGAATAAAGCTTTCCTAAAAGAAAATAATATAGTCATTACTTTAGAATATGAAGCATTTAATCTAAAGAAAAAAGGTCAAAGTATAATATATGTAGCTAGAGGTGAAGAGTTATTAGGTATAATTGGAATTCAAGATAAGATGAGAGAAAATATGAAAAAATCTCTTAACAATGTCAGATACCAAGGTGTAGATGAGATACTTCTTTTAACTGGTGACTTGGAAGATCAAGCTAGTATAGTTGCAAGCAAAATGGGAGTAGATGGATATGAAGCAGAATTACTTCCAGAGGATAAGGCGGAAACTATACTTAAATTACAATCCAAAAATTCTAGAGTGATAATGGTGGGAGATGGAATAAATGATGCTCCAGCTCTTGCTTATGCTGATGTAGGAGTATCTCTAGGTGGAGGTTGTACAGATGCAGCTATAGAAACATCAGATGTAGTAATACAAACAGATGATCCTATGGCTTTACCAGCAGTTATGAATTTATCTAAAAAAACTATGAAAGTAGTCAAAGAGAATTTTGGAATAGTTATAGGTATAAATACTTTAGGATTAGTTCTTAGTGCAGCAGGAGTTTTACCAGTATTTTGGGGGGCTATACTTCACAATTCAAGTACAATATTTGTAGTTTCAAATTCAATTAGATTATTATTTGCCAAAGTTGAAAATAAACGATAAGGTGGGGGTTAAATTGGATTATCCAGTAATAACAATGGAACATCGTATAGAAGGAAGAATTAGAGTTAAATTATCTCATTCGATAATAGATATTGAAGAAGCTGAAAAATTTTTTTATGAAGAAGAAGGCATAGAATATGTTAGGTATAACCCAGTGATAAAATCATTACTTATAAAATTTAATTCTAAAAAAATTACTACAGAGCATGTAATTTTTAAAATTGCAACATTGATATCAAAGATATACAGCTTTTGTAGAATTAAATTTATATCTAATAATAATAAACGTGACATGCCACTGCTTTCGTATTATTCTCTAATATCTATATTAGGAGCAAATGCCGTAAAATATTTGAGTCCAACTACAGGACAAGTTCAAGAATTTATAAATTGGCTTGCAACAGGAACAACTGTAGGCGCAGTAGTAGAACATGGTTACCATGAAATGAAGGAAAGAGGCACAATAGACCCTGAAGTAATGTCTATAATGTACTTAATAAATGCCATAGGAAAGGGAAATATGTTAAGTGCATCTCTTGTTACTTGGATAACTACATTTGGTAGACATATACTTAATAAATCTAATGAAGCTTTTATAATAAAAATTGAAAAAAAACAAATAGGATGTCCTCCAAAGGATGTCTATGATGTATCTGTTATAACAGATAATGCCCAAACTAGCAAAATGGATTCTTTTAAATTATTTGCAAGTGAAATAATTGAAAGTAGAAATAGATGCTTAATGAACACAGAAAATGGATGTGCAAGAGGCAATATTAACAATGGAATGTTTTTTAACATTAAATAAATTAATTGAAAATAGGAGGAGATATTATGGCATTATTAAATGCAATAAACAAAGACCACCTAAAAGGTGTAGCAGTAGGAGTAGGCGTATGTGCAGTAGGTTACTATGTTTACAAGAAAAACCAAGATAAAGTAGATGGATTTCTAAAAAAACAAGGTATAAATGTATCACCAGTAAATCATAAAGATTATGCTAATATGTCTATAGAAGAACTTATGGAATCAAAAGAATTAATAGAAGATTTAATTGCTGAAAAGGAATTAGATATTGAAGCTACTGTTGAAGAAGCAGAAATAGTTGAATAATATAAGTATTTATATTAAAAAAGAATAAGGATGTGGATTAAAGTACATTTAAATTTAGTCCACATCCTTATTTGATTATGAAGTTTTTAATTCTTCTTTAGAATCTGACGGATTTTTATGAATAGATAATTTTTTATTAAGAATAATAAAATAAATAACGCAAAATGCTATTTGGACAAGGGTAGATGCTGGTGTTGCAAGTCCTACATTAAATAAAGAAACTGGTTCTATTTTACTCATAAGATAAGAAACAGGAATTCTAACACAGAATGCCCCAAATATTCCTTGGAACATTACAAATGTAGTTTTACCACAACCGTTAAAATATCCTACCATAGAGAACATAACGGCAGTAAATAAACAATCTATTCCATAAGCTTTTAAATAATCCCAAGATGCAAGTACAACATCTTCTTCGGTTGAGAATAAACCTGAAAGTAAGTTTCCGTGGAATATTGTAAAATAGAACATGAAAACTCCGCATAAGAAAGATGCTCCAACTGCATAAAAAAGAACTTTTCTAGCTCTACTGTATTTTTTAGCACCGTAGTTTTGTGCAACAAATGCAGACATAGCTTGAGAAAAAGACGATGGAATAAGCATTATAAATCCGCAAAGTTTTTCTGCTATACCAATGCCGGCAGATGCAACTACCCCCATTGAATTACCTATCATCATAATTACTAAGAATGAAAAATGGACTAGGATATCTTGTAGTGCTATTGGAGCACCAAATTTTAGTATTTGTAGTGTAAAATCTTTATGAAATTTTATACTTTTTAGAGAAAAATCAAATGGAAGTCCTCTTTTTTTAATTATAAGTATAGATAAAACTACACTTATAGCTTGAGCAAGTACTGTTGCAAGTGCTGCACCTGTAGCAGCCATCTTAAATCCACCGACAAATATTAAATCTCCTATAATATTTGCTATACAAGCTATGAAAACTGTAATAAGTGGAGTTTTTGAATCCCCAAGTCCTCTAAATATTCCTCCAATAACATTATATGCGATTATAAATACTGATCCAGCAGCGCAAATTCTTAAATAAGAAACAGTTCCATCAAAGGCTTCTAAAGGAGCTTGTGTGAATTTGGCAATACTTGGTGAAAAAGTTACGAATATAGCAGTTAAAATAACAGCAACTATAGTAAATATTGCAATACCGCTACCTACTACATTTCCTGCTTCTTTTCTTTTTCCTTCTCCAAGTTTTTGACCAATTAATATGGTAATTCCCATAGTTAGACCTGTAATTAGTGCGGTTAAAATAATCATAACTTGGCTACCAGTTGATACAGCAGATACATCGGCAGCATGTCCAAATTGTCCAACTATAAGTAAATCTACAGCCCCATACATAGTTTGTAAAAATAATGCTAATAATATTGGAAATGTAAATTTTAATAAGGGCGATAATATTTTTCCCTGTGTAAAATCTGATATTTCTGACATGTTGTCCTCCTATTAAATTACTTTTTATTTTAAAAATTCCTATTTATATTATTTTCTAAAGTATATTATACTTTAGAAGATTATGATGTCAATGATTAAAAAACAAGCTAAATTTATATCAAATAAATATTTTAATAAACAAATTTAATATAATTATTTCATTGAAAAAAGATGATGCATTAATTTACATCATCTTTTTTGATTTAAAAAATTTAAAAATTTTATCTATCTGTTACATTTATAGAACCTATAGCGACACTACCACTTCTTACTACTATTATATTATTTGGGTATTGTTTTGAAAATATTGTTATAAGTCTATCTATTCTTTTTTCTGTATGAACGCATTGTAAAAGTACACTTTTTTTGCCAATATCTATTATATCCATGTCAAATACTTGTGCCATTTGGAATATATCAGTTTTATCTTCAGGAGTACAATTTTTTACTTTTATAAATAATAACTCCTTAGTGTGTGTTTCCATAGTAGTTAAGTCTATAACTTTTATAACTTCTACAAAACGATTTAGTTGTTTTTTTATTTGTTCAAAAGTAACATCATCACAGTAAACCCCAATAGTCATTCTAGATGTGTTTGGATCTTCTGTTTTGCCTACTGTAAGTGTATCTAAGTTATATAATTTAGCTGAGAATAAGCTTGAAATTTTTGCAAGTACCCCAGAATAATTTTCTACATAAAGAGCAATCCATCTTTTTTTCATAATATTTAAAAATTCCTTTCTAATAGTTAGTTTTTAACAACATAGAGTCTAGAGGCTGACCACCTTTAACCATTGGTAAAACAACATCTTTAAACTCTATTAATATTTCGATGATAGTTGGTGCATCTGTGTTTAGTTTAGCCTTTTCAAATGCATCGTTTAATTTACTTTCATCTGTAACTCTTATTCCATAAGCACCGTAGCTTTCAGCAAGCTTCATAAAATCTGGGCTATATGGAGGGCAACAATCTGGAATATTATTTTTATCGAAATTACATTTTCCTTCACAGCTTTTTCTTTTTCTTAAGCAAGTTCCAGAGTAGTTTTTGTCGTGGAAAAATTGTTGCATTTGTCTAACCATACCTAAGAAACCATTATTTATTACAATTAATGTTATAGGAAGTTCTAGTTGAACCGCTGTTGCAAGTTCTTGTATAGTCATCTGTACACCACCATCACCTGCAATACATACAACTCTTTTGTCTGGATTTCCTATTTGAGCACCAATGGCAGCAGGAAATCCAAAGCCCATAGTTCCTAATCCACCAGAAGTTATAAGTTGTTTATATTTATTCATTTCTAAAAATTGAGTAGCCCACATCTGATGTTGACCTACATCTGTCACAAATATACCTTCTGTAAAAGATTTATTTAAACATTCAAATATTACTTGAGGGGCAATACTTCCATCTTTCGAACTTGGAGCAGTTATTGGATGTTCATTATCCCAAGATTTTATTTCTTCGATCCAATCTTTTGTATCTAAAGTTTCAACAAGTGGAATTAACGCTTTAATAGCATCCTTAGCATCTGCAACTATAGGTATATTTACAACTATATTTCTAGAAATAGATGCAGAGTCTATATCTATATGGATTATTTTTGCATGTGGTGCAAATTTAGATATTTCACCTGTAACTCTATCGTTAAATCTAGTTCCTATCGAAAATAATACATCACAGTTATTAACAGCCATATTAGATGCATAACTACCATGCATACCTACATTACCTATGTAAAGAGGATGAGATGTTGGAATAGCTCCTTTTCCCATTATAGATGTAATAACTGGTATTTGAGTTTTATCTACAAGTTCTTCAAAAACTTCATTTGCATGAGAAATATTTACACCACCACCTACTAAAAATAGAGGTTTTTTTGCTTGTTTTAACATTTCTAAAGCTTTTTTAATTTGACCAATATGTACACCTGAGCTTGGCTTGTATCCTCTAATATCTACAGTTTTTGGATATTCAGAAGAACCTATTTCACTTACAATATTACTTGGAAGATCTATAATAACAGGTCCTGGTTTACCTGTTTTTGCGATATAAAAGGCTTCCTTTATCATTCTACCTAAATCTTCTCTTTTTCTAACTGTAGTAGAAAATTTACATATAGTTCTAGTTATACCTACGATATCAACTTCTTGGAATGCATCATTTCCTATTACAGAAGTTGCAACTTGTCCAGTAAAGCATACTAAAGGTATACCGTCGTAATTTGCATCTGCAATGCCAGTAACTAAATTAGTTGCACCTGGTCCACTTGTTACTAAGCAAACTCCTACTTTTCCTGTTGAACGAGCATATCCTTCTGCAGCATGGATAAGACCTTGTTCATGTCTTGGTAAAATTAGTTCAATATCTTTTTCGTGATATAATGCGTCAAATATATCTTTGTCATATCCACCTGGATATGCAAAAATTTTATCAACACCTTCTTCGATTAAAGAATTAATTATTAATTGAGATCCTGTAATTTGCATTTTTACCTCCCTGTTATTTTTATGTATTAATTAAAAAAAATAAAAAAATAAAAACCCCAAACTAATAAATTAGCTTAGGGCGAATTGTTAATCCGTGTTACCACCTAAGTTCGAAGAAAAATCTTCGCACTCCAATCGATACATTTATATATCGCTTTCATTTTAACGGTAGAAAATCCGTTGAAGCCTACTTAAGATGATAATCTTGTTCAGTCCACAGCTCGAAGGCTAGTTCAATTTTAGACTCATGAAAATTCACACCAACCATTTTCTCTCTGGATTTTATCTAAAAAATACTTCTCCTTGTCAATGCTTTTAGTTATATATTAAAAAATATTATGAAAATTCTGAAATGAATTATATAATAAGTAATTTTATCATCTTTTGTTATAAAATGTCAATTATATACATATTATATTTAAAAGTAATTTAAAAATTATTTATCTAATAAAGATTTTAACTTAGAAAGTCTTTTTAAACATTCATCTAAAGTTTCTTTTGATCTAGCAAAATGAAGTCTTATTAAATGATTTACTTCTTCCCTAAAAAAGCTTGAGCCTGGGACTGGAGCAACACCTATATTTTTTGTCATCCATTCTGAAAATTCTAAGTCATTCATACCTTTAAACTGATCTAATTCTAAAAATTTAGATATATCAACTAATACGAAATATGTCCCCTGTGGAGTGGTATGTTCAAGTCCTATTTCATCTAAACCTTTTAAGAAATAATCTCTTTTTTCAGTATATGTTTTTTTTAATTCTTTATAATAATCTTCGCCGAAGTTAAGACCTATTACAGCAGCTTCCTGAAGTGGAGAAGGAGCACCTACTGTTAAAAAATCATGAACTTTTTTTGCACATTCTACAATTTCTTGAGGACCTACTATATATCCAAGTCTCCATCCTGTAATTGAGTAAGTCTTTGAAAGTGAACTTGTAGAAATAGTTCGTTCATACATATTAGGAAGAGATGCGAAGTAAGTGTGAACATAAGGGTCGTATATTAGATGTTCATAAACTTCATCAGTTATTACAAATGTATCGTATTTTACAGCAAAATCAGCTATAATCATAAGCTCATCTTTAGTAAATACTTTTCCAGTTGGGTTTGAAGGATTACAAAGTATAATAGCTTTTGGATTTTGTTTAAATGCATTTTCTAATACATCTACATCAAAATTAAATGTAGGAGGAATAAGTGGAACATATATAGGTTGTGCACCTGATAAAATAGCATCAGCTCCATAGTTTTCATAAAAAGGAGAAAATACTATTACCTTATCACCAGGATTGCATACTGTCATCATAGCACACATCATAGCTTCTGTTCCTCCACAAGTAACTAGCACTTCGGTTTCAAAATCGATATTTCTATTAAAAGCCTTGCTTTGTTTTTTTGCAATTGCTTCTCTTAAATTTGGGGCACCAAAAGTAACAGAATATTGATGAGGACCATCTTGCGCAATTTTAGCAAGAGCATCAGTCATTTCTTTTGGTGGTGGGAAATCAGGAAATCCCTGAGATAAATTTATAGCATTATATTTATCGCTTATTCTAGTCATTCTTCTAATTACTGAGTCAGTGAAAGTATCGACTCTATTACTTAATTTTGGCATATCTTACCTCCTCGAAAATATGTTAATTTTAACTATTATGATAATATCATTTTATATAATAAATAGTTAATCTGATACTTAAATTTGATATTATAAAATTTACCTTTATATAAATAAAAATCTTATATACTAACAAGAATAATTATAAATAATTTGTTGGAATAAATAAAATATATTTTTAAATTTTTACAACACATAAAAACGATTATTGATATACTATTCATAAAAAGTATATTGGGAGGAAATATGGTAGGAGTAATTTTTACAGTATTAACAATATTTGCAATAGCAGTTTTGATATATAAAAGAGTATGTAAATACAAGTTTCAAATTATAAAGGAAATAATTGATGATATAAATCAACAATATATAAATATTTTAAAAAGTAAAGCTAACTATAATAGTATTTGGCAGTGGTTAATCTATATCATATCTCAAATTTTTATTACATTTGCAATAGTTAGTATAGCCTTTATCCAATTGTTAAAGTATTTGGATGGAATTGATGTTTTAACTATGAAGATTATAATTGTAGGATTATTTTTTGTAGCTATATATTTTTTCGTTGGAGTTTGCTTGATATACCTTAATCAAATTTATAAATTTTTATATGAAATTGAAGATAAAAACACAAAAACAGACTTATTGATAAGTTATTTTATAATTAGTGTTTATATGACAGTTTTAATTATATTTCCCAAGCAATTTCGAGATAGTTACAGAATTGGACTTGTAGGAGCATTTATAAGTTATTATTTAAATTTGAAAGCATTAATTAAAATAATGAGATCTCCACATATAGCAGATTTTGAAAGTCAAGGAATAATAGGAATTAAAAGTATAAGAATGGTAGCTGTTATATTATTGACTATGGTTATCATTAGTTTGTTTTTGGCAGTATGTTTTATAAATAGCAGTGGTTTAGGAGTATATACTGGAAATCCAACATTTTTTGATTTGCTTTATTATACTGTCATTACATTTGCCACAATTGGATATGGAGATATTGTTCCGATTTCGCCAGTAGCCAAGTTTATGAGTATGTTGATTTCTATGACTAGTATACTTTGCTTGACTATATTTATGGCTTCTATTTTGGGGTATGAGGAAGAAGATGATTATTGATTAGTTTAAATAGTAAAAAATAAAGGTTAAAATTGTAAAGAGTTATGTAAATTATAGAGTTTGAGAAATAATAAATTTGTTATTTATACACAAATAGAATTAAAATAATTTGTATGTAAAAATTAAACAAAATGATAAAATATAGCACTTTGAGGTAATGAAGATCTGTTAATTGATTGCATCAAAGTGCTATAATATTTTTAAAAACAAAAAGGATGGAAAAAATGAAGGAAGTAACAGCAGCGATAATAACAAATAAAGATAAAATTTTAATAGCCCAAAGGGCAAAAAATGAAAATTTAGCTGGAAAATGGGAGTTTCCAGGCGGGAAAATTGAAAAAGAAGAAACTCCAGAGCAATGTTTAAAAAGAGAAATAGAAGAGGAATTGGAGTTAAACATAGAAGTGGGAGAATTTTTAGGAGAAAGTATATATAAATATTCAAATGGGGAGATAAAATTAATGGCTTATTTTTCAACTATAATAGACGGAGAAATCCATCTACATGTTCACGATCAAGTAAAATGGGTAACTATTGAAGAAATTGACACTTATGATTTTGCACCAGCAGATATACCTTTAGTTGAAAAGTTAAAAAATAAGTATATAAGATAAAAATAGAGGATTTATAAAAGGGGTATTTATGGAAGAAAATAATAAGTTGATAATAAACTCAAATCAAGGAAATTTGCTTAATGAATTAAAAAAGAATTTAAAAGAATGTGAATGTTTTTACTTTAGTGTAGCTTTTATAAATTACAGCGGTTTACAATTATTATTAGATACATTAAAGGAATTAGAAGTTAGAAATATAAAAGGAAAAATAATAACAACTACATATTTAAATTTTACAGAACCAAAAGCACTTGAAAAAATTCAAGAATTCAAAAATATAGATTTAAAAATTTTTATTGCTAATAGAGATATAGGATTTCATACAAAGGCATATATATTTGAAAATAAGGACAACTACAAAATCATAATAGGATCATCTAATATTACTCAAAGTGCTTTAAAAAGCAACATAGAGTGGAATGTACAAATTATTTCAAAAGAAAATATGCCATTTATAAAGGATGTTTTGAAGGAATATGATAATTTATGGAATATGAGTTCTGAATTAAATGATGATGTATTGCAAAGATATATGTTATTTTTAAATGAAATAAATAAAATGGAAGTAAAAAGACAAAGAGTTTTTGAAAATTTAAAAGTAGTACAACCAAATAAAATGCAAGTAAGAGCAATGGAAAATCTACATAGATTAAGAAATCACGGGGAAAAAAGAGCTCTAGTAATTGCAGCTACAGGGACAGGAAAAACTTATATGTCGGCATTTGATGTAAGACAATTTAATCCTAAAAGAATGTTATTTATAGTTCATAGAGAGGAAATTCTAAAAAAAGCAAAGGAAACATTTGATAAGATTTTAAAAGGAAAAAATAAAAAAACAGGTTTATTTACAGGAAATAAAAAAGAATATGATGCAGATTATTTGTTTGCTACAATTCAAACTATGAATAGGTATTATGAGAAGTTTGAAAAATTTTATTTTGATTATATTGTAGTCGATGAAGCTCATCATGCAGCCAGTGATTCATACATAAATGTTATGAATTATTTTGAACCTAAATTTACACTAGGGATGACTGCTACACCAGAAAGAAGTGATAGTTTAAGTGTATTTGATTTATTTGATAACAACGTTGCTTTGGAGGTAAGATTATATGAAGCTCTAGAAGAAGATTTAGTTATACCATTTCATTATTTCGGAATAACTGATATTGATGGAGTAGATTTAGAAGATGTAAATTTAGATAATATATCAGAGGTTGCAAATCGCCTTATGGTAAATAGAAGAGTTGATTTTATAATAGAGAAGATGAATTTTTATGGATTTGATGGCAAGTTTAGAAAATTATTAGGATTTTGTGTAAGTATAGAGCATGCTAGATATATGGCTGAAGAATTCAATAAAAGAGGAATAAAAAGTATAGCATTAAGTGGCCTTGATTCAGTAAAAATAAGGTCAAACTATATAGAAAAGTTAGAGAGTGACAAGGATGATTTACAGGCAATATTTACTGTAGATATTTTTAATGAAGGTGTAGATATACCTAATATAAATACTGTTTTAATGCTTAGACCTACAAATTCACCAATAATTTTTATACAACAATTAGGTAGAGGTCTTAGAAAAAGTAAAAACAAAGAGTTTCTAACGGTATTAGATTTTATAGGAAATCACAATAAGGCATTTTTGATATCTATAGCTTTGAGTGGCTCAAGATATTATGACAAAGATAGTTTAAAAGTAGCTGTTGCTACTGATTTTATAGATGTTCCTGGATGTACTAATATTAAAATAGATGAAATTGCTAAAGAAAGAATATTAGAGCAGATAGATAGAGAAAATTTTAGGGAGTTGAAGTATCTAAGAGAAGAGTATAATCAGTTTAAGAGCTTATGTGGAGGAAAGATACCATATATGTTACTAGATTATATAAAATATGATGGAGCTCCAGATCCAATAAAGTTTATCGATAAAGAAAAGTCTTATTTAAATTTTGTAGCTAAGATAGAAAAAGATGATAAATTAAAAAGCTTACTTTTAAATGAAACATTTGAAAAGATTTTAAAAGAATTAAATGGAAATCTACCAATAAAAAGAATTAATGAATTTGTAATATTGAAATATTTAATCGATCATGAATCTATTTCTATAGAAGATGCTATAAGTGAAATTTTAAAATATATAGAAAATATGGATAAAGATACCGTGATACATACATTTGAATGTTTAGATCATAGATACTGGGACTCATCTATGATTAAACAGAGAGTAAAAATGGTTGAATATAAAGATAATAGATTATTTAAAAGTCAAGAATTTAAAAAAGTTGTAAGTAACAAAGAATGTAAAAGATATATAGAAGATACTATAAATTATGGTATTCTAAGATATAAAAAAGAATTTAAAGAGGAATACTATGGAATTCCATTTTTAAAATTGTATAAACAATATAAAATGATAGATATTGCTTTGTTGTCAAATTATAGAAAAATACATTCAGCTTTTAGAGGTAGTGGGCTTTTAACAAATGGAAATGATTATTTTTTATTTATAGATCTTCATAAAGAAGAAGGAATAGAAGAAAGAATCAATTACAAGGATAAATTTTTGGATAGAAATTATTTTCAATGGCAAAGTCCTAACTCAACAGCACAAAACAGTGATAGAGGTAAAAACTTAATATTTAATAAAATAAAGAATATAAATTTATATTTATTCGTTAGAAAATATAAAGAAATCGATAAAAAAGTACAGCCGTATATCTATATAGGGAAAGGTGATACTGTTGAGTATGAAGGAGAAAAACCAATAACTATGAAGATAAAACTACATAATGAAGTCCCTAGTAAGATATATAGAGAATTTATTGAGAAGGTTTAGATTAATTAAAATATCAATATTGATTTAGGTAATTGACATATAAAAATATTATAATTAATTAAATTAGATAAACAAATTCTATTGATAAATCAACAAAATTTATATAAAGTTATACTTATAGAAATACTTATAAATTCTACACAAAAGGGGAAATAAAAATGGAAAATCTCAATGAAAAGTTAATAGATATCTGCTACAAATTTGGGGCAACTAATGCAAGAATAATAAATGTAGATCAAATTATTTTCAACAGACAAATGAGAGAGTGGTGTAAGGATAATATTTGTGGAAACTACGGCAAAAATTATGCCTGTCCGCCAAGTGCTGGTACAATAGATGAGTTAATAAACAAAATAAAAAGCTATTCGCATGCATTAATAGTTCAAACAATTTCTGAAATTAACAATTTTGAAGGTACTGCTGACTATGATGATGCTTTAGAATTTCACAATATGATAATGCTTGAAATAAGAGATTCCATCAATGCTATGAATATAGAAAATCATGCTATTGGAGGAGGGCACTGTAGAATTTGTGATATGTGTTCTTGTTTATATGGTGGACCTTGTAAGTTTCCAGATAAAGGGATGATTTCGCTATCAGCTTATTGTGTAGATGTAGGAAAGTTAGCGACTACATGTGGCTTGAAATATGTAAAAGATAGCAAAACAGTAACTTATTTTGGTCTAATTTTATTTAATAATTAGTAAATTTATTCTTTGACAAATTAAAAAATCACATATATAATTAATAAAGTCGAGTAGCGAAAGCGTAAATCCAGATAATGGATTTGCGCTTTTTTTATTTTAATAAAAATATGGTTGTGGTAGCTTTCCGAAAAAGTCTCCTGAGAGCAAAAATCATACAGTTAAAAAAGTTTATTATGATAAAATTATGTTGATTATTATAAAAAATATAAAATATATGATAAGTAGCTATGCTCTCAAACAGAAGGAGGACGCTTGAGTGAACAAGTAACAATGAATAAAATGGGTACAGATTCTGTACCAAAAGTTATGTTAAGTATGGGAATTCCAATGGTTTTATCTATGATATTACAGGCTTGCTATAATATTGTAGATAGTATGTTCGTAGCTAGAATTAGTGATCCAAATATAGCTAATTTAGGTGAATATGCAGTAAATGCTCTTACTTTAGCATTTCCGATACAGATGCTAATTGTTGCATTTTCAATAGGAACAGGGGTAGGTGTAAATGCCCTTTTGGCTAGAAGTTTAGGTCAAAGAGATTATGAAAAGGTAGCAAAAGTAGCGGGAAATGGTATAACATTAGGGATTATTATCTATATAGTATTTTTATTATTTGGATTATTTGGTGTAAAAACATATATAGGAAGCCAAACTAATAATGCGATTATACTTGAAATGGGTAAATCATATCTTTCAATGTGTTGTATTGTATCATTTGGAATAGTTATGTTTTCTATATATGAAAAATTATTGCAATCTACAGGAAAAACTGTTTATTCTACAATAGCTCAAATATCAGGAGCAATAGTAAATATTGTATTAGATCCTATTTTGATATTTGGATATTTTGGCATTCCAAAAATGGGAGTTGAAGGTGCAGCTTATGCCACTATAATCGGTCAAATTGCATCATTAATTATAGCAATGTATTTTCATTACAGTAAAAATACTGAAGTTAGATATGGATTAAGATATTTAAAATTAAAGGGTATTATTGTAAAGGAAATATATTCTATAGGTTTGCCTGCGATTATAATGCAAGCTTTGATGTCTTTTATGACTTATGGAGTAAATATAATATTTGGAACTGTTTCAATGGCTGCCGTAACAGCTTATGGTATTTTTTATAAGATTCAACAATTTATATTTTTTGCTGGATTTGGATTAAGAGATGCAATTACACCCCTTGTTTCTTTTAATTACGGAATGGGTGATAAAAAACGAGTTAAGCAAGGAATTTTTTATGGAATACTTTATATAGAAATAGTTATGATTGCAGGCATAATTGGATTAGAATTATTTACTGAACCACTAATTGGTTTATTTGCTATGTCTACTAAAACAGAGGAGCTATGTATTTTAGCAACTAGAATTATATCAACTGGATTTTTATTTGCTGGAGGTAATATAGCAATTCAAGGTATTTTCCAGGCACTAGAATGTGGATTTAATTCATTAGTTGTATCATTACTTAGATTATTTATAGTAGTTTTACCACTTGCATGGATTTTTACAAAATTTAAAAACGCAGAATTTATGATTTGGTTTGCATTTCCTATTGCAGAAGCTGTGGCATTGATTGTAGCTATATTTTTTATGTTTAAAGTAAATAAAACCATTATTAAAGAAAAATCAGCATAATTTTTAATAAAAGTTTGAAAATATGATAAATTATCAATAAAAAATATATAATAATTCAAATTAGCTTATTAATATAATTTAGTTTGAAAAATAATAAAAACAACAAATATTTAGAAGGTTAAAATATAAAATATCCAGTTAAAGAATTACTTTTTTTAACTGGATATTTTTATTGTTCATAAAAAAACGAAAAATAGAAATTTAGGTAATTGTATTAGAAAAAAATTTATAGTATTATAAAAGTGTATTTGTAAAAAGATGTAAAATTATAAAAAGGGAAAGAGAGAGGTATGGAAAAGAGAAAAGAAAAAATTTCTAGTGTGAGTAATATTTATAATTTAGATGGACGTGTTCCTATAGCTAAAGCAATTCCATTTGGATTACAGCATATTCTTGCTATGTTTGTAGCCAACTTAACTCCAATAATGATGATTGGAGCTGCTTCGGGATTATCACAAGATCAAATTACTATGCTATTACAAAATGCTATGTTTATGGCAGGAATTGCAACATTAATTCAGTTATATCCTATTGGTAGAGTAGGATCAAGATTACCAATAGTTATGGGTGTAAGTTTTACATTCGTTACAATTTTATCTTATGTAGGTACACAATATGGGTATGGAGCTGTTGTAGGTTCAGTTATTGTCGGTGGTATTTTTGAAGGGACATTAGGTTTATTTGCAAAATATTGGAGAAGAATAATTACACCAGTTGTTTCTGGTCTTGTAGTTACAACTATAGGTTATTCTTTATTAACAGTAGGTGTTCGTTCATTTGGTGGAGGTTATACAGATAGCTTTGGTTCTGCACAAAATCTTCTGCTTGGAACAATTACATTAGCTGCTTGTTTATTATTTAATATTTTTGCAAAATCATATTGGAAACAACTATCTGTATTATTTGGTTTATTAGTGGGATATATTGTATCACTTTGTTTAGGTGTTGTAGATTTATCTGGAATTTTATCTAATGGTATAATAGCATTTCCAAGAATTTTACCAATAGCACCAGAGTTTAATGTAAATGCAATTATATCTGTATCTATTATATTCTTAGTTTCAGCAGCTGAAACTATAGGAGATACATCTGCTGTAGTTGCAAAGGGATTAGATAGAGAAATAACAGAAAGAGAAATATCAGGTTCTCTTGCATGTGATGGTTTTGCCAGTTCATTAACAGGTTTATTTGGATGTCCACCAGTTACATCTTTCAGTCAAAATGTTGGTTTAATTGCCATGACAAAAGTAGTAAATAGATTTACTCTTATGACAGGTGCGATGTGCATGATACTTGCAGGATTTATTCCTCCAATTGGTGCATTTTTCAGTTCTATACCAGAATCTGTATTAGGTGGATGTACAATAATGATGTTTGGTACAATAATGGTTAGTGGTATTGAAATGCTTGCACGTGCTAGCTTTACTCAAAGAAATATTATAATTACAGCTTTATCTTTAGCAATTGGGATAGGATTTACTTCTGCTAGTGAAATAGATATTTGGGGAATATTCCCTAAAATGGTTCAAGATGTATTTAGCGCAAATTGTGTTGCAGTAGTATTCGTTGTAGCTATTATTTTAAGCTTAATACTTCCAAAAAACATGGAAATAGAAAAAATAACAGAGTAAAATTACATAAAATATATGCCTAATATGGCAATTAAAATAGGAGATGAAAAATATTACATCTCCTATTTTTTTTAAATTACTTCTAAACTTATTTTATGGGCAGTTTTTTTTATCATTTCAGTAAATTCTTTTTTTCTAGGAATCATCCTACTAGAAGGTCCAGATATACTTATTGCTGCAATTGCTTTACCTCTAACTAAAATAGGTGCAGCAAAACATGTAAGTCCTATTTCGGCTTCCTCATCGTCCATTGAATATCCATTGGTTTGAATTTTTATTAAATTATCTCTTAATTCTTCCCTATTTTTTATAGATTTATGAGTGTTAAGCTTATATTCAACATTATTTAAATAATAATCGATGCGTTCTGTATCTGAAAAAGCAAGTAATGATTTTCCAATTGAAGTACTATGAGCTACTTTATTAGAACCGATTATAGAACTCATTATTATGGAATTTTTACCTGTTACTTTATCTATAAAAGTTGTATCTATTTTGGAAGACCAAACTCCAAGATGACAAGTTTCTCCACTATAATTTGCAAGTTCAACTAAAAATGGATGAACTTTATTGATTATTTCCATCCTATTTGAAACTATATTTCCTATTGATAAAAATTTAGGACTTAGTCTATATTTTGAATTTTCATCTTTATATACATAATTTTTACTTTGTAGAGTTGCAAGAAGTCTAAAAGCTGTACTTTTTCCTACATTTAAAAGATTTCCTATTTCAGAAACACCTAGCTCTTCATATTCACATAGTAAGTCGATTATTGATAATGCATTTTCTACTGATTGAAGAATATACTTATTTTGTTGATTATCGCTGTTCATTCGTACCCTCCAATAATTACTTATTTATATAAATTATAAGTTAAATTAAATAATTTTAAAAGTTATAAATAAATTTGTAAAAATTTTAATTTACAAATAGAGAAAAAGGTTCTATACTTTAAGTAAAATTAATATAAAGAAACAGTGTTTCGTATAAAGAAACAGATATAAATATTAATAACTTTCGAAAGATAGTTTAGGAAGGAAGATACAAAATGAAGGAATTAAGGTTTCATGGTCGCGGTGGTCAAGGTGTAGTAAAGGCGGCACAAATAATTGTAAGTTCAGTTGTTGATACAGGAAAATATGCTCAATTCATACCTTTTTTTGGAGTTGAAAGAAAGGGTTCGCCAGTATTTGGATTTTTAAGAGTAGATGATAAGGACATTAGAATTAAGACTCAAGTTTATACTCCTGAAATTTTGGTTGTATTTGATGATACATTACTTTCAATGGAAAAAACTTTTGAAGGTTTGCAAAAAAATGGAGTAGTTATTATAAATACTAAGAAAACTATTGAAGAATTGAATTTACCAGAAAATGCAAAACAAGTTTATTTAGTAGATGCTACAGGAATAGCTTTAGAAAATATAAATAGAAATATACCAAATACTACTATGTTAGGGGCTTTTGCGAAAGTATGTGAAAAATTTATAAATTGGGAAGTTTTACAAGAAAATATAAAAGTTAAATTTGGTGATGCAAATGTGAAATCAGCACAAGTTGCATATGATAGAGTAAAAAAATACGATTTGTAGGAGGATTATATATGAAAAAATTTGTGACACCAATCGGAAACGAAGGTATGTACATTTTAGATACAGCCAGCTGGCGTATAGTCAGACCTGTTATAAATAAAGAAAAATGTATTGAATGTGGAATTTGTTTAACTTACTGTCCAGTTAATTCAATTGAATTTAAGGATGATAAATATATTGTAAATTATAACTTTTGCAAAGGTTGCGGAATATGTGCAAATGAATGTTCAAAGGGTGCAATAAATATGGTAGATGAAGGAGATGAGAAATAATGGGGAAAATAAAAGCGATGACAGGAAATCAATCAGCATCAATAGGAGCATGCTTATCTAGACCAGATGTTATAGCAGCTTATCCTATAACTCCTCAATCATCAGTTGTAGAAGGATTAGCATCTATGATTGCAGATGGAAAAAGTGATGCGCAAATGGTACAAGTTGAATCAGAACATTCAGCAATGAGTGTTGTTCAAGGTGCAGCTATGGCAGGAGGCAGAGTTTTTACAGCAACTTCAGCCCAAGGTCTTGCTCTTATGTACGAACCGTATTTTAGAATGTCAACTTTAAGACTTCCTATGGTAATGGCAATTGCTACAAGAGAGATGACTTCTCCAGAAACTGTATGGAGTGGTCAACAGGATGCTATGTCAGTTAGGGATAGTGGATGGATACAGGTATTTGTTGAAAACAATCAAGAAATTTTAGACATGATAATTCAAGGATATAAAATTTCAGAAGACAGCGATGTATTAATTCCTATGAATGTATGTTATGACGGATTTTATCTATCACACTTAACTGAAAGAGTTGAAATTCCATCTCAAAAAGAAGTAGATGAATTTTTACCAAAATATAAATGTGAACATGTCGCTTATGATCCTAAAAATCCAATGGCAGTAGATCCACTTACTCCAGGAGAAATTTTGATTAGATATAGAGAAAATCATCTTGAATCTATGCAAAATGCAAAAGCTGTAATAGAAAAAGTAGACAAAGAATTTAAGGAAAAATTCGGTCGTGCTTATGGAGGATTAATTGATACTTATAGATGCGAAGATGCAGAAATTATTGTTATTACTATTGGTGCAAATGTAGGTACTACTAGAGTAGCAGTAGATTTAGCTAGAGAAAAAGGAATAAAAGTAGGTCTTGTTAAAGTTAGATTTATGAGACCTTTTCCAAATGAAAAAATAGCTGAGGTTTTAAAAGGTAAAAAAGGATATGCAGTTATAGATAGAAGTGTAAGTTTTGGATGGAATTGTGGAGTTTTATATCAAGAGGTTAAAGCAGCTACAAGTGATTTAGGAGAAAATCTTTGTTCAATTCCGGCGATTGGAGGACTTGGAGGTCTTGATATTTCATTAAATCATGTAATGAGTGTTATTGAAGCTTTAGATAATGCTACTAAAGAAGGAAAGCAAGGTCAAATAGAAACTTTATGGCTTAAATAGTTATATAAATTATGTGTAGAAAACATATTGTATAGATTTAGAAATAAAGAGCATCAAAATCAAATTAACTCTATTAATAAAGAAAGGAAGGGCAAAATGAATTACATAGATAAATTAAAAAACTCTAAGGATTTAGTAACTCCTGGTATGTCTGCTTGTCAAGGTTGTGGAGGAGAACTTTGTTTGAGAAGAGTACTACAAATATCTGGAGAAAATACAGTTATAGCAATTCCACCAGGATGTATGGCAGGAGCTGGAGTAGTTGGATGGAACTTTGATAATGGTGTTAAAGTTCCAGTTCATATACCTCTTTTAGATAATACAGCTTCATTTTTAAGTGGAGTTTCGCAAATGTATCAAAGACAAGATAGAGATGATGTTAATATAATTGCATTTGCAGGTGATGGAGCTACAGCAGATTGTGGATTTCAATCTTTAAGTGGTGCAGCAGAGCGCGGAGAACATATGCTTTATATTTGCTATGATAATGAAGGATATATGAACACAGGTTTTCAACGAAGTTCAACTACAACTTTTGGCTCTAAAACTAGTACAACTCCAGTTGGAAGTGTGCTTAAAGGAAAATCACAATCTAAAAAATATATGCCTCTTATAATGGCAATGCATAATGTTGAGTATATGGCTACTTTATCTCCATCTAATATGAAGGATTTTGTGGAAAAAGTTGAAAAAGGTATTGCTGCTAGTAAGAAAGGATTTGCTTATTTACATATATTTTCTCCATGTCCAACAGGATGGGTTCATTCTTCTGATAAAAGCATAGAAGTAGCAAGAAAAGCAGTTAAAAGTAATTTCTTTCCACTTATTGAATTTGAAAATGGAAAGTTAAAAATAAATGTGGAAAATAAAAATCCTATAAGTGTAAAAGAATTTTTAAAATTATCCGGAAAATTTAAACATCTTGGAGAAGAAGAATTTGAAGCTATACAAAAAGAAGTTGATGATAGAATGCAAACTATTAGAGACTTGGCTAAATAATATAAATACTAAATAAGAATATAACTATAAGTAAAAATTTATCTAATGAAAAAAGTGAGTTATAAATTTAGATTGGGACAGTAGGTGAGTTATGAATAATAGAATGTTGATTATAAATATAGGTTCTACATCTACAAAGGTGGCTGTGTATGACGGATATGAAAAAATTTGGGTAGAATCTATATCGCACCCAAGAGAAGATATTGAAAAATATTTAAAATACAGAGAACAGTACGGATATAGAAAAGAAAAAATAATTGAAAAGTTAGAGGAAAAAGGTGAAAAATTAGAAGATTTTTTCGCATTTGTAAGTCGTGGTGGAACTATAAAACCAGTATCAGGAGGAACTTATGAGATAAGCGAGGAGATGATTTTAGATTCATGGTCAGGTATTTATGGTGAACATCCATGTAATATAGGCGCAGAAATTGTTTACGAATTAGCAAAAGAGTACGGTGTAAAGGCATATACAGTAGATCCTCCAGCATGTAGTGAAATTTGTGAAGAAGCAAAAATTTCAGGACTTCCTGAGATAGAAAGACGTGAATCATTTCAAATGTTGAATCATAGAGCTATGGCAAAAAAAGCATGTGAAGATAAAAATTTAGATTACAAAGATGTGAATTTAATTGTAGTTCATATGGGCGGAGGGATTTCTGTGGCAGCTCATCAAAATGGAAAAATCATAGATGTAAATAATGCACTTGCAGGTGATGGACCTATGGCTATGGAAAGAAGTGGACAACTGCCAACAGGAGATTTGATAAAGCTTTGTTACTCAGGAAAATATTCAGAACAAGAAATGCTTAGAAGAGTTAATGGCAGAGGTGGTATGGTTGCTTATTTAAATACTACAAATGCCCTTGAAATAGAAGATAGAATTAAAAATAATGATGAGTATGCACTAAAAATAACTAAAGCATTAGCTTATCAAGTTGCAAAGGAAATCGGTGCAATATCGACAGTTTTATGTGGAAAAGTAGACGGAATAGTTTTAACTGGTGGTCTTGCAAATTGGAGTAGATTAGTTGATATGTTGAAAAAAAGGATATCTCATCTAGGAGAAGTTTTAATTTATCCAGGAGAAAATGAAATGCAATCACTTGCATTTGGAGTTATGAGATGTATAGAAGATAAGGAAGAAGTGAAACTATACTTAAGTTAAAGGTATTAGTTTAATCAAACTAAATTGAAAGTATTTAGATAAATAATTAAGATTAGTTTTTTCTATTTAACATAAATAAGTTAGTTTTTCTATAAGCTAGTTAGTTTTAAAAATAAAAGATCTAACTTTATATACAAAATAGTCATAATAGTTTTAGATAATAATTATTTTGCTGTTTTGTCTAAATTGCCAAATTATAATTAATTTGGCAATTTTTTTTATATCTTGTAACAGCGTTTTGAAATAATAGATGTTAATTTATAATATGAGTATTTTTTTTATAATCTGTTATAATAAAATGAGTGTGTCAAATTCAATAAATAAGAGAGGTGGTATTTTGCAAGGAATCTTTAAGATGACAGATGAAAATAAGATTTTTTATAAAATATTAGTAGTACTATGTATCCCTATAATAATTCAAAATTTAATAACTACACTTATAAATATGGTGGATACTGTGATGGTAGGAAGTTTAGGAGAAGTATCTGTGGCAGCTATTGGTATAGCTAATCAATATTTCTTTTTATTTAATATGGCATTATCAGGAATTATAGGTGGGACTGGAATTTTTATGTCTCAATTTTACGGAAAGGGAGATAGAGATAGTATAAAGAAGATTACAGCACTTAGTGTAATAGCAGCATTGACTTTAGGTATAATTTTCTTTGTAATAGCTATATTTTTTCAAAATGTAATTATTCATTTTTTCTCTTATGATAGTGCAGTAGTCAAAGAAGCGAGAGAATACTTTTTAGTTATAGGATTTTGTTATCCTATTATAGCAGTTAGTTATATATTTAGTATGGGATCTAGAAATGTCATGAATCCAAGACTTGGAATGATTTGTAGTTCTATATCTCTTGTAGTGAATATAATTTTAAATTATATTTTTATATTTGGAAAATTTGGAGCCCCAGCTTTAGGTGTTAAGGGAGCTGCTATTGCTACTTTTGTAGCTAGAATTATAGAATTTATTTTACTTATAGGTTATGTATATTTTCTAAAAGATGATTATGAGCTTAAATTTGGATTTAAGGATATAAAAGGAATTACTAAAGAGTTGGTTGATATTGTAGTTAAGAAAACAGCACCAACATTTTTAAATGATACAACATGGGCTTTTGGAAGTGTACTTTATTCAGTTGCTTATGCTACAGCTGGTACATCAGCGATTGCAGCAAGTCAGATTGCCAGCACTACTGGAAATTTCTTTATAATGACTGCAGTTTGTATTGCAATAGGTTCTTCTATAATGATAGGAAATGAACTTGGTGCAAATAATATAGATAGAGCGATTAGATATTCTAAAAAATTCTCGATTTTAATAACTTTAGTAGGAGCTTTATTAGGTTTATTACTTATAATTTCTACACCATTACTTTTAAAAGTATTTAGTGTTTCGGAAAGTTTAGCTCCTGATATCAAAAAAATATTTTTTATAATGGGAGTTATGATGGCACTTAGAACTTTTAATACTTTTATAGTAATAGGAGTTTTAAGAAGTGGTGGAGATACTAAGTATGCACTGTTTTTAGAAATGGGATGTATGTGGCTTGTTTCGCTACCAATTACCTTTATTGCTGCATATAAGGGTATACCAATTTACTTATTAGTGGCATTTACTTATACTGAAGAAATTGCAAAATTTGTATTTGGAGTTCCGAGAGCTATATCTAAAAAATGGGCTAATAATATAGTAAAAGATATGTAAATTAAATCAAAGAGGTGATATTTAACATTTTAAATATTGCCTCTTTTTTGTTTTGTTATAAGATTGTCATAAGTTTTTTCTAAAATATAAGTATAAAAAAAATAGAGGTGAGATATATGAGTATACTAAAGGCAAACAATTTAATAAAGATATATGGCAAAGATGAAAATATGGTAAGGGCATTAAATAATGTCAGTCTATCAATAGAAGAAGGCGAATTTGTAGCCATAGTAGGTACTTCTGGAAGTGGGAAATCTACACTTCTAAATATGCTAGGTGGATTAGATACACTTACTAGTGGAGAAGTCTATATAAGGGGCAAAAAAATAAATGATATGAATGATGAGGAGATGACTATTTTTAGAAGAAGAAATATAGGATTTATATTTCAAAATTACAATTTAGTACCAATATTAAATGTGTATGAAAATATAGTTCTTCCAATTGAGCTTGATGGAGTTAAAATTGATACAGGATATGTAGACTCAATAATTGAAATACTTGGTCTTAAAGATAAAATCACAAATATTCCTAATAATTTATCTGGAGGTCAACAGCAAAGAGTTGCAATAGCTAGAGCATTAGCTACAAAACCAGCAATAATACTTGCAGATGAGCCAACTGGAAATCTAGATAGTAAGACTAGTATGGATGTAATGGGGCTTATTAAAATGACGAGTCAAAAGTTTAATCAAACAGTAGTTATGATTACACATAATGAGGAGATAGCACAACTTGCAGATAGAGTTATAAGAATTGAGGATGGAAAGATTGTAAGAGGTGATGAGTAATGAAATTTGAAAACAATAATAAAAATATAATAAGTAAAATAATAAAGTCATCTTTAAAATCCAATAAAACTAGAAATATTTTTGCAGTTATAGCTATAATACTTACTACTTTTATGATTTCTAGTGTGTTTACTTTGGGTATAAGCTTTTCAAAAAACTATAAAATTATGAATTTGAGATATCAAGGTACTACTGCAACTACTTTTTTAGAAAATCCTACTGATGAACAAGTAAAAAAAATTAAAGATTTAGATATATCTGAAGCAGTAGGTAAAGAAATTCTAGCTGGAAATATACATTCAGAGGAGTTATCTAAGAATGGAAGAAATATAGTTCTTCAATATTTAGATACAGAAAACTGGGAAAAACAAATAACTCCAGCTATAGGAGAAATAAAAGGAAATTATCCTACAAAAGAAAATGAGATTATGGTATCACAAATGTCAAAAAAATTATTAGACATAGAAGACGCCAAAATAGGGGATAAAGTAAAAATACCTTATGAAATAAATGGCAAGATATATGAGGGAGAATTTATTATAAGTGGAGAATTTAAGCGTTATACTGAATCATTACAATTTATAGAAAGTGGAGCAGATGTAATATATGTATCAGAGGATTTTACTAAAGTACATAATTTATCTTTAGAAAAAAATGGAATGATATCTATGACATTTAAAAAAAGTGAAAAATACGGATCTACAAATGTTTTAGAAAAAAATATTAAATTAAAAAACAATCAAGAATTTCAATTTAACTATGATACGGAAGAAGATTCTAAAGAAATAGAAATATCAACAATTATAATAATAGGCCTTATTGGATTGTTTATAGTACTTGGTGGTTATCTATTTATATATAATATTTTATATATAGCTGTTACGAAGGATATTCAATTTTATGGAATACTAAAAACTATAGGGACCTCACCTAAGCAAATAAAAAAGATAGTTAGAGGTCAGGCATTTAGATTATCTATAATAGGAATACCAATAGGTATAATTATTTCAATTCTAGTTTCTTTTTTAATTGTACCTTATACAATAGAGTCATTTTGTTCTGGTACATATTACGCAGATTTGATGCCTAATAAAGTTTATTTTACGCCATTAGTGTTTATAGGAATAATATTATTTTCTTTATTTACAGTTTTAATAAGCTGTAGAAAGCCAGCTAAAATAGCAAGTAAAATTTCGCCTATAGAAGCATTAAATTATATAGGGCCTAAATCTAAAAAACAAAAAAATAATAAAAAATCTACAAATGGTAGAAAAATCTATAAGATGGCTTGGCATAATGTATTTAGAGATAAAAAACGAGCAATTCTAGTATTTTTATCATTATTTATGGGAATTATGACTTTTTTAAGTATAGATTCATTTATGAAGAGTTTAAGCTTTGAAAATTACGAAAAGATATATTGTCCATATGATTTTGAACTTAAAAACTTTGGCGAAGGGAATTTAGAATTACAGGATGAAGATATAGAAAATATAAAAAAATTTAAAGGTATAACTTCAATAAAAGTAGATAAAGTTTCAAATTTACAAATGGATATGAATAAAGCTATTCTTATGCCAGCTTTAAAGTCTGGATACGAAAGATTTACTGAAGATGAAAATGGTTTAGAAAATTATTTGAAAAAGATAGAAAATGATCCAAGTCAATTGACTGCATGGGTATCCTTTGTAGACGATAAAACTATAGACGAATTTAAAAAAGTAAAAGGTGTAGATATAGATGTAGATGCTTTTAAACAAGGAAAAATAGCACTTACAAGTCCTTTTTATTATCCTGACTACGAAAAATTAGATTTTTCAAGTGAAAAAATTACATTTAGAAATTTAAATCAAACTAAAAAAATTGATTTGGCAGTAGACATAGTTGAAGACAAAAATAATATTTTGCCTTTTGGAGAAGAAAATGAAATAGGTATACCAACATTTTATATAAGTGAATCTTTAATTAATAAAATTGATAATGATATATTAAATAGTGGGCTTCATATAAATGTCGATAAAAAATACGAAAAAACAATAAAAAATCAACTAAAGCTTATGACTGAGAAAAGTCAAAATATAAATTTAGAATCTAAATCAGACATAAAGGAAAATTTTGAACAAAGCATGATAATGATGAATGTAGTAGGTGGAGGTATTTCTTTAATTTTAATATTTATAGGTATACTTAATTTTATAAATGTAATGGTTACAAATGTAAATACGAGATTGACCGAACTTGCTGTGATGGAAAGTATTGGTATGACTAAAAAACAAATTAAAAATATGCTTACTTTTGAAGGATTATATTATGCATCAGTTACAATATTTATTACAATGACTTTAGGTATAGGTATTGTTTATAGGATTTCCAAATCGCTTAAAAGTATAGTAGATTATGCAGAATTTGTATTTCCTATGAATTCATTGATTTTATTGATATTACTTATACTTTTTGTATGTACTATAACTCCAAGAATTGTATATAAACAAAGTTCAAGATTAAGTGTAACAGAAAGACTTAGAAGAATAGAAAAATAGCACTGTAAAAAATAAAATGATAGAATTTAATTAAATAATATTTATATCACGGATAATATGCAAATTATAATGATTAGGAGCTTTTTAATTTTTAACTCATAATAATATATAATTTATTGTCCGTGATTTGTTGTATTTAGGAGGCCGTATGAAAAATATTTTAATTGTTGAGGATGATAAACTTTTAAATAGAGGAGTATCTTTTGCACTTAAAAAAGAAGGTTATAATACGATAAGTGTATATACAAAGGAAGATGCTAAAAATTCTATACTTGAAAATCATATAGATTTTTTGCTTTTAGATATAGGACTTCCTGATGGAAGTGGTCTAGATTTATGTGTAGAAATAAAAAATAAAATAGATTTTCCTATAGTGTTTTTTAGTGCAAATGATACAGAAGAAGATATGATAAGAGGATTTGAAAATGGTTGTGATGATTATATATCAAAGCCTTTTTCAATAGAAGTTCTTAAGTTTAAAATAAATGCAATAATTAAAAGAAGTGATATAAAGGCAAAAAAATTATTTATTTATAAAGATTTAAAGGTAGATTTTGATAGCAAAAAGGTATATAAGAAAAATCAAGAAATTAAGCTAAGTGTTACTGAATATAGGCTTTTAGAACTCCTTTGTAAAAATAAAGGAATAGCTATGACGAAGGAGGTTTTATTAGATAAGTTGTGGGACTACAATGGAAATTATGTAGATGATAATACTTTATCAGTAAATGTTAGAAGACTTCGCAAAAAAATTGAAGATGATTCTAAAAATCCAGAATATATAATCACATTATTTGGAATAGGTTATATGTTAGGAGAGTAGCTTATGACAAGTAGAGAAAAAATTAATAAAAAAAGACTTAATAAAAATTTTAATAGGCTAGATAAAATTTATGTATTGTTTAATGGAATTATTTTTATAATTTGTTTAATTTTTAATATATATATTTTTTTATCTACAAAGAATTATAATATAAAAATTTCAATAGTAACAGCAAGTTTTACATTGGCAATTTTTATATTATTTTATTTACAAAAGTTATTTTTTAAAAAGTATTTAGATGAGATGTTAGTTAATTTATCAGATATGCTATCTACGATTTCCGATATGAAAGAAAATGAAATTTTTTCTATTATAGATGACTCTATATTATCAAAATTACAGCATCAAACTTTGAGATTAATAAATATATTAAAGTCACAAAATAAAAAGATGGAATTAGAAAAAAATGAGATAAAATCTTTAATATCAGATATTTCCCATCAGCTAAAAACACCGCTTGCTAATTTGAAGATGTATAGTGAATTTTTGCAACAAGATGATTTATCAGATGATGAAAGAGAAGAATTCAATCAAATTATATACTTATCTTTAGATAAATTATGTTTTTTAATTGAAAGTATGATAAAAATGTCTAGATTGGAAAGTTCAGTTATAAATTTACATAAAACAAAGAATGATATAAATGATGTTGTAGTACTAGCAATTTCTCAGCTTTATAAAAAAGCACAACTTAAAAATATAAATATAGATTTTGAACCAAAACAGAAAATACTCATAGATTATGATAAAAAATGGACATCAGAAGCATTGTTTAATATAATCGAAAATGCTATTAAATATTCTGAAGAAAATACTACTATTTCTGTATCAATTGAAAAATACGAAATATTTACTAGAATAGATATCAAAGATCAGGGAATTGGAATATCTGAAGATGAAATTTCTAAAATTTTTGGCAGATTTTATAGAGGAAAAAATGTTTTAGATGAAGAGGGAATAGGAATAGGTCTTTATTTGAGTAGAGAAATTATTTCAAAGCAGGGAGGATATATAAAAGTTAAATCTTCTAAATTGGGAAGTAAGTTTTCAGTATTTTTACCAGTTTAAATATATAAGTATTGTATATTATTTTGTATAATATATAGTATAGTCAAATAATATAAGACTGATATTCAAAGGGAAAATATTAAAAATTGAAATATGGATATTTAGGAGGATTACAAATGGAAAGTAAAGATAGTAAAAGAGCATTTAATGAAATGCTGCTGGTTGCAAAGGATCGTTTAAAGGACAAGTCACCTGAAGATATAGCTAAAAAATCAGGTACTATATTTGATGCTGAATCATCAACTATAAAAATCAATAGTTTAGGTCAAACTATAAACTTAAAATACCCATCTTATGATTTTGAGCAAAGTCCAGATGATTGGTATATATTAATAGCTCTACACTATTTAGATTTAGCAGATGGTACACCTGTTTACTCTCAACCAGTTCATTTTGGTGAGTTAAAAGACGGATTAATAAGAGGTGTTAAATTTGACAAAACTGCAGAAGTAGAATTAACTCGTTTTGTATCTGACAAAGAACCTGAACAAATTAAAAAAGTATTTGAAAATTTAGGTGCGGAATTTGTAAAATCAAAAGCTGATTTATCAGCAGTTATACCATTTTTCCCAAATTATCCTGTAACTATAAATGTTTGGTTTGCAGATGATGAATTTGATGCAGAAGTTAAAATGTTTGTAGATAAGAGCGCAGATAGATATTTAACTATAGAAGACTCTGTTATGTTAGGAGAGGCTGTGATTAGATATATATTAAGAAAATATGATGAAATTTATGGGAAATAAAAATATTTGAAGTCCATATAAATTAAAAATGAAAATAGATGGAAAAAATATTATAATATAAAAGGGAATATAAGACTAGAAGGAGATAATTTAATTTTATGGAACAAATAAATAACAATGTAATAAAACAATATATAGAGCAATATTTTGAAAAAATAGGCTTAGAAGAAGCAAATGATAGGGATGAATTTTTCAAACATATACAAGCAAAATACAAAATAGATTTAGCTCAAAATTTAGATATGGCAATGTCACTAAAAAGTGATACTACAAATGGAAAAATATACTTAACAAAAAATAAAGACTTAGAAACAAGTTTAGATTTTGGAGCTTATTACTACGATTTATATAAACAATTTTTTACATGGTTAATTAAAAGCCAGGATTTAGACAACAAAAAAATTCTAGATTTAGGTTGTGATAACGGAATAGTAACTTGCTTTTTAGCTAAAATCTATCCAAATGCCAAAATTGTAGGTATAGACAAAGGTAAAAAAGGTATAGCATGTGCTGAAGAAATAGCTGAAAAATTAGGTTTAACAAATATAGAATTTGAAGTATTAGATGCTAAAAAAATTGATAAATTCTTCAAAGAAGAAAAATTTGATACAGTTATATCTACAAGATCTTTACTTGAAATAACTTCATTACCTAAGATAAAAAGCTTTTGGACTATAGATGATTTGGAAAAATCATTAGTAGTTGCAAATAATGTAGTAAAATTTTTCAAAAGTATAGAAAAGGTTATGGCAGATGATGCTAAACTTATAACTTTTGAAAGATTATCAAGCTTTGAAGAAGTTTTAAACTTTGAAAAATCTATGAGAGAATCAGGTTTATATATAGACACTCAAAGTATGTGTAAAGTACAATTTTTTGAATTAGGTGACTATGAACAAATGCCTATAATGATATTTGACAAAACAAAAACAGATGAATTAGGACTTTATGACTTCATAGAAATATATACAGAATTACCAACTCTTAATAAGCAAACTGATATCGAAGACGATTTTGCTATAGATTTAGAATTTAAAAAAATCGAAAATAAAGAGCTTGTATTTGGAACACAAATCGACTACAAAACTGGTGTTGGTAGCGAACGTAGAGAAGTATGGAAAACAAATGATAAATTTATTTGCTACAAATATAGCAATATAGGACGTAGAGAGCTTATAACAGAAGGTGTAGATAAAGATCAAACAATAAAAGATATCACTAATATGGCTAATTTTATTGGAAGAATGGGACATAAGGTATCTGAGTACAAAAACGAAGAAGAAAGAAATTCAATTAAATAAATAAATAAAACCGTATCATATAAATGATGCGGTTTTATTTATTTATTTTTTTACATCTAAAATTTCATTTTTATTTTTTAGATTTTTATATTCAGTAGGAGTTATACCTACGATTTCTTTAAAAAGTTTACAAAAATATGAATAATTGTTAAATCCACATAGAAGTGATACTTGAAGTAAAGTAACCTGAGGGTCTAGCATAAGATGTTTTGCAGCATTTATTCTAGTGATATTTATATATTCACTCAATGTACGATTTGTATATTTTTTAAAGAGCTTACAAAAATAAGTTTTATTCATATTTATAATAGAACATATATTATCGAGAGAAAGATCTTCGTCTAAATTTTCGTGAATATAAAAAATAGCCTTTTTAATTTCAACGTGGGAATATTTTTCATATAAATATTCTTTGCAATAACTATATGAATCTATTATTTTATGACCTATATCTTTTAAAGATGATATATCATTAGGGTCAAAATTCTCTAGACTATTTTTAAAGCAACAATTATGTAAAGAAATACCTTCCTTAACTAAAATATAATTATAGATACTATAATTAAGTGAATCTATAAAAGTAGAGCAATATGTAAAACCACTTTGCTCTATAAGCGTTTTTAAATTTTTATCAAATATTTTAATTGCAAGATTTCTATTTCCACAATATACCAAAGAACAGATGTGAAGATGATTTATTATATTTCTTTCCATAAAATACCTCCTAAAAAGTGAAAAACATTTAAAAAAAAGAGAATATAGTTAAAGACCACTTTATTATAGCATGGTATAATTCTAAATGTAAATGAAAATTATTATCATTAATAAAAAGTGGAGGATATATGAAGACACTAATAACTTATTCAAGCCAAACTGGAAATACTAAGAAATTGGCAGAAGGTATTTACAAACATATAAATAAAAACAATAAGTTTGATTTGGATATTATGCCTATAAGTGAAGTTGAAAATATTAAGGATTACGAAGTTATTTTAATTGGATATTGGGTAGATAAAGGTGGACCTAATAAGGAAGCTGCTTTATTTATGGAAAAGATATCTAATAAAAAAATAGGAATATTTGCTACATTGGGTGCTTATCCAGATTCTAGACATGCATTTGAAAGTTTGGTAGCAGGAGAGGATTTAATAAAAGAAAATAATGAAGTAATAGGAAAATATATATGTCAAGGTTCAGTATCACCTAAGCTAATAAATTATTTTAAAACTTTAGGTCCTAATAATCATCATAGTATATCAGAAGAAAAATTGAAAAGATATAAAATTGCAGAACTTCATCCAAATGAAATAGAAATGCAAAGTGCTGCAATATTATTTGAAGAAAGACTAAGTATCGTTTAGGAGGAATAATTTTGAAAGAAATTAGGAAAATAGCAATATATGGTAAGGGTGGGATCGGAAAATCTACGACTACATCTAATCTATCTGCAGCATTATCACATTTAGGTTTAAAGGTTATGCAAATAGGATGTGATCCAAAGGCAGATTCAACAAAAAATCTAATGGGAGGAAAGAGAATTCCAACTGTATTAGAGCAATTAAAGGAAAAAGGAAATGATTTAACATTAGAAGATATAGTTTTTACTGGATATAATGGAGTACTTTGTGTTGAATCAGGAGGACCAACACCAGGTATAGGTTGTGCAGGTAGAGGAATTATATCAGCTTTTGAAAAGCTAGAAGAATTAGAAGCATTTGAACATTACAATCCAGATATAGTTTTATATGATGTACTTGGCGATGTAGTTTGTGGTGGATTTGCTATGCCTATAAGAGGTGGATATGCAGATGAAGTTTATATAGTATCATCAGGAGAAATGATGTCACTTTATGCAGCATCAAATATAAGTTCAGCTATTAAAAACTTCAGAAGTAGAGGATATGCAAGATTAAAAGGTCTTATATTAAATTCAAAAAACATTGAAAATGAAGTAGAAATTGTTCAAAAGGCAGTAGATGAAATTGAAACAAATATAGTACATGTAATACCTAGAAGTGGTGAAATACAAGTAGCTGAAAATGCTGGAGGAACAGTATTTGAGTTTTTAAATGAGTCAGAAATGAAAGATATATACATTGAATTAGCAAATAAAATAATAGCGTAAGTTAATAGAGGAGGATATTAAAATGAATAAAAAAGCAAAAGTAATAGCAATGATGTTATCAGTAATAATGGTGGGAGGAGTATTTACAGGTTGTGCTCAAAATACAAATACATCATCTCAAATAGAATCTCAAGCTAAAAAAGAAGGAAAATTTACATTAGAATATACTGATGTGATGAAAGATCAAGGATTTACAGAGCCTATAGTTTTAGAAAAAGAACCAGAAAGAGTAGTAAGTATAACAGCAGCAACAACTCCATTATTATTTAAAATGGGAGTTTCACTTGTAGGTGTACCTAATTCTTCAATATACGAAATACCAGAAGATTATGAAGGAGAATTATTACAAACACTTATGTCTGATGATTTTGATATAGAAACAGTTGTTTCGCTTAATCCAGATTTAGTTATAATGCCAGCATCATCTCAAGAGCAATACGGAAAAACTTTAGAAGAATCAAATATACCAGTTTATTATACAAATGGTGGACATTCAACTAATGTATCAGCTTACGAATCAACATATCAAGAAGCTAAGGCAATTATAAATGCTTTTGATAAAGATTCAGAAGCTGGAAAAGAAGTATTAAAATCATATGAAGATTTAAAAGAAAAAATGAAACAAAGTAAAGTAGATTTAGAAGGTAAATCAGTTATGGTACTTGCTACAACTCAATATATACAATCAAAAGCTGGAACAGTAGGTTCTATGGCAGATATAATAGGTTTAACTAATGTTTTTGAAAATGATCAAACAGGTATGGTTCCACTTGATCAAGAAACAACTATGGAATATGATCCAGATGTAGTAATATTTGTAGGAAGCAGTATGTCAATAGAAGAAAATAAAGCAACTGCAGAAGCTGAATTTAAATCAAATCCGAAATATTGGCAAAATTTTGATGCTATAAAAAATGGAAATATAATTTATTTACCATCTAGTTATATGCCATCTACAGGAATAGGTATAGTAGATCAAATATCAAATCTTATAGATTTAGTTTATGAAACTTTAGAAGTAAAATAGATAAGTAGGTTTATTATAAACATATAATGAGAATGAATATCATTATATGCTTATAATTAGGAGTAAGAGGATGAAAAAAAAGTCAAAATCAGTAATAAAAGTAACATCAGTTATATTAATTCTTGCATGTATTTTATGTATATTAACTCTTATCTCTGTATCTATAGGAAGTGCAAGGTATTCATTAAATGAAGTAATTACTAATTTATTTGCAGAAGAAGATAATAACATAAAAATTATAATTTATAATTTAAGGTTGCCACGAATAATATGTGCTATTTTAATTGGTGCAGCATTATCAGTAGGTGGAGCATTATTACAAGCAGTTATGAGAAATCCTCTAGCAGATCCAGGTACAATTGGTGTATCTGCAGGAGCTAGCACAATAGTAACGACAGTTTTATTAGTATTTCCCGGTATGACAACGGCTGTTCCAATATTTGCATTTGTAGGTGCTGCATTTGCTTGTGCTTTAATATATATACTAGCTTGGAAAGAGGGAATAGATCCTGTAAGAATAATTCTTTCTGGGGTGGCAATAAATTCTGTATTAGGTGGATATACTGGATTTTTACAAATGCTTTATTCAGATAATCTGCAAGGGGTATTAGGATTTTTAAATGGAAGTTTAGCAGGTCGTTCATGGGCTGATGTTAGAATTTTAGTTATATATGTGACTGTAGGATTGATATTAGCAATGTTATGTATAAAAAGTGCTAATGCATTACAACTTGGCGATGAAATGGCAAAAAACTTAGGTATAAATGTTAATTTAAATAGAGTTATATTATCTGCAGTTGCGGCATTTTTGGCAGCAGCTACAGTAAGTGTTGCAGGTATGATAGGATTTGTAGGTCTTGTTGTACCACATATTGCAAGAATGATAGTAGGTTCAGATTATAAAATTATGGTTCCAACCAGTATGCTTTTAGGTGCAGTAGTATTACTTTTTGCAGACACTTTAGGGCGTACAATAGTTCCAGGAATGGATATTCCAGTAGGAACTATTATGGCAATGTCAGGTGGACCATTCTTCTTATATATGCTTAGAAAGAAGGGAAAAATAAGTGGAAATTAGTTGTAGAGAAGTAGGAGTTAAATACGGAGAATATCAAGCTGTTAAAGGAATAGATACATCGATATATAAGGGACGTATTACTACTATAATAGGTCCAAATGGTTCTGGTAAATCTACTTTTTTAAAAGCTATAACGAGATTATTAAAGTACAATAGAGGAACTGTATGTATAAATGATAAAAATATAGAATCATTTAAAGGTAAGGATTTATCTAAATTAATAGCGGTACTTCCACAAAAACACTCAGCACCACCTGATTTTAAAGTTGAGGAGCTTGTAAGCTATGGAAGAATTCCACATAAAAAGTGGTATGAAACTAAAAGTGATTGTAATGATCCTGTAGTAAATTGGGCTATGGAATGTACTAATGTAAGTCATTTAAGAAAAAAATCAATAAATGAAATATCTGGTGGAGAAGCTCAAAGGGTTTGGATATCAACTGCTCTAGCTCAAAATCCAGAAATATTGTTTTTAGATGAGCCTACAACATATTTAGATATTTCACATCAACTAGAAACTATGAATTTAGTTAAAAAATTAAATAAAGATTATGGAATAGGTGTTGTTATGGTTTTACATGATTTATCACATGCATTGGAAGTAAGTGATAACATTATAGTTTTAAAAAATGGAATAAAATATGATGAAGGAAAACCAACAGAAGTAATAACATCTAAAATGATGAAGGATGTCTACAATGTAGACTGTGACATTATAAATATAGAAGGAAGAAATAAACCGATAATAGCATATAGAGAAATTCAAGCGGTTTAGAGGTATGTAAATGATAAATTCAAAAGAGATTATTAATAAATTATCTAAACTTGATGATATGAATGATATAAAGGATGTTAAACCACTTACTCGTGCGTCTTTTCCGGGCTCTCACTGTCCTTTATTTGGAGCAGCATTATTGCTTAAAGACATAAAAGATGCAGTATTTGTTATAGTGGGAACAGATGAGTGTTCATATTATACAAAGCAAATGACAATAAAGTCAGAAGTATACGGTGGAATAGATGGCAGATGTGTAAGTATTATTTTAAATCAACATGATGTAACATTTGGATGCCAAAAGAAAATAGAATCAGCATTTACTGAATTGGTAGAAGAATTCAAACCAAAAGCTGTATTTCTTATAACTACGTGTGTAGTGGAATTAATTGGTGATGATGTAGAGTCTTTAGGCGAAGAGTTAGGAGATAAATATGATGTTCCGGTTGTGACAGTTCATACTGAACATTTTAAATCAGAAAATCATTATGTAGGATTAGAGAGAACTTTATCATCATGTGTAGGTCTAATGAAAAATCAACCTAAAACTGAAAAAATATCAGTAAATATAATAGGCCATAGAAATGGTGATTTTAGTAAGAGTGAACTAGGACTTATACTTAGAGAAAATAATATAGATATAAATCTTATGTTACCGGGATGTACAGTTGAAGATATTCAAAATGCCTCTAGAGCACATATAAATATAGTAGTAAATGCAATTGGTTTACCTTTAGCAAAAAAAATGAAAAGTAAATTCAAAACACCATATATATTATTTGAAAAATTTGTAGATCCAGAAAATATACTAGAGGCATATAAAAATATTTTTGATATTTTAGAAGTAAAATTACCACAAAAGATACTAGATTTTTATGATGAAGCTATAGAATCTATACAAAAGGGCAAAAAAGTTTTAAATGGATGTAAGTATATATATGGAAATACTCCATTTCAATGTTTTGAGGTAAATGCATTTATGACTAAGCTTGGAATGATACCAGAGCTTGTACAAATATCATATCTTTTAGAAAGTGACAAAAAATATATAAAAGATATACTAGAAACTCAAAATCCTTATGTTTGTAAAAGTGCTAATATAGCTCCTTTACAAGGTGTGTATGATGAATTAAAACCTGATTTATATTTAGGGCATGAATATGCTAATAGACTTGCCAAAAAAGGAATTGCAATAGTAAGAAGTGATATGGCTTCAGCTATGTCTGGAATGCAAGTAGTGAAATTTTTCGTTGAAGAATTAATAAGAGCTTATAAAGAAGCAAAAGAATATCAAGGAGGTGGAGTAAATGAGTTTATGTAGATATTTACCTACACCATCTGATAGAATGGGAATTTTATGGACTCTTCTATCTATAGATAATACTGTAGTTATAGAATTTGGACCAACTGGAACGACTCACTTTAGTATGGGATTTTTTGGATCTATAGGTGTGGAGCAAGAAAATAGATTATTTGCAACTCATATGAATGAAGATGACGTAATAATGGGATGTACTGATACTTTAGAGGAAGCAATTATAGAGGTAGATGAGTGGATAAAGCCAAAAGCAATTTTTCTTGTAGCATCTTCTGTAAGTTCTATAATTGGTACTGACTTAAAAGGTGTATGTAAACTTATGCAACCAAAAGTATCGGCAAAATTATATGCTTTAGAAAATGGAGGATTTAGAGGAGATTACACTTCTGGAATAAAAACTATTTACGATAGTTTACTTAAAGATTTATTAGGAGAAAAAGATAAAACTATAGATAAAACTTACAATATACTTGGAGCATCTTTACATACTTATAGAATGCGTTCAGATATTAATGAAATTAAGAAACTTATGAAGGATAGTTTTGACTATGACAGTATAGTTACATTGTGTGTAGATACTGATGAAGATATGATAAGAAAAAGTGTAAAAGCGAATTTAAATATAGTATTATCATATGAAGCTTTAGAATTTGCAAAATATATGGAAGAAAACTATAACATTCCTTATATATACAAATCTCCTTATGGATATAAAGGAACGCTAGAGTGGTTAGAATCTATATCTAAAATCATAAATAAAGATATAGATAAAAAAGTAGTAAATGATTTAAGAGAAAGAATTATAAGTGTTAAGCACTATCCTATGTATAAAAAAATATTAAAAAATAATAAACCTGTTATGAGTTTATACACAGAATACAATAGATTAGTAGGATTTAAACAAATATCTGAAGAATTAGGATTTGATATAGATAGTTATATTTGTAATCATAGTCTTAAGGATATAGAAGATAAAAATATTACTGTTTTTAGTTCAGAAAAGGAAAGAATTGATTTATTTAAAACAAAGAATAATCAATTTATAATAGCAGATGATATTACATTAAAAATGTCAAATAATACAAATACAAAGCTTAGAGTAAGCATGCCTGTATTATATGGAAGTCAAGTTGCTAATCATATGCCTATTATAGGTATGAGAGGAATGGATTATATTTTAGAATATATTGATTTGTATATACAAACTTTAAGCTAACTAAAATTTTAGTTAGAATATTGACATAAAAATCCAAAAAATATATAATGAAAAACGATAGCGTAAAAAATAGTAATAAATTCTGTGATAAAGAGAGTAACATTAATTAATTTTATAGAGAGTTTAGGATGGTGGAAGCTAGACATTGAAATTTATGTGAAAAGAGCTTTGGAGAAGACTACAGGAATTTAAGTATTGTAGTAGGTGTTCTCGCCTTAAGAGATTAGAGATAGCAATTGTATTTTGCTAAATAAGAGTGGTAACGCGGTATATTCGCCTCTTGGAATTTTATTCTAAGAGGCTTTTTTAATGCATTAAAAAATTTAAAAATAAAAAAGGAGAAAATTTATGGAAGCATCAAAATTATCAAACGGAAGTGATAAAAAAAGAAAATTTGAAATGCCCCATACAATGGTTATAATCGTTGCAATGATTGCTTTAGTAGCAATTGCAACATACTTGATACCTGGAGGGGCTTATGAAACAACAGTAAACGAATCAGGAAAAACTGTAGTTGTAAATGGTACTTTTAAGTATATAGAAAGTCAACCACAAAATATATTTAAAGTTTTACAAGCACCTATTCAAGGGTTAGTTGACGGAGCAGAAACAATAGCTTTTTTATTTATAGTAGGTGGAGCTTTTAGTATAATTTCAAAAACAAAAGCTATAGACTTTGGTATTTTAAGAATAGTAGAGATTTTTAAAGGTAAAGAAATATTTGTATTACCAATATTAATGTCTTTATTTTCATTAGGTGGAGCTACTTTTGGAATGAGTGAAGAAGCAGTTGCATTTATTACTTTATTATTACCATTAATATTAGCTTTAGGTTATGACAGTATAGTAGCTGTAGCAGTTACTTATTTAGCTTGTGTATTAGGATTTTCAACAGCAATGCTTAATCCATTTACAGTAGGTATAGCTCAATCAATAGCAGAAATACCAATATATTCAGGTATGCTGTATCGTACTATTTTATGGGTTATAACAACTGCTATAGGAATAGGATTTGTAATGCTTTATGCTGTGAAAGTTAAGAAAAATCCTGAAATAAGTCCAATGTATGAAATAGATAAAAATAAACGTGAAAAATTAGATCATATATCTAGTGAAGAAGTTGAATTCACATTTGCGCACAAAATAATAATTTTAACTTTATTTTTAGGTATAGCCTTAATAATTTGGGGAGTTTTAAAATTAGGATTTTGGATTCCAGAGTTAGGTGGTATATTCTTAGCAATAGGTATCATAAGTGGTATAGCAGGACGTTTATCAGCAAATGAAATAGCAACTACTTTCATAGAAGGTGCTAAAGATATGATAGGTGCTGCTATTATGATAGGGTTTGCAAGAGCTATAATGATAGTAGCTCAAAATGCATTTATAATAGATACTATATTATATACTTTAGCAAATTTAATAGGACAGTTGCCAAAATTAATAGCGGCTTATATAATGTATCCTGTTCAAATGTTTATAAACTTTTTTGTCAATTCAGGTTCAGGACAGGCTGCACTTACTATGCCAATACTTGCTCCACTTGGAGATTTAGTTGGAATATCTCGTCAATTAACAGTTTTAATTTTCCAATTAGGCGATGGATTTTCAAATGCATTGTTTCCAACATCAGGAATATTAATAGCTTGTTTAGGAGTAGCAGGAGTTCCTTATGGTAAATGGTTAAAATGGGTTATTCCACTACAAATAATATTATTTGTTTGTGCGTTAGGATTTATAACAGTAGCCTCATTAATCGGATGGGCTTAATTATAATAGGAGATATAATTATGAAGAATATATTGTTTGAAGAAGGAAAAAAAATACATGCTAGATTATGTGAAATAAGCGATTACATATATGCAAATCCAGAATTAGGAAATGAAGAATATAAATCATCTGAAAAATTAATGACTTTCTTAGAAGAACATGATTTTTTAGTGGAGAAAAAATTCTTAGGAATGGATACAGCTTTTAGAGCAACTTATGATAGCAAAAAAGAAGGTTTGACAGTTGGATATTTATGTGAATATGATGCGTTACCTGAAATAGGACATGGATGTGGTCATAATATGATAGGAACAATGTCAGCAGGTGCAGGAATCATATTAAGTAAAATAGTAGATGAAATTGGTGGGAAAATTATAGTTTATGGAACACCAGCAGAAGAAACTAATGGTGCAAAGGTTGTATTTGCTGAAAATGGAGTGTTTGATGAACTAGATGCGGTTATGATGGCTCATCCATCAGATAAAACTACAGAAAGTGGGACAACTATGGCGCTTTACCCACTAGAGTTTAAATATAAAGGTAAAACTTCTCATGCAGCATCTTGTCCAGAAGAAGGAATTAATGCACTAAATAGTATAATTCAATTATTTAATGGAATAGATGCACTTCGTCAACATGTAACACCAGATGTGAGAATGCATGGAATAATAACTCAAGGGGGAGTAGCAGCAAATATAGTTCCAGATGAAGCTACTGCAAGATTTTATTTTAGGGCTGCTAAAAAAGAAACATTAGAAGATTTATTAGTAAAAGTTAAAAATATAGCACAAGGTGCTGCACTTATGACAGGTGCAACTCTTGAAATGACAATGTATGAACTTCCTAATGATAATTTAGTAACTAATAAAAATTTATCAGATTCATTTAATAAAAATTTAAAATTAGTTGGAATTACAGAAATTAATCCACCAGATAATTCAGGATCTAGTGATATAGGAAATGTAAGCCATAAAACAGCTACTATACATCCTTATGTATCAATATCTGATTGTACTTTTTCAGCACACTCAGTTGAAATGGCAGAAGCTACAGTGACAGATTTAGCTCATGAAAGACTTCTTTCAATAACTTTAGCACTTGCATATACAGGATATGATGTATTAACTAAAAATGTTAATTTGTAATATATATGTGGGGGCATTTTGATGAGAAATATTTTTATTACAGGCGAAAAAAGAATAGGAAAGACTACTATTCTTAGAAAACTTTTAGAAAAATTTAATCAAAACTATGATTTGAAGCTAGGTGGATATACTTGTACAAGAACTATAATTGAAGAGAAAAATAAATCTTCAAGAGAGTTTTTTTTAAAATCAATTAGTGATTCAAATATCTATAAAATACTTGAAAAAAGAAATGATGGAATACAAAAGATTTCTAAGGTTTATTTAGAAAATTTTGATATTTATTCTGAAACCTTGAAGAAGGATTTAGAAGATTGTGATGTATTAATATTAGATGAAATAGGATATGCAGAAGCTGATAGTTTAAAATATGTACATGTATTAAATGAGGTTTTAGATAGTGAAAAAGTTGTAATTGGTATTTTGAAAAAGTACGATTGTAACTTAATAAATAATATAAGAAATAGAGAAGATGTTATTTTATTTGATATAGATATAGAAAATAGAGATTATATATGCGATAAGATATACGATAATTTAACAAATCTGATTGATTCTTGGATAGAAGATAACAATTTAAGTAGATAAATTAAATATAAAAAAGAGGTTGGAAATCAACCTCTTTTTTTATAACACATAGGAAAACGTATTTATTTTTGAAGTGTAATATCAATCATAATTTATAAAATTAGAACTAGAAATAAGAGAAAAATTAATCACAGTAATAGAGATAATTTCAGCTATGGCAGGATAATAGATATTTAATATAAAAAGTAGACAAAAAATGATAAAATATGATAATATTTAAATGTGAAACATAACAAAACATAATAAAAAGATATAAAATGAGTGTGCTTTTTGATATATCTTTACCATTATCTATTTGCACAGCTAAAAATATATATTAAGGAGAATCGAAAATTGTACCAAGATAGAAAAAATAAATTTATAATAATAGGTCTATTCATATTGATGATAATAACAATGATAGTATCATTTGGAATAGGTAAATATCCTATAGAGCCAAGTCAGGTTATAGGAATACTTTTTTCAAAAATTTCTGATATAACTCCATTTTGGACTGAAAGAATGGAAATTATATTTTTTAATGTAAGGATGCCTAGAATAATTCTTGCATGTTTAATTGGTGCTTGTCTATCAGCAGCAGGGGCAGCTTACCAAAGTATATTTTTAAATCCTATGGCAGCACCAGATATATTAGGGGCATCTAATGGAGCAGCTTTTGGAGCTGCTGTTGCAATTTTATTTTATGGAAGTGGAAGAGATATAACTATAAGTGCATTTGTATTTAGTTTAATAACAGTATTTTTAGTGTATTTTATAAGTGAAAAAAGTAAAGGAAATAAAGTTTTAGGAATTATATTATCTGGAATTATGGTTAGTTCACTATTTTCAGCTGCAACTTCTTTTATAAAGCTTATCGCAGATCCAAATGATCAACTTCCTGCTATAACTTATTGGCTAATGGGTAGTTTATCTGGTACTAAATTTCAGGATATAAAATTTGTTATTTTACCAATGCTAATAGGAATAATACCTCTTATTTTATTTAGTTGGCAGGTAAATATATTAACTATAGGTGATGATGAAGCCAAAACCATGGGCGTTAATATAAAGTTAATAAGAATTGTAACTATAGTTTCAGCAACATTGATAACTGCAGCAAGTGTATCTGTAAGTGGTATGATTGGATGGGTTGGACTTGTAATACCGCATCTATCTAGAAAGTTAGTTGGAAATAATTTTGTATATTTACTACCTACATCTATGTTGTTTGGTGCTATATTTTTATTAATTGTAGATAATGTATCGAGAGTTTTATGGACTAGTGAGATACCTCTTGGTATTTTAACGGCTTTTGTGGGAGCTCCGTTTTTTATTTACCTTATAACTAGGAGGGAGAATTAAATTGAATTTAGAAGTGAAAAATTTTAGTTATAGCTACCATAATCATGAGGTTTTAAAAAATATTTCTTTTAATGTTGATGAAAATACTTTGCTTTGTATATTAGGTCCTAATGGAGTAGGAAAAAGTACTATGTTTAAATGCATACTACATTTATTAAAAAAATATGAGGGACAAATATTGCTAGATGGAGAAAATTTGAAAAAATATACTCCTGTTGAACTTGCAAAAAAAATAGCATATGTACCACAATCACATAATCCAGTATTTAATTATTCAGTATTTGAGATGGTCTTAATGGGCACTACAGCGCAGTTTTCTATAATGTCAAAACCTAGCAAAAGACAAAAAAAGATAGCAGAAGAATGCTTAGAAAAGATAGAAATATCTTATTTAAAGGATAGAAAATTTATAAATTTAAGTGGAGGCGAACGACAATTAGTATTGATAGCAAGAGCTTTAGCACAACAGGCAAAAATAATTATAATGGATGAGCCTACTTCTGATTTAGATTATGGAAATCAGATAAAAGTGTTAAATACAGTAAAAAAATTATCTAAGGAAGGGTATATAATTATTCAATCTACACATAATCCAGATCAAGCTTTTTTGTATGCTGATAAGGTTTTAGCCTTATACAATAAAGAGATGGTAGCTTTTGGAACACCTAGAGAGATAATGAGTTCAAATCTTATAAAGAAACTTTATAAGGTGGATGTTGAACTAAATAGCTTATATGATGATAAAGTTAGGGTATGTGTACCAAAATGTCTGATTGTATAAAAGTATCAAAATAGGAGGATAAGAGTATGAAAATCAAAAAGAAAGTTTTATCGTTAGTATTAGTATCTGTGTTAGCTATTACATCTTTAGTTGGATGTAGTTCTAATAACAATGCTTCATCACAACAAGAACAAACATCAGAAGAAACAATTATGTTTACAGATTCAGCAGGTAGAGAGGTAGAGATTCCTTCTAATATAGAAAGAATTGCTCCAATAGGTGGATCTGGACAAATAGCATTGTTTGCTATAGCACCAGATAAGATGGTAGGTATAGCTACTGATTGGACTGAACAAGCTAAAGAAATACTTAATGAAAAATATGCTAATTTACCAGTATTTGGACAAATGTATGGTAATGGAGATTTAAATATGGAAGCTTTAGCAGAAGCTGACCCTCAAGTAATTATAGATATCGGTGAACTTAAAAAAGGTGCCAAAGAAGATTTAGATTCTTTACAAGATCAAACAGGTATACCAACTATATTTATTGAAGGAACTATTGAATCTATGCCAGAATGTTATACTACTTTAGGCAAATTATTAGGAGAAGAAGAAAAAGCTAAAGAATTATCTGATTATTGTAAGGATACTTATAACACAACAGTTGAAACTATGGCAAAAATAGGAGAAGAAAATAAGGTAAATCTTCTTTATTGTACAGGGGAAAATGGAACTAGTGTAGTAGGAAAGGATTCTTTCCATGGAGAAATAATAGATTTACTTGGAAATAATCTTGCTGATTTAAAAAATACATCAAGTAAGGGTAATGGAGAAGAAGTATCTTTAGAACAAATATATATGTGGAATCCAGAAGTTATAATATTTTCACCACAAAGTATTTATTCAACAGTTGGAGAAGATAGTAATTGGCAAAAAATAGATGCAATCAAAGATGGTAAATACTATGAATCTCCAAGTACACCATATAACTGGATGGGATTCCCTCCTTCTGTAAATAAATATATGGGTATGATTTGGTTATCAGAAATTCTATATCCAGAAGAATTTAATTATGATTTAAAAGAAAAAGTTAAAGAATACTATAAGTTATTTTATAGTGTAGATTTGACAGATGAACAATATAAAAATATAACTAAAGATGCTATAAAATAAATATAATTTTAGTTTACTTAATGAAAATGAAGTGATTAAAAAATTTATACAGGATAAAATAAGAAAGGTAAAATATGATAAAACCAATTGTAAAAGATGTGAAATTTTTAGCTCAAAAATCAGAACCTGCGACTATGGCAGATTCAGCAGTAATTATTGATTTAGTAGATACATTAAAGGCGAACCTTGGCAGATGCGTAGGTATGGCGGCAAATATGATAGGAGTTAAAAAAAGAATATTGGTATTTAGCTTAGGTGGAATAATAATACCTATGGTAAATCCTGTTATCCTAAAAAAAGAAGGTCTTTACGAAGTAGAAGAAGGATGTTTATCTTTAGTAGGAGTTAGAAAGACTAAAAGATATGAAAGCATAGAGGTTGAATATTTAGATGCAAGTTTTAAAAAACATAAACAAGTATTTAAAGGATTTGCAGCACAAATTATTCAACATGAAATGGATCATTTTGAAGGAATAATAATTTAGTTAAAAGGGCTACAGTCAGAGTTTAATTTGTACTGTGGCTCTTTTTAATTTACAATATATATAAAATCTATTCTTATTGTAGTAATATCCCAAACCATAAAAACCTAAAATACCAGTCAATTATAGTAGATTTTTTCATAGAAAAGTGAAAGAAAATATATTAATCTACATCCTTTCAAAATCTTGTGAAAAAATCTAAACCATTATATTTCCTTTCAAAAAAGAATGAAAAACTTTTGACTTTTTTTAAAATAAAAAAGTTGATATGATTTAAACATAGAAGTTGAGGTGAGAAGATGAAGAAGAGAACAAGGGAAATATTAGTAGAAATAATTAAAAGTGAAGAAATTACAATTTCTCAATTAGCAGAGAGTTTTGAGGTTTCAGAAAGAACAATAAGAAACGATTTAAATGATATCAATGATTTTCTTGAAGAAAACGATTTATCACAAATTAGCATAGGTAGTAAAAAGAAAATACAACACGAACAAGACATAAAAGAAGCTATGAATTTAATCGGTGATAAAGATTTCTACAGCTACAAATTATCAAAAGAAGAAAGAAAATCTATGATAGCTATGCTGCTAATAGAATCTTCAGAATACATCACACTTTCAAAAATAGCTGATACATTATTTGTCAGCAGAGCAACAATAATAAATGATTTAGGTGGAGTAAAAGAATATTTAAAAAGTGGAAATTTAACAGTTATATCACATGCCAATAAAGGTCTTAGACTTGAAGGGTTGGAAAGTGACAAGAGATTTTTCTTATTAAATATAATAACAGCAGACAAAAATAATATTAATTTATTTACTAGCTTAAACAAAAATAACGTACTTTTTAAAGAAGAAATGGATAAAATCCACAAAATTGTAAATGAACAGGAACATGCTCATGAAAGCTATCTAACAGATAACTCATACAATAAACTTAAAAATTATCTAACAATCGCAGTATCTAGAATTGGATGCGGTGAACTTATAGAAGCTCAACAAGACATAAACAACAGTAAATATGCCATGGCACAAGACATACTCAAATATATGTCTCAATATTTAGGAGTTATGTCTACAGTTGATGAGATAAGATTTTTAAGTAAGTTTTTAAATAGCTTAAGATATTTAAAAAAACAAAATGAAAACAAGAGCATGGTAAAGGTTCAGTTGATAACGAGAACTTTTATAGAAGCTGTATCAGATGAGCTAAAAATCAATTTAAACAACGATTATGACTTCTATCAAAATCTATCAAATCACCTAGAATCGATTTTTAGATCAGGAGTAAGCGATTTACAATCAAATGAATTTTTAGATGAAGTGGTTATTAAAAATCCAGACATAGTTTTAGCAGTGAAAAATCATATTGATATTATTGAAAAATATGCTGAGAGAATAATAAGTGAGGTAGAAATTACATACATTACAATCCATATATGTGCAGCTATGGAGAGAAAGAAAAATCAAGAAATAGCATTCCATGTAGTTGTAGTTTGTAGTGGAGGTATTGGAACATCTCAATTGTTACTAGCTAAGTTAAAATCTCACTATAATTTCCAAATAGTAGATATAATATCATCTCATGACGAAAAAAATATTTTAGAAAGTCACGCAGATTTGATAATATCGACAGTTCCTCTAAATAATTCAAATATTGATTATGTAATAGTTTCACCACTATTTAGCGATGAGGATTATTTAAAGGTTGGAACAAAAATAGATGAGATAAGAAATAAGAGAAATATTCCACCAAGGATTGAAGCAAAAGAAATAACTGCAAAGGGAGTTTTAAATAAACTTAAATCAGTATTTATAGAATTTGAAGGACAGCTACCACCTGGACTTCAAGACAGAGTTACTGAGGCGATAAATGACTATTTTGACGATGGCGCCCCAAAAGAAGAAGTAAACTACACTGACCCTTATCTTCATCACTTGCTACCAAGCACACATATTGAGCTAGATGTAAAATGTAGTGATTGGAGAGATGCAATAAAAAAATCAGCGCAGTATTTACTAAATAATGATTATATAGAAGAAAGCTATATAGATAAGATGATAGAAAATGTGGTTGAAAATGGCCCTTATGTTGTAATATCACCAGGGTTTGCACTTCCTCATGAAGGTCTAAATTCAGGCACTAAAAAAATAGGAATGAATTTAATTAGATTAAAAGAGCCTATTAGCTTTGGAGATGGAGAAGATGCAGAAGAAGATGTCAAATTCGTATGTTGCCTAAGTGCAATAGACCACAAAAGTCACCTAAAAGCATTTTTCAACCTAGTAAATATGTTGGGGCAAGAAAAATTCAAAACAGCCATTGAAAACGCGAACTCAGAATATGAATTAGCAGAAATTATAAGAAAATATGAATATAGTATTTAGGGGTGATCAAATGGTTTGGGAACAATTAAAAGAAGAGCTTATATTTCCAAAATTAGAAGCATCAAACAGCAAAGAAGTGTTTGAACAAGTTGGAGGAAAATTTATAAAAGAAGGATATTGCAAAGAAAGCTATATAGATGCTTTAGTAAATAGAGAAAGTGAATTTCCAACAGGGATAGATGTAGATGGATTTGGAATAGCAATCCCTCACACAGATATTTCACACGTAAATAAAGCAGGAATTGCAATAGCAACATTAGAAAATCCAGTAAAATTCATACAAATGGGAACAGATGATGAAGAAGTAGAAGCTAAAGTAATATTTATGTTAGCAGTAGATGATCCTAAAAAACATCTAGAATTACTTCAAAATGTATTAGCAGTTTTACAAGACAAAGAGGTTTTAAACAAGTTATCAAATGCAGATAAATGCAATGAAATAATAAATATAGTTAAAGACAAGGAGAGTAAATAATTATGAAAAAGAAAGTTATAGTAGCATGTGGTGGAGCAGTAGCAACTTCAACAATAGCAGCAAATAAAATAGTAGAATTAGCAAAAAACAATGGAATAGAAGTAGATATATGCCAAGTTAGAATATCTGAAATAGAATCAAACTTAGATGGAGCTTGCCTAATAGTTACAACATCAAAAGTAAAAAGAGATTTTGGAGTACCACTAATAACAGGAATGCCTTTTATATCAGGAGTTGGAGTAGCAAAAACAGAAAAAGCAATACTTGAAGTATTACAAGGATAAAAAAATAATGTAGGTTTTCTTTATAGAAAATCTACATTACATCAAAATTTAAAATTTAAAGTTCTTTAATAATATTATATAAAATTTGAATAAAATTGCAATAAAAATATGAATATAGCGATTAAAAAGAGAAATAAAGCAATAATTATAAAAATAAAAAATAGTGATTATAAAGTTCGATAATAGGAGGAATAGTAATGGGTATATTTGGGGATATAATTAATTATATAATCGGCCTTGGAGCATCAGTTATGCTTCCACTAGTTATAGCCATTTTAAGTATATGTGTAGGTGTAAAAGTAGGAAAAGCAATACGTTCAGGATTAATGATAGGGGTTGGATTTGTCGGTCTTGGACTTATAGTAGACATGATGAATGCTCAACTTGGACCAGCAGCTCAAGCAATGTCAGCAAACTTTGGTCTATCAATGAGCGTTGTAGATATGGGATGGCCAGGAGCATCTCCTATGACTTGGGCATCAAGTATAGCAACAGTAGCAATTCCGCTAGCAATAGCAGTAAACTTAATAATGATATTCTTAAAATTAACAAAAACAGTAAACATAGATATATGGAACATATGGCATATGACTTTTACAGGAGCAATTGCTTATGCAGTAACAGGTAACTTCTGGATAGGTATAGTAGGTGTAATAATTCATGCAGCAATCGCTTATAAATTAGGTGATTTATGGGCACCAATAATGGAAGATTATTTTGAATTAGACGGATTAACAGTACCACATGGTACAGCAGCATATTTAGCACCAATAGCATGTGTTGTAGACGCAATAATAGAAAAAATACCAGGACTAAAAAACATAGATATAACAGCTGATTCACTTCAAGAAAAAGTTGGAGTACTTGCAGAGCCAGTTGTAATAGGAGCTATATTAGGTGCAGTCGTTGGACTACTTGCAGGATATGATGTAGCAGCATCATTACAATTAGGTATAAATATGTCAGCAGTTATGGTACTTATGCCTAAAGTTGTTAAATGTATAATGGATGGTTTATTACCATTATCAGAAAAAGCAAAAGCAATACTATCAGACAAATTCGGCGATGCAGAATTCTATATAGGATTAGACCCAGCTATATTACTAGGAGATCCACAAGTTGTAACTGCTGGATTGATATTTATACCACTTACAATATTAATAGCAGTAATAGTTCCAGGAAATCAAGTATTACCATTTGGGGACTTAGCGACAATAGGTTTCTTCATAGCAATAGCAACAGGTGTACATAAAGGAAACTTATTTAGAACAATAATATCAGGTTCATTTATAATGTACCTAACAATATGGATAGCTAACCAAACAATACCTTGGGTAACAGCACTTGCAACAACTACAAACTCACTTGATGGAGCAGCTCAAGTTGCAGCACTTGACCAAGGTGGTTGCCCAATAACTTATATCTTTACTGAATTATTCACAAGAGATAATATAACTGGATTAGCTGTAATAGCAGTAATATACGCAATTTGTATGTTATTTGCAATTAAAACTTCAAAAGACAGAGCTAAAAAATTAAGAGAAGAAGAAATAGCATAAGACTTACCTTACATAAACTAATAAATATCTTATTCCATCAATTTATTAAATCTAGCGATATATAATATATTGCTGGATTTAATAAGTCAAAGTTAAATCAAAATTTACTCATACGAAAATTTAGAAATAATTAATACAGTTAGAAATATAGATAAAGTAAAAAATTAATACGATTTTAAAATTAAATAAGAAAGAGGAGATTGTAAAATGTTAGTTACAACAAAAGAAATGTTACTAAAAGCTCAAAAAGGAAATTATGCAGTAGGAGCTTTTAATGTTGAAAATATGGAAATGGTTATGGCAGTAATAAAAGCTGCAGAAGAATTAAATGCACCAGTTATAATGCAAACAACACCATCAACAGTAAAATATGCAGGTCTTGATTATTACTTAGCAAATGTAGCAACAGCAGCCAAAAATGCTAAAGTTCCAGTAGCGATGCATTTAGATCACGGAAGTAGTTTTGACCTTGCAATGCAAGCATTAAGACAAGGCTACACTTCAATAATGATAGACGGTTCTCACAGTATATTTGAAGAAAATATAGCTATAACTAAATCAGTTGTTGATTCTTGTCACCCTTCAAATATCCCAGTAGAGGCTGAATTGGGGAAAGTTGGAGGAAAAGAAGATGATTTAGATGGTGGAGATGGAGGATACACAGATCCACAAGAAGCATTAGAATTTGTTCAAAAAACAGGAGTAGACTCATTAGCAGTAGCAATCGGAACAGCTCATGGAGTTTATCAAGGTGAACCAAAATTAGATTTAGATAGATTAGTTGAAATCAGAAAAATTGTAGATATTCCACTAGTATTACATGGTGCATCAGGACTTAGTGAAGAGGCGGTAAAAGAAAGTATAAAAAGAGGTATATGTAAGGTTAATTTTGCAACAGAGTTAAGAATTGCATATACAGATGGTGTAAAAGAAGTTTTAGAATCAAAACCAGAAACAATCGATCCTAAAAAATACGGAGCAGTTGGAATCGAAAAGGTTAAAGAATTAGTTAAAAATAGAATTATGATGTGTGGTTGTCAAAACCAAGCTTAATAAAAATATATATAAGTTAAAAAATATTAATTACAAAACATATAAAAGTTAGGTATTCAAAATTTGAAGCTAAAATTTAAAATAATGAATATAAATTTATATACAATATTAAAAATCCCAGTAGGAAACAAATAGGTTTATTTTTTTAATAGAATTTGATAATGGAAGAAGGTTATAAAAATGAAAGCAGGAGTAGTTCATGCTAAAGAAGATATAAGATTTGAAGATATAGAAAAACCAGTACCAAAAGCAGGTCAAGTTTTAATAAAAGTAAAATATACAGGAATTTGTGGTTCAGATGTGCCAAGAGTAAACTCAGATGCTTGTCACTTTTACCCAAATGTATTAGGTCATGAATTTTCAGGAACTATTGAAGAAGTTGGAGAAGGTGTTACTTCTTTAAAACCAGGAGATAAAGTTGCAGGTGTACCTCTTGTTCCTTGTTTAGAATGTGAAGACTGTCAAAGAGGGAATTACTCACTTTGCAAACACTATAGCTTTATCGGATCTAGAGAATTTGGTAGCTTTGCAGAATATGTTGTAGTTCCAGAAAAAAATGCAGTTAAATTTGAAGATGAAGTATCATTTGAACAAGGTGCATTCTTTGAACCAGCAACAGTTGCACTTCACGGTTTAAAAAGAGTTCCATACCAAGGTGGAAAAACAGTTGCTATTTTAGGTGGTGGAACTATAGGATTGTTTACAATGCAATGGGCTAAAATATTCGGAGCTAAAAAAGTAGTTGTGTTCGATATAAATAATGAAAGATTAGATTTAGCTAAGAAATTAGGAGCTGATGAAGGTATAAATACATTAGAAGATAATTTTATACAAACTGCAATGAATATGACAGATGGAAGAGGATTTGATTATATATATGAAACTGCAGGTAATACAATAACAATGAAGATGGCTTTTGAACTTGCTGCAAATAAAGCAAATATTTGCTTTATAGGAACACCAACTAAGGAAATTTCATTTAGTGTTAAAGAATGGGAAAATATGAATCGTAAAGAATTTACATTAACAGGGTCTTGGATGTCATATAGTGCACCATTTCCAGGAGAAGAATGGGTATTAACAGCTCATTATTTCAAAACTGGTGAACTTAAATTTGATGAATCGTTAATATTTAAAAAAGTTGCTTTAAAGGATATCGCATCAGCTTTTGAAATGTATAAAATTCCAGGAGCTGTAAAAGGAAAAATTTTAATAGACAGTGAAGGACTAGAATAATTAAAAATTAAGCATTATATTTAAAAGTGAATATTAAAATTCTTAAGATTATAATGGTTAAAAACAAAAGGATTAAAATACTTAAGAAAGGTAAGTTTAAAAATTATGATTACAACCATTACATTAAATGTATCTGTTGATAAAGCATACCATATAAAAGAAACTGTAGAATCAGGAAAGGTCATAAGAGTTTTAAAATGCAATATGACAGCAGGAGGAAAAGGTCTTAATGTATCTAGAGTTGTTAAAATTTGTGGAGAAGATGTTTTAGCTACAGGATTTGTTGGTGGACATACAGGAGCATTAGTAGAAGATTTATTAAAAAAAGACGAGATAAAGAGTAGATTTGTTCATACAGATTCAGAAACTAGAAACTGTATAAACATATTAGATCAAAATAATATTTCTACAGAATTTTTAGAACCGGGAGCATTGGTATCGGAGAATGAAATAGATTTATTTTTACAAGAATATAATAAAATTTTAGATAAAAGTAATGTTATAACTATTTCAGGAAGTGCTCCACAAGGCCTAGAAAAAAATATATATCAAATTTTAATAGATATGGCAAAGAAAAAAAATAAAAAAGTAATATTAGATGCTAGTGGAGATTTATTAAAAGAAGGTATAAAAGCTTGCCCAACAATGATAAAACCAAATAGTGAGGAAATGGAAAATTTATTGGGAATTAGCATAAAAAATAGAGAAGAAATAATACAAAGTGCAGTAAAATTACATAAAGGTGGAATTGAACTAGTAGTAGTTTCACTTGGAGGAGAAGGAGCATTATTAGTTTGCAAAGATGGTGTTTTCCAGGGAAAACCTCCTAAAATACAAGTTTTAAATACAGTTGGATGTGGAGATTCAATGGTAGCAGCATTTGCAGTGGCATTTGAAAGAGGATATACTCCTATTGAATCTTTAAGATATGCAGTATCAGTTTCTGCTGCAAATGCACTTACATTTTCTACGGGAAGTTTTCTTAAAGAAGATGCTGACAAAATATTTAAAAAAGTTGAAGTAAGTAAGATTACAAATATATAAATTTAATGATATTTATTTTATATAATGGATTAACTAAAAAAGAACTACTTAATAATAAAAGTAGTTCTTTTTTTAGTTAATATGTTATATGCGAAAGTTTTTTTATTATTTAGTTTTATCTATGTCATTATTTTGTAATCCAAATTTTTTTATGTTTAATTTTTCAATACCTTTTGAACTTATTATAAGAGATATATAGCATATAGCTATAAATATAAGAACAGATATCCAAGCTAATTGATATCCAAATCTATCTACAAGTATTCCAAATACAGTAGAGCCAGATGCAAATCCTACAGCAAAGAAAATTTGAGTTACCCCTAGTATGGCACCGTATTCTTTTTGACCAAAAAAAGAGCCTGTAAGTAAAGAAGGTCCGAGCATATAAGAAAATACTGATAAACCTTTTAAAACTGCAAATGAAAATGCTAGGTTAGGCATTTTTTTTGCAAATATAAGTGATAAACATGCAAATGCAGCAAGTAAAAATGCAACTATAAGTGATTTTGTTATGCCAAGTCTATCAAATATTGCCCCTCCGAGTAAGTTTCCTGCTAAGCAACATATGGCAAAAACAGAACCTACAGTACCTATCAAACCAGGATTCATTCCGACATCTGTTCTTAAGTAAGATGGAAATTGTACAGCCAAAGCAGATACATACATTCCAAGGAAAAATAAACCAAATCCAAATATCCAGAAGAAAGAAGTTTTAGTAGCTTCTTTGAATGTATATCCAGTGTGATTTGTAGCACTTGCTGAGGAATCTTTTTTATTTGTTGATTTTGATTTTATCCTTTCACTGTCATCTTTAGGCATTCTAATTAAAAATATAGAAACTGGAATACCAACAGCTAATGCCAAAATACCAAATAATAAATAAGTTCTACTTGGTCCTACATTAGCAAGAGACATAGTAACTAAAGGTTGTAAAAATATGTTTCCAAGACCACTACCTGCAAAAGCTATACCCAAAGCTTTTCCCTTAGAGGCTTCATCAAACCAACTGCTGATTAAAAGTGGAACACCTATTGCAGATATTACAGCGGTACCAATTTGGACTATAGCTGAAATAATATAAAATTGCCATAATCTACTGCAAAAAGAGAAGGCTAAAAATCCACCACTAGATAGTATACATCCTATGATATATAGTGTTTTAGCATTTATTTTGTGAAATAAAATACCTATAAATGGCGATGCTACTGCAGATGCAATTGTACCAAGTGTGAAAATTAGTGAAAAACCAGTAAGTGTAAAGTTAAATTCATCAACTACATAGCTTACAAATTGAGGTTGAATATTAGAAGCTATTCCAAAAGGTATGGCCTGAATGAGTACACAAGCAACTACTATGAGCCAAGCAGTTGAAAATTTTTTGTTGTTAATAGTATTGTCCATAAAACTTCTCCTTTTAAACAAATTAATTATTATATAATGTCCCCTTTTTGTAAAAATATATGAATATAAATTTTCATAAAAATAGACAATTATATAAAATCCAAAAATTTCTAAGAAAAAAATTTCTAAGAATGAATTATAATAGTATGGGTAAAATATAGTAATTAAATACTTAAATGAGGTGTTATAATGAACAAAATACTAGAACAAGCCCAAAATATAAAAAACAACTTAGTAGAATATAGAAGGGCAATACACGAAAATCCAGAAGTTGGTGATAATCTTCCAAAAACTAAATCTTATGTAATAGAAAAATTAAGAGAATTTGGATATGAGCCAGGAGAAATATGTGAAAGTGGTATAGTTGCTACTATAGAAGGTTCTAAACCAGGAAAAACTTTCTTATTAAGAGCTGATATGGATGCACTTCCTATGCAAGAGGAAACAACATATGAATTCAAATCAACTAATGGAAATATGCATTCGTGTGGACACGATATGCATACAGCAATGTTACTTGGAGCAGCTAAATTATTAAAACAAAATCAAGACCAAATAGAAGGAACTATAAAATTAGTATTTCAACCAGATGAAGAAGGATTTACAGGCGCCAAAAAAATGATAAAAGCAGGAGTACTTGAAAATCCAAAGGTAGATGCAGCGCTTGCTATGCATGTTCACTCTGGGACTCCATCAAATGTGGTACTATGCGGAATGGGTACAAGTATAGCAGGATGTAATAGATTTAGAATAGTAGTAAAAGGTAGAGGTTGTCATGGAGCTATGCCAGAATTGGGAGTTGACCCAATAAATATAGCAGCGCATATTTACTTATCACTACAAGAAATAATAAGTAGAGAAATATCTGCAATTCAATCTGCAGTTGTAACTATAGGAAAATTTGTAGGTGGAGATGCTCCAAATATAATACCAGGAGAGGTAATTATGGAGGGAACTATAAGAAGTTTAGATAAGGAAACTGGAGAATTTATATTCAATAGAATGAATGATATAGTAGTTTCAACTGCTAAACTATTTAGAGGAGAAGCTGAACTTATAGAATTATCTTCAGTACCACCACTTGCAAACGATAAAGATTTAGCAAATGAATTAACAGAATATATGAAAGATGTAGTTGGACAAAAGGCTGTTGTATTATTTGAAGGTGGAGGAATGGGCTCAGAAGACTTTGCCTCTTATTCTTATGAAGTTCCAAGTGTATATGTAATGCTTGGAGCAGGATCTAAACAAGAAAATGAATTATACGGAGCTCCAATGCACAATCCTAAGGTTGTATTTAATGAAGATATACTTCCAACAGGAGCAGCTATACATGCTTACAGTGCTATCTCTTGGCTAAAAAATCACAAATAATTATATTAAAAAATTTTATTTAATACAAAAATACTATTATTATGAACGAAATATCGGTAGATTTATATATTGTAAATTTACCGATATTTTATATTAATTTTATTTCTTTAAAAATAAAGATTTTCTTACACATATAAAACTAGTAAAATATAATCATAATAGGAGGTGAACACATGAATATTATAGTTTGTGTTGAAGATAATAATGGAATGATGTTTAATAAAAGAAGAGTTAGCCAAGATATTGAAGTAAGAAATGACATATACAAAAATTTAAATGAAAAAACTCTTATTATGAATAGCTATTCATTTAAAATGTTTGAAAAGGATGGCAGTAATGCAAATATTAAGGTAGATGAGAATCTTCCAATCGATGACAACATGAATTTTCAGTTTATAGAAAATGTAAAATTAAGTAAGTTTGAACAAAAAATTGATAATTTAGTAGTTTATTATTGGAATAGAAAATACCCTAATGATTTTAAGTTTGATATAGACATTTCAAAATGGAAACTAGTATCAGAAGTTGAATTTGTGGGAAAATCTCATGAAAAAATTACCAAAAAAGTTTTTATAAGTGATAAAAAATAAATTAGCTTGATTAAAAGATTAACCTTAATATAAATATTTATATTAGTTAAAAATTTATAAAAATATATACTTAGCAAAATAATGGGAGGAGATATTATGAAATTACTTAGATTATTAATAATATTTATGCTTAGTTTAACTTTAGTAGGATGTCAGCCAAGTGATGAAGAAAATACAAGTACAAATCAAAGTACAACACAATCTAGTCAAGGTATAACTTTAGATAAATTGCCTGAATATCCAGGAGAACCATTTGTAGCATTAAATGACAATATACCTAATTTCGATAACAAGGACAAAACATCAAAATCATTTGAAACATACAGCGAGCTTGACAGTTTAGGAAGATGTGGAGTTGCATATGCGAATATAGGACAAGATCTAATGCCTACAGAAGATAGAGGAAGTATAAGTAGTGTAAAACCTTCAGGATGGAAAAATGTTAAATATGATGTAGTGGATGGAAAATATCTATATAATAGATGTCATCTAATAGGATTTCAGCTTGCTGGAGAAAATGCCAATAAACAAAATTTAATTACAGGAACTAGATATTTTAATGTAGATGGAATGTTACCGTTTGAAAATATGGTTGCAGATTATGTTAAGGAAACAAATAATCATGTACTATATAGAGTTACACCTATTTACAATGGAGATGATTTAGTAGCTAGAGGTGTTCAGATAGAAGCAGAATCTGTAGAAGATGATGGTGAAGGAATAATGTTTAACGTATTTATTTACAATGTCCAACCAGAAGTTACAATCGACTATGCTACAGGAGATAGCTGCTTAACTAAAGATAAGGAAAAACAAAGTTCAACTAAAAATAGTACAAGTAGCGAAAAAGTTGAAATAAGAGGAAATTCTAATTCTAAAATTTATCATTGTCCTGGTCAATCAGCTTATGATGATATGAAAAATTCTAAGTATTTAGTGACTTTTAGTAGTGAAAAAGAAGCACAAGATGCAGGATATAGAAAAGCTAAGAGATAAACAAAAAATTAGATAGTATCTATCCTATGTAGATACTATCTAATTTTTTGCTCGATTGTATGCGAAGTGTTTCTAATAATGCACAAATTTTATCTGCAATACATATAATCCAGGCTTCCTTTGAGCTGGGTGGTGTAATATTTAAAGGAAACATATGATGGAGGATTATATCTTTTTCTATTTCTGTTAAATCAAAGTCTTCAGATGCATTTTTAAAAGAAATTTTTGCATGTACAAATCCATGGAATTTCACGTCTTTTTCTTTATCATGCCAATCGTATAGAAAATAATCGTGAAGTAGTGCCCCTCTTATAAGTGATTTTTTATCCACATTTAATTTAAGTAATGTTGCTATTTTGCAGCTCATATATGCCACGAAAATACAGTGTTGATATACACTTATATCAGCATGTTGTATGTGATTTTTTGTAAGTGGAAAGCGAGAAGTCATATTTAAGTTGTATATAATTTCAGAAAAGTCCTCGGAAAAGCTCGGAATTTTTTTCATTTTTATCATCCTTTACATAAAAAATCTATTAATTTTATTATATCCTAAAGGTTATAAAACTTACAATTTAAGAAATATTAATTTTATATTACAAACAATTAAAGTGCAGATATATTTACTAAAGAATAGATAATAATTTATTGAAACTATCAACAATATATTTGGTATAATTAGAATGTTTAGTTTTGTAATAAATTATGGAGGAAATTCATGGACGAACAATCAAGATATCTTAAAATGATAAATATAAATCCTACTCTTATTGAAAATATAAAAAATCCAACAGAGGAGATGAAATTACTTGCTCTTAAAAAAAATGGGCTTGTAATTAGATATATAGATAATGCTACAGAAGAAATGCAAGAAATCGCAATAAAAAACAATGCAAGGGCTATAGAATATATAGAAAATCCATCTGAAAAAATTATGATAAAAGCAGTAAATAATGGATGGAGTAGTTTGCAATATATAAAAAATCCAACAAATAAAGTTATAGAGCTTGCTATAAAACAGTCAGGTTGGGCAATACAATATATAAAAGAGCCAAATGAGAAATTACAGCTCATGGCAGTTAGAAAAAATTATGATGCCATAAAGTATATAGAAAATCCATCTGAAAATGTTCAAATGGAAGCGATAAATGTAAATTATGATGCTTTTAAATATATAAAGTCACCTACTTCAAGGGTTGAAATTGAAGTTGTAAAAAATAATGAATCTGCTATAAATTTAATAAAAGATTTAGATAAAGAAAAAATAATCAAATTTCTAAAGGTTAATATTTTAGTTATAAAATACATTTTGAAAAATATTGAAGTAGATGAATTAGAGTCTGTTTTAAAAGAAGTAATATCTTCGGAAGAGGTCAAGGAAAAATATATAAGAGATTTTATAAATTGTAAGGCAATTGATAGAGATAGTGAATTTATTCAAATGGACAAAATAATGTTTATATACAAGTATGGAAGTAAAAAAGCTAAAAAAATTGCCTTAGATGAAAAATTGAAATTGATATAGATAAACTAGGAGGCGAAAATGAATTTTTTAGATACATTAAAAAGTGTTGAGTTAATACTAGCTACAGGAGAGGTTCCTTTAGTAGTTGGAGAAAGTGGTATCGGAAAAACTGCTTTAGCTAGCAAAATTGCTACAGACAATAATTGGAGTTTAATAGTAATAGATGGAAATCTTTTAAAAGAAGGAGAAATAGGAGGATTGCCAACTGTAGAGTCATATTTTTCTTTAGATTCAAAAGGTCAAAGGGTAGAAAAAAAGACTACTATATATGCAGTTCACACTAAACTAAAAGAGATAGACGAAGAAATATCTAAAGGAAATACAGTTTTATTATTTATAGATGAATTAAACCGTTGTGAGCATACTGTTCAGCAAGAGTTAATGAACCTAATTCTTAATAGGGAGATAAATGGATATAAGTTAAATGAAAATGTGAAGATTTTATCTGCAATGAATCCATCTAGCAAATATGGTGAAGATTTGGATTATCAGGTTGTAGATATGGATCCAGCTCAAGAAAATAGATTTGTATGGCTTAATATGGAACCTAATCCTAATGAGTGGATAAAATGGGCAATTGATTTTGGAATAGAAGAAAAGGTAATAGAATTTATATCTACTTTCCCTGAATATTTAAACAAGGTAAATGAAGATGATATAAATGCAACACCTAGAAGCTATGAAAGAATATCAAAAATATATTCAATTTATAAAAATCAAAGAGACAATATACCTAATTCAGTGTTTTTTAATGTTGTAAAGGGCAATGTCGGAGGACTTATAGCTAGAGAATTTATGAGTTTTATAGAATCTGATGCAAGTAAACTTGTGAGTTATGATGAAGTATTTTTATGTGAAAAGTTAGATGATTTGATTATTGATAAAATAAAAAATGAAAGTCACACAAGACTTTATATTTGTGCTATGAATATTTTGAGGAGTCTCGAATCTAATATAGATAATATCGATAATGAATTTTGTATAAATAGATTGGTTGAATTTTTAAAGCTATATCCTGTGGATTTGATGATTGGAATTATGAAAGAGATAAAAAATAGTTATGAAAAAATATATAAAATAGCATTAGAACAAGATAGTTTTGTGAATTTATATTTTGAATCCTATGGAAAAATAAGGGGATAAAATATGTTTGATAAGAATAATAATCTACTTTATGATAAAGCGATAGAAGTTGTTGAAAATGCTACAAAGCTTAGATTAAATGGAAATGATTTAAGTCTTAAAATTGATATTCCAGATGATTTTAAAATTAATTTTTTTGAAATTATAGATAAGGTTAATTTTAATCTTATGGAAGATAAGGATAATTTTTATGGATATTTTTTATTTCAAATGAATAGAAAAATAGATTTTGAGATAAGTAGTTCAAGTGCTATAAATTTCAAAGGATCAAAATATACGATTTATTTTAATCCACTACTATTTCTAAAGTTAGATATAAAGCAAATGGAAACAACTATAAAACATGAGATTTTACATGTGGTTTCACTTCATTTAGTAAGAGCTAAAGAGCTAAAAAACACTGGTAAATACAGTACCTTAGCAATAAATTTAGCTATGGATGTAGTTGTAAATCAGTATTTAAATTATCTACCACCATATTCAGCTACTTTAGAATGGGTAAATGTAAATTATAATCTTCAATTAGAAGCATATCAACTATTAGAATACTATCTAGAAAAAATTCAAGTAGAGCTTGATTTGCAAGAATATAATGAAGATGGAGAAGAACATGATACTGACCAAGAAGAGGTAGCATCTATAGAATTTGATCCTGAGAAGACTCACAACATATGGGAAGATTCAGATGATATAGATCAAAAAATTATGGAGGAATTTACTCAAAAGTTTGTAAATGCATCTCAAAAAGGTACAGTACCGGAGTATTTACAAGGTTTAATAGATTCACTTAAAAACAATAAAGGAGAGCTTCCTTGGAATTTATATCTTAAAAAATTAATGGGAACTATTGAAAGTAGTAAGAAAAAAACTGTAACAAGAAGAAATAGAAGACAGCCAAATAGGCTTGATCTTAGAGGAGAGCTTAGAAGTCACAAAGGAGAAATTGCCGTGGCAATAGATATAAGTGGGAGTATAAGTGATGAAGAATTTAAGCAAGCTATGAAAGAAGTATTGGCAATAGTCAAAAATTATAATCATCAAATTACAGTTATAGAATGTGATAGGGAAATTAAACGAGTTTATAAGGTGAAGTCGATTAAAGACATAAAGGAAAGATTTGCAACTGGAGGAGGAACTGAGTTTTCTCCAGTATTTGAGTATTTAAATCATAAAAAGTTTAATCTATTAATATATTTTACAGACGGCAAAGGTGAAAATAAATTAAAAGTATGTCCTAAGGGATATAAGGTATTGTGGATTATATCAGGAAAAGGTGATAAGATTTCACTTACAAATCCTTATGGAGCAGTCAAAAGATTAGGACAAATTAAAGATGTTAATAAAGGTAATATGCTAGATTTAAAGGATGTTATGTATGATGGTTACTCTATGAATAATCAGCAGCCAATTATATAAATGTAAAAGGAGATTTGAAAAATTCAAATCTCCTTTTTTTAACATGCAGAAAATTATATTGATTTAAAATTTGTGAATAATTATAATTTCTGTTAATATATTTCAAAAATTTATTTTTCAAATGGAGATCTTGAATAAAGAATAAAGTAACCTTGTGGATGTTTACAAACTGGACATATTCCAGGGACTTTTTTACCTGTGTGAATATGTCCACAATTTAAGCAAATCCATTGTTCTTCTTCGTCACTACTAAATAAAGTACCATTTTCTACATTTTCGGCGAAATATCCAAATCTATCTCCATGAATTTTTTCGATTTTTGCAATCATATCGAAGCTATTTGCTACATCTAAAAAACCTTCTTCTCTAGCTACATTGGCAAAATCTTTATATACGACATCATGTTCTTGATATTCGTCGTGTTGGGAAGCTCTAAGAGTTTGACCTATATTATCAAAGATTTCTACAGGATAGCCTCCATCTATAGTTATAGTATCACCAGAAAGATCTTTTAAGTGATCATAAAATACTTTTGCATGTGCTCTTTCTTGGTCAGCTGTGTATGTAAAAGCTTTTTCTATTAGGATTAAGTTTAAATTTTTAGCCTGACATGCACCAAATGTGTATCTATTTCTAGCTTGACTTTCACCTGCAAAAGCTCTCATTAAATTTAATTTAGTCTTACTGTCTTTTAATAAATTCATAAAAAACCTCCATAAATAAGTTATTTGTATTATTATTTACGATAATTGTTATTTTATTCTAAATTTATGATTTTTACATAGAATAGATAGGTATGTAGAAACTATTAAGGAATATATTTTTTATGGAGAATTAATATGGAAAAAAAGGAGTTAATATTGACGCTTTTAAATATAAAAGGATTGGGAAGAAAAACTGTAAGTAATATGTTGAGATATAATGTTACAAATAATTTAGAAACGAGTGAAATATTAAATTACATAAATTTATCGAGACAAAAGGTAAAGAAAATACCAAAAGTAAATGAGGCAGATATAGAAGTGGCAAAATTTAAATCATCACAAATTATTAAGATTTGCAAAGAGCAAAAAATAGGTATAATGACAATATTAGATGAAGATTTTCCACAAAAATTAAAAATAATAGAAGATAATCCAATAATTTTATATTATAAAGGTGATAAAAATTGTTTAAATAAAGCTTCAATAGCAGTGATAGGGACTAGAAAACCAACTGCACATGGAGAAAGAGTTTCATATAAACTTTCATCAATATTATCACAAAAGGGATATTGTATAGTAAGCGGACTTGCAAATGGATGTGATACATTTGCACATCTTGGAAGCCTTAGTATTTCTGCAAAAACTATTGCAGTTATGTCATGTGGACTAGACATTATATATCCAAAAACTAATTCAAATTTATTCAACAAAATAATAGACGATGGAGGATGTGTGATAAGTGAATATCCTCCAGGACAAAAATTATTTAAGAATCAATTAGTAGAAAGAGATAGACTACAAAGTGCCTTAAGTGAAGCTATTGTAGTTATAGAAAGTACTATAAATGGTGGAACTTTTCATACTGTAAATTATGCCTTCAACCAAAATAAAAAAGTGGCTTGCTATAAGCATAGTGAAAAATACACAGGAGAAAACTCTGTTCAAGGAAATTTGAAACTACTTGAAAACAAAGAAGTGATACCTATTAACAGTATGGAATCTATTGATCAATTTATTAAAAATTTAGAAAAACAAAGTGATTATAATAAAATCAAAACTAAAAATTTAGAATATATATATATGAATCAACTTGAATTTAAAATATAAGAAAATACAGATTATTTATGCTAGAATTAATATATATATAATAAACTAAGGAGGATGTTTTAGTGAATAGATGTAGATTAAACAGAACTATAATAATTTTAGTAATTATAATAATATTACTTCTAGCAATAATATTTAAGTCTGTAATTATACCTAAATACAATGAATACATGGATTTGAAGGAAAAATACAATCAATCAGTTGAAAAAGAAGAAGACACGGAACAAACAAATTCAGAAGAAGAAAAAGAAAATATAATAGAAAAAGAAAATATACAAGAGCAAAAAGTAAGTTTAGAGGAAAAACTTTTAGGTAAATATATAATATTTGCTGATGATAATTCTGGACTTGGAATACTTAAATTTACTAAAAATGAATTAAAATGTGGATATTTTGCTTCAGAAGGATATGATGGTAGGATTTATAGTATAAAAGAAATAGGAGATACAATATATTATAACATTGTAGATGGAACAACAGTTTCAGTCCAATTATTAGATGATGATACAGTTTATTATAATGGATTTAGTAAATGTAAACTTCTAAATGCTCAACAATTAATAGCAAGGGTATATAATAGATTTCCAGAGCTGACTAATTATGATTGTTTATCTTATTTTGGAGTAAGTCAACAAGATGTAGACAAATTTTACTCTAATTAATATATTTTTAAGATAAGATGAATTATAATACAGTTAATGGAATATATTTATAGGAAGGACTGGTTACTATGGAGATGTGGGATATTTACGATAAAAATAAACAGGTAACAGGCAAGTTTATGAAGCGAAATGATTGGAATATGAAACCTGATGAGTTCCACTTAACTGTAATAGGAATAGTACAAAATTTAGAAGGTAAATATTTAATCACTCGTCGTAGTCTAGACAAAGAATGGGCTGCTGGATGGTGGGAATTACCAGGTGGTGGAGTAAGTGCTGGGGAAACTTCTAAAGATGCTATTATTCGTGAAATTAAAGAAGAAGTAGGAATTGATGTGTCAAATGCAAGTGGTGGGTGTGTTTATACTTATAAACGTGAAAATCCAGATGAAAAAAATAATTATTTTGTAGATGTATATAATTTTGTTTTAGATTTTACAGAATCTGATGTTATAGTTCAAGAAAAAGAAGTACTAGAATTTAAGATTGCTACATTTGAAGAAGTTCAAAATTATTCTAAGAAAATAGGTTTTTTACATTTTGACAGTATAAAACCTGCCTTTGATAAAATTAGATAAAATAATAGCCTATATGATATAGCTGAACGGATTTTAAGCTTTACTGTATAGGCTTTTATTTGTAAAATTTATAAAAACGAGTAGAAATAATAATCAAAATATGGGGATATGAAATTTTATCCATTGACAAAATTATAGCAACATTATAGAATATATTGGTTGTAAAATAGAATATTGCTTATCAAGAGAGGTGGAGGGACTGGCCCTATGAAACCCAGCAACCGGTCATTTTGGCAAAGGTGCTAAATCCTACAGAATTGTTCTGGAAGATAAGATTAGGTATATAATCTCTTTCTAGAAGGAAAGAGATTTTTTAATGTTAAAAACAAGGTTATATTTTGAACTGATTAGAAAAATTTTGTGAAATAAATACAGTAAACTAAAGAAAGGAGGCATTATGATAAAGATAGACACAAAAACGATAGTAACAATAGGTGTTGCAGCTGCTCTTTATGGTGCTCTTGGTTTTATTGGGATTCCAATAGGACCAAATACACAATTAAAACCTGCAGTAGTACTACTTGCCATTTTCTCAGCATCATTTGGACCTTTAGTAGGATTTTGTATGGGCTTTATTGGTCATATGCTTACAGATATGATTGCTGGATGGGGAATCTGGTGGGGCTGGGTAGCCAGCTCAGGTATTATGGGATTATTTATGGGACTTATTTTTAAATGTAAAAAATTTAGCATTAAAAATGGTTTATGTAGTAAGTTTCATGTATTTCTTTTAATAGTTACAGGTATGATAGGGATTTTTGTGGCAATTTTATTTGCTGCTGGATTTGATGTGATATTTATGGGTGAACCAAGGGAAAAAATGATGGTTCAAGTTGCCCTTGCTGTATTTTCAAATTCAATAGTATTTTTAGGAGCAGGAGTTCCAACAATACTTGGATTTATAAAGGCTAATAGAAGAAATAGTAATTTGCGTATAGAAGAATAGGAGAAAAATATGATAAGTTTTAAAAACTTTAGTTTTAAATACAATAATGTAGTTGATAAAACTTTAAAAAATATAGATTTAACTATAAATAACGGAGAAAAAGTATTAATAGTAGGACCTAGTGGAAGTGGAAAATCTACTCTTTCACATTGTATAAATGGACTTGTTCCCTTTTCATATGAGGGAGAATTTGAAGGTGAGTTAAAAATAGACGATATACAACCTTATGAAGAAAGTTTATCTGAAGTTAGTAAAAAAGTAGGAACTATACTTCAAGATCAAGACTGTCAATTTATAGGACTTTCTGTTGGGGAGGATGTGGCATTTAATTTTGAAAATGATGCTATGTCTTTGAAGGAAATGAAGGTTAAAGTTATAAAATCACTTGAACTAGTAAATATGGTGGATTTTTTAAATAGTAGTCCCTACGAATTATCAGGGGGGCAAAAACAAAGAGTATCACTAGCTGGAGTGCTTGGAAGTGATGCAGAAGTTTTATTATTTGATGAACCACTTGCCAATTTAGATCCCAAATCAGGAAAAGAAATTATGCATCTTATAAATGACATTCACAGAAAAACTAATAAAACTATTATAATAGTTGAACATAGAATAGAAGATGTTTTAGAACAAAACTTTGATAAAGTAGTTGTAATAGATAGAGGTGTTATTAAAAAAGTAGGAACACCAGATGAAGTTTTAAAATCTGACTTATTATCTAAATCGGGACTTAGAGAACCTTTATATGTAGAGGCTATGAAGCTTTCAGGATGTGATATTTCTATAGAATCTAATTTAAGTAATTTAAATAGCATAAATGATTCTAATAAAGAAATATTAAGAACATGGTTTGAAGGTAAAGTCCTAAATGAAGTAAATGATAAAAATGAAAAAATTTTAGAAGTAAAAAACTTATCATTTTCACATGATGGAAAAATAAATACTTTGGATGATGTTTCCTTTGATTTAAATAAAGGTGAAATCCTAGCAATTCTTGGAAATAATGGAGCTGGAAAATCTACTTTATGTAGAGTTATGACAGGAATATTAAAATATAAAAAAGGAAATATTTATTTAAATGGAGAATGCATAGATTCTTGGTCTATAAGAAAAAAAGGATCAACAATAGGATATGTGATGCAAAATCCAAACCAAATGATATCTCAACATATGATAAAAGATGAAATTTCACTCGGATTAAAGTGTAGAGGATATTCAAAAGAAGCTATAGAAGAAAAAGTAGAAGAAGTATTAAAAATATGCGGTTTATATCCTTATAGAAATTGGCCTATTTCAGCACTTAGCTACGGTCAGAAAAAAAGAGTTACAATAGCAGCTATTTTAGCTGTAAATCCAGAAGTTATAATTTTAGATGAACCTACAGCGGGACAAGATTATAAACATTATACAGAGTTTATGGAGTTTATAAAAAAATTATCTCAAAGGGGAATATCAATAATAATGGTAACACACGATATGCAATTGACTTTAGAATATTGTGATAGAGCAGTTGTATTATCAAAGGGTAAAAAAATAGCAGATGATAAGCCATCAGCTATTTTGACAAATGAAAAAATAATTGAACAAGCAAATTTAAAAGAAACTTCATTATCAACTTTGGCAAGAGCAATTGGAGTAGATAATGTAGATGACTTTGTACAATTTTTTATAGCACAAAATAAAAGATAGTATATTAAATTATAAAGTTTTTATATATTAGGAAAGATAGGTGAAAAAATGAGTAGAGCGAAAACTCTTTATATAGATGGAGACTCTATCTTCCATAAATTAAATGGTGTAAGTAAAATATTAATTTTTATAGTTTGGACTGTAATAACAATGATGTTTTTAGACATAAGGGTGTTTATAGCTATGGGAATTTTAGGCACTATTATGCTTTATTTCTCACAAATATCATGGAAAACAATAAAGCCACTTTTATGGATAATGATAGGATTTAATTTGATAAATATTATTTTTATATTACTTATAACTCCACAGTACGGAACGGAGTTAGTTGGTACAAATACTGAATTAATAAATTTAGGATATTCATATATAAATAAAGAAACTTTATTTTATGCACTTACAATTTCGCTTAAATATGCAGTTCTTATGCCTATAACTGTAATATTTATTTTTACAACTCATCCAAGTGAATTTGCAAGTAGTTTGAATAAAATAGGGGTTCCGTATAAAATAGCTTATGCTGTAAATATAGCATTTAGATATATTCCAGATGTTCAACGAGAATACAATGATATATTAAATGCTCAACAGGCTAGAGGTCTTGCTTTTTCTAAAGGAGAAGGTAAGCTTTTTGAGATATTAAAAAATTATACAACTATATTTGTTCCATTAGTATCATCATCTCTTAAGAGAATAGAAACTGTTTCAAATGCAATGGAACTTAGATCGTTTGGAAAAAAGAAAAAAAGAACTTGGTATAGCTATAAAAAAATGAATAAATTAGACTTTATTTTTATAGTTATTTGCATAATTTTATTAATTGGAACAGTTTATTTAAAAAATAATATAGTAACAGGTTTTTATTATCCTTTTTAGAAAAATATAAAGATATATTAAAAATTTTCAAAAAATAGGCATAAAAATTGAACGAAAGCGAACAATATTTATTGACAAGAATAAATTGATAGTATAATATTTAAGTAGTTGGAAAATTTTAAAAATGCTATGAAGGGAAGAGTAGTTATAATACAGAGTTGAAGCGAGCTGGTTATGGTGTAAGTCCAGTACAAAGTATATAATGAAGAACATCCTGGAGCTACTAACCGAAATCATATTAGAGAGTAGACTTAGTCGGAACCAAACCGTTATCATATTGGTGGCGTATAGTAGTACGTTAATGAGGAGAACTTTTTAAGTTAAATTAGGTGGTACCGCGGAAGTACAGTCTTTCGTCCTATATATTAGGATGAAAGGCTTTTTTTATTGGAATAACAAAATTTGATTTTGGAATTTATGGAGATTGGAAGGAGTAAAAAGATATGTGTCTAATAATACCAGAAAAATATGAAAATAAATTAGGAATAATAGAAACTCAAGCAGCAATAAAAGAATTAAAAGACTTTTTTGAAAAAACACTAGGAGATAAATTAAACTTAACAAGGGTTTCATCACCATTATTTGTGTTACCTGAAACAGGAATGAATGACAATTTAAATGGTGTAGAAAGACCAGTTAACTTTAATATACCTTGCATAAACAAAAATGCAGAAATAGTACATTCATTAGCTAAATGGAAAAGAATGGCATTAAAAAGATATGGATTTGAAGTTGGCTCAGGACTATATACTGATATGAATGCTATAAGAAAAGATGAAGATTTAGATAACTTACATTCTATATATGTAGACCAATGGGACTGGGAACTTGTAATATCTAAAGAAGAAAGAACTATGGAAAAATTAAAAAGCGTAGTTGAAGCTTTATTTGATGTTTTCAAAAAAACTGAAGAACATATTCATAGCTTACATCCTGAAGTAGTGTGTGAATTACCAGAGAAAATTACATTTATAACTTCTCAAGAATTACTAGATATGTATCCTGACTTAAGTCCAAAAGAAAGAGAAGATCGTATAGTAAGAGAGAAAAAAGCAGTATTCTTAATGCAAATAGGAAAAACTTTAGCAAATGGACAAAAACATGATGGTAGAAGTCCAGACTATGATGATTGGGAACTAAATGGAGATATATTATTCTTTGATTCAATATTAAATCAAGCAATAGAGCTTTCTTCTATGGGAATAAGAGTAGATGAAGAAGCTTTAGAAAGACAATTAGAAATTGCTGGATGTGAAGAAAGAAAAGAATTAGATTATCATAAAGCTTTATTAGAAGGGGAATTACCTTATACAATAGGTGGAGGAATTGGTCAATCTAGAATATGTATGTTCTTCCTAAATAAAGCTCACATAGGTGAAGTTCAAGTTGGTATTTGGCCAGAAAAAATGATTGAAGACTGTGCTAAATCAGGAATAACTTTATTATAAATAATGATTAAAAGAGCTGTATATTCAATGAGAATATACAGCTTTTTTTGTTAAAATTTATTTTTATAATTTGAAGTAATCTTAATTAAAAATTATATAGTCAATTTCTATTAAAAATGATAGAATATAAAACAGACATTTTATATGTCATGGTATATTATTATGTGTACAACTTTTAAAAATAAGAACTCTCTTTGTTTGAGCTTATAAATAAGGAGAGTTTTTTATATTGAACAATATAATATATAAAATTAATATAAATTAAATAAGAAAGGAAGATATATATGACAAATGATATGACAAATGGAAGTCCATTGAGATTATTTATATTTTTTACAATTCCGTTATTAATAGGAAATGTATTTCAACAATTATATAGTATGGTAGATACTATAATAGTAGGTAGATTTGTAGGAGTTAATGCACTTGCAGCACTAGGTTCATGCAATAGTATGTTTTTTTTAGTAAATGGTTTAATATTGGGACTTACTAGTGGCTTTTCGGTATTAGTAGCTCAAAAGTTTGGGGCTAAAGACGAAAAAGGTGTAAAAAAAGCAGTGGCAAGTAATATTACACTTACTGTAGTTTTAACAATAATAATTACAATAATTGCTTTAACAATAGCAAAACCACTTCTTAATTTAATGAATACACCAGATAGTATATATAGTGATGCAAAAACTTATATTACAATAATTTATGCTGGTATAATAACACAAACTGGTTACAATATGTCAGCTGGAATACTTAGAGCTTTAGGTGACAGTAAAACACCACTATATTTTTTAATAGTTGCATCTGTATTAAATGTAATATTAGATTTGGTGTTTATTATAAATTTTAATATGGGAGTAGCAGGAGCTGCTTATGCTACAAATATATCTCAAGGAATATCTGCAATATTATGTTTAATTTATAGCTATAGAAAATTTAAAATACTTAGACTTAAAAAAGACGATTTTAAAGTTGAAAAGACTTATTATACTACACATTTAAAGGTTGCGATTCCTATGTCTCTTCAATTTTCAATAACAGCAGTTGGTATGATTATAATTCAAGGTGCAATAAATATATTTGGTGCTACAATAATAGCAGCATATACAGCCGCATCAAAAGTTCTTCAATTAGTAATGCAACCATCTATGTCTTTTGGAGTTACAGTTGCCACTTATACTGGACAGAATTTAGGTGCTAGAAGATTTGATAGAATTAAACAGGGCATGAAAACAATGAATATTATTTCAATTATTACAAGCTTATTATCTGGAGTTATTTTAGTTACATTTGGAAAATATTTTGTAATGCTGTTTATAGAAAATCCAACTAAGGAAATTTTTGATTATACACAAGAAGTTTTAAATTATGCAGCAGTATTTTTCATACCTTTAGGTTTTATATTTGTATATAGAAATGCACTTCAAGGAATGGGTCAATCTTTTGTTCCTATGATGGCTGGAGTTTGTGAGTTAGTAGCTAGAACTATAGTTGCATTTACACTTCCAAAGGTTATAGGATTTACAGGTATATGTTTATCAGACCCTATTGCTTGGATATCGGCAGTTATACCTCTTATGCTGACTTACTATATAAAAATGAGAAAAATAGATCAACAAAATGAAGATGTAAATTTAGCATCATAAATTTTTAATGTAGGATTAAAAAATAAATTACAGAAATATGTGGATAGACCGATTTAAAATTTGATTTTATCGGTCTATTTTTATGTTTAAAATTGGAATAGATTTAAATTAAAGCCATTAATTACAAGTTAAGTAAAAGAAATTTTTTAGTATAATTTATCTCATGACATAATTTATATAACATTATAGAAGGAGATTGACATGAGTATTATTAAAAATAATATATGGATAATTTTATTATCTGTAGTAGTTTTAGGATTTATTGTTTTAACAGATGAACAAGTAGATGATGACAAATTACTTACATCTACAACAAATTCTCTGTGTAAAAGAGATGACATATATACTTTTTTAGATATTAATGAAAAATTAAATCAATACAATAAAGAAAATATTTTATCATCAGATGAAAATAATAAAAGTTATGTGGCGGTTATAACTTGTGATAATATATATTCTTCAGAACATAAACAAAAAGAATTTGTTACAGGTAAAAAATATACATTTCAAATAAGCCAAGTATTCAAAAATGGTGATATAAAAAAATTAAAAGAAGTAAGCTTTTATTTAAAACCTTCTATTTTAATGAGTAAAGAAGCAGTTTTAATATATATTATTTTTATTGGACTTATTTTATATATTAATTTTAAAAAAGTTAAAAAATTAGATAAATTAGTAGAATTAAGAAATCAAGAATTAATAGAACAAATGGATAAGAACACCGAATTATTAAATAAAATAATAGAAACAGAAAGAAATAAAAATAACTATTTTATAAATTTATCTCACGAATTAAGAACTCCTCTAAATGTAATAAGTTCTGTGGAACAACTTATTACAAATTTAAATAAATCTGATAAAGGATTATCTAAAGAAAAAATAGATGAATATATGAATGTTATGAACAAAAATATAAAAAGGTTATTAAATCTTATAAATAATATAATAGATACCACTAAAATAGAAAATGGAAAATATAAGATTAATTTATCTGATGAAAATATAGTTTACATAGTAGAAGAGACATCCTTAGGGTTAAAGGATGCTATAGAATCTAGTGGAATAAATTTGATTATAGATACAGATGTGGAGGAGAAAATAGTAAAATGTGATAGTTATGAAATAGAAAGATGTATCATAAATTTACTTAGTAATGCTTCTAAATTCACTCCAAAGGGAGGAACTATAAAAGTAGATATTAAAGACTTAAATGAAAAGATAAAAATAACAGTAGAAGATACAGGTATCGGTATAGATGAAAAATACCACAAGTCTATATTTGATAGGTTTAATCAAATAGTAGACAAAGATATGGAGAGTAAAGGAGGCAGTGGTCTTGGCCTTACGATTACAAAACATATTATAGATATGCACAATGGAGAAATTTATGTTGAAAGTGAAAAGGAAAAAGGCACGAAGTTTACTATTATATTACCTGTAGATTAAATTCACTCCTCTTATTGATTTATTAAAAATATTATAATATGGTTGAAATGAAGATTTCTTTATTTTCTGAAAAATATGTGCTAAAATTAATTGTATACTTTATATTTTATTTTGGTAAAAATATTAATACAATTTAAAAAGGGGGCATATATTATGCATACTATGAAATATAGTAATATAGAATTTGACGTAAATATAAAAGAGGAACAAATAGCATGTGAATTGGAATCAAATGTTGTTGAACTTCCTAAAAGAACTGTAAAGGAACATATAGAATATGCTTTAGATAATCCTATTGGTGCAGGTAAGTTATCTACTGTTGTCAAAAAAGGTGATACAGTAGCTATAATAATATCTGATGTAACTAGAAAATGGCAAGCAATATCTACTTATTTACCAATATTAGTAGATAGATTAAATTCATGTGGTGTAGCTGATGAAGATATAATAGTTATATCAGCTTGTGGAACTCATAGAGAGCAAACTGAAGAAGAGCATAAAGCTTTAGTAGGTGAAGATTTATATAAAAGATTAAAAATAATAGACCATAAATGTGAAGATAAAGAAAACTTAGTATTTATGGGAACTACTTCAAGAAATACACCAGTATGGCTAAACAAACATGCAATAGATGCAGATAAAATAATATTAACTGGAGGTGTTGTATATCACTTCCTAGCAGGCTATGGTGGAGGAAGAAAAAGTTTAGTACCAGGTATAGCTGGAAAAGAAACTATAAATACTAATCACTGTAATGCCTTAAATCCAGGATTTGGACAAGGTGCAAATGCAAATGCTTGTTCTGGAAATTTATCAAAAACTAATCCATTCCATGATGATTTAGAAGAAGCTGCTGCAATGGCTAAACCAGCATATTTATTAAATGTAGTTGCAAATTCTAATCAAGAAATAATAGCTGCATTTGCAGGAGATTGGATAAAAGCTCATAAAGCGGCAACAGAGCTTGTAGATTCAATTGATGGTGTATATGTTGATGAGAGAACTCCACTTGTTATAGCAAGTGCAGGCGGATATCCAAAAGATATAAACTTATACCAAACTTCAAAAACATTAGCAAACTCTAAATCTATGATAGCAGAAGGCGGAACAATGATAATATTATCTGAATGTGGAGAAGGATTTGGAGATAAAGATTGCGAAGAACAATTAACTAAATTTGAAAATATGGAAGAAAGAGAAAAAGCATTAAGAGCAGATTTTTCAATTGGTGGATTTGTTGGATATGACTTTGCAGAAACTGCTGAAAAATATAATATGATATTAGTAACTAGTATACCACAAGAAAAATTAAGCAAAACAAAAATACATGCAGTTAAAACTTTAGATGAGGCATTAGAATTAGCTAAAAAATTAAATGGTGGATCTATAGATAATATGAAGACTGCATTATTACCACATGGAGCTAATACATTACCTAAATACAGATAATATTTTAGAATACAGATAAATTTTTTATTAAAAAGAAGCTGAAATTAATCAGCTTCTTTTTAATTTTCTAAGTATTTAAGTTCATTTTATTTGGGGAAAGTTAAAAATTGAGGATAATTATAATTTCCGTCAATGTGTTTCAAAGAAATCTATATTTTTCAAAGATATTTAGAATAAAGATTTCTTTATATTATATATTTATTATTTGTTTAACGATTAGTTTTTATTAATTTACTTATTTCCATACATATTGTAGCTAAAACTGCTAGGCCGAAGCAAATAGCTAAATTGCTAATTTCAAATATATGAGGTATTGTAAATATTCCTCTCATAAAAGGTAGTAATGTTATAGAGAACATACCAAGGCATATAATTACTGCTCCTAAAGCATATTTATTACTCATTATACCTAAGCTAAGTATAGTTTCACTATTTGATCTTGCAGCAAAAGTTTGAATTATTCTAGATAGAGTAAGAGTAGAGAATGCCATTGCAGCTCCAAGTGCATCTGATGTTTGCATTCCTATATATTGAGCTAATATAGTAACTATACCTATTATTGAACCTCTTACTAAGACTGCACTAAGTGTATCTTTACATAGGATACTTTCATTAGGATCTCTTGGGGCTTTATTCATAGTATCTTTTTCTGGTTTTTCAAAACCTAAAGATATGGCTGGTAGTGAGTCTGTAACTAAGTTTATAAATAAAAGTTGTATAGTTGTAAATGGATTAGACCATCCAGCAAACACTGCAAATAATATTGCAATTATTCCACCTAAGTTACCTGAGAATAGGTAAGTTATAGATTTTTTTATATTGTTATAAACTGTTCTACCTACTTCAATCGCATTTACTATTGTAGCGAAGTTGTCATCAAGAAGTACCATAGCTGATGCATCTTTTGCAACTTCTGTACCACTACCCATACCAATTCCTATATTTGCTTGTTTTAAAGCTGGGGCATCATTTACACCGTCACCAGTCATGGCAGTTATTTTACCTTTTTTCTGCCAAGATTTAACTATTCTTATTTTATTTTCAGGAGAAACTCTAGCATAAACTGATATATTTTCAAGTTTTTTATCTAGTTCTTCATCTGTTAAAGAATCTAATTCATGACCAGTAAGGGCTAAATCTCCCTTATCCATAATGCCTATTTCTTTAGCTATGGCAGCTGCTGTAGTTTTGTGATCTCCTGTTATCATAATTGTTTTTATACCAGATGATTTAGCATCTTTTACAGCTTTGAATACTTCTTCTCTAGGAGGATCTATCATAGCCATTAGACCGACTAAAACTAAATCTTTTTCATCCTCTAAAGTAGGTTGGAAGCTTTCGTCGACTACTTTGAAGGCAAATGCTAAAACTCTTAAAGCACGATTTGAGAAATTTTCGTTTACTCTTTTGTATTCATCTAATATTTCTTCAGATATTTCTACAATTTCACCATTTTTTAATGCGTATTTACTTCTTGAAAATACTATATCAGGAGCTCCTTTTGTAAACATTATATTTTCTCCATCAACTGAGTTTATTGTAGTCATAAGTTTTCTATCACTATCAAAAGGAAGTTCAGATATTCTTGTATATTCTTTTCGTATATCTTTATAGTCTACATTAGATTTAGTTGCATAATTTATAAGAGCAACTTCAGTAGGATCGCCTATTTCTATACCTTCTTCATTTATATCAGAATCGTTACAAAGTATAGAAGATAAACTTAAATATCTATCTTGTACTAATGCTTGAGTAAGTGCAATTTCACTACCGCCAAATTTATTTTCTTCATCTAAAATAAATTCTACTTTATTTGAAGAAGAATTTTTATTGTATTCATTGTTAGTTTTTTCGTTATATACACCGTACATATAAGTTTCTACAACAGTCATTTTATTTTGAGTTAAAGTACCAGTTTTATCAGTACATATTACACTTGTTGAACCTAAAGTTTCAACTGCAGGTAATTTTCTAATAACAGCTTGTTTTTTTGCCATTGTATTTGTTCCAGATGCCAAAACTATTGTAACTATAGAAGTTAGAGCTTCTGGTATTGCAGCAACTGCTATTGCTACAGCAAACATAAAAGAATCCATAATATCTGCACCTCTAAAAACTTGAAGTCCAAATATTAAAGCAGCTAAGATTATTATTAAAACTCCTAATTTTTTTCCGAAATCATCTAATTTTTGTTGAAGAGGAGTTTGTTTATTTTCGGCAGTATCTAGTAAGTTTGCAATTTTACCTACTTCTGTATTCATACCAGAAGATGTAACTATATAAGTAGCTCTACCGTACACAACCATTGAACCACTAAATACCATATTCTTTTGATCACCAAGAGGACAATCTTCATTTATTTGACCTGAGTGTTTTAAAACTGGTTCTGATTCACCTGTTAGCATTCCTTCTACAACTTTAAAAGTTTGAGCTTCTATTATTCTACCATCTGCAGGAACATAATCTCCAGCTTCTAGAATTACTATATCTCCAGGCACTATTTCTTGTGAAGGTATAGTTAATTTTTCATTATCTCGAAGAACTTTTGCATTTGGAACTGATAATTTTTTTAAGCTATCTAAAGAGCCTTCAGCTTTTTTTGTTTGAATTACTCCAAGTACAGCATTTATTGTAATTACTGCAAGTATTATAAGTGACTCAATTGTGTCACCTAAGAAAATTTGTGTAATTGCAGCAATTAAAAGAATTATAACTAATGGATCTTTAAAGCTTTCTAAAAATAATTTCCAAGTTGGTGTTTTAGGTTTTTCCTCTAATTGGTTAAAACCGTATTTTTTTAATCTGTCTTTTGCATCTTCAGTTGTTAATCCAGTCAAATTACTATTAAGGTCACATATAACTTGATTTGAATTTTTTTTGTAAAACATATATATTCCTCCAATTTTTGTTATTAAATAAAAAAGACCTTCTAAGTAGATTTATATGCTAGATCTACTTTGAAGGTCTTGCTAACAAGTTTATGTATACTCGCTAATCAACCGGGATATAAATCCGAAATGACGATTGATTATCACAAAGTGAAAGCTACTCCCCTTCAAGGGAATTTCTTATTTTTAATATATTGTATTACTAATATTAAAATAATACAATTAAATATATGTAAAATACATGTTAAAAATATGTAAATAAAATATCAATAAAATTTTCTTATAAAAATAAATACTTTTTATGCCACTATCTAATAAAAGGGTGATAAAATTATTTAAGTAACGAGATAAATATTAATGTGAATATAAAATATAATAAAAAGTTTATTAATATATAAAAGAAGGTGGAGATTAATGGATAATTGTATAGTTAAGGCGTGGAAACATTTTTCTACGATTACTAAACATAGACATAAAGTTATACAACATTGTTTTAAGGCGGGAATATTTTGGCAAGGATGCTTACATGATTTATCTAAATATACTCCTTGTGAGTTTTTAGTGGGTGCTAAATATTATCAAGGAACAAGGAGTCCAAATGAAGCAGAGAGGGAAGAAAAAGGATATTCTGCTGCTTGGATGCACCATAAAGGCAGAAATAAACATCATTTTGAGTATTGGATAGATTATAATATTAAAACTAAAATAGTAGAACCTGTTAAAATGCCTAGAAAATATTTAATTGAAATGTTTTGTGATAGGATAGCTGCCAGCAAAATATATTTAGGAGAGAAGTATACAGATGAATGTTCTCTAAGTTATTTTTTGAATTCAAAGGATAGGATTGTTATTCACGAAGAAACATCACAAGAATTGGAGTTTTTACTTAGAATGTTGGCAGAAAAAGGCGAAGAAGAGACTTTTAAATATATTAGAAATTTAAAAAATGAGGAATATATATTAATTAAATAAAAATTTATGTATATAAATTAAAAAAATATGCATAATAATAGTATATATTTAATACGCACAATTGAGCTCAATTATAAATATATAAGCCGATACCGTTAGACTATAATCTATAGGTATCGGTTTTTAATTTATTGATATTTTTTAGAACAAATTCTTATTGAGTTAGAATACTCATATATAGTATTGATTTTATTTATTTGCCAATTTTATATTTTCATCTAAAGTACGTTTAATTATGTAGTTTGTCATATTTTCAAATTTTATATCGAAGTCGTCTTCGTTAAATAGCATGTATAGAGCAAATAAGTTTGCCTCTCTTTCAGCCTCTTGATTATCTGCTTCAAAATTATTTACTCCTGTATGTCCTAATACTATGTGTCCAAGTTCATGTGAACATAATATAGCTTGTGATTTTTCTAAATAAGCTGAATTTATATAAATAAGAGATTCATTCTCTGAAAGAGATACAAAATAAGCTTTTAGCGAAGGATTAAGTTCAAATTGTCTAATAGAAATTCCTAATTGGTTGCATATTTCAAAAGGATTATTTGTATTATAGTATGATTTTAATTTCTCAACGGTATTTTTTATCTTATTACTCAATAAAGGCCTCCCTCTGATAATTATTTATCTCTTTTGTATTTGTAGCTTATTAATTCTATTTGTTTTAGTAAATCATTGGCAAAATCTATTATCTCCTCATCTGATAATTTTGTAGCATCATATCCTCCATAAGCCATTATAGTAGGGAGTTTTAAGATAAATTCCATAGCATCTGTAGCATTATTAAATTCAGTCGGAGGATTTTTTTGATCACGACCAAGTAAATAATCAGTTGTAACATCAAAGTAGTCTGCAATTTTAGTTAATGTAGTTTGATCTGGAAATCTTCTTCCTTGTTCATACATTCCAATAGTACTACTAGAAAGTCCTAAATCTTGACTTAGCTTAGATTGACTTAGCTTTTTTGATGTTCTTAATTTTTTTAAAATGTCTCCAAACATCGACATACCTCCTTTTATCAATATCATTTTATCACGAAATGTGTTTTTTATTCAATAAATAAACACAAAGAAGGTAGATTTGTATTTACAAGATAAATATTTGGTGATATTATATATTCGTACACGAAATGTGTTTTTTAGTAAAAAAAATACACATTAGAGGTATTTAATTGGAGGTAGAAATGAATATGTACCTAGAAGAGTATAAATTTTTTGTTGAAAACAGCCAAAGGAAAATATTAGATGTAGAAATAAGACATAAGTTTTACAGAAGTTTGTACATAGAGATTCATTTGATGGAGGAGGGGATTTATAAGATATTTTATAATTTTGGAATTAGGAGTAATGATTTAGTTAGAATAATGATGAACTTTATAAATGATTATCCAAATTATAAAAAAAACTCATTTGAGAAAATTATTAGAGATGAGTTTTTTATTGAAGTAATGAGAAAAAACGAACCAGTAATTGAAAAAATTATAAGTGGAGATGATAGTAAAAATTTAAAAAAATTACTTGAGAGCTTTCCATTGAAGTCAATTACAAGTAAGTATAATAGTATAAATGAATGTACATATATAACCAATATTTATACAGAAAATGAGGGAAGTAAGTATATTTGTTGGAGCAATATTCCGAAAGAGTGGGAAGCTTTAGAAAATATCATAAAAATTTTATTAAGCTATATAGATAATTTACAAGAAGGATATTTTCCAAAATAAAAAATTAGGTGAGGGAAAATTGTAGTATAATAAATCTTAATGAAAAATGTATATTATTGATTGCATGTGGCAATTAATTAATTAACAAAGTTATGAACGGAAACTAATATATGTGAGTGAGGATAAATATATGATAGAGATACCATTAGATATACTACAAAAATATTACGGGTACAAAACTTTTAGAAAAGGACAAGAAAATATAATAAATAGCATTTTAGAGGGAGAAGATGTTTTGGCTATAATGCCAACAGGAGGCGGAAAATCTCTATGTTATCAAATACCAGCTTTGTGTGTTGAGGGACTAACTATAGTGATATCTCCATTGATATCTCTTATGAAAGATCAGGTAGATACTCTAAATGCTATGGGTATAAAAGCTAGTTACATAAATAGTTCGTTATCTGATAAAGATTATATTGAAGTTTTGAATGGGATTGTAAGCGACAAATACAAAATTATATACATAGCTCCAGAGAGACTTGAGAGTTTAGATTTTATAAATACAATAAAAAATAAATGCATCTCACAAGTTGCAATTGACGAGGCACATTGCATATCTCAATGGGGACATGATTTTAGAGTAGCTTATAGGAAGATACCTAATTTTATAAACAATATGACTGATAGACCTGTGGTTACTGCTTTTACAGCCACAGCATCTTATGAAGTTAGACAAGATATTTTAAAAATGCTTGGATTAATTAATCCACAGATATATATAACTGGATTTGATAGAGAAAATTTATATATAAATATAGTTAAATCACAAGCTAAGAATAAATATTTACTTTCTTATTTAGAAAATCACAAAAAAGAAAGTGGAATAATTTATGCCTCAACTAGAAAAGAAGTGGATAATATTTATGAAGGATTATTAAAAAGAGGTATAAATGTTCTTAAATATCATGCAGGTATGTCTGCTCAAGATAGAAAAAGCAGTCAAGAGCAATTTATACATGATAAAGTTAATATAATGGTTGCTACTAATGCTTTTGGTATGGGGATTGATAAGCCTGATATAAGATGGGTAATTCACTATAATCTTCCACAAAGTATAGAAAATTATTATCAAGAAATAGGTAGAGCTGGTAGAGATGGACAGAAAAGTGAATGTATTTTACTTTTTTCGCCATCAGATATAGCTACACAAAAGTATCTAATAGAAGTAAGTACAGAAAATCAAAATAGAAAAATTGTACAGTATAATAAACTTCAAAATATAATTGATTTTGTTTATAGTAATTCTTGTTATAGAAAGATTATATTAGAGTATTTTGGTGAAGTTGGAAATTGTGAATGTAATAATTGCAGCAATTGTTTAAATCAAGGTGAAATAATAGACAAAACTTTGGATGCACAAAAGGTTATTTCTTGTATTTTTAGAATGAAAAGACCTTATGGAATAAACACTATAGTTATGGTACTTAGAGCATCAAAAAACAAAAAGATTTTGGAACTTGGATTTGATAAGCTTAGTACTTATGGAATAATGAAAGATTACAAAGAAGAAGAATTAAAAAATTTCATAAATATGCTTATATCTCATGGATTTTTAGAAATGAAAGAAAATCCAGGGCAAAAGGGAAGTTTTCCAACTGTAATTTTAAACAATCAATCTATGAAAGTTTTGAAGGGCGAAGTTAAAGTTGAGTTTAAGGAAGTAAAAATTCAAAAACAAGTAAAAGTAGAAAATGAATTATTTGATAAATTATCTAAATTAAGAATAGACATAGCCACAGAAGAAAAAATAGCTCCATATATGGTATTTGGAGATGCTACTCTTATTTGTATGACTGAAACTTATCCAACAAATCAAAGTGAAATGTTAGATATATCAGGAGTAGGTCAAATAAAATATCAAAAATATGGTGAAAAATTTATAGAAATAATAAAAAATTATATTTTAGAAAATAAAATAGATAAAGATTCTATAAATAAAAAATCAAAAGAAAATGAACAAGATAGTAAATTTTTTAAAGTTGATACTGATAAACAACTCTATGAATTATTAAAAAATTTAAGAAATAAATTTGCTAGAGAACAAGGATTACCTTATCAAATGATAATGCATAAAGATACACTAAAAGAAATCAGCGGAAGATATCCATTAGATTTAGATAAATTAAAGGATATAGGTGGAATGGGTCCTAAAAAAATTGAAAGATACGGAAACTCTATAATAAATTTAGTAAAAAATTATGTATCAGAAAATAATATAAAAGTTAATTGGAATGACAAAAAAAGAAAAAAACTTATTTTAGATGGAGAAAGTAGAAAACCAAAAGAAATTGCATTAGATTTATTAAATCAAGGTATAGATATTAGAAAAGTTAGCAATGATTTGGAAATTTCAGTATCTACTATATTAGGTTATGTTTATGATTATATAAAAGAAGAAAATAAGCTAAACTTTAATTTTGATCCTACAATATATTATTGTGAAGATGAGAAAGAATTAATAATAAAAAGTATAAACAAATATGGAGAGGAGAAAATATCTGATATAAAAAAATCTCTTCCAGATTATATAAAATACGAAAGTATAAGGGCTGTAATAATTGAAAAATATATAAGTTAAAAACTAGGTTAAATGCCTAGTTTTTTCTTTAAAACGATAGAAAATAATATGCATAAAGTATAAAATAATTATGAAAAATAAAAAGGGAAAGGAATTTGTATATGGATTTTCAAAAGATAATAGATTTTAGAAATAATTCTCAAGGATTTACTATGGAAAATGGAATAAAAATAACAAAAGTTAGAGAAGGTTACGCGGAAGGTGAAATTGAAATAACAGAAAAGCATTTAAATATGTCAAAGGGAATACATGGAGGTTGTATATTTTCATTAGCAGATTCAGTTGCAGGTTCAGCTGTTTGGTCTAGAGGAAATAAAGCTACAACTAGTAATAGTAATATAAGCTTTTTAAGACCAACTTTTGGAGTGAAAAAACTTATAGCAAAGGCTAGAGAGATAAAATATGGAAAAAATCTTTTAGTATATGATGTTGATGTGGAGGATGAAAAGGGAACTTTAGTCGCTAAAGCTACAGTAACTTATTTTAATTTAGGAAAAAAATTAGAATTGTAATAAATTATCATAAAAATAGTGAAATTTATATTTAGTATGAAAAAGTAAAATTTAGTAGTATAATATTAACTATGATAAAAAGACTTTGCATAGATTTGTAGATTCTTAATTTAAAAATTAAATAAGGAGTGGGAGTATTCATATGAAATTAAAAAAATTATTAGCGTTATTTACGATTTGTATGCTTTTACTAACTGGATGTAACAGTGACAAAAAATATAATGAATTTATGGAAAATGGAATTGAAGCAGTTAAGCAAGAGCAATATAACGATGCATTACGTTATTTCAGTTCAGCACTTGAAGAAAAAGAAGGAGATTCAGAAGCAACTTCTTTATATAAACAAGTAGAAAAAATTCTTGAAGCTAAAGCTAAAATGAATGCAGAATTATATGATAGTGCTATAAAAGTATGTGATGAAATAATGTTAAGTGAAAGTAATAGCACTGCAGTAAAAGACATAGCAACAAAATTAAAGGAAGAATGTGAAAAATTAAAAAAAGAAAAAAATACTGACTCAAAAGATGAAGATAATAAATCAGAGAAAAATGAAAGTTCAAGCGAAGAAGATGATGAATATAGTGTAGTTTTTAATGACGAATTAAAAGGACAAATAAAAAATGCAGGAGCAGCATATGTAGAATACTATTTACAAACTGAACAAGTAATAAGTCCAAGTAATTTTGCAAACCAAGCTTTTGAAGATACAGAAAATGATACTCCTTTAGGAGAATATAAAGAAGAAGGTAGAAAAATATTTGTAGATGCTTTTAAAGAAGCATATGAAGCTAAAGGTAATAAATATTATTAAAAATAAACAAGCATGTTGTTTACAAATTATGTAAATAACATGCTTGTTATTTTTGTTGACAATATTTTGTTTTTATTGACAATATAAAAAAATAAAACTATATTTAAAATATAATACGTATTTTAAATAGTAAAAATAAAAAATAGGAGGTTTACTATGGAGAATATATATATAAAAAAAAATACAAATGATTACGATGTAAAAAATCGTCTAGTAGATTATGAATACAAGACAAGTTTTGATTTTGAAGTAGTAAAAGTTAAAGAAATATCTAATAAAAAAGAAATGGAAACTATTATAGGAGAATTTCCACTTTCATTAGTTTTAAATGGAGAATATTCAAATACATTTTTATGTACACCAGAAAACTTAGATCAACTAGTAGCTGGTTTTTTAGTGAATAAAGGAATTGTAAAAACTAAAAAAGATATAAATAGCATTGAAATAGATTTTGAAAATAGAGTAGTTTATGCAAATATAGTAAAAAATGAAATTGACGATGATGGAGAAAGATTTTATTTAAATAATTTAGATTATATGAATTTAAAACCTATAGAAAAAAACGATACAAAAATAAAAGTAAGTAATATATATTCAGTAATGAAAGAAAATTTAACTTCTTCAGAGTTATTTAAAAATACTGGAGGAGTTCATAGTGTTGCTATTTATGATAATAAAGAGCTTATTGTAATTAGAGAAGATGTTGCTAGACACAATGCGATGGATAAGTCTATAGGATATTGTTTATTAAATGAAATAGACTTAAAAAATAAAATAATATTTGTAAGTGGTAGAATTTCTTGCGAAATGATTTTAAAAGCTGCTAAAGCAGGTATTCCAATAGTAATTTCTAAATCAGCTCCTACTAATTTATCTATTGAAATTGCAAAAAAATTAAATATAACTTTAGCTGGATTTGTTAGAGGAGAAAGAATGAATATATATACAAATTCACATAGAATAATTTTTGAATAAGTTAATATATAAAATATTTAATATGTAAAATTCAACGAATATTTAGAAAAATTGAAAAATTTGTCTAAATATGTGTTATTTTATCAAATAAAGTGCTAAAATAATATAAAAAATAATTAGGAGATGATTTAAATGATGGGGAACTATAATGTATATCTTCCAAGTTATTCAGTAGGAGAAGAGTGTTATAAAGAGATACCACAAGTAACACGTAGATTTGGAAGCAAAGCAATTGTAATAGGGGGCAGAACTGCTATAGAAAAGTCTCGTCAAGCAATAATTGATGGTGTAGAAGGTTCAAAATTGGAAATAATAGACTTCGTAGTATATGGCAATGATGCTACATATGAAAATGTTGAAAAATTAATATCAGATAAAAGAGTTATAGATGCAGATATGATATTTGCAGTAGGCGGAGGTCGTGCTGTAGATACTTGTAAAGTTGTTGCAGACAAAATGGATAAGCCAATATTTACATTTCCAACTTTAGGTTCAAACTGCGCAGCGACAACTGCAATATGTGTTATGTATAATGAAGATCACACATTTAAAAATTATTATTATTTAGATGCTCCAGCAGACCATACATTCATAAATACTAAGATAATAGCTGAATCACCAGAAGATTTACTTTGGGCAGGTATAGGTGATGGTTTATCTAAAGAATGTGAAGCTGTTTATTCTTCAAAAGAAGTAGAATTACAGCATACACCTTTAATGGGACTTGCTGTAAGTAGTATATGTACAACTCCACTTGTCAAATATGGCAAAAAAGCATTAGAAGATTGCAAAAATAATAAAAATTCTTATGAATTAGAGCAAGTAGCACTTTGTATAATTGTAAGTACAGGAATCGTTTCAAATTTAACTACAACAGAAAATGACTATTACTACAATAGTTCATTAGCTCATGCTTTCTATAATGGTGCGACTTTAGTAGAAGGCATAAGAGGATTACATGGTGAAATAGTTTCATTTGGTGTTTTAGCTTTACTTACTTGTGCAGGTGAAATTGAAAAAAGAAATGAAATAGCTAATTTTAATAAAGAGCTAGGATTACCAGTTTGTTTAGCTGATATAGGTATAGATAAAAGTGGTATACAAACAATAGTAGACAAGGCAGTTACTTTAGTTGAGTGGAATGCTATAAAAAATAGGGTAACAAAAGAAATGTTTGCAAAAGCTATATCTGATTGTGATGATTATGGACTTAATTTAAAATAATTTATTTAAAATTTATATATTATAAGAGATACTAACATATACTTGTTTGTATCTCTTTTTTATGTTCAAAAGGTGAATATTTATAAGATTATAAGTTTAAATTATATTAGATAGTTTATGGATTGTTGTTAATATTGTGTACATAAATAAATTTTATTATACAAATGTAAAGCATAGTATATTTAGTGGATAAAATAAATTAAATAGGAGAATGAAAAATGAAAGAAAAATTAGTTAGATTTATGCAAGGAAGATATGGAAATGATCAAATGAATAGTTTTTTAATGAAATTATTTTTAGTAGAACTTTTATTATCGATTTTATTAAGAGGTATAAGTAGAGGCTTATCTAATACAATGTATTATTTAGGATTTGCAACTATAATATATGTGTATTATAGATTATTTTCTAGAAATATTTATAAAAGAGCTTCTGAAAATCAAGCGTTTTTAAATAAAACAGCAAATATAAGAAATAAAATAAATAATCAAAAATCTATTATAGCTCAAAGAAAAACTCATCATATATACAAATGTCCTACATGCAAACAAAAGGTTAGAGTTCCAAGGGGCAAAGGGAAAATAAGCATTCACTGCCCAAAATGTCATACTGATTTCATAAAAAGGAGCTAGAGGATGTTTGGATATGTTCTTATAAATAAAGATGAACTTAGGTTTAAAGAATATGATGTATATAGGTCCTATTATTGTGGTATGTGCCAGGTTTTAAAAAAGAGAAGTGGAAGTCTTGCGCAGATTACTTTAAATTATGACATGACTTTTTTACAGATTTTACTTACAAGCCTTTATGAGCCAGATACGAAATTGGAGGTATTTAGATGTAAACTACATCCTTTAAAAAAAACTATTAAAAGGACAAATGAAATTACTAAATATATAGCTGATATGAATTTATTTTTATCTTATTTGAAGTGTGTGGATGATTGGAAGGATGAAAAAAAATTTAGCAGAAAGATATATTCGTTTTTAATAAATAGAAAAATAAAAAAAATAAGGAAAATTTATCCTGAAAAAACCGATAAATTAGAAAGCATATTAAATGCTTCATCTGAATATGAAAACAAAGGAATTTACGATATAGATAAAATATCAGCATATTCAGGAGAGTTAATGGTTCATATTTTTTTATATAGAGAAGATGAATGGAGAGAGTCTTTATACAAAATGGGATTTTTTCTAGGAAAATATATATATCTGATAGATGCCTATGAGGATATAGAAAAGGACATGAAAAAGGGTAATTACAATCCTTTTACAAAAATATACAAAAATGAAAATTTTGATGATTTTGTTCAAAAAATTTTAACTATGATGATTTCAGAATGTGCTAGAGAATTTGAGAATTTACCTATTATTGAAGATGTGGATATTTTAAGAAATATTTTATATTCAGGAATTTGGTCAAAATATAAAATTGTTAGAAATAAGAGAGAAAAACTAGAGGAGGAAAAAAATGACTGATCCTTATCAGATTTTAGGAGTATCTAGAGATGCTTCGAAGGAAGAAATAAAAAAAGCATATAGAAGTTTAAGTAAAAAATACCATCCAGATGCTAATATAAATAACCCAAATAAAAAGCAATATGAAGAAAAATTTAAAGAAATACAACAGGCATATCAAACTATTATGAAGCAAAAAAATGGTGGAGGTTCTAGTTATGGTGCTTATTCCCAATATCAACAAAGACAGTACAATCCAAATTTTGGACAAGAAGATGATGTACATTTAAGAGCAGCACTTAATTATTTCAATAATGGATACTATAAAGAAGCTAGAAATGTACTTGATGGAATAGAAAATAGAACATCTAAATGGTATTACTACAGTGCAAATGTAAACTACAAATTGGGAAACAATATTAAAGCATTAGAAGAAGCAAATATAGCTCTTCAAATGGAACCAAATAACATTCAATATCAAAGATTAGTGGATATGCTTGAAAATAGAGGAACTTGGTATAGAAACCAACAAACAACATATGGATATCCAGGTGGAGGATTTAATAATCTTTGTTTCCAATGTTGCATGTGGAATATTATGTGTAATTGTTGTATTAATTCATGTATATGTTATTAAAATTTTAGCTAGATAAGTTTAATTATATAAATGTGTGGAAAGATAAATTTTATTGTACGATTTGTATTATTAATAATTATAATTAAAATACAAATTTAATTATAATTATTTCGAAAATAAATATCAAATAATCATCATAATTTGATTGAAAATTTAGAATAGTATGTCTAATTACAAAATTTAAAAAAGTTATTGACAAATTTATACAAAATGTATAATATTTAAAACATAACAAGTAAATAAAATTTCTTATCACGAGAGGTGGAGGGACTGGCCCGATGAAACCCAGCAACCAATATTTATTATAAATATAAGGTGCTAAATCCTGCGACTATTTTTTAGTTGAAAGATAAGTATAAACTGATTGCAGTGGCCTAAGTTTATACTTAGGCCTTTTATTATTATTATAAAAAAATTTACATTAAAGGTCTTTAGAATAGATTAAAAACCATTAGCGGAAAGTTTATAACGAAATATAAAAAAATAATTAAATATATGAAAATTATTATTTAATTGGAAAGGAACATAGAAAATGATAAAAATACAAAATCTTAATAAATACTTTGGTGATAATCATGTATTAAAAAATATAAATATGGAAATATCAGAAGGCGAGATATTTGGAATTATAGGACATAGTGGTGCTGGAAAATCTACTTTACTTCGTTGTATGAATGGACTTGAAACATATCAAGAAGGAAGTTTAACAATTCAAGATAAAAAAGTAAAAGGTCTAAATGATAAAGAGATGAGACTCTTAAGAAAAGACTTAGGTATGATATTTCAACACTTTTCACTATTAGAAAGACGTACAGTGTTTGAAAATGTGGCATTACCTCTAGAATGTTTCAAATATTCAAAATCAGAAATAGAAGAAAAAGTAAACAACTTACTTGAATTAGTAGGTCTTAGTGATAAGAAAGATGTAAAGCCTAGAAATTTAAGTGGTGGACAAAAACAGAGAGTTGCAATAGCTAGAGCACTTGCTCTAGAACCAAAAGTTTTACTATGTGATGAAGCAACTTCAGCACTAGACCCAAATACAACTAAATCAATACTTGCACTACTTGAAGATATAAACAAAAAATTAAATATAACTATAGTAGTTGTAACTCACCAAATGGAAGTTATAAAGCAAATTTGTACTAGAGTTGCAGTAATGAAAAATGGAGAAGTTTTAGAAATAGAAAATACAGAAGATTTATTCTTAAATAATACAAAAGGATTAAAAGCACTAATTGGTGATGAACAAATAGTACTGCCTAAAGGAACTAATATAAAAATAATTTTCCCTAAAGACATTGCAAATGAATCAATAATTACAAATATGGCTAGAACATTAGATTTTGATTTTAGTATAACTTATGGAAAACTTGAAAAATTTAAAGAAGATGTACTTGGATCTCTTATCATAACAGTTAAAGATTGTTATGCTAAAGCAGTTAAAAATTACTTAACAGAAAAAAATATTAAATGGGAGGAGTTAGAAAATGACAAATAAAACATCATTATACGAATATTTGACAGAGATACTTGGAGAAGCTTTTATAGAAACAATGTATATGATAATTGTACCTACTGTAATAGCTACAATTCTTGGATTTATATTAGCAATTATACTAGTACTTACTAAACCAAAAGGTTTAAAACCAAATAAAACTATATATTCAGTTGTAGGTTTTATTGTAAATATAGTAAGAAGTTTCCCATTTATAATCTTATTAGTTGCATTAATACCATTTACTAGATTACTTGTAGGAACAAGTATAGGAGAAACAGCCGCAATAGTTCCAATAACTATAGGAGCTGCACCATTTATAGCGAGAGTTATAGAAAATGCATTAAATGAAGTAGATGAAGGATTAATAGAAGCAGCACAATCATTTGGAGCAACAAATATGCAAATTATATTTAAGGTAATGATAAAAGAAGCAATGCCTTCAATAGTATCAGGAATTACACTTTCAATAATTTCAATATTAGGTTATACAGCAATGGCAGGTACTGTAGGAGCTGGAGGACTTGGTAAAGTTGCACTTGTATATGGACATCAAAGATTTGATACAGCAGTTATGATATATGTTGTAATAACTTTAGTTATAATAGTTCAAGCTATTCAAAGCTTAGGAGATTATGCATATAAAAAATTAAAATAGTAAAAGATAAATTTTAATTAAAAAAATAAAGTCAAATAAAATAGCTAAATAAAATATATAGAATATAGCTATTTATATAAAAAAGGGATTAAGTAGGAGGACAAAGACATGAAACTTAAAAAATTAGGAAAATTATTATTAGTAGGAACATTAGCATTAGGATTATTAACAGGATGTTCAGGTGGAGAAAGTGATGACAAAACAATTAAAGTAGGAGCATCTCCAACACCACATGCTGAAATATTAGAAGCAGCACAACCATTATTAGAAGAAAAAGGATATAAATTAGAAATAGTTGAATATGATGATTATGTATTACCAAATGATGGATTAGCAGATGGATCTTTAGATGCAAACTATTTCCAACATATACCATATTTAGAAGCTACAATTAGTGAAAAAGATTACGATTTAACTTACTGTGCAAAAGTACATATTGAGCCAATGGGTATTTATTCAAACAAAATAAAAAGCTTAGATGATATAGAAGAAGGTGCAAAGGTTTCAGTTCCAAATGATTCAACTAATGAAGCAAGAGCATTACAATTATTAGCAGCAAATGGTTTAATAGAAGTTAAAGAAGGTGAATTAGTAACAGCTAAAGATATAACTAAAAATCCTAAAAATTTAGAAATAGTTGAAGTTGATGCAGCGCAAGTACCTTCTACATTAGATGATGTTGCTATAGCAGTTATAAATACAAACTTTGCATTAAATGTTGGCTTAAATCCTACTAAAGATGCAATAGTAATAGAATCAAGTGAATCTCCTTATGTAAATATAGTTGCAATAAGAACAGAAGATAAAGATAGCGAAAAAATAAAAGCATTAACAGAAGCTTTAAATAGTGATGAAGTTAAAAAATTCATAGAAGAAAAATATCAAGGTGCTATAGTTCCAGTATTTTAATTAAATATTATAAATAAAGAATTTGTAGCAATAAAGTAACTCTAAAAATTATGGTTAAGTTACCATTAAAAGCTGATTCCTAAATTGAATAGGAGTCAGCTTTTTTTACTTACAAGGAAATTATAATAATTCAAAATTTGTGGATAACTTGTGT
>CAYVBY010000004.1:0-151723 GCA_964449895.1 uncultured Clostridium sp.
TAAAAAAAGGAAATAGGTAAACCTACTTCCTTTTTAAAATATTTATATCAAATTTCTTCTAGACTATATTCAGACAATCCATGAATAATTTTACCTTTTGAGCTTTTTAAGGCTTATCCAAAATATCTTTCTAATAATCCTAAGAATGCTTTACCATGTCTTGCTTCGTCTTTACACATTTCATGAACTGTATCATGGATTGCATCTAAGCCTAATTCTTTTGCTCTTTTAGCTAATTTTAATTTTCCTTCTGTTGCTCCATATTCTGCATCTACTCTTACTCTTAAATTTTCTTTTGTATCTGCTACTACACATTCTCCTAATAATTCAGCAAATTTTGCAGCATGTTCTGCTTCTTCAAATGCTATTCTTTTGTAAGCTTCTGCTACTTCTGGATATCCTTCTCTATCTGCTTGTCTACTCATTGCTAAGTACATTCCTACTTCTGTACATTCTCCTACAAAGTTAGCTCTTAAATCTTCTACTACTTCTTCATCTACTCCCTTAGCAACACCTATTCTATGCTCATCAGCCCATTTCATTCCACCTTTTAATTCTTCGAATTTTTCAGCTCCTACATGACATACTGGACACTCTTCTGGTGCACTACTTCCTTCAAATATATATCCACATACTTGGCATACCCATTTTTTCATAATTTTTTCCTCCTTCAATATATCTTTTTATCTTTAAATAAAGAAATACTTATTCTAAATATCTTTTAAAGATGCATATTTATTTGAAACACAAATTATAATTATCTAAAATTTTTAGAATATAATTTCCTATGTATTACAAATAAATTTTTAATTTATTAAGTTATTATATATATACCATAAAATATAAATCTTAAACATTTTTTTTACTTTTATTTTAGATTATTTTCCATAATTAAAAAAGGTCTTACAATAATTTGTAAGACCTTTTATTAAATTAAATTTATTCTATCCAAAATATCTTTCTAATAATCCTAAGAATGCTTTACCATGTCTTGCTTCATCTTTACACATTTCATGAACTGTATCATGGATTGCATCTAAGTTTAATTCTTTTGCTCTTTTTGCTAATTTTAATTTTCCTTCTGTTGCTCCGTATTCTGCATCTACTCTTACTCTTAAGTTTTCTTTTGTATCTGCTACTACACATTCTCCTAATAACTCAGCAAATTTTGCAGCATGTTCTGCTTCTTCAAATGCTATTCTTTTGTAAGCTTCTGCTACTTCTGGATATCCTTCTCTATCTGCTTGTCTACTCATTGCTAAGTACATTCCTACTTCTGTACATTCTCCTACAAAGTTAGCTCTTAAATCTTCTACTACATCTTCTGGTACTCCTTTTGCAACACCTATTCTATGTTCATCAGCCCATACCATTTCACCTTTTAATTCATCAAATTTTTCAGCTCCTACATGACATACTGGACACTCTTCTGGTGCAGTTTCTCCTTCATGTACATATCCACATACTTGACATACCCATTTTTTCATAATTTTTTCCTCCTAATATTCACTTTTAATAATATACACTTTCCTATTATTAAATTTTTATTTTTTATTTTAAGTTTTATTTACTTATTTTTATATATACCCATGATTTTTTAATTAAAACATTTTTTTTAAAATTTTATTATTTTATTTTTAAAAAAAGTATTTTAATTATATATCATTTGTATGTATTAAATAAATACCCCTAAGTTTTAGGTTTAAACATTTTTTTAAAAAAAGATCTCAAATTAAATGAGATCTTTTTTTACTAATTAAAATTAATTTTTATCCGAAATATCTTTTTAATAATCCTAGGAATGCTTTACCATGTCTTGCTTCATCTTTACACATTTCATGAACTGTATCATGGATTGCATCTAAGTTTAATTCTTTTGCTCTTTTTGCTAATTTTAATTTTCCTTCTGTTGCTCCGTATTCTGCATCTACTCTTACTCTTAAGTTTTCTTTTGTATCTGCTACTACACATTCTCCTAATAACTCAGCAAATTTTGCAGCATGTTCTGCTTCTTCAAATGCTATTCTTTTGTAAGCTTCTGCTACTTCTGGATATCCTTCTCTATCTGCTTGTCTACTCATTGCTAAGTACATTCCTACTTCTGTACATTCTCCCACAAAGTTAGCTCTTAAATCTTCTACTACATCTTCTGCTACACCTTTTGCTACGCCTATTCTATGTTCATCAGCCCATGTCATTTCACCTTTTAATTCATCAAATTTTTCAGCTCCTACATGACATACTGGACATTCTTCTGGTGCAGTTTCTCCTTCATGTACATATCCACATACTTGACATACCCATTTACTCATAGCTTATTCCTCCTAATAATACATATAACTTTTAAATTTTAATTATTATATATGAGTTAAAAAATAACTTCATACAAATAATGATAACTATTATTTTCTATTTTTTCAATATCTAAAAATTTTTTATTATTAAATTTTACATGCTTTCATATTATATATTTTCTTTTTTAGAAATAATCTATGTGATTTTTATTTTTGTTAATTAAAATACAATCGTCATTTGCTTTAAAGAGGTAAATCTTTCTTTTGAAATACACAAATTCCTATAGTATATAGTATAATACCTAAAATTGCAAGAACAATAAAATTTAGAATATAATCTCCGCCACTTATTATTGCATTTGTATCAAATAACGAATTTATTGTAAAATATTTCATTTTTTCCAAATCCTCACTAACAGATTCCATCATTTTAAATAGAAAAAAAGCTACTGGTATACCACCACCTAATGCCATATAATATTTAGATAAATTAAATATACATGAAAACATAAAAGATATTCCACTAGTTGCAAACATAAGAAGGAATAAACCTAAGTTAATCATTGCATAATCGTATATATCAAAATCTATACCCTCATCTACTGATACTTCATTAGCTGCAATTTGATTATTTATAATTTGAATAAACATTTCTTTTGGTAATCCAGATCCTTCTACAGCTGCATCTAAAGCCTTTTTATTTTCTTTTATTATACCCATATCAGAAGCAAGTTCACTTTCTTCTATATCTAATACTTCCGAAGCTTTATTAATTCCTTCGAATATTTTTTCTTGCATTTCACTAGATTGTTTAAATGATTCCTCACTATTTGTCTTGCCTTCTATCTTAAGATTTAAATAAATTTTATATGTATCTTCATCAATTTCTCTAGCTTTAGCTCCTTCTTTTATAGCTTCATCATCATTTAAAATTATTTCTAAATCGTTGCTAAGTTCTTCTTTTTCAATATCTAGCATTTTACTTACAGCAACAACATCTTTAGTATATTTAGTACCCCAAACACCACCGTGAAACATTTGAATTGAAAAAATTCCTGTTATTGTAAGTATCAATATCATTGCAAATAGAGATATAGTAAAATATATTGCTTGTGTTCCTACAACTGTTCTTCTTTTTATTGGTGTAGATAATAAATACGCCATTGAACCTCTATCAACCTGTGAAACAACAAGATTATTAGCCACTATTATAATAAATACTAATGGCAAAATAATTGCATGAATTGTATAAAATACCTGACTCATCATACCTAAAAAAGTAGTATCTTGTATCATATTTGAAAGTGGTGTGTCCTTAACTAAATCACTTAAGCTATTTATTGTTTTAGGATCAAATACAGCTATTATTACTGCATTAAAAATACATAAAACAACTGTTATTATAATCCATAGCTTAAAATTAGACTTAAAAGTATTTTTAAAAATTGTTTTATTAAACATTTATTTTCTCCTTTCTTAATACAAACTTTTGAAATATTTTTCAAGTGTATATTTAATTTCAGTAATAAATTTTATATCATAATTTCTTAATGATTTAGTAAGTTTATTAATATCCTCATCATTAATATAAATAGTAACTTGATTTTGAAATTCTTTCTTATTTATAACATTAAAATTTTCATTTATAAATTTCTCATAACTATTATGAGATTTAAATTCAATTTTATATACCTTTTCTTTATTATATTTAATTTCATCTGTTAGCTTAATATCAATAATCCTTCCATCTTTTATAAGAGCTACCTTATCACATGTTTTTTCAACTTCTTCAAACATGTGACTTGACATAAAGATAGTCTTTCCTTTTTTCTTTTCTTCATTTATAATGCTTATAAATTCGGTTCTCATAAGTGGATCTAGACCTGTAGTAGGTTCATCTAAAATAAGAATTTCAGAATCTGCCATAAAAGCAGCAATAATAGCAGTTTTTTGTTTCATACCCTTTGACATTCGCTTTAGATTAGCAGTTGGATCAAGTTGTAATTTTTCAATTAATGATTCTGCATAAGACATATCCTTTAAATTTAATAGTTTAGCTTGATTTTTTAAAAATTCAATTCCAGTAGATGCATCTGGAAATGCTATTTCTCCAGGAATATATCCAACATATTTTTTTATTTCAGATGAGTTTTTCCAGCAATCTAATCCTTTTATAACTGCACTTCCACTTTGTGACTTTAAAAATCCCATAAGATGGCGTATAGTTGTAGTTTTTCCTGCTCCATTCGTACCTACAAAACCAAATGTTTCACCTTTTTCTATTGAAATATTTACATCAAAAATGCCTTTTCCATCTCCATAATCCTTTGTCATATTTTTAATTTCAATAACTGGCATTATATAAACACCTCCTTAAATATCTGTATTTCTATCATAAAATTTCATAAAATAATCTTCTAATGTAAATTTTATTTCCGAAATAAATTTTAAATCATATTCCGATATTATAGCTATTAATTCATTTATATCATCGTCATTTATTTGAAGCTTAATTTGATTTATACTTTGTTTTATTTCAAGCACACACACTTTATCATTTTTTTCTATTTCTTCTATAAACTTTTTAAACTCTTTCTCATAATTAAATTCAATTTTAAATGTTTTTATTTTATTATGTCGCAATTCATTGGCAACAAAAGTAGATACGATTTTTCCGTCTTTTATTATCGTTATCTTATCACATGTAGCATCTATTTCTGAAAAAATGTGGCTAGACAAAAGGATTGTCTTTCCTCTTTGCTTTTCTTCTTTAATAAACTCAATAAATATATTTTGCATAATAGGATCAAGCCCACTTGTAGGTTCATCTAAAACAAGTATTTCTGGATCATGCATAAATGCTGTTACAATAGCCAATTTTCGCTTCATACCTAAAGACATGCGCTTTAAAATTCCAGATACTTCAAGTTCAAATTTATCTATTAAATAATTCGTATATGACATATCTTTTAAACCACGAAGCTCAGCCATCATATTAATAAACTGTGTTCCAGTCAATGATTCAGGTAAAGCAATTTCCCCTGGTAAATATCCAAGTTTTTTTTGGATTTCACTTGCATTTTCCCAACTATCCATTTTATTTACATAAGTATGTCCTTGTTGAGGTTTTGAAAATCCCATAATATGACGAATAGTTGTAGTTTTTCCTGCTCCATTTGGTCCTAAAAATCCGTACACTTCACCCTTTTCAACACTAAAAGAAATATCGAAAACGCCTCGATTATAACCATAATCCTTAGTTAAATTTTCAACCTGTAATACAGCCATATTTTTCTCCTTTCAATTTAAGTATTAGTTATTTTAAAGTTAATATAGTATTAATTAATCTAGTAATAACTTAAAAATATACTATAATATATTTATATTACTATATTTTTATAAGCTTCATCAATTTACACATTAAAGCAAAATGTCTATTATCTCTAAATATATAGAAAGAAGGAATGATTACAATGAATAAAAATTTAGATTTGAGAATTACTAAAACAGATAAAATGATTAGAGATGCTTTTCTCGAACTTATAGATACTATCGGATTTGAAAAAATAACTATAACTAATTTAACAAATAAAGCTATGATAAATAGAACTACTTTTTACCTACACTATACAGATAAATACGATTTATTAGAACAAATTGAAAATAATATTTTAGATGAACTAGAAAAAATCACTTCTAAAATTTCTTTAGATAGCGAAGAAATATTTTCACTATTACTAAAAATGTATAAATATATCGAAAAAAATCAAAAAATTTTTAAACTACTTATATGTAATAATATAGATCCATCTTTTTATTTTAAGCTAAATAAAATAATGAAACATATCTATTATAAAAATATTGATAAAGATGTTATTAAAATACCAGAACATTATCTATTATCCTTAATTACAGGTATTCATATGAGTACTATAAATGAATGGATAAAAAGCGGTATGAAAGAAACACCAGAAGAGATTGTATCGATACTAATTTATGTTATACATAATTTACCTCAAAAGGTATATAAATAAATTTAATAAAGAAATATTTATCCTTATGATTTTTTAAAAGTTTAAATTTTTTTGAAATACACTGACAAAATTATAATTCTATACAATTTTTAAATGAGTATAATTTCCTATATATAAAAAACTATTAGATATTATACTTAAAAAGTATAATTTTCTAATAGTTTTAATTATTAAGCGTCATATCCTAAAAGAGAGTAAATACTTTCAAGCTCTTCTCTCATCTTTTCATTACCAGATTGTCCAACATGCGAACATGATAATGGATTATATTTACCAGCTACAAATTTAGCTGCAAATGCCATACATGTAGCTTCTCCACATTTGCCACAATTAAGCCTTGGAAGTATTTCATATACATCAAATGGACTAGGAAGATTTCTTTTTTTATCATCTGGTTTTATAGTATCTTTCTTGTCATAGCAGTCATTTACAAAATCTTTTATATAATCAAGTGTCTCAAATGCATCAGTTTCATTTAATAACTTAGATACCTTAACATCATCTTTAGTAAAAACTATTATTTTAGGTCCATAATTATATGTAAGTGTTTGACCTTTTTTATTATAAATAGCTGTTTTTAAATATGTATTTAAATATGGGAAAAGCTCTGAAATATCCCTTGATAATGTAGCTACTACTCTAATTCTATTTGCATCTGTTGTACAAGGTTGTATAAAACTTAAATTTATTTCTTCTAAAAACATATTCTTACCTCTTATTTTCATTTTACTTAATATCTTCAAATTTTATAATAATTTATTTAATTTCTTCAAGACATTTAGAATCTGTAATAATTTATAAATTATTCAAAGCCTCTACTAATCTATCTATATCTTCTTTTTCGTTAAAATAGCCTATACCGATTCTAATTGTTCCTCTTTTTTTAGTTCCTATCACATCATGTGCAGTTGGTGCACAGTGAAGCCCTGCTCTGACCATAATATCATATTTTTGATCAAGCATTGAGCCTATATCTTCTGGTCTTTTATCCTTTATATTAAAACTTATAACACCTAAGATTTTTTCACTATCCTTTGGTCCATAAATTTCTATATCCTTTACAGTTTCAAGTTTTTCTAACGCGTATTTTGTAAGTTCTTTTTCTTTATTATGAATATTTTCTATTCCTTCTTTATTTAAAAATTTAATTGCCTCTCTAAGCCCTGCTAGTCCACTTACATTAGAAGTTCCTGCCTCTAGATGATTTGGATAGTAGTCAGGTTGATATTCATAAGCTGAATCTCCTCCTGTACCACCTGCTTTTAGTGGTTTTATATAAACATCTGTATTTAATACAAGACCTCCTGTACCCATAGGCCCAAGTAAACTTTTATGTCCTGTAAAAGCTAGTATATCAATATTATCTTTTTTAACATCTATTTCCATAGCACCTGCGCTTTGAGCTGCATCTACTAAAAATAATATATTATTTTCTCTTGCAATTTTTCCTATTTCTCTTATAGGTTGAATCGTTCCAAGTACATTAGATGCTTGTGTAAATACTATAAGTGCAGTATCTTTCTTTATATATTTTTTAATATCTTCTGGATTTGTAGTTCCATCTTCTAAACACTCAACTGTATCTATTTTTATATTTCTTTCTTTTTCTAAAGTTTTTAAACATCTCCAAACTGCATTATGTTCTAAACTACTAGTTATTACATGATCATTTTCTTTTAATAAGCCTCTTAAAGCTATATTTAAAGAATCAGTTATATTACTTGTAAATACAACCTTTTTAGGATCATCAAAATTAAAAAGCTTTCCTACTAATTTACGACATTCATAAACTATATAGTCTGATTGCATAGCTTTTTTGTAAGAACCTCTCCCTGAAGAAGTTCCATTATTTACCATAAAATCATATACTCCTTTTGCAACAGCTTCTGGCTTTGGATAAGAAGTCGCTGCATTATCTAAATAAATTCCCATCATTGCCCCCTAAATATCTATTATACATTTTTTGTATAAAGTTATATTTTTTTATATTAAACTTATCCCAATAAGATTGTAATACAATTATCTATTTAAATCTATTATTTCTTTAATTATATGTATTAATAATTTTAGAAAAGATATAATTTATTATATAATAGCAAACTAAAAAATAACTATCATACAAATGTACAATAGTTATTTTTATATACTATCTAAATATAAAGTAAAACCATACCAATTACAATCATAGTCATACACATAGGTATCATCATAATCATAGATTTGATAGGGTCTACTTCTTTACCTATCATTGATCCAACTATACCTGCCACACAGAAAGTAGTTAAATCTGCGGGTGGAAGTCCCATACCACCTGCTGCTAAATGTGCACCTGCTGCTGCAACTTGAACTGGATCCATTCCTATAGATATAAGAGCTGGTCCAAAGAATGAGAATATTACATTTTGAGCTGTAGATTGAGAACCTGTAAGCATACCTATAAGTGCCATAGATCCTGATCCCCCTACTTTAAGTAAGTTTTCATTTAATCCTTGTGCAAATAATTGTACTGCTTCTATTTGTCCTCCAGCATAGAAACAACCTAGCATAAATCCTGCACATACTTGTATTAAAACTGTAGCTTTAACATTAGCCATACCTTCTACTATACAATTTTTAGCTTCACCTTTTAATTTAGGGAACATACATGATACTACTGTAACAAATATTATTGATAATACTATACCATTTGATAAACCTTTTAATATTGTTATTTGCGATAATGCAGTATATAAATCTAGATTTTCAGATATCATGATTTTTCCTAATACTTCTGGAACTAAATCAAAATGTATTCCGCCAATATTAGCTGTTCTAAATATTACTACTAATATTAATAGTATTAATGGTATTAATGATGTCCAATTTTCTTTTATTATATCAAAAGGCTTACCTTCTCTATTTTGAGCAGGTATTTTTGTATTTTTATCTATAAAAATTATATTAGCATATATACTCATTAAAATTACAATTATTGGAACTGTAATGTATCCATATTTTAATACTTCGTCAGGATTTGTAGCTGTAAGTGCTGAAGATAGTGCAAATGCCTGACTTATAGGTGGCATCAAAGAACCCATTGATGCTCCCATAACTATAAGACAAGTTATTTTTTCACCACTCATTCCCATTGACGCTAAGACTCCTATAGTTAAAACTCCTATTACTGTAGAAGCAGCTATCGCATCACCTAATAAAGAACCTGCTAAAACTAGTACTAATATTATACATACAATTAGTATTCTAGGAGATTTTTCAAATTGAGCTTTTAAATATCCCATTATTGTATCTATTGTTCCAAGCTTAACTTGTGTAGATGCATATATACTACCAAAAATTGATAAGCATATTACCCATGCTAACTTATCAACTCCATCAATTCCAGCTGCAAACCAATCTACTGGATTGAATACTCCACCTAATATTAACGATAATGCACCTGCAGTAAGAAGACCTGCATTTACATTTCCACCTATTTTAGGTATTTTCTTACATAATATAATAGCAAGTAGTGCTATTACTGGTATAATTACTTTTATCATAACAATTTCTCCTCCATGAGTATTTACAATAAGAAAATCTTTATTATAAAAATCTCTAATGTAGATTTTCTTGAAATATATATATATGAAATTCATTCTTATTTTACAATTTCAAAAGAATATAATTTCCTATATGCTATAAAAAGTACCCTCTGATATTTTTATTTAGTAATAATTATAAAAACCTCAGGCTTACACCTAAGGTTTCTAGTTTCTAAAATAATCCTTAAATGATAGCCCTCCACCAAATGGTGACAATGAAATACATATTATATATTCCACCAGATATACGACCTTAAAGCATCAGTCATACTCTTCGGCGAAAATCCCTTTCTCAATGATTCAATGTGCTTAACTCCTCATTGGTACTCTTAATTTTCGCGCCTCTATCTTTTTTATTTGTTTTCTAATTTTTATATATTTATTGTAGGATAAAATACTTTATTTTTCAACATATTTTTATATATTATCTTAAAATTATTAATAATAGAACAAAAATAATAATTCATCATAAATAATTATTTAACAATCGATTTATAAATATAAAAAAATCTTTATTCCAAAATAAACTTAATATATAAAAGATTGTTGTAATATAGATTTTAAAGTTCAAATCTATTTGGATTGAAATCATCTATATTATAAGATGGTTTACCATATGTAATTAACTCAGCTATTAATTTACCAGTAATAGGAGCTAATGCTATACCATCACCTTCATGTCCTGCTGCCATATAAAATCCTTTTATTTTATCTACTTCTCCTAATAATGGAAGACCATCTGGTGTAAAAGGTCTAAGTCCAGCAAAGGCTCTTATGAAGTTTAAATCTTTTATAGCTGGGAAAAATTCTATTGCTCTTTTTAGCATTACTTCTACTGCCTCTAGAGTATTTTCCTTATCAAATCCTGCAAATTCACGAGTTCCACCTATAATTAGAGTTCCTTCTTCTGTTTGTTCTATACTTAAACTTGATCCAAGTTTTAATACATTTTTGTCTTTTATTGAATCTGGATTGAATTTAATTATGTTGTATCTAGCACATTGTACAGTTGCATTCATAAATTCGCCTATTGGTTCTGATATTATAAGTTGACCTCTTCTAGGCTTTATAGGAATGTTAAGTCCAACCATTTCTCCTATTTTTGCTGAATAAGCACCACATGCATTTACTACTTTATCTGCATAAAATTCTTCACTTTCTGTTTTTACGCCTTTTACTTTAGAATCTTCAACTATTATATCTTTTACTTCTGTATGAAGTAAAACTTCTGCTCCAAGTTTTTTGGCAGCATAATTAAACCCGTAAGTAAGCTCTATAGGATTTACTTTACCACCAGTTTTTGAATAAAGAGCTCCATATAAATTTGGATTTAATTCTGGTTCTATTTCTAAAGCTTTTTCTATAGATATCATCTCTATATCTACATCACTTTTTCTCTGTTGTTCTACTATTTTTGATAATATATCCCATTGTTGTTTATCTTCAACAGGTTGCATACCACCACAATTTTTTTTATATTCTATATCTTTACCTAATTCTTCGCTCAATCCATCAAATAATTTTATACTTTGTACTGCAAGATCCATTTGAGCACCTGGTTTTTTAGTGTGATAACCTACAACTCCATCTGTAGCACCAGCTGAACCTCTAGTTATATCTTCTTTTTCTATTTGTAAAACTTTATTGCCTAGTTTAGTTAAGTAATAAGTTACAGATGAACCTATAACTCCTCCACCTATTACTATAACATCATACTTACTACTCATCGTCAACGCCTCCTATTACACCAATTTTTACCGGTCTAACAGGGATTCTCTTAGTAGCTGGAATTAATTTATCCATGCTTATACCTGTTTCTTCGCTTATAATTTTTGCAACTAATCTTTCGCAAGTTTTACCTTGGCAAAGTCCCATTCCTGCTTTAGTTCTTCTCTTAACACCATCTATAGTAGTTGCACCATCTTTTATAGCCTCAATTATCTCTGCTTTTGTAACTTCTTTACATCTACAGATTACTATATCTTCACCCATAAATAATCTTCCTTTCTAAACTACTTTTCTAAACGTTTCATGCTTCTAACTTCATTTGCAAATTCCATTGGAATTATCATACTTACAACTGTAGTTCCTGCATATGATTTAAGTTTTTTTACTTTTTTAATTCTACCTTTACATACTACTTGACCATAACGGTTTACAGCATCTACTATTTGATTTTCTTCAGGCAGTGGAAGATATTCAAAAGGAAAATCTATAATCGCTTCTTCACTATTAAATGATTTATCCATTATAGTTATTGCAAGTCCTGGGCATTGTGCCACACAGTTACCACATCCTGTACATTTATCTTCATCTAAATGAGGTAGATTTGTTATTTGTTCTCCTATAGTTATTGCTCCTACTTTACATGAAAATGAACATGGATTACATGGTATTTCTTGTACACATTCAATAACTGCAACTCTACCTTGTCTCATTCTTTTTTCACTTGGTACTCCAGGACAAGAAGCTAATTCTTCTTTAGATGGAACACCATCATATACTATACCTCTATTCACAATTATTCTCCTTTCAAAGAATTTATATTTTTCTAAGTTTATTTTTTAATTTATTATTTTAAAAGAGATTCTTTATATATCTTCATATCTTCTAATTGTTTTTGTTTTGAAGCTCTTCTTCTCTCTCCAAAATATCCTGAACGAAGAGTATTTAATCTATCATTTATCTCTGATACTAATTTATCTTTCTTTTCATCTGTTAAATATCCTAGAGAATGTGCCGCACATACACCGGCTAAATTTCCTTCTTCCATTGCAGAAGATGCTTCTTCAACTCCAGTAACATCTCCAGCTACATATATACCTTTTTTAGAAGTTTCCATATTTTCATCATGAAGCGGAACATGACCACCAAATGCAGGTATAAAATCAAATTCACATCCTGTCATCCATAAAAGTTCTGTCATAGGATTTAAACCTACAGCCAAACATACAGTGTCTACATCAAAAGTTTTTTCACTGCCTTCTACTATATTCCATTTTTCATCTACTTGAGCTATTTCTACGCCTTCTACTTTTCCTTGGCCATATACTCTTTTTATTGTATGTCCTGTATATATAGGAACACCTGCTCTACGAATTTTACCAGCATGAACTCCATATCCACCTATTCTTGGACCACCTTCTACTATGGCTACAACTTCTGCACCTGCTTGCATTAATTGATAAGATACTATAAGTCCAACATTTCCTGAACCTAACATAAGTACTTTTTTCCCTGGTAAAACTCTATTTACATTTGCCATAGTTTGAGCAGCTCCAGCTCCCATTACTCCTGGTAATGTACTTCCTGGAAATGCCATATAATTTTCCTTTGCACCAGTTGCAACTATTATTTTTTTTGCTTTTACAGAGTAATTTACTCCTCCACTTACTACCCCCATACTACCATCTGGAAGTAATCCATAAACTAAGCTATCTAATAAAACTTTAGCTCCACTATCTTCAACCTTTTTTAATAATTCTTGGCCAATCATATATCCTCTAGTTCCTGCTTTATGCTCTCCTGAGCCGAAAAATTTATGGATTTGTTTAAATAATTGTCCCCCTGGCAATTTATTTTCATCAATAACTAATACATCTGCACCTGCAGTTGCCGCTTGGTATGCAGCACTTAATCCCGCAGATCCTGCACCGATTATAGCTATCTCTGTTACTATCTCCTTCATTTTAAAACTCCCTTCGATGTATTTAAATTTTAAGTATTTTTAATTAATCTTTTTTTCTAGTTATACGAGCTAGACCTTCTTGTGTTTCAACCTTCATACCATCTTTTACCATCGTAACGCAAGTTCTAGTATTTGGAATTCCATCCACTACCATCATACAATCTGTACAACGACCTATTGCACAAAAAATGCCTCTAGGCTCATGTGTTTTTGCTGTAGTTCTAAAAGATTTTATACCTGCAGCCATAAGTGCTGAAGCAATAGGCTCTCCTTCATAAGCCTTTATTGGTTGTCCATTATAGAAAATAGTAACTTCTTTTTTATCTTCTATCGTTCCTAAAATTGGATGATCATCTATTCTCACAATTACTCCTCCTTGTAATAATATTCTTGTTTTAATTCTTTATTATTTTATAAAATTTAATTTTATTTAATATTTTATAATCTTCTGTAGCTATTTTTTATTATACTACTATCTTGTATTTTTTACCATACAAACCAACTTATTATCATAATTATAAAAACAAATAATCAAATAAATAATAGTCTATTTATTACAAATAAATAATAGTCTATTTATTACAAATAAATAATTATTTCCCTTATTTTAAAGAGCCTTTTGAACATTTTTCAAACGCAATTTTATCCAATTATAAATATCATCATAAATTTCTTCATAATTTAATTCATTTAAAATTTCATGTCTACAATCTTTATAAAGTTTAATTTCTATATCTTTTATTCCTAAATTTTTATATTCTTCATATATATTTTTTACATCTTTACCTTTATTGCCAACTGGATCCTTATCTCCCGATACTAAAAATAAAGGAATATTTTTTGATAATTTTTTTATATTTGAAGATATTTGAATAAATTCTAAAGTATCAAAAAGTGTTTTATATCCATTTAATGTAAATAAAAATGTACAGTATTTATCATTTATATATTTTTGTACTATTTCTCTATCTCTGCTTATCCAATCACTTTGAGTAACTACAGGCTTAAAATCATTATTATAAGCTCCAAAAGCAAGCTTCGTTACAAATTTACTTCTATATCTATCCCCTTTAAATAATTTTATTATGTTAAGTAAAAACTTGGCTAATTTTAAAATTATTTTAGGTTGAGAACCAGTTCCCATAATTATATATCCGTCAACTTCATTTTGATAAGTCATCATATATCTTCTAATTAAAAAAGAACCCATAGAATGTCCAAGTACAAAATATGGAATATTTCCATATTCTATTTTTATTTTATCTGTTATTTTATGTAAATCCTCTACTACAGTTTTACTTGCATCATCACAATTAAAATAACCAAGTTCTTCGTCATCATTTACACTTAAACCATGCCCTAGATGATCATTTCCTACAACTAAAATACCATTATATGCCAAAAAAGTAGCAAATTTATCATATCTGTCTATATACTCAACCATACCATGAGATATCTGTAAAATAGCTAAAATTTCTCCCTTTGGTTTCCACATAATGCAATGTATATCATTTATATCATTTGTAGATTTTATATAAAATTGTATTTTTTCCATAGCCCCTTCTTTCTACAATTTTAAAAGTAAAATTGTAATACAATCTATTAATTAAACTTACTTATCCATTATATTCTATTTTCTACTTTAAAAAAAGCTTTGTTAAATCAAAAAAGTAGTAACTCAATGAGAAACTACTTTTTTAAATTAATATCTGTTATTTAGCTTTTTTAATTTGATTTTTATTTTTAAGAAAAGATAATTTTGTCTCAGAAATTATAATAGCTGCAAATATTATTAAACAACCTATTACCATTTTGCCTGTCAAAACTTCATGTAAAATTATAACTGATAAAATACTTCCAAATACTGACTCAAGTGAAAGTATAATAGCAGCTTTAGTTTCTGCGACTTTTCTTTGACATAAAGTCTGAAGTAAAAATGCAATTGTAGTAGAAAATACCCCTAAATAAAATACTCCTATAATTGATGACATTTTTGCATCTATTTTAGTTTCCTTAAATAAAATTTGTAGTATTAAAGACAATACTGCAGCCACCGCAAATTGAACTACTGTAAGAACTACTCCATTATGTTTTTTACTAAACTCTCCAGTAAAAAATATATGAAAAGCAAATCCTATAGCACATATTATAGTTAAGAAATCCCCCAAATTTATACTAAAATCTGCCTCTAATGATAAAATACCTATTCCTATAATTGCTATTATACTACTTATTATTCCATATTTATCAAGAGATCTCTTATAAAGTAAAAATCCTATAAATGGTACTATAACTACATTTACTGCTGTTAAAAATGCATTTTTTGATGCAGTAGTATAAGAAAGACCTATTGTCTGAAAAGCAAATGAGATAAATAAAAATATTCCTATTATACTTCCAGCTTTTATAGCTTCCTTAGTTATATTGTTTTTTATTTCTTTAAAAAATATAACACCTAAAAGTACTGTTCCTATAAAAAATCTAATTGTCATAATTTGAAGTGGTGTAAGTCCTCCACTTAAAGATATAGAAGTTCCTATAAATCCACTCCCCCATATAAGTGCAACTGTTGCTAATCCAATCTCTCCTTTATATCTACTAAACATGTCTCCTCCTGTATATTTATTTGATGTAAATATATTATATCTATTTAAAATTAAAAATACATAATATATTGTATTCTAGTTGGAAAATTTTTTCAATATTTTGTAAATATCTCCTTTTGATTAATTGATAATTTTACTTTTTTTTCTTACAATTTACTTATAATCAATTTATAGCTGATTTTCTATAAATTCTAAAAAAATGGAGGAAGTTTTTTATGGACAATTTAACAAAATTATTTTCATTTGAATTACCTACTAAAATCATCTACGGTGTAAACTGTTTAGATAATTTGTCTAATGAATTAAAGGATAATAGTGGGAAAAAACCTATAATCATAACTGATAAAGGAGTTGTAAAAGCTGGTATATTAAAAAAAATAACTGATTTATTAGATAAAGATAATATTTCATATATAGTATATGACGGCGTTGAAGCAAATCCAAAAGATGTAAATGTAGAAGAAGGCGCAAAAATTGCTAGAGAAAATAGCTGCGACTCAATAATAGCAGTTGGAGGTGGAAGTCCTATAGACTGTGCTAAATCTGTCGGTGTACTTCTTGCTCATAATGCAACAGAAATAAAAAAATATGAAGGAAAAACTGCTGCAACTAAACCACTTCCACTTCTTATAACTATTCCTACAACATCTGGAACAGGAAGCGAAATAACATTTTCATCAGTTATAACAGATACTAAAAATAAATATAAAATGACTGTAAAAAGTAAATATACAGCTGCAAAAGTTGCAATATGCGATCCAATGTTAACTTTATCAGTTCCTCCTAGTGTTACTGCTGCAACTGGTATGGATGCATTAACTCATGCAATTGAAGCTTATACTGCAACTTGTTCAGAGCCTATAAGTGATGCTGTATCTTTATATGCAATTGAGCTTATATACAACAATTTAATGACTGCTGTATTTGAAGGAGATAATTTAGAAGCTAGAAGTGCAATGCTTATGGGTAGTATGCTTGCTGGAATAGGATTTAGCCATTCTGATGTAGCAAGCGTTCACTGTATAGCTGAAGCATTAGGTGGAATATACGATCTTCCTCATGGAGTATGTAATGCAGTACTTTTACCTCATGTTATGAAATACAATAAAGACTACTGTATATCAAAATATGCTAGAGTTGCAAAAGCAATGGGACTTGAGTTTAAAACTGATGAAGAAGGAGCAGATATGGCTGTTGAAGCAGTTCAAAAGCTTGCTGTAGATGTTAAGCTTCCACTTTTTGCTGATTTAAATGTAAAACTAGAAGATTTTGATGTATTAGCCGAAAAATCATCTATAAATATATCTACTGAAAGTAATCCTAGACCTATGACTAAAGAAGATTACTTAAATGTATTAAACATCGCTTATAATACAAAATAATATATATACACTTTTAAAATAAATATCAATTTTTATATGCTATAAAAAATAAAACCCTTTAGATACTTTCATTCTAAAGGGTTTTTATAATATATATCTATACTGCTTTTTTATGTTCTTGTGAAAATTCTGCTAGATTTACAACTCTATCACATATTTTTTCTACTAATGCTTTTTCGTGACTTATTACAACTACACCTATATTATGCTTTTTAGCATAATCAAGTACAACATTCCATATTTGTGCTTGTGTAATTGCATCTAACATTGTAGTCATTTCATCTGCTATTAAGAATTTAGTTTCTGGTGATAATGCTCTTATAACACAAAATCTTTGAAGTTCTCCTCCTGATAATTCACTTGGCCATCTATTCATCCATCCTTCTTTAATGCCCATAGATTTTATAAGTTCTTTTGAAGGAGTAAATGCTTCATTTATTATTTTTTTCATCTTCCATTTTGGATTTACAGATTTCTCTGGATGTTGAAATACAAGCTGAACTGGATTATATCCTCCTTTTTTTCTCTCACATCCTTCTAAAACTACCTCTCCACTTTCAGGCATTTGATATCCTGCCAAAATTTTTGCAAGTGTAGTCTTACCAAATCCACTTGGTGCAACAAGTCCAACTACTTCTCCGCTATTTATATAAAAATCTATATCTTTTAAAATATATCTATCATCACTATATTTAAAATTTATATTATTAGCTCTAAGTTGCATGAATACATCTCACCTTTCCATTTCTAATTTCTCTATTTTCTGGAACTTTTTCATCACATTCACTTGTCTTTATTGGACATCTATCTGCAAATACACATCCTTTTGGAAGTTCATTTGGTAAAGGTTGTGTTTTATCGTCCATAGGCACAAACTTATTGTTTGGCAGTGCATTATAAAGTGCTTTTGTATATGGATGTCTAAGTTCTTTAGCATTATTTTTAAAATCATTAGTATTTGCCACTTCTAAAGTTGTACCAGCATAAAATATTGCTACTTTATCTGCTATTTTAAGTGCCGCCATTATATCATGAGTTATCATAAGTATTGCACGTCCACTATTTGCTATCTCTCTAAAATCTTTTAATACTTCATTTAAAGATTCTTCATCTAACCCTGGAGTAGGCTCATCTGCTATTATTACTTTGCAATCTGTAGCAAGTGCAGTACATAATAACACCTTTCTAGCCATTCCTCCCGATAATTGAAAGGGATAATAATTTTTGACCTTTTTATCTAAATTATATTTTTCAAATAGCATGTCCACTATTTTTTCTTTTTCTTCTTTTGTTTTATTTTTTATAGATATTTTTATCTGTTCTCCAACTTTTTTAAGAGGATCTAGATAATTTACCGATTGTGGAATTAAAACTATTTCATTACCTCTAAGCTCACATTTTCTCTTTTCTGTAAGCTCAGTTCCTTTATAAGTCATAGTTCCTTCAATAGATGCATTATCTGGAAGTATTCCAAGTATCGCATGGGCTAATAAACTCTTTCCCGAACCACTTGAACCAACTACTGCAAGTATTTCACCTTCATTTAATTCCACATCTAGATTTTTTATTACATTTAAATCTCCTCTTTTAAATCCGTTTGTATATTGAGTGAAGGATACACCTAAGTTATTTACTGTTAAAATACTCATATCTGCCTCCTATTTGTATGCCGTTTTAGGATTTACTATTTTTTCTAAATTCTTACCTATTCTATCTACCATCATAGATATTAAAATTAAACTAACTCCTGGGAAAAATGCTAACCACCATTGACCACTTGTTAAATATTTCATACTTTCTGAAAGTATAACACCTATTGCTGGTTCATGAGGTGGAAGACCAAATCCTAAAAATGTAACTGAAGCTTCATGTAATATGGCATGTGGAAATATTACAACAGAATTTACTATTATAAGAGGTATTACATGTGGTAAAATATGTTCCTTTGCTATATAATAATTTGATTTACCGAAGCTTTTAGATATTTTTATATAATCAGATGACATTATCTGCATAACTTCTGCTCTAATTACCCTAGTAAGTGATGTCCAGTGAGTTACAGCAACTCCTACTACTATACCCTTGGCACCCCCACCCATGGCAATTGATACAAGTATTACTATTAATGTATGAGGTACTGATAAAACTAAATCTATAAGCCAAGTTATGGCTGCATCTATCTTTTGTCCAAAAGTAGGTCCTATGACACCAAGTACTACTGCAAATATTGTACTTACAAATGTTGCTATTAATCCTATTTTCATACTTAAACTTAGACCTTTTATAGTTCTAGTAAGCATATCTCGTCCTACCCAGTCAGTACCAAAAAGATGTTCTATAGAAGGTGATTTAAATTTATTTGGTAAATCTACATATAAATTATCTTCCCCTATTAAGCTTCCCCATATTAAAATAGCTATAAATATACCTACAAATAATACAACTGATATTATTGCTTTTTCTCTTGTACCTAATCTAAATGAGGGTTTATTTTCTTTGATGTTTTCCATTATAAATCGCTCCCCTCTCTAATTCTCGGATCTATTACTCTGTAAAGTAAGTCTGCAATTATATTTCCTGTATATACAAATATTAAACTTATTATAACTATCCCCATAAGAAGAGGTAAATCTCCTTTAAGTCCAGCTGAAACTGTAGCTTGTCCAAGTCCTGGATATGAAAATACTTGCTCAACAAATATAGTTCCTCCGAATAATTCACTGAATGATAAAAATTGTAAAGTTATCGCTGGAAGAGATACATTTTTAATTACATGATTAAATACGATTTGAGTCGTTTTTTCTCCACGTGCTTTTGCAAATAATACATAGTCTGACTTCATAACTTCTACTACTTTTTCTCTAGTGTACATACATATACTAGCTATACTTATAACACTTAAAGTAAGTGCTGGTAAGATAATATGATGTAACTTTTCTATTAAACTAACTTCTGAAGATATTACACCAATTGGTACACTAAGTGCTACTGGAAACCATCCTAATTTTACTGCAAATACCATTATAAATAATATTCCAAGCCAAAATGTTGGTGTTGACATAAGTATATAGCAATATCCACGTATTAATTTGTCTACTAATTTTCCTTCTTTAATTCCTGATATAATTCCTAAAATAAATCCTATGACTCCAGAAAGTATCCATGATATTGCCATAAGAGCTAGAGATGCCATAAACTTTTGTCCAATAACTTCTAAAACAGGTCTTCTATAAATCATAGAAGTTCCCCAATCTCCAGATATAATTGATTTAAACCAAGACCAAAATCTAATTATAGGAGGTTGATTAAGTCCCCAATGTTCTGCAATTAATGCCCTTTGTTCTGCACTTACCTTTGTCGATGCTCCAACATAAGCTGTTACAGGATCTATAGGCGATAACTCCATTAAAACAAATGTGATTATACAAAGAGCAACTAAAAGAGTTATTAATTTTAAAACTTTTTTAGTAAGAAATCGCCCTATTCCTTTACTACCATTCATAATCCTATCTATCTCCCTTATTTTTATATACTAGCTAATGCCTATTTGTAAAATAGGCATTAGTTTTTAATTATATATTAAAATATTATTTCCATGACCATTCAGTGACATTGTCAAATATTCTTCCACCATGTGGTTGAACAACAGGATTTCCAAAGTCAAACTCATCAGCTGCTAAATATACATGATTTGCATTTATAAGCCAACAATATGGTGCATCACCTTTAGCTGATGTATATTTTTGAATTTCTTTCCAGTATGGTAAAGCTTCATTTTCATCAGTAGCATCTAAAGCTTTATCTATATTTTCATTTACTTTTTCATTGTCATAACATCCTGAATTGTCCCAAGATACAACTCCACCTGCTATAGGTCCATAATATAAATTATATAATTCTGATGGATCTCCTGAACCAAATCCGAAAAATACTGCTTCTCTATGTATATCCTCAACTATTGTGTCCCAAGTTCTAAGCTCTAAATTTACAGATATACCTATTTCTTTTGCAACATTTACAAATTCTAAAGCCATTTCTTCTCTATATATACCTTCAGTATAAAGTAATTTAAATTCAGCTTTTTCACCATCTTTTTCAATTATACCATCATTGTCTGTATCTTTCCATCCAGCATCAGCTAATATTTTTTTAGCTTCTTCTACATTTGCATATTCTTCAGATGATAATCTTGTAGATTTATCTTCCCAAGGCATTTCCTCTAAACCTGTAGTAGAAACTGTACCATATCCATTAAGTACTCCATCTACTATTTTTTGTCTATCTATTGCTGTATTTAAAGCTTTTCTTATTGCAATATCACTTGTAACATTATTACCCATTTCATAACCATCTTTTGCTTTCTTACCTTCATTTGCTATTGTAGGGAAACATATACCATAGCATTCTATACTTGCTATGTCTATTACTTTAGTTCCATCTACTTTTTTATCTGCTAAATTACCATTTATACTTGCAACATCAACATCACCTGTTTTTATAGCTGAATAAGCTGCATCAGTATCTAAAAATACCATAGTTAATTGTTTTATTTTTGCTTTTTCACCGTAGTAATTTTCATTAGCCTTAGCTATAACTTGTTGACCTTTGTCCCATTGTACAAATTCATAAGGACCAGATCCTATTGGATTATCTTTAAAATTTTCGTCATAAGCATGTTTAGGAACTATACCTAAATAAGCTAATCTTTCCATAAATGCTGAATAAGTTCTAGTTAATTTAAACTCTACAGTTGTATCGTCTACAACCTTTACACTATCTATCATAGTTAAATCTATTTCTGAACCTGACTCTTTAGCAGTTTCATAAGTAAAAGCTACATCTTCTGCCTTTACAGTTTCTCCATCTGTAAATTTGGCATCATCTCTTATTGTTACTGTCCAAGTTAATTTATCACCTGACACTTTATAGCCTGTCGCTAAATCGTTTTCAAATCCAAGATTTTTATCTCTTCTAAATAAAGTAGAGAAAAATATTTTTGTAAGTGATCCATGACCACCTGTTGTAGCATCAAATCCTGTTTCTGGCTCAGAGCCTATAGCTACTATTAATTCATTATTTTTTATTCTTTCTTCTCTTGATGTTCCTGCTGATGAACTTTGTGTTTTTCCCGTTGATGAACATCCAACCAGACTTGTCATAGTTATGACTGTTGCTAATCCTAAAGCTACTAATTTTTTAAGTTTCAATACAAAACCCTCCCCTTCTAATTACAAAAAATTAAAGCCATGAAGAATAGACCTTCATGGCTTTTATATCATTCATTGATATTTTACAAATTAATCTTTAATTTAAGATAAGTATATCATATCAAATATCTTTTCTCAACAAATTTTCAAAATATTTTTTACATATTATTTATTATGCTTTTTGTATTTGCACATCTTCATCTTCATCAGTTATTTCTCTATTACCCCAATAGTTTGCAAGTACTGAAACTGAAAATGCATGCCATATACCTGCTATTGCTGGTGCTATTGCTGCTTCTGGTGCAAAATGTGCTGCTGCTAAAACTGTAGCTAAAGTTGCATTTTTCATACCAACTTCAATAGATAAAGTTCTTCTTTTTCTTTCTTTAAATCCAATAAGTTTTCCTCCATAGTAACCACATAAATATCCATATATATTATGTATAATTACTGCTAAAGCTACTACTATAACTGATGCATTTAATTTAGATGCATTAGCTGAAACTATACCAGCTACTAAAAGTACCATAGCAAGACCTGATACTGATGGTAATACTCTAACACATTTTTGAGCTGTTTTACTAAAGAATGTATTAGCTATTATACCAAGTACTATTGGTATTAAAACTACTTTAGATATTGATATAAACATTCCTAGACCATCTACTTGTACATAAGTTCCTGCGAATAAATAAATAAGTCCTGGTGTTACTAATGGTGCTACAAATGTAAATATTGAAGTATATGTTACTGATAATGCTACATCTGCTTTTGCTATAAAGCTCATTACGTTTGAAGTTGTTCCACCTGGAGTTGCACCAAGTAGTATAAGACCTACTGCAACATCTCCTGTTAAACCTAAAACTTTAACTACTAAAAATGCACCTATTGACATAGATAACATTTGAATTATTAGTCCTAATATAACATCTTTAGGTTTTTTAAGTATTAGTATGAAATCATCTTTACTAAGTGTCATCCCCATACCAAACATTATAAATCCTAAAATAAGATTAAAATATGGAACTACTCCTATAAAAATATTAGGATTAATATAAGCTATAACTGCTCCAATTATAACTAATAGTGATAAGTATTTTTTTACAAATGCCCCTAACTTATCCACGAAATTCATAATGATTCCCCCTCTGTATTAAATTATTTACCATAAAATAAAATAAGAAATTTTTACATCCTTCGACATCTTTTTTTAATCCAAAGGACTATTTGCTTATAATAGTATCATAATTTTCAAAAAAGTCAGTAATTTCACAAATTTTTTATATATATTTTTTTTTATATATATTAATAAAATATATAATCAATTTAAAATGTATATAATTTTATAATTTGATTTTAAAGCAAAAATAGATGGAGTAAAATATTTCTTTTACTCCATCTATTTTCAATTCTAAGATACTATTATTTTTATAAATTTCTTCTTGCCTATTTGTACTACAAGTTCTCCCTCTTTTGGAAGTTTTTCTTCTTGATCTATTTTAACATCATTTACTTTTATACCACCTTGTATTAAAAGTCTTCTAAATTCACTCTTACTTGATACTAAACCTTTATCAACTACAACTGAAATCAAATCAAACCCATCTTTAGATACATTTACTATATCTATATCTGTAGGCTTTTGACCCATTTGGAATATCATTTTAAATCTCTCTTGTGCTTGTATTACTTCCTCTTCAGTGTGATATAAGCTTACTATTTCTTTAGCTAAATCCATTTTTATATCTCTTGGGTTTATAGATTGATCTTTTAATTTATTTTTAACTTCTTCTATTTTTTCATCACTTACATCAGTAAGTAATTCGTAATATTTTACTATTAACTCATCAGGTACTTCCATAACTTTTTGATATTTAGATTTTGCAGATTCATAAATTCCTATATAATTTCCTAAAGTCTTACTCATCTTATTTTTACCATCTAACCCTTCTATAAGTGGCATCATAATGACTACTTGAGGTTCTTTTTGAAGTTCTTTTTGAAGATTTCTTCCTGATATAAGATTAAATCTTTGGTCTGTTCCACCAAATTCAATATCCGCTTCAATAGCAGTAGAATCAAAAGCTTGCATTAAAGGATAGAAAAACTCATTTAAATATATAGGTCTTTGATTTTCATATCTAAGTTTAAAATCTTCTCTTTCTAACATTCTAGCAACAGTCGTAGTAGAAGTTAAATTTAATACTTGTTCAAAGGTAAGTTTAGATAGCCACTCACTATTGAATTTTACAATAGTTTTTTCTTTATCTAAAATTTTAAACACTTGTTCTTCATAAGTTTTAGCATTTTCAAGTACTTCTTCATCTGTTAACGATTTTCTCATCTTAGATTTTCCTGTAGGATCTCCTATTTTTCCAGTAAAATCTCCTATTATTATAATAATTTCATGACCTAAATCTTGGAGCTTTTTAAGCTTTCTTAAAATAACTGTATGCCCAAGGTGTATATCAGGAGCACTAGGATCTAAACCTAATTTTATTTTTAATGGTTTATTTTCTTTTATCGATTTTTCTAATTTTAACTTTAGTTCTTCTTCATTTATTATATCTAATGCTCCCTTTTTTATTATGTTTAATTGTTCTTCTAAAGATTTCATATAACCACCCTTCCCTTAATACTCAAAAAGCTCTCATCCCAAAGGACGAGAGCATCTCACGCGTTACCACCTTAATTTATCAACAATATAAATCTTTACTTAGAATAAATCATTGACCTCAAATAAATACCTAATAGTACTTTACATTATAACGTATGTAAAACGATAAACTCCTACTTATTAAAATTAATATTTTAAAGTTCAAAGCTATTGCTCCGGGATGAATTCAAATTAATATCATTTAACCTTTCACACCAAACAAGGTCTCTCTGAAAACTAAATTAATCCTACTACTTCCCTTCATCACATATTATTTATCTTTAATTTAAATATATTAGTATTCTTATAATTTGTCAATAATTTTATAATCTTACAAAAATTATTATTTTTTACTAAGTTACATTCTAATAAACATATTTTAATTTAATATCTGCTATAATAAATTTATGATATTTTTATAAAAATTTTCTTATGAGGTGAAAAAATGACATTTGAACAATTAAAATCATTTTTAGCAGTTGTAAAATATAATCACTTTACTTTGGCATCTCAAGAACTATTTATTTCTCAATCATCAATATCTAAGCATATAAAAGCATTAGAAAAAGAAATCGGAATAGAATTATTTAAAAGAGAACACAGAACTATTAAATTAACTCCAGCTGGAGAAGAATTTTTAATTTTTGCCAAAAAAAGCATAAATGACTACAACAAAATGCAAAATGATTTATATAAATATAAATCTAAAGAAAGTGAAGTTCTAACTATAGGAGTTATAGATACTATGATTGAATATGGACTTGCGGCTCTTATAAGTGATTTTCATAAAGAATACCCAAATATAACTTTAGAACTTATAGAACGTGGAAATAACTCTATACTAGAATATTTAAATGCATCTAAGTTTAATTTGGCATTTTTAAATAACTTTGGAACAAATAATAAAACTTTAGATTATTATGAACTTTTTAGTGATAATTTGGTTATGGTTACTTCAGAAAATCATAGATTTTTAGAAAACAGAACTATTGCACTTTATAAAACATCTAAAGAAAAATATATTTCTTTAAGTGGGGATTCTACTTTGCATAATATATTTTTAAATGTTTGGGGAAACTTAAACTTCTTTCCAAGTATTTCCTACATAGATAGCCAAACAAAAACATTGCTAGCTTTAGTTTCTGAAGATATGGGAGTTACTTTACTACCTGATACAATTGCAACTTCTTATAAAAATAATATAAATAGCCATATAAAAATCATAAATTTATTTGATGATTTTCGCACAAATATCTATTTAGTAAATATAAAAAATAAAAAATTATCTAAAAATGAAACTATCTTTAAAAATTTTGCTCTTATGTGGTTTAATAAACAAAATTCTTTTTAAGATATATTTTAAATAAAAAAGTAGTACAAATAAATCTAATCTATTTGTACTACTTTCTTTATAATTTTAATTTTCATTTAAAATTTTTCTTGCTATTTCTTTATCATCAAAGAAATATTTAACATCACCTTTTATTTGATAGTTTTCATGGCCTTTACCTGCTATAACTATCATATCTCCTTGTTCGTATATTTTTATTGCTTTTCTTATTGCTTCTTCTCTATCTTCAACTGCTATATAATTTTGTTTATTTTTATCCATTCCTTCTAAAATATCATCTATTATAGCTTGCGGATCTTCAAATCTAGGATTATCAGATGTTACTATTACTTTATCAGAATTGTCTTGACCTATTTTACCCATTATAGGTCTCTTTTTACTGTCTCTATTTCCTCCACATCCAAATACTAAGATTATTTTTCCACTTGTTAAAGATCTTATACTTTTTAATATATTAAGTAATGCATCAGGAGTATGGGCATAATCTACTACTATATCTACACCTTTATCATTTTTTAAATAATCAAGTCTTCCAGGTACAGATTCTAAATTTTTAAGTCTCTCTAATACTTGTTCACATTTTACTCCTAATAATATACAAGTAGCTATTGCTGCCAATGAATTATAAACATTAAAATATCCAAGTATTGGCATTGATACATTGTATTTTTTACCTTCATAAATTAAAGTATATTCTGTTTTATCATTGTAAAGTTTTATATCTACTGCTCTAAAATCAGCTTCTTTATCTATAGCATAAGTATAATTTTTTACATTTTCATTCGTATTTGTTTTAAAATATTCTTCTCCTGCTTCATCATCTATATTGAATATATTAAAAGATGTTGTTTTATAAAATAATTTTTCTTTAGCTTTTTTATAGTTTTCTATGTTTTTATGAAAATCTAAATGATCTTGAGTTAGATTTGTAAATAAACCTACTTTGTAATCAACATTATCAACTCTGTTTAATTCTAATGCATGAGAAGATACTTCCATTGCACAGTATTTACAATCATTTTTATACATATTGTATAAATTTCTTTGTAAATCCAAACTCTCTGGAGTAGTATTTTTAGATTCTATTACCTTTTCCCCATCATAAATTTCTATTGTACCAATACTACCTACTTTATCATCAACTCCAAGTATTTGTCTAATAAAACTAACTGTACTAGTCTTTCCATTAGTTCCTGTTATTCCTATTAAATCAAATTTTTTAGATGGGTTATCAAAAAAGTTTTTAGCAATTGTAGACATAGCCTTTTTAGTATCTTCTACCACTACATAAGTTATATCTTTTTCATATTCAACTTCTTTATTTATTAAAATAGCTTTAGCACCTTTATCTATAGCCTTTTGTATATAATTATGGCCATCTACACTATATCCTTCTATACAAATAAACATTGACCCTTCTTTAGCTTCTCTAGAATCATGAGATATATCAAAAATTTCAATATCAGAAGGTCCTATTATGTTTAAAACATTCACTTCCTTTAAAACATCTACAAGTTTCATCTATTTTCCTCCTTTAATTTTAATCTCAAAAAAAGAAAAAATTTACATCTTTATGATATATATTTTTTCTTGAAAACTTATCATATTTAAATAATAGCATAATATTCAAAAATCAGCATTTTTGTAAATTCATTATATATTTCTTTTTTATAAATTGCAATATCAAATTTAAAATAGGAAATTAAAATTTATTTTTATTTTGCACAATTTATATCAACATTTCATAATTTAAAAATAAGAAAATTAATTCTGTTTAAAATAAGGGGGATATTAAATTGAGAAGATTAACAGATGTAGATATAAAAAATACTGTTAAAGTAGAAAAATTACTATCAAGTGGTAGTTTAAGAGAAAGAATGTTAGCTCTTGGTTTTACTAAAGGAGCTTCTATAGATGTTTTGAGAAAAGGGCCTAAAAACAATCTAACTGTATACAAAGTTAGAGGTACAAAAATTGCACTTAGATGTGAGGAGAGCAATTTAATTTTAGTTAAATAGGAGGATTTTTATATGGGATTGACCTATCAAAATTGTAAAATTAAATCCTTAAAAGATGCTTTTAATATTGACAAGGATGATAATTCTTATGTTATTGCACTTTCTGGAAATCCTAATACAGGTAAAAGTACTGTTTTTAATTACTTAACTGGTTTAAAACAGCATACAGGTAATTGGCCGGGAAAAACTGTATCTACAGCTAGAGGGGGGTTTACCCATAATAATATAAATTACAATCTTGTAGATTTACCTGGAACTTATTCTTTATTTGCACTATCACAAGAGGAAATAGTTGCTCGTGATTTTATTTGCTTTGGAGGTGTAGATGCTGTAATTGTGGTTTGTGATGCTACATGTCTTGAAAGAAATTTAAACTTAGTATTTCAAGTATTAGAACTTACAAATAAAGTAGTCTTATGTATAAATTTAATTGACGAAGCAAGAAAAAAATCTATAAAAATAGATAAGAAAAAACTTGAAGATGAACTTAAGATACCAGTTGTCTTAACTAGCGCTAGAAATAAAATAGGTATGGACGATTTACAAAATGCATTAGAAAAAGTTGTTTTATCTGAAAATTCAACTTCTAAAAATTATATATCCTACAATGATAATATAGAATCTATAGTAACTTCATTAAAAAAAGATTTAGAATATATATTTCCAAAAATTAATCCTAGATGGCTATCTCTTAGAATATTAGATGGTGATGAAAGTTTATTTTCTTCTCTAAGTAATTACATTGATGGTGATTTTTCCACTGCATTAAATGAAATAAGAAAAAAAATTCCAGAAGATATTGATAAAAAAAGTATTAGAGATGAATTTTCTAGAATCAATTATGACTATGCTTCAAAATTATATAATATGACAGTTTCAAAAGAAAATTCAAATGAAGACATAGACGATAAAATCGATAAAGTAATTACATCAAAACATTTTGGAGTATTAATAATGCTTTTTACACTTTTATTAATACTTTGGATAACTATATGTGGTGCTAATTATCCATCACAAGTTTTATCAAATATATTATTTAGTATAGAGCCTCATATATATAACTTTTTAGTATATATAAACGCACCTATATGGTTTTGTGAAATGATAGCTTTTGGATTATACAAAACATTTGCATGGGTTGTATCAGTAATGCTTCCTCCTATGGCAATATTTTTCCCATTATTTACATTTTTAGAAGATTTAGGTTATCTACCTAGAGTTGCATTTAACCTAGATCATCTATTTAAAAAATGCAAAACACATGGAAAACAATGTTTGACCATGTGTATGGGATTTGGATGTAATGCCTGTGGTGTAATAGGATGTAGAATAATAGATTCTCCAAGGGAGAGACTAATAGCTATCCTTACTAATAATTTTGTACCTTGCAATGGAAGATTTCCTACTTTAATCGCAATATCTACTATATTTTTTACATCAACTATTACAAACTCATTTATATCAACTATTGCTACAGCATTTTGTATTACTTTGCTTATACTAGTGGGAATAGGTATTACTTTTTTAGTATCTTATATTTTGTCAAAAACTATATTAAAAGGTGAATCATCCACTTTCACACTAGAGCTTCCTCCATATAGAGTTCCCCAAATAGGAAGAATTTTATATACATCTATTGTAGATAGAATCATATTCGTATTAGGTAGAGCTATAGTCGTTGCCATACCAGCAGGAATTTTAATTTGGATATTTGCAAATATATATATATCAGATAAAAATATTTTAAACCATATAGCTTTATTTTTAGACCCAATAGGTAAATTTATAGGTTTAGATGGATTTATTTTGCTAGCATTTATATTAGGCATGCCTGCAAATGAAATAGTCATACCAGTGCTTATAATGTCTTATCTATCTAGTGGCTTTATGACTGACTATAATAGCTTAAAAGAACTTGGAGATTTGCTAGTATCAAACGGGTGGACATATTTAACTGCGCTTAATTTAATGCTTTTTAGCCTGCTTCATTGGCCATGTACAACTACACTTATTACCATAAAAAAAGAAACAAATAGTCTAAAATGGACTGCACTTGGCTTTTTAATACCAACTGTCATAGCTTTTTCTGTATGTAGTATAACTAGAATTTTATACGATAGTTTTTTAATGATTTTATAGAAATTGCTTAAATAATAAGAAGATTCCCCGTAATTTTAATGATTATTTAGCGTTAATATACTACAATAAATAGTATATACTTATGAAATGGAGGCATTATTATGGGTAAATTATTCATATTATTATTTATTTTATTTAGTATTGGATTTATATATTTTCTTTTTATGGTAAGTATTCAATTTACACGCATTAATAAAATCAACCTACAACTTGGTATGGATGTTACTAAATTATACGATAATGACGAAGAACCTATATATTGTCTAAACTACGCAATAAAAAAATGCGCTATGTTTATGTATAAAATTTCTGCAAAAGTATAAGAAAATTTTTATTTTAAACCTTTAATGTAGATTTTCTTATAACACATCTACAGAAATTATATTTATCAATTTAATAAGGTATATTATGTGCTAAAAAAAACAATCAAAGAAGATGTTTTAAAACATCTTTTTTGATTGTTTTTTGTATTATATAAAATTAATCCTAATAAAAATTCTTTAATTGATTTAAACGACTTGGGTGTCTTAATTTTCTTATAGCTTTAGCTTCGATTTGTCTTATTCTTTCTCTTGTAACTCCAAATACTTTTCCTATTTCTTCAAGAGTTTTTGGATCATCATCATCAAGACCAAATCTCATTCTAAGAACTCTTTGTTCTTGTTCACTTAAGCCTGTTAATAATTCATTAATTTTTTCTTTTAAGTTATGTTGTTCCACTTCATGCATAACAACATCTGCAAAATTGGCGTCTGATGGAATAAATTCAACTAAACTACTATCTTCATCTTCTTTTATAGGAGTGTCTAAAGATACTACATTTTTATCTCTTTTTAATATTTCGATAACTTTTTCAACTTCCATTTCACATATTTCCGCAAGCTCATCTAATGATGGCTCTCTTTGTAGAATATTTGCAAGTTCTTGTTTTTTTCTTTTTACAAAATTAATTCTTTGATGAAGATGTACTGGTATTCTAATAGTATTTTCGCAATCATCTATATATCTTGTAATACTTTGTTTAATCCACCAAGTAGCATAAGTACTAAATTTGTACCCTTTAGTATAATCATATTTTTCAACTGCTTTAATAAGACCTATATTACCTGCTTGTATTAAATCAAGCATATCAACATTTTCTTTTCTATATTTTTTGGCTATACTTACAACTAATCTATAATTAGCATTTATAAAATCTTCCTTAGCATCTGGTATTTCGTCATTTACCTTTTTAGCCAATTCAACTTCTTCAACAGCAGATAACATTTTATATTCTTCTATTTCTTTCAAATACATTTTCATAGCATTTGATGATCCTGAAGAATCTGCATGAATATAACCTTCGTAAGTATTTTCTTTTTTAGCCCCCATAATATAACCCCTTCTTTGTTTACATAGTTTATTTAATCTTATATAGTATTATATGTCTTTAAATAAAGAAGTATTTATTCTAAAAACTTAAAAAAATACTTCTTTGAAATATATGTAGCAAAATTATATTTATTCATAATTTTAAAAGAAATATCATTTCTTATATTTCATAAAAATGTAATTTCTTTTAGTTACAATTACTAAACTTACATATAAATTTACAAATATTTTTAGTATATTTTAATTAGTATATTATTTATATTAATGACATCCACAATCACAGTCATCAGAATGATGGTGATGATGACCATCACATCCACAGTCACATCCATTTAGATGAGCCATTTCTTCTTCTTGTAATCTTTTTTCCATTTCAAAGAATTCTTTTTCCATTTGTTCATATGTTGGTAGAGATGCTTCTGTATCATAAGCTTCTCCAGTCCAATCAGCATACATCATTTCATTTCCATTAGTTAATATCATTCTACCTGCTGAAGTTATATTATCTACATCTTCTAAGAAATCTATTTCTTTTTGTAATGCTTCTCCCTCCATTACAAAATCTTCATCTACACATGTTACTATTAAAACTGGAACATAGTAATCTTCATTATCTTCTTTTACTACAACATTTACTATTATGTCTAAAACACCTTCAGCTCCTTCTTCAAATTCACTTAAAGGAACATTTGTATCTATCATATCTTGAGGTACATATAAGTCCTCCATTAAATATTTTAATACTCTTTCTTTAACAAATTCTTTTGACATATTTTTCTCCTTTCCTTATATAATATACACAAAATTATTTGCCTTTTAATCACAAATTATACAATATTTCTTTTCTATAATATAATAGATTTGAAATTTTTTCAATGATATTTCTCACTTATTTTTTGTAGTGTTCAAATTTATATTCAACTATTTCAGTTTTGTATATTTTTCTTAAAAATTTCTTAAAGTAAACAAATGTTTAAACATTTATTATATAATCATATTACACAATTGTAATATGATATTACATGATTGTAATTCTTTTTACTTTAAAAAAGATGTATCATTAATGTATAATATAATAATTATATATTAAATAGGATTATAAGAAAGGGGAAATTAAAATGAAAATAAAAAATAAAATAATTTCTGTATTAATGGCTACATGCTTAATATTTTCTTCATTTGGCATTAGTAAATCTTTTGCAGATGGAACAAAAGTTGTTACTATAGGTGTAAATAATTCAGCTCAACAAAGACAAACAATATTAAAATACTTTGGAGTAAAAGAAAATGAAGTTGAAATTATAAGTGTAAACAACAAAGAAGAAAGAGCTTATCTAGGACATATAGCTACAGAAGCTCAACTTGGAACTAAGACTTATTCATGTGCTTATGTAGAACCTACTTCTGAAGGAAGAGGAATAAATGTAAAAACTGCTAATATAACATGGGTTACATCTTCTATGGTAGCTTCTACATTATCTACTGCTGGTATTACTGGAGCTAACTGTGTTATAGCTTCTACATTTCCTGTTAGTGGTACAGGAGCTTTAACAGGTGTTATGAAAGCTTTTGAAAGTGCAACTGGTGAAAATCTTGATGAAGAAAAAAAAGAACTTGCATCTGAAGAACTTATAACTACAGGTGATTTAGGTGATGATATTGGTCAAGATAAAGCATCTGGTATAATAAATGATGTTAAGACTGAGATTATAAAAAATAACACAAAAGATACAGTTCAAATAGCTGACACAATAAACAATATAGTTAATAACTATAATGTAACTTTAACAGATGCTCAAATGGATAAAATAATAGCTTTAATGGAAAAAATAGCTGCTCAAAACTATGATTACAATCAAATGAAAGCTACTTTAAACAATGTATCTGATATAGTAGCTGACAACTTAAAAGAATCTGGTGAAAGTATTAATACTGAAGGTTTCTTATCTTCTATAGGATCATTGTTTTCTGGAATAGGCAATTGGTTTAGTGGATTATTTAGTAGTTCTGATTTAGGTATATTAGGCGAAACAGATGACTCAATGCTTGGTAGCCAATCTATCATAGATGCTACAAACAAAGCTGCTGAAAACTTACCAACAAAAGAAGAGGCTCAAGGTTTTATACAAAAGATAATAGCTTGGTTTTCAGATTTATTTAATTCTTCAAATGAAGATAATAATATAACTCCATCTAATGAAGGTTCCAATATGATGGATTATTCAAATTCAGATACTCTAACACCAGAAATAGAAACTGAAAGTGAACATTTCCCAAGCAATTAATTTAATTTTTAGTTTATCAAATCTTTATTCTTAAATAAACATAACACCCCCTGACAACTAAAAAATTGTCAGGGGGTGTTATGTTTATTTAAGAATTTTTACAAATCACATTTTTATTTAGTCATAGCTTTTGATTTTTCTATACAAGCCATAGTTCCATTTATAACAGCTGATCTAAGTCCTTCGTTTTCTAATACTTTAACAGCTTCTATTGTAGTTCCTCCAGGGGAACAAACCATATCTTTTAATTCACCAGGATGTTTTCCACTTTCTAAAACCATTTTTGCAGAACCTAATACTGCCTGTGCTGCAAAATTATAAGCTTGTTTTCTAGGCATTCCAGCAATTACTGCTGCATCTGCCATAGCTTCTATAAACATAAATACATAAGCTGGAGAAGAACCACTCACACCTATTACAGCATCTATTAAATATTCTGCTATTACTTCACTTTTTCCAAATGAATCAAATATTGATTTTACTATTTTTAATTCATCTTCATCTATATTTTTATTTGGACAAATTGCAGTCATACCTTCATTTACAAGTGCTGGTGTATTAGGCATAGTTCTAATAATTTTTTTATCACTGCCTATTATATTTTCAATTTGATTTATACTTTTACCAGCAGCTATAGAAACTACTATTTTTTTATTATCAATTAAATCTGCTAAATTTTCTAAAACACCATCAAATATATTAGGTTTAACAGACATAAATAATATATCTGAGTTTATTACAACTTCTTTAGCATCTAAAGTTATATTTATTTTATATTCTTTTTCAAGATTTTTAAGATTTGTCATTGTTTTTGCAGTTGCAGTTATATTTTCCGCTTTTACAAGTCCTGATTTAACTATTCCTCCTATTATGGCTCCTGCCATATTTCCTGCTCCTATAAATCCTATTTTTTTCATTGCTACTTCCTTTCATATTTATAAATATCTAAAAAATATATAAAAATCTTTAATACTTTTTTATTTTTATTATATATTAACAAATTACCTAATTATATTATATTACTTTTTTAATCAAAACTATAACTATATCTAACTAATTTTAATTAAAAATAATTTTTTGTATTTTTTTATCCTTTAATTGTTTCTATTTTAAAAATATTTGTATATAATTAAGCTATATATGAAGGTGGTGGATATATAAATGAAATCAGTTGGAATTATAGATTTAGGATCAAATTCTTTAAAATTATTAATTGCAGAAATTAAAGATGGTAATATAATAAATGTACTTTGCGAAAAAAAACATCAAATAAAACTTAGTGATTACTATATAGATGATAGACCTAATTTATCTCCAATGGGTGTTTATAAATTGATATTAAGTATACATATTTTTTTAGATAAATGTGAAGCTTATCAATGTGAAAATATTATAGCTGTTGCTACTGAAGCATTAAGAAAATGTGCAAATAGAAAGGCTATTTTAAATGAAATAAAAAAAGAAACTGGTTTAGATATAAAAATACTATCTGGATATGAAGAATCTTATCTAGGCTATATATCTACTATTAATACTTTAAATTATAAAAACTATTTTTTAATTGATATGGGAGGAGCTAGTGTTGAAATAGCTTTAATAAAAAATAAAAAATTTAAATACTATGCAAGCTTACCTCTAGGTCCAATTCCTCTCTCTAGTAGATTTAATTTATTTAATAAAATATCTCCTTCTACTAAAGCTGCATTTAAAAAACTTCTGTATAAAGAATTTGATAAATATCCTTGGCTTAAACAAGGAAGAAATCTACCTATAATTTCTATAGGAGGTTCTATGAAAAATATTGCTCAAATAGATATCTGTAATAATACAGGTTTTATTGGAAGTTCTCTACATAACTATCAAATGACTTATTCTAATTTGTCATTTATAAATAACCAAATTTGTAGTTTAGATTATAATGATAGAGTAAATATAAAGGGAGTTTCCAAAAAAAGAGCAGATGTAATATGTGCAAGTTCCAATTTTATAAAATACTTTATGCTTTATACCCACAGTAAAAGAATTATAATAAATAACTACGGAATAAGAGAAGGTATATTCTTTACTTTTTTGAAAAAATAAGCTAGCTATATTAAAATATATAGCTAGCTTATTTTAAATATATTAGTTTTTACTTTTGTTTTTTTCCATATTGTCTCTATCTAGGTTTAATTCATTCTCTAAATCTTTCAAAATACCTCTAAAATTATTGTTATCGCCTTCTTCAAGCATTATGCGATCACCTATTAATTTTCTAAATTCCTTTTCTGGTCTTTGTAAATCTTTCTCTGTAATCTTATTTAGTTCTTCTAGTCTAGAATCTATATTCTTAACTAAATTTTCACCTTCATTTATCATCTCTTTATTTAATCTTTTAACCTCTTCATTATCTGTTTTTGCTTCTTTTTTCATAGTAGTTATAAAGTTTTTAACATTATCTCTACTTTCTTTAAGAGCAGATTTTACCTCTTCTAAGTATTTTTCATTGCCTGGATAATCATTAGTTTTGTAATAATCTTCCACTTGGTTTATATCACTATACATATTGTAATCTGATAAAGGAAGTATACTAGCATTGTAATTTGTAGTATATAAATCATAATAACCATCATTAAGATCAGTATTTTTTTCTACAGCAGAATTTCTATTTGCCATATCATTTGTGTTATTTTTAGTACATCCAGCTAAAATACCTGATGATATTAATAAAGTCAGGCATAAAATTAAATATTTCTTTTTCATATCTAAGTCCTCCGATAATAATTAGTTTTTAAAAATATCTTCATACTTAGTATGTGTTAAAGTTATATTATTATACTTTTTAAATAAATATTATTTTTCAAATTTGTGTATCTCTTCTAGTAATTCTTCTACTAACTTATCATCAGGTATTTTTCTAATGATTTTTCCTTTTTTGAATAGTATACCTTGACCTTTTCCTCCAGCTATACCTATATCAGCCTCTCTAGCTTCTCCAGGACCGTTTACAACACATCCCATTATAGCTACTGTCATATTTTTTTCTATATTTTGTATTTTTTCTTCAACTTCATTTGCAATTTTTATTAAGTCTATATTGCATCTTCCACAAGTTGGACAAGATACTATTTTTATTCTATCGTTTAATAATTCTAAATTTCTAAGTATATCCTTACCTACTTTTACCTCTTCTACAGGATCTCCTGTTAGAGAAATTCTCATAGTATCTCCTATTCCTTTTAGAAGAAGAGCTCCTATTCCTATTGAAGATTTTATAGTTCCAGCTCTGACTCCACCAGCCTCTGTTATACCTATATGCAAAGGATAATCAACCTTTTGACTCATAAGTTCATAAGCTTCTACTGCTGTATATATATTTGAAGATTTAAGTGATATAACTATATTATAAAAATCTAAATCTTCAAGTATCTTAATATGACCCATAGCACTTTCAACTAAAGCTTCTGCTGTTGGAGAACCGTATTTTTTAAGTAATTCTTTTTCTAAAGATCCTCCATTTACACCTATTCTTATTTTTAAGTCTCTCTCCTTGCATTTTTCAACTACAGCCTTTACCTTATCTATACTTCCTATATTACCTGGGTTGATTCTTATCCCGTCTACACCTTGCTCAATAGATTCTAAGGCCAATTTATAATCAAAGTGAATATCTGCAATTATCGGTATATTTATTTGTTCTTTTATTTTAGATATACACTTAGCAGCTTCCATATCTACTACAGCAACTCTTACTATATCACATCCGACTTTTTCTAATCTTTTTATTTGTTCTACAGTTTTTTGAACATCCCTTGTATCTGTATTCGTCATAGATTGAACAGAAATAGGGTTGTTTCCTCCAATTTTTACATTTCCAACTCTTACTTCTCTAGTTAATTTTCTTTCGTAACTCATATTAAATCCTCTATTTTACTTAAAATAATCTTAAAATATCTTTATATGTAATAAATAACATAAATGCCATTAGTACACTCATGCCTACTATATTAATCATAGCTTCCTTACTTGGGTCTAATTTTTTTCCACCTCTTAATCCTTCAATTAATAATAGTAGTAATCTACCGCCATCTAATGCAGGAAATGGTATTAAATTCATTATACCTAAGTTTAAACTAATAATAGCTGCTAGGTAAATTAAATTAATTACACCTGTTTTGGCAGCATCTGACACAATGCCTATTACTCCAACTGGACCTGCCACAGAATTAGATATTCCACCTTCAACCTTTCCAGTTACTAGCTGCCCTAAAAATTCTACCATTTGTACACTTATATCTACAGTTGTTGTACATGCAGTAGTAAATGATTTTATTATATTTTTCGTTCTAGCAAAAGTTATACCTATTATATAACTTTGTGTTTCATCGTTAAATTCTGGTGTTATTTTAAATTCCTTGTCATTGTTATCTCTATTTACAACTACAGAAATTTCCTCACCTTTAGAAGCTGAAATAATCTCTGTTATATCAGAAGAAGATTCTACTTTCTTACCATTTATTGATTTAATTTCATCTCCTGCTATTATCCCAATAGTCTTAGCTGGTGCATTGTCTATTACTGTATCTACTTTAGTTGTAGGAATTCCTATCATTAAAAATAAAACAACTAAAAAACCTATACATCCTAAAAAGTTAAAAAATGGACCTGCGAATATTATACTTGCTCTTTGTAAAATAGTCTTTTCTGCAAATGAACCTTCATTTACTGTATCTTTATCGTAATTTAAATCAAATTCTTCTTTTTTGTCTTCTAAAGAAGTTTTTTCTTCTGATTCTTCATCTGATCTATCAAATCCATCTTCTTCACCTTCCATGCTTACATAGCCACCTATTGGAAGTAATCTAATTGTATATTCTGTTCCATTTTTTTCTTTGCCATAAACTTTAGGTCCCATTCCTATTGAAAATTCATGTACAGTTACGCCATTTTTTTTAGCAAGTAAAAAATGTCCAAATTCATGAATAAGAATAATTATCCCAAACAATAAAAGTGCAATTATTATAGTCATATATTCACCTTCCTATTTTAATAATTGTTTTATATATTCTCTTGCCCATTTATCTACTTCTAAAATATCGTCTAAATTTGGTTTATTTATACTATTGTGAGCATCTAATGATTTTTCTATGTAATACGGTATATCATAAAAACCTATCTTGTCTTTTAGGAAATTTTCTACTAATACCTCATTTGAAGCATTTAAAACAGTTAAGTAAGTTTTTCCTTCTTTTAGAGCATCATAAGCTAACTTTAAGCAAGGGAATGTTTCCATATCTGGTTCTTCAAAAGTAAGATTATTTATTTTTCTAAAATCTATTTTTTCAAAACTACTTACTACTCTATCTGGATATGTTAAAGCATATTGTATAGCAAGCCTCATATCTGGCATAGATAATTGCGCTATAATAGATGTATCTACATATTCTACCATTGAGTGTATTATACTTTGTGGATGTACTACTACATCTACATCTTTGTAATCCATATCAAATAGCCATTTTGCTTCTATAACTTCTAATCCTTTATTCATTAAAGTAGAAGAATCTATACTTATCTTTTGACCCATGCTCCAATTTGGATGTTTTAAAGCTTCTTTTTTTGTAACATGTAAAAGCTCTTCTCTTTTTTTGCCTCTAAAAGGACCACCTGAAGCTGTTAAAATAAGCTTACTAACTTGTTTTTCGTTTTCTCCATTTAAACATTGGAATATTGCAGAATGTTCACTATCTACTGGAAGTATTTTTACTTTATTTTCGTAAGCGGCCTTCATAACAATTTCTCCTGCAGTTACAAGTGTTTCCTTGTTGGCTAAAGCTATATCTTTTTTGTGTTCAATAGCTTTCATTGTAGGAACAAGTCCTATCATACCAACAACTGCAGTTAAAACAACATCTACCTCATCTAGTGTAGATATTTTTATAAGACCTTCCATAGAATCTAATACTTCTATTTCTATATGTTTTGGTATCATTCCTTTTAATTTTTCTGCATTTTCTTTTTCGTATACTACTACATATTTAGGTTTAAATTCTATTATTTGTTCAAGCAATAAATCAACACTTCTATTTGCTGATATTGCTATTACTTCAAATTTGTCTCTATTTTCTCTTACTACATCTAAGGTTTGTCTTCCTATTGATCCTGTAGAACCTAATATTGTAAGTTTTTTCATTTTCTATCTCCTTATATATTTAAAGTAATATTTTATTTATATACAAATGTATTATATCACTATTCTTTTTTATTATATATTAAAATTTTCTTACTATAATTTAATATACTCATTTTTTCAAATAATAAATATCTATTTTTAATTTTTTTAATAAATAAAAGCTGTCTCCAATAACTGAGACAGCTTTTATTTTATAAAAAATGTTATGACCATATATACAAAAGGTGCTACTAGTATTACACTGTCAAATCTATCTAATACTCCACCATGTCCAGGTATTAAATTGCCATAATCTTTTATTCCTACATATCTTTTTATTGAAGATGCAAATAAATCTCCAAATTGTGCAATTATACTTCCTATACTTCCAAGTACTACCACCATGATTATATTTAAATTAAATATATATCCAAATATAGCACAACATAATGTACTTCCAAGTATTCCACCTATGCTTCCTTCTATCGTCTTTTTAGGACTTACATTTGGTATTAATTTATGTTTTCCAAATAAATATCCTGAAAAATAAGCAAATGTATCTGTCATAAATGCTATTATGAAAATTAGCCAAACTAATTTATGACCATCTGCAAAATTATTTATTGTAAGTACTACAAAATCTATTAATACTTGAACATAAAAAATCCCAAAAAATGTAACAACTATATCCATAATATTTTTTTTACATTGCAACATAGGTATTATAGATAATATAAATAAAATAAAAATAATTACACATGTATAGCTTATATTTAAATTTAAATAATTTTTTATTAATAAATAAAAAGAAAATATATATCCCAAATAAAAAATAGGGTACATCTCTTTTTCTTTAAAAGCTTTATAAAACTCATCAATTGCAATAAAAGCAATTACAACTTCACCTATATAAAGTGGAAGTCCTCCTATTACTACTAAAAGTAACAACGGTACTAAAGCTAATCCTGCTAGAATTCTAGTTTTCATAAAAGCGCTCCTTATTTAAGCCCACCAAATCTTCTATCTCTATTTTGATATGTATATATAGCTAATTGAAGATCTTTTTCTTTAAAATCAGGCCAATATACATCTGTAAAATATAATTCAGCATAAGCTAGTTCCCAAAGTAAAAAGTTACTTAATCTTTGTTCTCCACTAGTTCTTATTACTAAATCAGGATCTGGAATTGACTTAGTACTTAAATAATTTTTTATAGTTTCTTCTGTTATTTCATCAGAACTTAATTTATTATTTTCAATATCTTTTGAAATTTCTCTAACGGCGTTTGTAATATCGTATCTTCCACCATAATTTAAAGCTAAGTTTAAATTAGGACCTTTATTATCTTTAGTTAATTCTATTGCTCTTTTTAGCTCATTTAAACAAGGTTCTGGTAATTTTTCAATATCTCCAATAGCTGTTAATTTTACATCATTTCTATTTAATTCTTCAATTTCATTTTTTAAATAATTTTGAAGTAGAGTCATTAAAGTTTCTACTTCTAAAGCTGGTCTTTTCCAGTTTTCTGTAGAAAAAGTATAAAGTGTAACATATTTTATTCCAAGCCTTTTACATTCTTTAATAATAGTTCTTACAGTTTCTACACCTGCTTTATGTCCAGCTGTTCTAGGTAAAAATCTTTTTTTTGCCCATCTGCCATTTCCATCCATGATAATAGCTATATGATTAGGCAATTTATTCATATCTATATCAAAAAACATATTGTCCATATTTTCTCTCCAAATATAATTTCTGACTCCTATAATAAGGAGTCAGAAAAATAAGTTATAATTAATTCTATATTATTTCCTTTTTCAGATATTTTTACAACTCTTGGAATCACAAGCTTATCTTGATCTTTTTTCCCTCGAATTTCTGTAACAGTATATTCAATATTTTTTTCATCGAAAAATCTTTTTACATCCTCTAGATGAAGACCTAAAAGTCTATTATACGCTTTCAAAATTATACCGCCATTATATCTTTTTCTTTTACAGCTAATAATTCATCTATATCTTTTATATATTTGTCAGTTAATTTTTGAACATCATTTTGACCTTTTTTTAGTTCGTCTTCAGTTATTTCTCCATCTTTTTGCATTTTTTTGATTTTATCGTTAGCATCTCTTCTTTCATTTCTTATTCTAACTTTAAAATCTTCAGCAGCTTTTTTAGCTTTTTTAGTTAATTCTTTTCTTCTTTCTTCAGTTAATGCTGGTACATTTAATCTTATAACATCACCATCATTAGTTGGATTTAATCCTAAATCTGAATTTCTTATAGCTTTTTCTATTTCTTTCATTGCACTTTTATCCCAAGGACTTATAACAAGAGTTCTTGGTTCAGGAACAGATATAGACCCTATTTGATTTATTGGAGTTGGTGTTCCGTAATAATCTACTCTTATTTTGTCTAACATTTGTGCATTTGCTCTACCAGCTCTTATTGTTGAAAATTCAAATTTAAGAGCTTCTATTGTCTTATCCATTTTTGCTTGTAAATCTTTTTCTAATTGTTTCATAAATGTTTCCTCCCTTAGTAAATTAAATAAATTATTCTACAGTTGTTCCTATATTTTCGCCTTGAACTGCTCTTAATATATTTTCTGTTGTAAGTTGGAATACCTTTATTGGTATTTTATTATCCATACATAAAGATGTAGCAGTTGAATCCATAACTTTAAGTTCTCTTTGTATAACATCTATATAAGATAATTTATCAAATTTCTTAGCATCCGCATTTAGTTTTGGATCTTTATCATAAACTCCATCTACATTTTTAGCTAATAATATAACTTCTGCTTCCATTTCTGCGGCTCTTAATGCAGCTGCAGTATCTGTTGAGAAGTAAGGATTTCCAGTTCCTGCCCCAAATATTACAACTCTTTCTTTTTCTAAATGTCTAACAGCTTTTCTTCTGATATAAGGTTCTGCAATTTGTCTCATTTCTATAGCAGTTTGTACTCTAGTTTGTACATCAATATTTTCTAAAGCATCTTGTAGAGCCATTGCATTCATTACTGTAGCTAACATTCCTATATAGTCTGCTGTTGTTCTATCCATACCTTCAGAAGTTCTACCTCTCCAGAAATTTCCTCCACCAACAACAACTGAAACCTCTACTCCGATTTCTCTAATTTTCTTTATAGCAACTGCTATTTCATTTACAACATCATTATTTATTCCAATGCCTCTATCCCCAGCTAAAGCTTCTCCACTTAGTTTTAACAATACTCTTTTGTATTTTGGTGTCTCCATAGAAATCCTCCTAACATATATAATATTATTATATTTTCAATTAATCATTTTCTTATTTAAATATATTATAGCACAAAAATTAAGCATATTTTACAATATGCTATTAAAAAAGAGAACACCATATAAGTGCTCTCTTTGGTTGTCAATTATTGAAGTTGTTTTGCAACTTCTTCTGCAAAGTTTTCTTCTCTTTTTTCTATACCTTCTCCAACTTCGAATCTTACAACTTTGCCAACTTTTATGTCGTTTCCAACATTTTTAGCTACTTCAGCAACTAATTTTTTAATTGTGTAGTCAGAATTTTTAACGAATACTTGTTCTAATAAGCAAACTTCTTTTAATTCTTTTTCTAATCTACCTTTTATCATTTTTTCTACTATATTAGCAGGTTTTCCTTCGTTTAATGCTTGTGCAGTTAAAACTTCTGTTTCATGAGCTAAGTATTCAGCATCAACATCATCTCTTGAAACATATTTAGGATTCATAGCAGCAACTTGCATAGCTATATCTTTTCCTAATGTTAATACTTGTTCATCTCTTGCTTCAGTTACTAATTCAACTAAAACACCTATTTTACCAGCACCATGTATGTATCCAGCTATTTGACCAGTAGAGTTTATAGTTTCAAATCTTCTGAAATCTAATTTTTCTCCTATTGTAGCTATTCTATCATTTAATACATCTTTTAATGCTTTTCCTTCTGGATGATTTTCTTCTAATAATGCTTCTATAGTAGTAGTTGTTGTATTTAATGCCATATCAGCAGCATCACTTACGAATGCTTTGAAGTCATCATTTTTAGCAACGAAGTCAGTTTCTGAGTTAACTTCTACTACTGTAGCTTTTGTATTGTCATCACTTATTTTTATTGCTACTAAACCTTCAGCAGCTATTCTATCAGCTTTTTTAGCAGCTTTAGATAAACCTTTTTCTCTTAATATATCTATAGCTTTATCCATGTTTCCATCAGCTTCTACTAAAGCTTTTTTACAATCAAGCATTCCTGCTCCAGTACTTTCTCTTAATTCTTTAACCATCTTAGCAGTTACGTTAGCCATAATTCTATTTCCTCCTGTTATCTTAAAAATGGCAAGGAGAAACCTTACCACTTAGTTTTGTCTTAGTTAGGAAATTGTACTTAAAAAGTACAATTTCCTTTAATTTCAAAGTTTAAATAAAATTACTTAAAAGATTATTCTTGTACTTCTACTTCTTCTTCAGCAACTTCTTCTTCTGCACCTTGTCTTCCTTCGATTATTGCAGTAGCCATTGCTCCAGTTATTAATTTTACAGCTCTTATAGCATCATCATTACCTGGTATAGCATAGTCTAATTCATCTGGGTCACAGTTAGTGTCAACTATACCAACTACTGGTATACCTAATCTTCCAGCTTCTTGTATAGCTATGTTTTCTTTTCTTGGGTCAACTATGAATATAGCACCTGGTAATTCAGGCATATCTTTTATACCGTTTAAGTTCTTTTCTAATTTTTCTTTTAAAGCTCTTAATTTTATAACTTCTTTTTTAGGAAGAACTTCGAATACACCTTCTTCTTCCATTTTTTCTAATTCTCTTAATTTTTTGATTCTAGTTTGGATAGTTTTGTAGTTAGTTAACATACCACCTAACCATCTTTCGTTTACGTAGAACATTCCACATCTTTCAGCTTCTTCTTTTATAGCTTCTTGAGCTTGTTTTTTAGTTCCTACGAATAAAACAGGTTTTCCTGTTTCAGCAACTTCTTTCATGAAGTTATAAGCTTCTTCAACTTTTTTAACTGTTTTTTGTAAATCTATTATATAGATTCCATTTCTTTCTGTGAAGATGTATTTAGCCATTTTAGGATTCCATCTTCTTGTTTGATGTCCAAAGTGAACACCAGCTTCTAATAATTGTTTCATTGATATTACTGCCATTTTTACCTCCTGGTTTTATACCTCCGAAATGTTCAACTCCCTAATCGACCATATCAGGCACCTTTTAAGGATCCCATTTTCGTGTGTATTTTTAATTTTTATTTTTTTACCTTTTGTAGTATATCATAGTAAAAAATAAATTTCAATAACTTTTCTTGTAATATATTATATATTTTTAATTTTATAAAATCATAAATCTATTAACTTTTGTATTTGAACAGATTTTATTTTATAAGCATTTTTATTCTAGTTTTAAAAGAAATTTTATTTAAATCATTTCCACTTATCACATCAACTCTCCCTAACTCTTTGCCATAAGAATCGTAATATTTAACAACTCCTATTATATCTCCTTTTTTTATTTTATGATTTATTTCTTTTATAGTAACTTCACTTTTTATCTTTTCATCTTCTCTTGATACAATATATAAATCATCATTTATTTTTAAGGATATTTCTAGTTCATCTATTCCACATACATATCTTTTGCCAAGTAAATCTCCTTTTTGAAGTACAACCTTAGTATTGAAATTTTCTTTTCCATAATTTAAAAGTGCTAATGAAGAGCTTGTTCTCTTTTCTTTATGATTAGTCCCAAGAACTACTCCTATAAGTCTATTTTCTTTTTCATTATTTCCTTCTTTATTTATTTTCATTGAAAAACAAAGACAATATCCTGCATTTCCTGTATATCCTGTCTTAACACCATCAACATTTGGTATTAATTGTAAAAGTACATTAGTATTATTTTTACAAAAATTCCTCTCAGGATAAGAATATATTTGCATATCTGTTATAGATGTAACTTCTTTTTCATAATTATCAAACATATACTTACCTAAAATAGCTATATCTCTAGGAGTAGATATATTTTCCTTTGGTGGCTCTTTTGGTTTCTTTAAATTATATACAGGAAGACCATTTGGATTTACAAATACAGTGTTATTCATACCTAATTTTGTGGCTTTATCATTCATAAGTTTTACAAAATCATCTACATTGCCACTTATATGTTTTGCAATAGCTACTGCTGCATCATTTCCTGATACAATCATCATACCTTTCATAAGTTCTATTAATGGTACTTCCTCACCTTCTTTTAATTTGTAAGAAGAGCCCCTAACTTTTGCTGTTTCTTTATCTATTTTAACTATATCTTCTTTTTTTACTTTTTCACTTTGAATATTTTCTATAGCTATTAAAAAAGTCATCATTTTGCTTATACTTGCAAGTGGCATTTTTTTATCTGGATTTTTCTCATATAATACTCTACCTGTTAGTTGATCTATTAAAATAGATCCTTTCGAATATCTATCGATATTATCATAAGCAAAGCAATTACTAAACATTAAAGTATTAAATATTATAGATATCAATAGTACTTTTGAAATAAGTTTGTTCAAAATAGTCACCTTCCTAGTAATATAAATCTCTATTATTTTTTCACAATAGAGGATTTTAAAACTAGTAATTAATGGCTAGTTTTTCTTTATCTAAACATTCTTTTTATTATAAGTGCAACCCATATGCTTTGAATTGTAATACCAATAAAGACTTCGATACAAACTAAAATTTGGCCTAATATTCCATTTATTATCATATCTCCAAATCCTACGGTTGAAAAAGTTATAAATGAAAAATACCAAAATTTTATATATAGCTTCAAAAAATCTAATATCGAAATTGATGATATGATATTGAAATCAAGTTTTATGACATCTCCAAATACAGTTGTAACTCCTATTATCATATATAAAAATGCAAATATACTGATTACGCATATAATAGAAAAGAAAAATCTACTTAAATTTTTTCCATACCCCATAAATTTCCTGGCTATAAAGTCTAATATTTTGGATATTAAATATTCTGGATAACTATCGAAATTATTTCTATTTATATTGCTGCGTTTTTTTATAGTTAACACCTTCTTTTATTATAAATTAGCAATTTAAATACTTAACGCTAAAAAAAAGAATATCCTAAGATAAATAATTAATATTTCATCTTTAGAATATTCTTTCATTTTTACCGTATTTTTATTCATTATTAAAAATTAGAAACACATAAATACTTCATAAAAAGTTCTTTATATTCTTCGTAATACACACTTCTGTCGTTAAATATTATTGCTAAATTAAAAATAATATTTCTATCTTTTAAATCCCTTAAATTTTCTCCATCTGCCTTTATATCATAAATAGTTTTTCCAAAGGAATTTTTCTCTTTTTCATATACTACAGCATTATGTATTTTTCCGCCTTCTCTTTTTATAAATTCTATTGCTTCATCTACATCTAATAAAAATCTTTTTGTGTTATCTTCATTATCTAGTATTTCAAATCCTGCTACATTTTTCTTAGAATACAAAAAAGTTTTATTTATATAATACATATTGCACCTCCAAATTTTAAAGACCGTTTATCAAAGATAATTTCTTTAGAATTTTTGAGTATCTTTCATCTAATATATCTAAATAATTATTGTCTTCATCTAATATATACATTATTTTTTCACTAGCATTAGATGTCGTAAATACTACATATTTTTTACCTTTAACTTTTACATTAAAAATTGTAGAATTAAAAAATCTCATCTTACCTTTTCTCATAAGATCATTAAATTCATCTGATAATTTATTTTCCACTATATTTCTTATAAAAATTCTAGGATCGCGGTTATATACATTTATAAGATTTTTAAATCTATCAACTTCCTCTGAAAAAGTATCTATATTTATTATTACTTCATCTTTAGTAAAGTGAAAATAGCTGTTGTATTTTACAAGACCTAAACTTACATGAGCATTTTCATCTACATTTTCAAGAAAATAATTTATCTTATCGCTTTTTGTATTTAAATTTATTAAATAGTTTACAAAAAAGTTTATATAATATTCATCTTCGTATAAAACTATATTTTTAGGAGTATAAATAACTTCATAGGAAATAGAATTTAACTCATGAGTACTGTAAGTAGAAAATTTATCTTTTTCATCTATTGGCATTTTTATATTTACTAATATATTATTTTCTTTTAATTTTTCAATTTTTTCGTTTATTTTATCCATCAAAGCTTCTATATTTTCCATATTAAACTCCTACTTCCAAATTATCTTGTAATTTTAATAATTTACTGATTAATTTTGACTTTTCAGTATCATAAAGTCTATTATCTTTTATATATAGATAACAATAAGGTCTATTAGTCTTGTTGTTTATATATTCGTAGGCACTAAAATAATAAAGAGTTTCAAATTTTCCTTCTATAAAGGTTTCTACCGTTTTAGATTTAAACAAACTAATTATTTCAAAATCATCTAAGGCATCTTTAAATCTTTCTGGAAAATAATAATCTTCATATTTTGTAGGAATATATATATCATTTTCACTTTTTCTTAATACTGTTACACATGATAAAGCTTCCATTTTATATTTTCCAAATTCATTTTTTATAATTTCTACAGTTTCGTTTATATTATCTACATCAAATGGATATCTAAAAGTAATACTAGCTCCATCTATAGTAATCTTTGGTTCGCCAAGTTCTAAAATAAGACCTTCTATATCTACAAGATATTGTATATATTTAACTGGTGATAAATCATTTAAAAATTCTTTTAATTTAGATAAATAACTTTCCTTAAAAATAGATAAATTATCCACCTCTCCATCTAATACATAACTATCTATTAAAGAAGAAGTAACTTTTATAGTATTGTTTTTATAATAATAAATTTTTGGATTTCCAAGTTTTTTTACTTTTTTGAATGCATAAAACAATTCTTTAATTCTTTTAAAATAGATACTATCTAATTGATTATATATGCTATCTTCGCTAGTTGGAATCATATCAGCTATACTAACTGTTGAAATGCATTTTTCAATCGGTAAATATACATCAAGTTCATATTTATCAAATAAATCAATTAATATTTTATCAAATTCGTCTATAAGTTTTTCAATATGCTGCTTTTTATCCATAATTCACCTTCTAATTAATCAAATATATAATCATTTTCTGTAATAAAATCTATTATATCATCATTATCTAATTCCTCTATAAATAAGCTTTTAACAAGTCTTTTATTAAGTGAAACTAAATCTTTTAATGCTAAAACAGTAAATTCAGGTTTTAATTTCAAGAAAAAGTTTATAGAATTTGATAATTTATCTATTAATTCCTCTTCAACATCATCTACATCATCAATTTGTCTTAAAGCTTCTAATCTAGATATTATGCTTCCTATTAATAAATATATTTTATCGTGTTCTGATGGAATTTCAACATCCACTCCTGATAATATATCATCTACACTTACAAGTTCATCTTTTAATTTACAAAATTGTAAGAAGCTATTGCATTCAATTTCTCCTACATTACCTTCTATTTTGTATCTTAATATATCATCATCAAAATCAAATACATTTGTGTTTAAAATATCACTTACTGCATGCCATGTTCTAGGTGATGCAAATATCATAGAAGTACTATCTGGTACAAAATTATGTAGTGCTCCTGGTTTAAAATTTAGATAACTTATTACAAAAGGATTTACTCCTGTTTTGTATGCAAAATTTTTCTTCCATATATCTAAATCATATCCTATATCATGAATTTCAAATCTATTAGCAAGAGGTGATGGCATTTGAACAAATACTCCATTATCATCTTCCCTATTACCTAAAGCAACTATAAACCATCCATCAGGAAGTACATATTCACCAAGTCTTCTATCTTGTATCAATTGGTATGCAGCTGCTTGAACTCTTTTAGGAGCTGATGTAAGCTCTTCAACTAGAAGAATACCTCTTTCTCCATCTTTTTGAACATTTGGAAGTATATCATTTGGTAACCATTTTGTTCTTGTTTTTTCTTCATTTGGAAATGGAATCCCCTTTAAATCAGTTTCTGTATAAAGTAAAAGTCTTAAATCTATAAGCCCCATTTTTTTTCTATCTGCTATTTGTTTAATTACCGCAGATTTTCCTATTCCCGAAGTTCCAAGTCCTAATATTGCTCTTTTTATATTATTATCAATATTAAATTCAACTATTTTTTCAAACTGTTCTATATTTATAGTAGACATATCATAACCCCTTTATTTAATTAATTTTTAAAACTACATTTTTATTATTTTTGAACCTTTATATCCTTTTACATTTTCTATAGTAGAATTTTCTGTAAGACACCAAATTACATTTCTTATAAGTACATTTGGTCTTGGAAAATAACCATCTGTAAGAACTACTGCACAAATATATTTTAACCTTTGATTTTTTATGTAACTTAAAGCACTATCAACATTTGTACCTTCTCCTCCTACAGGTCTAGCCTTTTTAAAATTATCCTTATCTATATCAAATACATCTTGAACTATACTGTCAAAGAATATAACTTTTCCCGTTGCATTGAAATCTTTACAAATATTGTAAGCCTGAGACATAAAATTTTTCAAATCATCATCTGAAATAGATCCCGAAGTATCTATTACAAATAATATATCTTCTAATTTTTCCTCATCTTCATAGACTCCAGGAAGTATTAAATCTCTATATATATGATTTTTATCGGGAGTATCGAAAGATGAATCATCAGATTCAATATTACTTAAATATCTTCTTAAGTACTTATGCCATGGAAGTCTAGTTCCTATAAGCACTTCAATTCTTCTAAGTAAATTGCCAGGGACATCTCCCATATTTTTGTTTCCTTGCATTTTATTTGTAATAATACTTTCTTGTATTATTCTTCTCATATCTGATGATGTTTTTTGAACATTTTTTGGTCTTAGTATATCTTCTTTTACATTTTCAAAATCAATATTTTTGCCAATACCTCCCCCTGTTCCATCACTTTCATTGCTATTTACTGAATTATCAGTCTTTTCTTTTTTGTACTGTTTATACAATATTTCATATAATTGCTCAAAAGATAGCTTTTCAAGCATTTCTTTATCTTCTATAGATTCAACCATTAAAGCATCTTTCGGAGGAGAAATCATTATTTGATTTCTTCTAAATTCCTCTTTTTCCATATCTATATAGTAATTTACTAAATAATCAGCAGCTATATTAGCTACTTTACTATTTTTATTTACCATTCTAGTAGGATGCATAAATATACAATGATAAAGTTGATGTAGTAAGTAAAAGTTTCTTTCGCTCTCTGTTAAATTATCCATATATTCTCTATTATAAAATATTGTACTTCCATCTGTACAGACAATATCTGTAGAATCACTTTCTCTAAGTTCGTTTAATTTCATCAAAATAATACCGTAAAAAGGTCTTTTTCTTATTAAATTAATCTTTAATTTGCTTATACTTTCTTCTATTGTCAATTTAATCATCTCCTACTTCATTCATTATTTAATTATAACTCTTTTACAAATTTTAACAATATAATTACAAAAAATACATGTATTAAAATCTTTTTAAAATAATATTTATTACAAAAAAGGATTTGCATAAACGTTAATTTATACAAATCCTTTTATTAAAATCCTACATATAATCCTTCGTCTCTGTAGGCATATTTTTTTCTTTTAATTTATATTCTATATTTTCTTTAATTATAGAATATATAACTGCAAATAGAGGAACACCTATTATCATACCTACAAATCCAAATAAGTCTCCAAAAATTAATATCGAAAATAATATCCAAAATGCTGATATTCCTATTGAATCTCCAAGTATTTTAGGACCTATTATATTTCCATCTAATTGTTGAATTAAGAATATTAATATTAAAAATATTATTGATTTCATTGGAGATTCAAATAATATAAGTATAAAACATGGTATAGCTCCAATAAATGGTCCAAAAAATGGTATTATATTTGTAACTCCTATTATCACAGATATTAAAACTACATAAGGCATTTTAGCTATTGTAAATAATATAAAGCTAATAATTCCAATAATAAATGAATCTATAATTTTTCCACTCAAAAATCTTCCAAAAGTATTATTACTTCTATGAGTAAGTTCAAATATTCTATCAGCAGTTTTTTTGCTAAATAAAGCACATGTTATTTTTTTACTTATAGCATAAAATTTTTCCTTATCTATTAATAGATAAACTGAAACTATTAATCCCAATACTATATTCCAAACACTAGATAATAATTTCATAATAGTATCAGCTAAAAGTGGAAATATTTGACCTATAATAGTGATTACTCTTTCAATTATTTCATTTAGTTTTTCTTGAGCAAATTTAGCTACTTGAGAATTTATTTCTAAGTCATTCATTAAATTTTTACTTAAATTATCTGCTTCCTTTACATATTTAGGAACTTGATTTATTATACCTACAATACTTTCCATAAGTTGCGGCAATACAAAATGAATACATAGATAAATAAATATTAAAAATGTTAAATATGTAAATAGTATTCCTATTAATCTCTTTGTGCTTTTTTTTAATTTATTAAAAGAATTTATTTTTACTAGCATTTTTTCTTCATAAAATTTTAATACAAAATTTAGTAAATACGCTAATGCAAATCCTATAATAAATGGATTCATTATAGAAATAAAATAATTTATTTTAGTACTATAAGATCCTATTTGCGATACAAAAAAATAAAACAAAATGCTTGTACATATAATTATTAAAGTATATGCTGTTATGGTATTATATTTGCTATTCCAATTAATTTTCATTTTTTCCTCCCTTTAGTTAAATTACCAAGAATTATTTTCATCATATCAAGTTAACAAAACTATTTTTATTTTTACATTTGTAAAATTATTATTGCCAAAATAACAATACATATAATTATACAAATAAACTTAATAAAAAAAGTATTTTTATTTATATTTTTTTCAGTTTCATCACTTTCTAAATTTGTATCTACAGTAGTATTTTTTACAATATTAGCTTTTGCGTACATCAATTCACTTAAATCTATAAGTATTTCATTATAATTTTTATATTTATCTTTTCTGTCCATTAATTTTTTTATGATCTCAATTAACTCTTTATTTGAATTAGTTATTTGATTTTTATCAAAATGAACACCTCTGTCTATATTTTTTAACATTTCAAATTCGTTAGAATTTAGCTTAAATGGCATTTTTTTAAATAGACAATAGTATAAAATTAAGCCTATTGCAAAAAAATCACTTTCTCTATCAGTATAATTTACATTAAGCTGATGTGGACATAAAAAAGAAATATTATTATTAAGCCTTAAATTAATGCCATCATTTGCCTTTGTTATACCTAAATCGTATATTTTAACAGTTTGATTTTCATTTACTAATATATTATCTAATCTTAATGCTCCATGATACATATTATTTTGATCACAGATTTTCATAGCTATTATTATCTGCCTAGCTATAAAAATTAAATCCTTCGTTTTTAATTTTTTGTTATTTATAATATCAAATAAATTTTCTCCTTCAAAATATTCACTTACAACATAACAATCCCATTTATAATTTCCAACTCTCAAAATCTTAGCTATATTTATAGATTCTATAGAAAGAGTCATAGTAGATTCGTCAATTAAATTTCTAAAAAAGCCTTCTTTCATATATTTATTATTACCAATTATTTTTATATACACCAAGGAATCTAAGTGTAAATCTTTAGCTTTATAAAGCTTGTCTACTTCTAAAGTATCCTCATCTTCAACATAAACTTCATATCTATCATCTATAATTAACACCTTAACTCCTCCTCTAAAAAGAACTTCTTCATATTATAACATAAAAACAACATACTATTATAAATTTTAAAATAAAATTTATAATACACCATATCTAAAAGTTTATATTCATATATATTAAAGTAACAATTCTTCATTTTTATATAAAAAAACCTGTTAAAGATACATATCATCAACAGGTTTTTTTATAATTTAAAATACAAATTTTAATCGTTATATATTGCTGTATAAATTTTATTTGTTTGTGATTTACCATCTTTTACAATTGTTCTATAAGTTGTTGCTGCAGGTTTTTGATTATATGTAAATCCATTCGTAGAAATAGATACAGATACTTTATCTTTAGAACATCCATATATAGTTGCACCTGCAACTCCTCCACCAGCATAAGCAGATATATATACAGGATGATCAAAATTATTAGTAAATTTAAAATCACTCCATCCACTTACCATAGCGTCTCTTCCTCTAGGGACATATTTAGGAGTTTTAGTGTGATTGTTTACTTCTTTTATTTCAAGTCCTGATAATAAAACTGCGTTAAACAAAGTTGTAGACCCTTGACAGACTCCTCCTCCTGGTGCATCTTCATATTCATTATTTAATATAACAGCAGCATTTTTATATCCATTTGCCAAAGTTCTATCTCCTGTAGCTTCATTATATGAAAAAGTTTCTCCTGGCATTAATATTTTTCCATTACATCTAGATAAAGCAAGTGCTATATTAGAAGATCTTGCAGATAATCCTCCATTAAATGTAGTCGAAAAAGAACCCAAAGCTGTATCTATACTTTTCAAATCTTTAGTTTTAATTTTAGGTTGTACAACATCAACTTTTAAATCTACTTTTGATATTTTATTTTCATAAGCTTTTTTTATCTCTTTTTTATTTGCTTCATCATCAAATTTAAGACCTACTTCTGAATCATTTACAGATATAATTGATGATATATTAAGTGATGCATCTGTATAATCTCTATTAATTTCTTTAGATACTTTGCTTATTTCATTATTCAATTTTTCTTCATTGTATGATGGTTTTATTACAAAATCTTCTCCAATAATTTTTGCTTTCACATAACTTATTACATTTCCAAAATATGAATTTTCTCTAGTTAAATTATATGAATCCTCTACAACCTCTTCTATCTTATAAGATAAATCAATGTCTTTATGTTTAATTATATATTTATCATTGCTGTATAATAATTCCAAATCCTTTGGATAATATTTAGATTTTATCAATTCCAAAGCCTCACTCTTTGTTAAATTTGATACTTCTATATCTTCAATAAAAACATTTTGAGATATTTTACCATTATATAAATATTTAGATGTAAAGTAATTTAATCCAACTATAAAAATAATACCTAAAGCAAAAAATAATATTAAAATTTTCTTTTTAAAAAATAAATTTTCTTTTAATTTATTCTTCATAACTTCACCCCTCTTATTACTACTATTAGATTATATTTTAATTTTTAATTCAAAACAATAATATAAAATAAATGTAACTTTATTGTTACTTAAATAATAAATGTAACCTTATTGTTACCAAAATAAAAGGATATTTATCTAAAAACATTACAGATATATAATAACTATTTATAAAAAAATATTTAAATAATACTTTTTTGAAACAAATAAAAAAATCCTACTTTTTCAAATAGGACTTTTTATAACAAATTATATTTCTTTTAAAATTATGGATAATTTTAATTTCCATATGTTTTCTTATTTATCTATATTATATTAATTTTTCTTTTCTTATCCCTTTAAATTTTCCACCTTTTCCTATAAATACAAATCCAAATCTATTATATATCTCGTTTAATTGTATAAGTGTAACCTCACCCTTTTGTAAATTTGATAAAGTTATTTCTTCTAATTTTCTTTCGTATAATACAGTCACTTTAATCACTCCTCAATTAAAATTTATTACATTATATTAATATTTTTTAAAAATAGAACTAATTTTTACAATATCAAACATTTGTTCTGTAATTATTATACATCAAACATTAGTTCGATTTCAATAGTTTTTTACTTTTTAATTAAATTTATTAATAACAAAACTTTCTTTTAAAATTCTAGACTTTTAAAGTTTTTAATACTACAATTTACATATAAAACTAAAGATAGTCTAATCTGAAAAAATTAGGAGGAATTTAAATGAGAAGAGTAGCAGTTATAAGTGCTATCCTTGAAGAACCAGATAGTTGTCAAAAACAATTCAATGAAATCTTATCAAAGTATAAACACATTATAAGAGGTAGAATGGGTATTCCTTGTGAAGTTGAAAATATTTCTGTTATAAGTATTGTCGTAGTTGGAGAATTAGATCTTATAAATAGCTTAACTGGAAAACTTGGAAAAATCCCTTCAGTACTTGTAAAAACAAGTATTTCAAAAAAGGAAATTGAATAATTAAATATTATATACAAGTAATAAAAAATCTTCTAAATGAAGATTTTTTTTGTATAGAAAATTTTAATTATACTGATTTTTGTGTTTTTTCAAAATTTTTTGTAATTTCTAACATTTTGATTGTGTATTTGGTATAAAGTATAGTATTATATAGTAAAGGGGATTTTTAATTATATAAGGGGATGATATTATGAGAAGTTCTAATGCAACTAATACAATACTATTTGAAGAAAGAAAAAAACAAATTAACGACCAAAAGATAGATATGCATAAAAAATCTCAAGTAAGAAATTCTACTGTTGTTTCATTATCAAGTTACAAAAAAACAAAAAAGAAAAAAGAACATGTAAAATTTAATGTAAATGAAAAAAATAAAAAACTAGTTTCTTTATTTGTGATTTTAGTATTATTTTTAGCAATAGTAGCTACATTAACTATAAAGCAAAATTATTCTGCTCAAGCACCTTCTAATAACTTTTCTTATGGAGATACAAAAATAACTACAACAGAAGCTTCTTCATATGAATCTATAGTAAAAGGGGTTGTACAAAAACATACTAGCAATAACTATGTTGTATATGTATCAGAATTACATAAAAATGGAAATTTACTTTACGCTCAAGGATACTTTGATGTACCTGAAGAAGGCAGAGTAAATTATGATGTTATTTTAAATGATCAATCACCAAATTCTTTAATGATAAATGGAAATGAATATATAAAATAATTTATAAAAATAATAAGGATATCTAAATTAGATATCCTTATATTTTTTATTTTTTTATATTATCTTTTACTACTTTTCCTACGTTTTTTCCTGTTTTTATAGTTTCTTTAGCAATAGAACCTACACCGTCTAAAACATCTTTGCCAATTGTTCCTACTCCATTTATGACTTCTTTTCCTACAGATCCTACGCCATCTATAAGTTCCTTACCTACATCAGTAATAGGTTTTGTAATTTTTTTCATAATATACATTCAACTCCTATAATTTATAAGAAAATTTAATATATATTATGATTTTTCTATAATTTTGGTTATTAATTAATATTCTAAATTATAACATTTCTATGGCTTTATCAAAATCAATCATATTTCTTTCATATAATCCATAACCCATAAAAGAAGATGTTGCTATTTTTATATTAGCAATTTTAGATAATTCTTCATATTGTTTTGAATTTTTTATATCGATTAAGATATTTTTTAATTTTTTATTTTCACCATTATGGTTTGCAAATACATATACTATTTCTATTTTATCTGAAAAGTCAATTTCAAGCTCTTTATAAGGATATAAAAGACCTAATAAAGTTTTTACTTTGTAAATTTCTTTTAAATCGTTTTTTAAAAGATTTAAAGATTTTTCATCATGCAAAAATTCAATTATATCACTTAAGCCCTTTAAATTAGCCTTTGATAGTTCTAGATTTTTGCTTCCATAATACATTTTAAAAAGTGCTAAATCCAATTTTTTAGTATCTGTATTGTTTACACTCCACTTTATACCAACCATATCAAACAAATAGCTTCCAAGAAATCCTCTATATTCTATATCTCCTATAAAATAATCACTTTCTTTTCCAACTATACCGTAATTATTTTCTTTAGCAACTATGTGTTTGTACTCTCTTTCGCCTCCATCTGGCATTTCAATTTTCATCCATAAATCCATTTGTTGTTTTATCTTTGGTATATAGTCGATTAATTTATTTGCCTTAGATGTATCATCTATTCCCTTTATACATTCAACTAATACACCTTGACTATTTACTGAACTTATATAATTTTTATCAAAATATCCATTATATAAACCTTCGCTTACTTCTTTTATTTTTAGAAGACTTCCTCCTCTATAATAAATATTTACACAATCTTTTCTAAGTTCCATAGCTAAAGTAGTGTCCGACTTTACGTATTTTAGTATATTTCTCAAAATACCGTCTTGTAAATCTCTAACAAAATTATTTGATATTATCTTTTCCATAAAATCACCCCTTATTATTGCATAGAAAAAATCAGTATTTACAGTTATAAATTTAATAACTATATTTATATTTTAGCACAATCAAAAGAAGTTTATTTATATTTTATATAATCCCTTCAATAAATACAGTCATTATTCCTCCACAAACCATACCTTCATCTTCTGCTACTTTACCTGTCATGTCTATAGTTTCGATTTTGAAAGTATTACTACCAGAAATATTAGCAGCATCTCTTATTATTTGAGCTTCTGCACAACCTCCACCTATAGTTCCAATTATATTTCCAGTATTGTATACTATCATTTTGCTACCAGCTTTTCTAGGAGTAGATCCCTTTGTCGATAAAATAGTTACTATACTTATTTTTTCATCTTCTATAGTAGCTAGTTTTTCCACTACTTCTTTATTTAATTCAGAAGAATTTCCAACTTTTATAGGTTCATTTTTAACAGCTATCTTTCCAATTCTTTTAACACTTATAAGCTCAGCTAATATTGAAATTGCTATTTCTTCAGGAGTTACAGCTCCTATATTTAATCCTATTGGACTGTAAATAGCATCTAATTTTTCTTTTGAATAACCTTCAGATATTAGCTCTTCTTTCATGACCTTTACTCTTTTTTTTGAGCCTATCATTCCTATATATTTTAAATCTCTGAGTTTAAGAATTTTTTCTAAACAAAATTTATCGTATCGATGTCCTCTAGTTACAAGTACTACATAATCTTCTTCACTTATATCTAGAGTATTAAATGCATTTTCAAATAAGTCGCAGATTACATTTACATCTTCATAGAAATTTTCTTTATTTGCAAAATAAGCTCTGTCATCTATTACAGTAACATTAAAGCCAATTTTAGATGCAAAATTACAAAGATGTTTTCCCACATGACCTGCCCCAAAGACAATTAATCTACTCTCTTTTTTAAATATTTCTATAAAAATATTTTCTTCTTCGTTTATTTTTATATTATGTGCTACTCCTTTTTGTTTTGCGATATTTGCATATTCTAAAATATCTCCATCTAATTCATCAAATCTATATATATTTTTTTCGATTTTATTATTTGATAAATTATATTTTGTTACAAGTACCATTTCTATACCATTATTTATGTTTTCCAATAAGCTTTTGTATATATTTAAACTCATTTTTTCTCCTATTCAAATAAATTTATATTTTTCATAAAACTCATATTAAGTAATGCCTCTAAAGCTCCACCTGCTATACATCTAGCTTTATCAGATATTTTATAACAGTTTTGAACTTCTTCTTTTCTTGGATCTATATCAGCTATTTTAAGGCCCTTTTCTACATAGGTTTTATCGTAAATTATACCTCTTAAAACACCATCTATTGTTGCATAAACATCAGTTTTATCAATTGTAGCTATAACTTGACCCTTCACTACATAATCACCTATTTTACTAATATTATTTATAAATCCTTCTTTAGGTGCATGAATTACTCTTTCCTTTGAGTAACCCTTTATATCTCCTGGAATACCTGTATTTTTGACAGCAAAACCATTGTATATTATTCGTCCTAAATTATGTCCTCTTTTAGTTTCAATAACTGCATGAACATCCTTTCCCGCTTCAAATCCAGGACCTAGTGCTATAGTAATAGGAGCCATATCTATTTTAGTTCCTAAATTCTTTTTAGCTATAATAGCATCTATTACAGCTACTGGTTTTATAGATTCTATAATTTTGCAATTTTCATCTATAATTAAAGGTATATTTCCATTTTTTAAAATTTCATACACTTCATTTATATCATTTGCCAAAATACATTTTTCGCCTTCTACTTCCATCTTTTTTTCAAATACTGCATTACAAAAAGAAACTGTTCTTCTTATGGCAGTTGGATGATTACATTCTAAAACTACTACTTTTATATTGCATCTATGTAATTTATGAATAACTCCTGTTGCCAAATCACCGCCACCACGTACGACTACTATATTATTCATAATTATTTTCCTTCCTTAAAAAATATTTTTATAACTTGTAAAAATAACCTCTATTTCTGCTTTTTTAAAAAGCTCTGCTATTTTTTTACATTCTTCCAATTTTTCTTCATCGTCAATTTTATTTATTATAACTTTATACTTGCAATTTACATTTTTTCTTAAACCATTTTTACTTTTAGCTATTTTTATTAAATCTTCATATTCTACAATTTCCTCTAAATTTTTTCCAAGTAATTTTGATACAAGCTCTGGTCTATGACATATATCTTTTATTTTTTTATTAAGACAATCAAAACCAATAAGTCCAATTACTAAATTTGTATCTTCAATTATTACAGGTTCATTTTTTCTAGGTGCCTTTAGAGGCAAGTTTTTAGATCCATCTCCTTCTATTAAAACAAAGTCTGCCATAGGTATTGTTTTTTTTATTAACTCAATATCCATAGAACATACTTTATATTCAGATTCCATTTTAGCTACTTTTATTAAATTATTTTTCATTAAACCTTCTTTTACAAGATTTAAATCTTCTTCCTTTTCTACTATTATAAAATCCTTATCAAGTTTCATATGAGTAGTAGTGGTTACTATTACTTTTTTGTCTAAATTAGATATTTCTTCAGATAATTTATATATTGTGCTTGTTTTCCCGCCTGCTCCTACAACAGTTATAACTTTATCTTTATCAAAATCTATATTTAAAGCATCTATTAAATTTTTATATTCATTTAAAAAACCTTTACTATAAGAATAAATTTTCATTTTTATCACCTTTAATATCCGTTTTTTAACTGTTCTTTATAATCAATGTCCATAAGCTCCCTTTTATCTTCAACTTCAAAGATATATAAATCACTTAAGTTTTTTAATATTATTTTTTTTCCACCTTTATCACCTTTTAAATTCATTAACTCTTCTCTATACTTATCTGAAAAAATAGTTGGATTTAATAATATGCCATTATTACTTACACTGCCTAAATCTTTTTTACTTTTTATAAAGCCTATCACAAAATTTTCTATAGTATCTTCTTTTATATATGGCTGATCACATACTATAAACATAAAAAATTTATTCTTAGAATTTGAAATTCCCAGCTTTATAGACTGGGAAATTCCAAATTCACTATTATCATTTTTTACAACTTTTATATCTTTATCATTTAGATTTTCTATTATTTCATCGTATTTTGTGACAAATACTACTTCTCCTATAAATTTACATTTTTTCTTTAGATTTATTAACTTTTCTACTGTATATAAATACATAGGCTTTTCATCTATTTTATAAAGTAATTTATTTTCTTTAAATCTTTTACTATTTCCAGAGGCCAAAACTATTATGCTTATTTTCATAATCTCTTATTTTATAGTTTTAATTATTTTTCTAGTTCTTTTTCTAAAATTCCCATAGCTATTTTTTCACTAGTTATAGGAAGTTCGTTAAACCAAATTCCTGTTGCATTATATATAGCTTGAGTTAAAGCAGGTGCCGGAGTATTTATAACTAATTCACCTACTGATTTAGCCCCAAAAGGACCTGTTGGCTCATAGCTACTTTCAAATTCAACTCTTATATTACCCATATCAAGTCTTGTAGGTATCTTGTACTGCATGAACGAATCGTTTAATATTCTTCCTTTTTTATCATATTGAACATCTTCATAAAGAGTCATACCTATACCTTGAACTATACCACCTTCTGTTTGTACAGTTGCAAGAGCTGGATTTATTACAGTTCCACAGTCTACACAAGCTACATAATCTAAAATTTCAACATGTCCTGTTTCTTTATCTAATTCTATTTCAACTGCACCTGCCATATATGGTGGAGGTGATATAGGTGTTTTTTCTTTAGCTGTAGCAGTCAAAGTATGATTGCTATAACACATTACATTATTTGCTATATCCTTTAATGTTATAGATTTTTCTTCTTTTACTGAGTATACTTTTTCTCCATCAAATTCTGCATCTTCCTCATTTATTTCAAGCATTTCTGCACCTGCAGCTATAATTTTTCCTCTAAGAATTTCACAAGTTTTTACAGTAGCATTACCCGTTAAGTAAGTAGTACTTGATGCATAAGAACCCGAATCATATGGAGATATGTCTGTATCAACTCCATAAACTACTATATTATCAACATCTGTATCTAAACATTCTGCAGCTATTTGAGCAAGTATTGTATCACAACCTGTACCCATATCAGTTGCCCCTACCATCATTGAATAGAATCCATCATCATTCACTTTTATAGTAACACTAGCAACGTCAACATTACTTATTGCAGAACCTTGCATAGCTAATCCAAGACCTACTGCTCTAACTTTATTATCTCCAACTTCTTTACATGGATATTTTTCATCCCAATTTATCATTTCTTTTGCTCTAACAAGACATCTATCAAGAGCACAAGAATTTGCAGTCTCACCATGGTAAGCTTGCATGTAATCTCCTTCTTTTAGAAGGTTTTTCTCTTTAAATGCTATAGGATCCATTTCCATTTTTAAAGCTAATTTATTCATTGTAGTTTCAAGTGCGTATACACCTTGTGTAGCTCCATATCCTCTATAAGCTCCTGCAGGTATAGTATTTGTATAAACACCGTCAAAAGCAAATCTAAAAGCATTTGCTTTAGTTGTAAAAAGAGGTAAAGACTTATGTCCAGTAAGACCTATAGTTGTAGGAGTATGATCTCCAAAAGCACCTGCATTTGATAATGTATATAATGATGCTGCTTTTAAATTTCCTTCTTCATCTGCACCTAATTTTACAGTTATCTTCATTTGATGTCTTGGACTAGAAGCTATTTGACTTTCTTGACGAGTATAAATGATTTTTGCAGCCTTTCCAGTTTTCCAAGTAACTAATGCTGGAAATATTTCATTTATTACAGTTTGTTTTGCTCCAAATCCTCCACCTATTCTAGGTTTTATTACTCTAATATTTGATTTAGATGTATCTAAAGCCGTAGCTAATATTCTTCTAACATGAAATGGTACTTGAGTAGATGCTACACATACAAGTCTACCAAAAGCATCTTTATAAGTATAAGATCTAAAAGTTTCCATCATAGCTTGTTGATTTGCCTTTGTTAAATAAGTTTCTTCTATAACATATTTACATTTTGCAAATTCTTCTTCTACATTACCTTCTTCAAGTACATCATGACAAATTAGATTTCTCTTTACATCTGGAGCTATAGGTATTTTTATATCCCAATCATCTTCTGGATGAACTACTATTTTATTGTCTAGTGCTTTTGTAAAATCAAGTACTGGTTCTAATACTTCATATTCTACTTTTATTAATTTTAAAGCTTTATCTACACATTTTTCATTTTCACCTGCAACTATTGCAACTGCATCTCCCACATATCTAACTCTCTCATCTAGTATTTTTCTATCATATGGACTAAGCTCTGGGTAAGTTTGTCCAGCAGTTGTAAATCTAGTATTTGGTGCATCTTCCCAAGTTAATATACATTCTATTCCAGGCACTTTAAGTGCTATATCTTTTTTTATATTTTTTACCAATGCATGAGCATGAGGTGAACGTAAAACTTTTACAACAAGTGCATCTTTTGGTGCTATATCATCAGTATATACAGGTTTTCCTGTAACTAAAGACATAGCATCTTTTTTCATAACTCGATTATTTACAAATTTCATTCTACGCTTCCTCCTTATTTCTATCTAAATATTTTTTTATAGCTCTCAATTGACCTTGGTATCCTGTACATCTGCAAAGATTTCCAGATAGATATTGTTTTATTTCTTCTTCTGTTGGATTTTCAAGTTCATCTTCCATAGCAAGTACATTCATTATAAATCCTGGAGAACAGAACCCACATTGTTCTGCACCTTCATTTCCTAAAAATCTACCAAATTCTTCAGCTCTATCTTGAACACCTTCAAGTGTAACTACATGCTTATTATTTACTCTAACAGCAAGAATTGAACATGAAAGAACTGGTTTATTTTCTACCCAAACTGTACATAATCCACAGTTTGCAGTTTCACATCCTCTTTTTACTGAGTAGCATCCTTTACTTCTAACATACTCAAGTAACATTATATCTGAATCTATATCATCTTTTATTAATTTTCCATTTAGCCAAAATTTAATTTCCATAATTTACATTCCTCCTACTTCATTTATACATCTTTTAACTAAAACCTTGCATAAATGAGCTCTAAATTCTTTACTAGCTCTCATATTGCTTCCAAAAGTTAAATTTTTACAAACATAATCAGAGAAATTTTTAATTTCTTCTTCTGTTGGATTTTCACTTAATATATTTTCTTCATCTGACACTAAACAAGCCTTTTGTGGTCTAGCTCCAACACTTACTTCAAACTTACCATCTACTTTAGCTACTGCACAAGTAAGAACCGGAAAATCTGTAGATATATTTCTATGAGACATATAGCTTACTTTTCTATTGTCTTTCTTAATTATTATTTTTTCTAATATATCATTATCATAAGGCATATTTACAAAATCCTTCATCGAAATCACTCCACCTTTATAAAGCTTTACATAACTATCTAAAGCTAAAAAACATGTAAGAGGATCTGAAAATCCAAATCTTGAAAAAATACTAGCTCCAATAGTTGCACAATTTCTAAATTGAACTCCTACTATATTTTTTACTGAATTTTTAATTGCATCATAAAAATATCCATTAAGTCCTTTATGAAGCTCTAAATCTCTAAGAGTAACCATAGTACCTATTTCAAAAGAATCTTCTTTTTCTTCTATTTTATCAAGACCTAAATTAGATAAATCTATAGCTGTTTGAATAGTCTTTTTTCCCATTTTCATCCATAAAAGACCACCTAATATATTCGCTTTTTTACTTTGATTTAATTTATAAGCTTCTTCTAAACTATCTACAACCACATAATTTTTAACAGTAAACATCGAGTCCTCCCATATTTATAATATTATGTATATATAATACAAAAGGAGACAAACATAAAAGCCAGTCTCCTCTTCCCTTTTACAAAAAGGAGATTTATTTAAATTCTAAAAATCTCCTTTCCTAAATACTTTCACAATATTCTATTTATATTTTAATTTTAACATAGACTAATCAATTATTTCCATATTATTTAGCAAATAGTTCCATAAACATTTATAATTATATAATTTTTCTATTAAAATCTCAATTTATGCAATTTTTCAAAATTAAGCATCTAATTTTTCTTCTTCTATTTTATCTTCTTTATCTTTAGGTAGTATAAGATTTAATACAGTAGCTATTACAAAAGTCATTATTATACCATTTTGAGCAAATATATTAGATACCCAAGTTGGACATTGATCTAAAACTTCAGGTACGTTTCCTATACCAACACCTACACCTATTGCTAAAGCTACTATAAGTCCATTTCTTCCATCTAATTTTTCTCTAGATAGAGATTGTATACCACTTACTAAAATCATAGCAAACATTATAACTGCTGCTCCTCCTAAAACAGATTGTGGCATAACTGAGAATAATGCACTTAATTTAGGACAGAATCCACATAAAATTAGGAAAATTGCACCTGTCATTATTACATATCTATTTACTATTTTAGTAACAGTTACAAGACCTACATTTTGGCTGAAAGAAGTATTTGGTAAAACACCAAATATAGCTGCAATAAAACTACCAACACCATCTGCAATAACACCGCCTGATAATTCTTTATCAGCAGCCTCTCTATCAAGACCACCATTTGTGATACCAGATATATCCCCTATAGTTTCAACAGTAGTTGCTATAAACATTATTCCCATAGCGATTATAGCTTCTACATTAAATGTAAAAGGAACTACCATTGGTTTTGGTAAAGCTATCCAAGCACTTTCTCTTACTTGTGTAAAGTCTACCATTCCTAAACATATAGCTAATATATACCCTGCTACTATTCCTATTAATATAGACGAATCATTTAAAAAGCCTTTAAATTGTTTAAATATCAATATTACTATTATAACTGTTGTACCAACTAATAAATGATTTGTTGAACCAAAATCAGCAGCTCCAGATCCACCACCAAAGTATTTAATACCAACTGGTAATAAAGATAAACCTATAGATATTATAACTAAACTTGTAACTATTGGTGGGAATAGCTTTTTAAGAGGTTTTATAAAAAATCCTAAAATTATTTCAAGTATACCACCAATTAAAGAAGCCCCTAATATTGCTCCATAACCATATTGTAAACCTATTGCTTTTGCAGTACCTATAAATCCTGAACTTGTACCCATCACTATAGGTAGCTTAGCTCCAATTGGTCCTATTGGATATAATTGAACTAATGTAATTAAGCCTGCTACAAACATGGCATTTTGTATAAGTATTGATTTTAAAGATGCATCCATTTCTAATAATCCACATACTATTATAAGTGGTGAAATATTTCCTAAAAACATTGCAAGAACATGTTGTATTCCTAGAGGAATTGCTCTTTTTAATTCGACTCTACCGTCTAATTCATATACTGATCCTTTCTCTTTCATAAATACGCTCCTTTTTTTTAAAATTGCAATTAAAATATACCATAATATCAAACTTTTTTCCATATTTTTCTATTTTTTTTCGTGTTTTTTATTTTTAGTTTGATTTTTCATTTATTTTTAAATTTTTAAAATATATCAAAATTAAATATTTATTAAAATTATTGATTAAATTATTGATTAAATTCAAAAAAAGTATTATGATGAAATTTAGTATAAAATAAATACTATATAAATAATGGAGGAAAATTTATGAATAAAAAAAGAACATTACAAAATAACTTAAGTTATGCTTTAAAATACATATTTGACAACTATGGCATAAATATTTTTCTAGATTCAGAAAAATTTATATTAACTCTTAGTAATTTAATTCCTACTCTAGAAGAAGAAATCGAATTAGTAAAATTTGCAATAGAAAAAAAAGCTCTACTTGCAGTAACAAAGGCTCATAATATGAGAGATATTGATAAAGAGTTTGCATTTTTAAGATCAAAAAATATATTAATTCAAAACGGTTTATCTGAAAAAACTGCTTTATATATAGTAGACTGTTTTGTATATGCATTTAATTGGACAAATGAAACACCAAATTATAAAGATTTATCTGATGAAGATTTAAAACTTCCTAAAAATAAATCAGATAAAAATAATATCAATATCAAACCAATTATTAAAATAGAAAAAAATACAGAAACTAAAACTGAAGATAAAAATATCGTTAAAGATACAGTTCAAAAACAAGTTTCATCTAATAAACAAAAAGAAATTTTAGAAAAAGAAACTGCAGAAGAACATAAAACTTATAAAAATGACTCAAAATATTACTTAAATCATAATTTCGATGAAGAAGACGATTACGAAGATGATGATTATGAATCTACTTCTTTATTCAAAAAAATAGCATTGATTTTAATACCAATTATAGTTGTATGTTCTTTAGTATTTTTTGGTTTCAAACACTTAAATAAAGAAGCTATTCCTGTTGTATCAGGTATTTCTATAACAACAGAATATAAAACAAAAGCAGGAAATTATATTTTACCAATTGCTCAAGAAACTGATTTAAACATTATACTTGAAAGTGAAAATTCTAAAGAAATAGATGAATCAAAATTAGATTATAGTATAGATGATTCTTCTATTTGTTCATTTATAGCAAATGGAAAAAAATGCAAAATAACAGGTATTAAAGAAGGACATACTAATCTTGTAATAATGTATGATAATGAAGAAATAGATACTATAAGTTTATACTTTGAAGATTTTGAAAAAGAAGAAGACGAACAGGATTCTAAGGAAGAAGAAAAAGATTCTAAAGATGAAGAAGATAATAATACAAATAATAATGGTTCTAGCGGTTCTTCTGGAGGATCTGGTTCTGGAAATAGTACACCAACACCAAATCCTACACCTACTCCGGACCCTACACCTACTCCAGAGCCTACACCTACTCCAGAACCTACACCTACTCCAGAACCTACACCTACTCCTGGTGGCGGAGAAGAGTAATTAATTAGAATATAAATGTATATATTAGGTCATAATAATAAAAAGTCTTTCTTACATAAGAAAGACTTTTAAAATACAAAATAAGGAGATTATTATGCCTAGTGAAGATACTATTAAACTACTAAAAAAATGTGACGCTGGTTGTAAAATGGGAGTAGACTCAATTAAACAGGTCATCGATAAAACTGATAACAAAAAATTACATTCTATTTTAGAAAAATATTTAAACGACCACGAAAAACTACAAAACAAAATAACCGATAAATTAAATGAATTTGAAGATTCTGAAGAGGAACCTAGTATGATAGCTAAAACTATGAGTCATCTAAAAATAAACTTCAAATTAATAAAAGGCGAACACGACAAAGAAATAGCTGGTTTAATGACTGATGGATGTAATATGGGTATAAAATCTATACACGAATATATAAATCAATATCCAAATGCATTAGAATCAATAAAAAATTTATGCAACGATTTATCGGAACTTGAAGAAAATTTTGCAAGAGATTTAAGAAGTTATCTATAAAATTTTCTTATAAATTAAAGGGGCATTACAAAATAAAATTTGTATGCCCCCTTTAATTTATAATTTACATTTCTCCAATTTCTAAAAGTCTTCTATATATCTGTCTTATTCTTAGATTTATATATTCAATGTATCCTCTTTTCATAATCCATTCATTTGCATCCATTTCATAAAAAGCATCTTCATATTGTTCTCTAAGATATTCCATATTTTCCGCATGCATATTTAACATATATTCATACAAAAATTCATAGGCTCTTTTAGATGAAAATTCATCGCTTTCAACATCATTTACTGTTACAATAAGTACTTGTCTATCCTCATCAACATAAAACTCTGTTTTATTAGTTTCAAAGCTACCTATCTGTCCTATAAGTTTATCTACTTCTTCTAATAAATCTTTGCATTCTTTAAGCAATACTAATTCCTGCATAATGTCCCCCTTTCATGTCTACTGTTTATTTAAAACATAGCCTATACCTATTATAAATAATATAGTAAGTATATAAGATAATATATAAGCATATGATGAAGTTGCCTGTAGTAATAATATAAACATCATTGAAATAAGTTCCACAGATGAAATTAATATATTTTTAAAGAATTCATAGAAAATCCCAAAAAACAACCATACCATCTTCATATCACTGCTTTTACCAACAAATCCATTTTTATAACTAATTATCGTCCCAGTACAAATATTTCTAAAATAATTTCCTGACAAAACTATTCCATTTTTTATTCCATCATCTACCCCCAAATAGCTATCCAGTTTAAATCCTCTATTAGATTCGTTACTTGAAATTATATCTAATTTAGATAGGTATATGTATCTACTAAGTACACTAGAATTTGAAATTTTACTCTGTCCTACATAATTAATAGAAATAGGCATAAATAGAGAACAAATTATTAGAACTAATATTAATAATATTATATTTTTTTTGTTCAATCAATTTTCCTCCTATTATTTTGATGATAATAATTTCTATTTTAATTTACTTTATTTTGATCAAATCCATATTTAGTCACATATCCATCTATAGACCATACATTTAACTTCTTATCTTTTGCTTCGTACTGAGCATCATAAAGAACATCTAAATGACGTACTCCTTCTTTTATATATGCAACTCTAGCTAAACCTTCTTTTAAAACTTCTCTGTTATACATTTTCATTTCATTTCCATCTTGATACCATAAATATCCTAGATATCTATCGTAATCATCTTGTAGTGGTCCATCAGTTTCTATATACACTACGTCACCTTTTTTAAGTTTTTTGTTTGCAAATTCTGTAGCCACATCTCCTAAGTAGTCTTTTTCCTTTGTATTTTCTGGAGTATCTATTAATAAAGTACGTATTCTTATTTTTTCTCCATTTTCAAGTTTTAATTTCATAGTATCCCCATCAACAACTCTATCAATAGTTACTTTATAAACATAATCTGGAACTTTTCCTGATTCTAAACTTTCTTTTAACTCTTCATAACTAAGTGGCTCTTCAGAATCTTTTATTTCACTTATATCATCTGAAGAATTTATATCATTTGTTCCAAGTACAACTTCTTGTTGTTCAGAAGTAGTTGTTGTAGAATCTTCATCCATAGCAATTTCAATTTCACAACCACATACTGCCATTGCCATTACTAAAATTAATAGTACAAGTAATTTTTTCATTTTTTATCTCTCCTCTATTTATATATTTCTATATTGTGAAAAACAACTTTTTCTTTTCTTATATTTTTGTATGTATGTTTTAAAGAACCATCAAATTTTAAGCTGTCTCCTGCTTTTAATTCAAATTCTTCCCTCTCTATTTGAATATTTAGTATTCCTTCTACTACAAGAACTATTTCTTCAATTACATTTTTATGTAGTGAATTATGACTACAACCTCCCTCTAAATCGATAATAAATATGTCCATTCCACTTTTAGAATCATACGGAAATATAGAATAAAGTTTCATATTTCCATCTTCTTCCACAATCACTTCAGCATCTTCTTTCTTTACTAAAATTAAGTCTTTTTTGCAATCATCTAGCAAAGTAGTAAAATTTACTCTCAATCCTGAAGATATTTTCCATAAGGTAGATATTGTTGGACTAGATTCTCCTCTTTCAATTTGACCAAGCATTGCTTTGCTGACTCCAGTCAGTTTTGAAGCCTCATCTAAACTTATCCCTATTTCATTTCTCAATTTTCGCAAGTTTTGCCCTACTTTTGGAAGTTGTGATATCATAAAAATAAATCTCCTCACCATTATATTTTTTAAAGCTAATACTACGATAATTTTCCAAAAAAAAATACTCTTTTATAAAAATAATATACTACTTTTATTTAAAATTCAAGTTGATTAAAAATATCCTTTTTTAAGTTAAAAATTTTTTATAAAAAAATTTAACTTTTATATTAATGTATGATACAACTTTGTAAGTTTGACAACCATAAAAATCTTATATAAGATTTTAAGTAACAGAAAATATGTTCAATTTAAAGGAGGATAAATTATGAATAAAATTAAAATTGCATTAATTCAAACTCATGTTGAAGAAAATAAATTTGATAACATAAAAAATGCCAGTGAATTTGTAAAAAAAGCTACTAACGAAGGCTGTGATATTGCAATACTTCCCGAAATGTTTACAACCCCTTACCAAACATCTAATTTTCCTATATATGCAGAAAAAGAAGGTGAGGAATCTTTTAAATTAATTTCTAAAATGGCAAAAGATAATCATATATACTTAGTTGGTGGTTCTATACCAGAAAAAGATGATAACAATTTAGTATATAATACTTGCTATGTATTCGATAGAGAGGGAAATAAAATAGGAAAACATCGAAAAGTTCATTTATTTGACATAGATATTGAAGGTGGTCAAACATTTAAAGAATCCGATACTTTAACTGCAGGAAATAAAATAACTGTATTCGATACAGAATTTGGTAAAATAGGTCTTTGTATATGCTTTGATTTTAGATTTCCAGAATTAGCAAGACTTATGGCTCAAAATGGAGCTAAAATAATGATTGTTCCAGCTGCTTTTAATATGACTACTGGACCTGCTCATTGGGATTTAATGTTTAGATCTAGAGCTGTCGACAACCAAGTATATACTATAGGATGCGCCCCTAGTAGAGATGTAAATGGATGTTATGTTTCTTACGGAAATTCAATAGTCGTATCTCCTTTTGGCGACATAATATATAAAATGGATGAAAAAGAAGGATATAAAATAGTTGAAATAGATTTAGATTATGTAGATAAAGTTAGAAAAGAGCTTCCTCTACTTTCTGCTAGAAGACTTGATTTATACGATTTAAAAGAAAAATAGTATACAAAAAGGTTGGACAAAATTAAAATTTCATCCAACCTTTTTTATTTTTTACTTTTATTTTTAAAATCGACTTTTTTAACATTATTTTTTTTCTTACTTACTTGTAAAGTATTAGGTTTTAAATCCATTAAAACTTCTATATCCTCAGGATATAATATTATTCCTTGATTATATAAATTATCTATCAATGTGGAATTACTTATTATATTATTTTCTAGCAATGTTTCATAAGCCATTTTTAATAAAGATGAATCATTTAATTTAAAATTATCATCTAAAGGCTCTGATTTATCCCAACCTTTTTTATACCATTCATTAAGTAGATAATTATATTTTTTATAACTTATAATACCTAGGCTATATGATCTGTATATAATTAAACTTATAGGTACTGCCCATTTTGCCTTAAGTTTTATATATGAATCCAATTCGTTCATATCTTCTAAATTATTTAAAAAAGCCTGTTTTGGAAGTAAAAATGCAGCAGCAAATTCTTCACAATCAAATTTCTTTAAAGGTAAATTAAGTATACTACTCACAATATATCCTAATTCACATGCTAAGTCATGATTTCTAATAGGAGCTATATTTCTATCTTCCCCTAAAGATACTACATATTTAACTTGTGAATCTACAGATTGTTTTTGAGTAAATGCACTAGCTCCTTTTCTTTTTATATTCATTTGACTTATAAGTATACCTTTTGCCATCATAATATCGCCTAAATTTAAAGGTATAGGCTTTTCATCGCTCCAAAGATTCCAGTGCTTTCTTATTTTTTCTGAAAGGATTTCCATATTGTCATGTCTATTTAAGTTTGCTGGCAAGTCAAGTTCTGGAAAACCTACATAATTTTCAAAAAATAGATATAATTTTCTTAACATAATTAGCTTTTCTTTATATGATATCTCTTCCAATCTAGGTATAGTTGAATTTGGATTAAAATGTGAATCTTCCACTATTATTTTCAAATTTTCACTACTAAAAAAATAATCCTTTGGAAAATGCAATATATTAGACAGTTTTAATGCATTTTCCAAGGTAGGTTTGTATTTATTATCTTCAAAAGCTAAAATATCTTTTTTATTTATATTAGTTTCTTTAGCTAAAACCTCTACGCTTTTTCCTCTATATACCCTTGCAACTTTTAATCTCTTTCCATTAAACAATTCTTTTTTCATTCATTATCTCTCTTTCATTTAATAAATCTAAAAAAGATTATACTCAATCTCTCAAATAATATCAATTAAATTTTAAATAATACTAATTATATATTTTTTTCAAATAATTAGTATTATTTTTTATATTTAATTGTATATATCTGAAAACTCTATATTACATGTTTCTACTTTATTTTGAGATATTAAATATCTATTTGTTTTTTCATTTTCTTCTATGTCATTTATTATTATTGGTAATTTAACCTCAAAAGTGGAGCCTTTTTCTATTTCACTTTTTACACTTATAGTTCCTTTATGAAGGCATACAAATTCATTTACTATAGGTAATCCAAGACCTATACCTTCACATGATCTTGTAAGTCCATCATTTATCTTTTGAAATTCGTCAAAGATTAGCTTTTGTTGTTCTTCTTCAATTCCAATTCCTCTATCTTTAACAGCTATATTTACAAAACCATCTTCTACTTTTATATCTACATTTATATCATTGTTGTCTTTATTGTATTTTATAGCATTAGATAATAAATTTAATACTATCCTTTCTATTTTTTCAGGATCACAAGAAATTATCTGCTCTTCACAATTAGTATCAAAAATTAGATTAATATTTTTGCTTTCTAAATAATTAGCAACTGACATACTAATATCTTCTACTATACTTATTATATCGTAATTACCAAAACAAACTCCGTAATTTTCACTTTGTATTTTACTTAAATCTAATAAATTTTGTACTAGTCTTAATAGTCTATATGAATTACTTTTTATAAATTTCAAATGATAATCTAAATTTTCCAAAGTGTAATTATTATTTTTTTCGTATTTTTCAATAAGTTGTACAGTTCCTAAAATTATATTTAAAGGAGTTTTAAATTCATGTGATATATTTCTAAAAAATCTATTTTTTAAAGCTTCTAATTGTACAGCCTCTTCTAATAATAACTTATTTTTTTCGTATAATTTCTTTTGAGTAATTTCCCTAGCTGTAAAGAAAAAAGTATCTTCATTTTTGTCAAGCTTAAGATTCCATTCTAACCATTTGTACTTACCATTTTTGCAAATAATTTTACTTTCTCTATGTATGGTTGAATCTTTAGTATTTTTAATTTGTTCTTTGACATAATCAATATCTTCTTGGCTCATTATATTAAATATATTACATTCATTCGTTTCATTAATGTCCCAGCCTAATATACTTTTTAGTCGATCTTCATTTATGCTAACTATATTTCCATTTTTGTCAAATCTTCCAATTATATCTACAGATATATCAATACATTTTTCAAGATATTTTTTCTTATCTCTATATGTTTTTATTTCCTCTAATATATTGTTAAACTCACTTAAGTTAAAAATGATTACATATAAATGAAAACATATTGTTTTTACAAGATTAACTCCATATTCTATATTTTTTTTATCATCTAAAAAAGTTATTATTATTTGCCCTAATAAAGAATTTCCAAATGATATATTATATATTCCTATTTTACAAATATTTTTTTCTTTTAATTTTCTAACTATTATATCATTGTTTTTTATTTCATTTACATATTTTATTCCTTCTGATTCTATATTTTTAGAATATTTGTCATATATATTATTATATATTTCTTTTCTTTCATAATTCGTTAAGTCACTTATTACTAAACCTTTTTTCATAAGAGTATCGAAAGTTTTTTCATTCTTATCAAAAAAAATTAAAGTTATTCCATCTGCATTAAATTGCGACATCGTTTTATCTGATATATAATCAAGAAGTTTTTTTATTTTTTCTGCTTTTACATCTTTATCTACAGTTTCATTAATTTCTTGCAGTCTAATTTTAAAAAAATCTAAAGTTTTATCTGTATATCTTTTTAAATCTATATTTTTACTATTTCCAGCTAAGTATTTTAAACTTCCAGATTTATTTAATATAGGATTTATAGTAATTTCAAATAAATTTTTTTCTCCCAATATACTAATTTCTCTTTCGATACGTACAGATTCTCTTCTTTTTATCGCTATGTCTTCCATATGCTTAATATATGTAGCATCTTCTTCATCGAAAAAAATATTTGACTTACTTCCTATTAAATCTGTTTTTTCACATTTATGAAAATCTTGTTTTTTCTTATTTGTGTATAAATATTCTCCTTTTTTATTTTTTATAAAACAACTTATATCTAAAGTATCTAATAATTCTTCTAAATCTTCTCTTTTATAAAATTTTTCACAGATATCTCTAGCTATTAAAAAATAACTTTTTTCTCTGTAAAAATCTCCTTCTAACAAATCTCCATTAAAAAAATATTTTTTTTCATTTATGTCTAAACAAAAATCACAATTTATAGTTTCATCTTTCCCCAAACTATCTATTAAATTATTTAGACTTTTATTATTACTATAGAGGCATTCTTTTACAGGTATATCAACAACATCTTTTAAATTTAATTCTATTTTTTTTAAAATTGCTTTATTAACAAATTTTATCTTTCTATTTTGGCTTATAACAAAAATAAAATTATCTACATAATTAAAAATATTTACCATATATAGTACCTCCTTTTTGTTTGACTCCTTATTCTTATTATTAAGAATAAACCATTTTAATTTATAAATCAAACATAAAGAAATACTATTTTTTAACCTTTTTTTCTCTTTAAAATTATAATTCAATTTATTTTATATATCCTTAAATTAAACCTCTTATAAATATAAATTTCTACAAATATCTATTTAAAATTTTTCTTATTAACTCTAAATCTTATTAATTAATTGTTTATAAATAAAATATATTGTAAAAAAAACTTATATCAAAAATCTAAAACTAGACTTTAAAATATAAGTTTTTTCGTAATATAATTTTCTACACAACATAAGAAAATCTTTTTATAAATAAATTTAAAATAGGTTCAAACAAATACTTTTTTATTTAAAATATTTATCTTTTATTTTGATTATAGATTCTTCGTCTAAATCATACGCTTCTCCAACATTTCCATCTAATATACCCCAGACTTTATTATGTACAGATACGGCATTAGAAAAATTACCTTCTTGCCACATTTCTAAATTACTTCTAAAATAAATTCTTTGATATTCATCTTTTAAATAATCTAATCCTAAAATAGCTTTTTTTATAGTTTCTGGAGTAACCTCTGTACATTCCCATTTATACTCAGCCTTTACAAGGGTATTTGCTAAAGAATGTATTAATTTTAATTCTTCTATATTACTTCTTGGATTTTTTACATCTTCAGCTTTTATTACGACTGTTGGTTTGGAATCTTTTGATGTTTCACCACTTTCATTTACTCCTAAAATTCTAAGCAAATTATCCTTATCTAAAAAATTATGTACTCCAACACAAAATGAATGTAGCTTGTCAAATCTAGAAACTGTATTAGGATTGTAAATACATACAATCGGTACTACTATAATAATTATTAGCAAAATATCTATTATCCAACTGATTATATAACTTTTTCTTTCTTTTTTAGATTCTAGAAATGGTTCTTCTATAATTTCATTTAGATCTGAAGGGATTTTTATATTCTCCAAATCCATTTTAGAAAAATAAAAATCTTTTATATCATTTTTTATGTCTTTATCTATATCTATACCCATATAGTATAAATTATCTTTATTATAATATGTCATATTATAAATCCCCACCTATATTTGCCTTGATTTTTTTTAATGATTGTCTAATATAGATTTTAACTGTATCTTCATTTAAATCTAATACTTTTCCTATTTCTTCATAAGACAAATCAAAATAGTATCTAAGTATAACTACATTTTTGTACTTACACTCTAATAAATCTATAGCTTCATATAAATTTATTTTGTCATTTTTTAAATAATTTTTATTTATATATTCATTGTCTACCATTCCTATACTTTCTAAAAAATTGTTAGTATTTATTATTGTTATTTTGTATAACCATAAAACAAAATCACTATCATCAATTAATTTTGAAATATTTTCTTGTATAAAACATATAGTGTCCTTTAATATTCTTTTACTATCTTCTTCATATTTTGTATGAAGGAAAATAAGTTTATACATTTGGCTACTATAGTATAATATCGCTTGTTTTATAGCTTTTTTATTTCCATTTATTGCTTTTAAAATAATCTCTTCTTGGTTCAAAATTTATCTCCTTTTTTCATCTGATAAAAATAATTTTACACTTTTTTTATACTTTCATCAATCATAAAACAATACTATATAAATTTTTTTCTATAAAAAATCATATACATAATATATATATTTTTTAAGGAGATAAGCTTATGAGGAGAAAAAATTTAATTATAAATATGTTTGTTATAACATTTTATACAATGATGATAGGTTTTTTAAATATGATATTTAGAGTATACTTATCAAATAAAATTGGCAGTGAAGGTATGGGACTTTTTCAACTTATTATGAGTATAAATGTGTTTGCCTGCACAGTTTCTATATCAGGAATAAGAGCTACACTAACAAGACTTGTAGCTGAAGAAATTAGTCAAAATAATATTACAAAAGTTAGATCTTTACTAAAATATGGTCTTTTTTATACTCTATTTTTCAGTACTATAGCTTCATTTATATTATATAACTATTCAACATTCATAAGTGAAGTATTTATAAGTGATATAAGGGCAAAACTACCTCTTCAAATTTTATCATTTAGTCTTCCATTTGTAGGTATTACATCATGTCTAAATGGTTACTTTTATGGATTAAGAAAAATATTTAAAAGTATAATATCTGATTTTATAGAAAATCTAACTATGATTTGTATAGTTGCTTTTTTTGTAACATCTTTCCCAAGTAAAAGCATAGAATACACTTGTTCTTATATAACTTTAGGTATGACCTTAGGAAATATAATTTCTTGCGTTTCTTCTTATTTGATGTATTTATTCGAAAAAAGAAATTTAAATAATAGATTAATTAGAAAACAAGAAAAAGCAGTTTTTAAAGAAATTCTCTCTGTTTCTCTTCCAATAGCGGGAAGTTCTTATATACAAACTTCTTTAAAAGCTATAGAAAATATATTAATTCCAAAAGCACTTAAAGCATACAGTTGTTCATCTGCTATGTCTTTATCTATTTTAGGTATGATAAAAGGAATGGCTCTACCTTTAATTAATTTTCCTGCTATTTTTTTGGCTTCTTTCTCAACACTTATTATCCCCGAAATAGCACAATACAAAATTTTAGACAAACAAAAATCAGTAAATTTTGTAATATCTAAAGTTATGAAATTTACATTCATACTATCAATTTTTTCGATGGGATTTTTTATTTGTTATTCTAATAAATTAGGTAGTATTTTGTACAATAATGAACAAGTTGGAACAATGATTAAAATATTAGCACCTCTAATACCCTTTATGTACTTAGATAGAATAGTCGATGGTAGCTTAAATGCTCTAAATCAACAAGTTTATACTCTTAAATATAATTTAATAGATATGTTTATTAGAATTCTAATTATAAACATATTAATTCCTCGATTTGGTATAAATGGCTTTATCTCAGTTTTATTTATAAGTAAAATATTAAATTCATCTTTAAGTTTACATAAACTTTTAAAAGTTACAAAACTTAAATTTCATATAATAGAATGGATTATAAAACCAATTTTATCTATATTTATATCAACTAGTCTATCTTATAAAATGTTCTATTTTTTTAAATTAGATTTTTTAATTTTTGAAGGAATATGTATTTTTATATTCTACATATTATTGCTACTTTTATTCAACTGTATAAACAAAAAAGATATCATGTGGTTTGTAGATGCTTTTAAAAATGATCCTAAAAAAGCAAACTGGAAAGACTTACATTTATATAGACAAATATAATAAAAAACTCTAACCAAAGTAAAAGGTTAGAGTTTTTTATTACCTAATTTTTATATTGAATTTAAAAAGTCTACTATACTATTTACTGTATTTTGTTGCTGTTCAGATTCTTCTATAAGAGCATCTTCATCATTTTTATGAGTTCCATAATTAGCAAATTGGGAATGATTAGCCCCTTCTATTTCAACATAAATAGTTTTATTTGGCAATTTTTGTTTGGCATCTATTAAAGATTGAAAATCCACTACTCCATCTTTGCTTCCCCAAATAGATAAGACATTCATGTCTAATTCATTTAAATATGAATCCTCAGGATATGAAGATATAAGCACAACTCCATTTATTTTTTCAAAATTATCACTTACATATTTTGTAGCTGTAATCCCACCTATATAATCTCCTCCTATTATCCATTTATCAATAGTAGTGTATTTTTCAATTATTTCATTGGCCTTATCTTTGCCAAATAGAGGAAAATTAAAAGGCATATCAACAATTACTACCTTATATCCCTTTTGTGCTATCATTTTACAAACTTTTGAATATGCTTTTGCATCTACCTTAATATCTGGATAAAATATAAATCCTTTACTAGGCTCAACATCTTTCGGTGTAAAAGTTATTGAATTTTTATCCATAATAACCTCAACACTACTGTCACTTATTAAAGCTAATTTAGCATCTTTATCTGGAGCATAATAATTACTTAACCAAATAAAAAACCCTATTGTTGATATTAATAATAGAATTAATATCCCCTTTAATATTTTTATTGATTTTTTCCTTTTTTTACTTTTTTCTTTTTTACAAGGTATAAAATCTTCTTCATTATAAAGTAAAGGTTTTTCTAGCTCCATAGTAATACTAAAGGTGTCATATTCTCTTTTTTTAGACTTTACTTTATCCTTTTTCATTATTTAATTCCTCCATAATTATTAAAATACTATTATAGTGTATCACAGTTAAATTCAATTTTCACCTTATCAAATCTTTCAAATTTATTTTTTTTTCTTAAGATTTCTTAAAATAATAAACTTCCTTTTGTAATAATAGTTAACTATTATTATAATAAGGAAGTTTTTCAATAAATATAAAATCTTTATTTTTACTGATTTATAGGATCATTTGTAGATTCTTTTTTTATAATTTTAGCATTAGTTCCTCCATTTTAGTTTTTATCTATAACTTTATTTTAATGATACCAATTAATTCTTAAATTATTCTTAATCAAATTAATTATTTTATATAAATTTATTTATAGAGACTTATCATAAATAAAATATGCTAAAATTTATATAAAATTCATTAAGAAAGGAATATGTCAAAACTAAAATCTAATAAGGTTAAAATTTATAAAATCGCTAAATTTACAAATAAAATATTTTTAGATTTTGACTAAGGTATAAACTATGTATAATCTAAATCAAATCGGAGAAAATACTTACTATATAGATAGCCCTACTAACATAGGCCTATATAAGCTAAATGATTCAGATGTGTGTTTAATCGACAGCGGAAACGATAAGGACGCAGGAAGAAAAATCAATAAGATTTTAAAAGAAAATAAGTTCAATCTTTCTTATATAATAAATACCCACTCAAATGCAGACCATATAGGCGGCAATGAATTTTTACAAAAAAGAACAGATTGTAAAATAATTTCAACAGAAATTGAAAACTTATTTACTAAATATACAATTTTAGAGCCTTCTTTTTTATACGGCGGATATCCACTAAAAAAACTTACAAATAAATTTTTAATGGCAAAACCGAGTAATCCAACAGGAGATATTGAATCACTTCCAGAAGGTCTTGAATACATTAAATTAAATGGTCATTATTTTGATATGATAGGTATAAAAACTTCTGATGATATATATTTTTTAGCAGATTGTGTATTTAGCGAAAATACACTAAATAAATACCATATTTCTTTTATATACAACGTGGAGGAATTTTTAAATACACTTGATTTTGTAGAGACTTTAGAAGGAAAATTATTTATACCTTCCCACGCTGAGCCTTGTGAAGACATAAAGCCTTTAGTCAAATTAAATAGAGATAAAGTCTTTGAGATAATAGATATTATTTTAGATATATGTAAAGAAGCTACTATATTTGAAGATTTACTACAAAAAATATTTAAACACTACAATTTGACTATGGATTTAAATCAATATGTACTAGTTGGAAACACAATAAAATCATATTTATCTTATCTACACGATAAGGAAAAATTGACTATAGAATTTATAGATTCAAAATTGTATTGGAAATCAGTATAAAATTCAAAAAGGACGAGTCATAGATAAAACCATCTATAGCTCGTCCTTTATTTTTAATTTATATTTTTAAATAATTTCCTAGAATTCAGCGTTTTTAGGAGTTCTTGGGAATGGTATTACGTCTCTTATATTAGATATACCTGTTAAGTACATTATTATTCTTTCAAATCCAAGACCGAATCCTGAATGTGTAGCTGTACCGTATTTTCTAAGTTCTAAATACCACCAATAGTCTTCTTCATTAAGTCCACATTCATGTATTCTATCAAGTAATACATCATGTCTTTCTTCCCTTTGAGATCCACCTATTATTTCTCCAACACCTGGAACTAATAAGTCCATAGCTCTAACTGTTTTACCATCTTCATTCATTCTCATGTAGAATGCTTTTATTTCTTTTGGATAATCAGTTACAAATACTGGAGCATTGTATATTTGTTCAGTTATATATCTTTCATGTTCAGTTTGTAAATCGCATCCCCATTCAACTGGATATTCGAATTTATGTCCTGATTCTAATAATAATTCTATCGCTTTTGTATAAGTTATTCTTGTAAATTCAGAATTTACTATTTTATTTAATCTTTCAAGTAACCCTTTGTCTACAAAGCTATTGAAAAATGCCATTTCTTCTGGACAGTTTTCAAGTACATAGTTAATTATGTATTTGATCATATCTTCTGCAAGTTCCATATTATCTTCTAAATCAGCAAATGCTATTTCAGGTTCTATCATCCAGAATTCAGAAGCATGTCTACCAGTATATGAGTTTTCAGCTCTGAAAGTTGGTCCAAATGTATAAACATTTCTGAAAGCTAAAGCCATTATTTCAGCATTTAATTGTCCACTAACTGTTAAGTTAGCTTCTTTTCCGAAGAAGTCTTGTGAATAATCTACTTTTCCATCTTCAGTTTTTGGAACATTATTTAAATCTAGAGTTGTAAGTCTAAACATTTCTCCTGCACCTTCGCAGTCACTTCCTGTTATGATTGGAGAATGAGCATATACGAAGTTTCTATCTTGGAAGAATTTATGTATAGCATAAGCTGCAACACTTCTAACTCTAAAAGCAGCTGAGAAAAGATTACTTCTAGGTCTTAAGTGTGCTATTGTTCTTAAATATTCAACTGTATGTCTTTTCTTTTGTAGTGGGTATGAACTATCAGATTCACCTTCTACTATTATTTTTGTAGCTTGTATTTCTACTGGTTGTTTAGCATTTTGAGTTGCTACTAATGTACCTTCTACTAATAAAGATGTACTTATTGGTAATTTACCAACTTCTTTAAAATTATCTAATTTTTCATCTATAACGATTTGCATATTTTTAAAGAAAGATCCATCATTTAATTCTATAAATCCAAAATTTTTAGACATTCTAGATGTTCTTATCCATCCAGCAACTTTTACAGTTTTATCTATATATTCTTCTTTATTTCTATAAAGTTGTTTAATTTCTATGAATTCCTTTTGCATAGAATACCTCCTAATAATTTTAAATCTTTTTATATATTATAAGTATAACTTATATTTACCACATTTATACAGTTTGTAATGTTTCCAACAAAAGTCTTTATATTAAAAAAAGCCTTTCATCCTATTATATAGGACGAAAGACTATACTTCCGCGGTACCACCTAATTTAACTAAAAAGTTCACCTCATTAATGTACTTATATACATTGCCAAATATAACGGTTTGGATCCGACTAAGCCTACTTTTATATAATTTCGGTTAGTAACTCTGGGATGTTCTTCATTATAGACATTGTACTGGACTTACACCATAACCAGCTCGCTGTTACTCTGTTTTATAATTACTTTTCCCTTCATAGTTTTTATTTATTGTAAATTTCACTAATATAACTTTAACTCATTAAATAATTTTTGTCAATAAATTTAAAAAATTAAAAAATAATAAATATAAAACTTATTATTTTTGAAAATTTTATAATTTACTTCCATTATCTACCCAATCCTTAGCTTCATCTACTTGATCTTCTGATGGAGCTGTTACATTTGTATTTTTGTATATTTTACCTTTATCTGTCCAAGCTGCTGTATAATTGTTATTTAATCTTACTGTAGAAAGTAATCTTTTATTATTTTTGCCATTTAATTGTCTGCTTGGGGTTTTATTTAAATCCTTTTCGTCGTACATAATTATGCCTCCTAAATAATTTAAATTTATTTTGCCCCAAAACATATAAATTTATATAAACTTTTATAGATTTTTAGATATATTTTGCAGAGTATTTTCATAATTTAAGACACCATATCCATAAGAAATATTTGGATATGTATAAATGTCCTTTTGCGTTGTCCCAAGCATTAAGTAAGTTTTTATAGGCTCACTGAAAATAGATAGTCTATAAAAACTTGTTTGACTTTTTATAAATTGTATCATAGATGCTATTACAGCAGAAACTATAGAGCTACTAACGCCTGTACCTGTAACTGTATTAAACGAATTATTTAGGTAACTAGATATTATATTTACTCCTGGAGCTACTATATCTGGTAATAAATTATCTAAAACTTCATATGAACCCTTTGAAGATCCAACCCATATACTATTGTTTCTTGCATCATAAGTTCCAACTGTTATAACTTCCTTAGTAAGTCCATATCTAGTTATTGTACCTGAAGATTCACTATCTATAAATCTAGTATTTTCAGATATTAAATTTTTATTAGGCAAATAAATATCAAATTTTCCATTTACTATATATTCACCTATAACCCTTAAAGTCCAAATCCCAGAAGATATATTTTTTAAATCTATAAATATTTCAAGTGAACCGGTAAACAACCAAGGATAAGAGTATAAAATAGTGTAACTTACATTTTCTAAGTTAAAGTTCCCTTCAACTTTATTAAAACCTGGATTATAAAAAACTGTATTACTAATTTCTCCAAAAGGAGAAATTATAGCTATTGCCAATTTATCTACACTAGAAGCATTTACACTTATTTTTAAATTTTTATCATCTTCAACTTGAAATGTTACATCTTTTGATTCTTTATTTGATATTTGACCTGAATAATGTATATCAGTATTTCCTTGATTTCCAGCTCCACTTACTAATATGACACCTTCTCCATATAGTTGTTCAAATGTATTTAATAAATTATAAACAGATCTTTTTCCAGACCTTGCACCGACAGTAAAATTTACTACTACTGTTTTTGAAATTTCTCTTATTTTTTCTAATATATAAGCTATGGCAACTAAAAAATCTGTACTATTATAATTAATTCTATCTTCCCTATACAAAGATGTATAGCTTCTAAGTTTTACAACAATTAAATCTACATCAGGAGAAATTCCTCTATAATTTATATTATTACTTCCCTCAGATGCAATTAATCCAGCTGCCAAAGTTCCAGTTCCAATTTCATCATTACTTAAATTTGAATTATTATTTCTTATAGCTTCATTTATATCTTCTCTCGTAAATTCACTTCCAAATAACATATTATCTGGAGGATTTTTATAGTCACTTTCTTGATCCCAAAGGTATAAAATCTTGCTACTTCCATCTTCTCTTATAAAATCAGGATTTAAGTAATCTATACCCGAATCAATCAAAGCTACAACTACTCCTTCTCCTGTTAAATTACTATAAAAATCATCTTCTAAATAAGATAAATCTATAGATAATCTTGCACTTTCTCCTTCATCTATATTATTTGTAATTTCAATCAAAGAACTCATATCATCTGCATCTTCCCACCACACGACTTGGTCTATACTATCAAATACCTCCTCTTTAAAATCACTATTTACATATATTACCACAAGCAAATCATTTAAAAAAATATATTGTGTTATATTATTTAATAAAAAATCATTCACTAAATTTTCTTTTGCGCCTTCATAAATTAAATTATAAGATTTTATTTCATCATTTAATATAGACATTTTTCACCCCTTTATCTAAACAATTCAAATATACCTCTCACATCTAAAATACCATATCCATAGATGGGACTTGGATAATTTATACCATCTTCCCTATATGCACCTAATTGAAAAAAGGAATATATACTTTGCAAAAATCCTTGTCTTTTATATCTATTATTTTGTGTAACATACTGTAAAAATAAAGCTGCTACACCTGATACAATAGCAGATGCTGCAGATGTTCCTGTAATTGTTCCATATCTAGAATTCATATAAGAAGAAATTATATTTACTCCTGGTGCTATTATATTAGGCTTTTGATAATTTTGTATATTTGGTCCCCTAGATGATGGAGGCCATATAGAATTATTAATTGTATCATATGCTCCAACTGTAAAAATATTTCTATCTACAGCTGGATAATTTACTGTATAAAATGGATCTGATTCTACAAATCTAGTATTTTCATTAATCAATTTTCTATTTGGCAAATATATATTGTATATTCCACTATTTATATTCACACCTGTCAAACTTATCTGCCAAGTACCTGGTGTCATATTGAATAAATTTATATTTATAAACTCTTGACCTGAAAAAGAAGTAGGGAAAGTATAAGAAATTAAATAATATGTGTCCTCAAAATTAAAATATCCGCTAAACTGCCTGTAATATCCTACACCAAAATCTCTACTTCTTTCACCTGTTGGAGAAATAATATTTAAATTAACTCTATCTGGTCTATTAATCCAAACTTGTATTTGAATATTAGGTTCTACTTCTTCTACATTTATTTCAATTATCTCTGTATCTCCTTCATTCGGAATCACACCTCTTTTATGAGTTTGTGTATTTCCTTGATTTCCTACGCCTGCAATTTCACATTCCCCATACCTATACCATGCTGTAGATTCAGTAATTCTATTTATAAACCCCAAATTTCCATTTGAGCCTATAGAAGTATTTATTACTAGAGGTCTATCTAGAGTTCTAGCTATATTTTGAGCGTAATCTCTTGCCAAATTGTAATATGCATTATTGTATTTTCCATCTATTTTTCCAAGCTTTACAATTATAAGCTCACTATCTATACAAACACCCTCGTATTGTGGATTTACATTTCCAAGTCCTGCACATATACCACTTAATAATGTTCCACTACCTTCTTCATCAATAGATAAAGTATTATCATTTTCATTTATAGCTCTATTGATATCTTCTCTAGTATATTCTGTTCCAAAATAAAATCCATCTGGAGGATTTCCCTCTATAGTTTGATCCCATAAATAAGCTATTTTACTAGTTCCATCTGCATATATAAAGTCAGGATGTAAATAATCTATTCCTGTATCAGCAATTGCTATTAAAACATTTCTACCTGTAATATTTAAATTTGGATTGTTTTTTATATAACTTATATTTGATTGTTCATTTACAGAAACGCCTTGTGATATGCTACTTGACACCTCAGATAATAAACTCATTTCTATCAAGCCTTCCAAACTTGTTATACTTGAAATAGCAAAAAAATTTTCCAATAAATTTTGGTTTATATCTGTTATATATAATATTCCACTATTATTACTTAATCTAATAAATATATCTTCTATTTCTAGATTTTTCAATTCTTCAAAAAAGTTACTATCTTCTTCATAATAAACAAATACATAATTTACAAAAGCATTATCTAACTGTCTATTTTGATTAATTAGATTTTGATTTGAGTTGTTTTTTTTTAAAGTTTCTAGTTCTAAATTGTTTTTTATATCATTTATATTTCTATCTAATAAAATATTTGACATATCTAAAAATCCATATCCATTAGAATTTGAAGGATATACATTTGTTCTACTACGCCTTGCATTTTGCAAAAGTAGAGATTTTAATTTTTGAGAATATAAATATAAATCATTTCCTTGAGTTATTCCCCACTGCATTAAAAGTGCACAACATCCTGTAACATGAGGAGTTGCCATACTAGTTCCTGTTAAAGCTCCAGTTGTTCCTCCTATCAAATAAGATACTATATTTTCACCTGGAGCCAATAAATCTGGTTTATATATTCCTATATCTATATCTCCTCTTCCAGAAAAAGTTGAAACTATATCTGTCAGAGAATTATAACTACCTACTGTTATTACTCTACTTGCAGTTCCTGGGACTGTAACAGTCAAAATTCCACTTGGAGATAAAAATCTAGTATCCCTACTTAACCCCTCAGATGTAGGTAAATACAAATCTATTACTCCATCAATAATATTTATTTTTGAAAATACAATCTTCCAAATTCCTGGCGTTATTTGATTTTCTGAACTCAATCTAATTGTGATTCTCCTTTGAATTGAATAAGGCATTATATCATAAAAAATACCTGTTATTTGTGTTCCTCTTAAATTATATGATATCCTCTGATTTGATATTGAAAGAGTTTGAGACTCTTCATTTGATGGGTTTAAAACAACTATTGTAAATTCATCTGCAAAATTGGGCCAAATGTTTATATTTAGTATTGTTTCCCCTTGACCTACTACAAATTCTACAGTTTCTTCATTTTCTTCTTTTAAATTAATTCTTTTGTGTCCACCTTTATTAGCATTATTTCCTGCTGCTACTACAATATTATTTTTCCAAAATAAACACATCTCATCTATATATTGTTCAAATAAAGATTCTCCCCTATGAGAGCCTTCATTTGTACCATAACTCATATTAATAGCCACTGGTCTATCTAATTCTAAAGCCCTATCTAAAATAAATTTGATTGCTCTCATAAATTCTGTACTTCTAGAATATACATCAGTTTGCCTATTTCCAACTCTAACTACTATAAACTCAGCACTATTTGCAATTTGAGCACAAATAGAAGCTACATGTGTTCCATGTGTAGCTGTAATAGATATTGGTATATCAAATCTTCCATTTATAGCTTGATTTATTTGAGAATTTGTATATAATGTTCCTTCTTTAAATCCTTCAGGAGGATTATTTCCCATGGATTGATCCCAATAATAAATAATTTTTGAATTTCCATCATTATTTTTAAAAACAGGCAAAGTATAATCTATGCCAGAATCTATAATCCCTATTAACACACCTTCTCCAGTTAAACTTGTTCTATTTTTAAAAGATGTTATTCCCGATGCTAAAAAGCTCTGTTCATCTTGAGTTTCCAAAATAAAAGGTCTTTCTATATACTCTATTTCTGTAAAGCTTAAAAGCTCATCAAATAAATTAGGATTTTTAGAAGTTATAATAGCAAAATTGTCATTTAATATTTCAACCTCAATATCTAATTTATTTTCCAATTCTAATATATCTCCATTGTATTTTACAATAACTTCATAATCTATATAAATCACCTTCTTTCTTCTATTTTTTTACTTAAATGAAGCATCATAGATTTAGAATAATCAGATATGTTCTTTGGAATACAATTGTAACTAGATAAAAGGGCGTATATCTCTAATGCTCTTTTGTAATCTTTTTTACCTGCATAAGATTTATACGCCTCTTTAGATAATTCTTGACTTATTTTATTAATTCTCTTTGATCTTTCTCTCAATAAAATTACCCCTAACATAATCTTTTTTAAATAATATTCTAAAAAAATAAGATTATGACTATATTTTAAAGTAATTATATATCTGATAGGGCAACTGCTATATTTTGTATTCTTTCTTCTTCAGAAAAAATATGTTCTTCATTTATATCACATAAAACATTTGCTATTTTTACAGTAAATTCACTACCTTCTCCAACTTTACTTTCAACTGTAACTTCTCCATTATGCATTTTAGCAAATGATTCTACAAGTGAAAGACCTATCCCTGTTCCTTCTTTTATAACACTTCTTTCATCATTTATTCTTCCATAAGCTTTAAAAATTCTATTTATATTTTCTTGAGATATACCAATGCCATTGTCCTTTACCTTTATATACACAAATTCTTCATCATGACTTAAACTAACTAATACTAATGCCCCTTCTTTTTTTCTAAATTTTAATGCATTTGATATTAAGTTTATGACTACCTTTTCAATTTTTTCATAATCAAAGCCTACAATAAGCTCTTCTATATCTGTATCAAATATAATATTTGTATTATTTATTTTCACAAAATCTCTTACTGATTCGCAAATATTTTCTATAAAGCAAATGATATCTTGATTTGTTGGATTAAAATCAAAATAGCCTAAATCTAATTTAGTTTTAGAAGATAAATCATTTACTATCTTCATTATTCTTAATGAATTTTGCTTTATAAGTTCAACATGTCTTAAAACATCTCTTTCATAAATATTTTGGTCTACCTTTTTTTCTATAAGTTGAGTAGTGGCTAATATCATATTTAAGGGATTTTTTATTTCATGAGATACAAAAGAAAAGAACTTATCTCTAGTTTCTTTTTTGTTCATAACATAATTAGTTCTATCTGTTATATCAGTCAATATAACATAAGAAACATTAACTTTATTATCATCATATGAAATAGGATAAGATCTAAACCATACCCATTTGCTTCCATGTTTTGTATTTATTTTTATTCTTTTGTCTATTATTTGAAGATAATCATAATGTATTTCGTCATTTTCACTTTCTTTGTCTATATATTTATAAAAGCCCTCTTCTATATCACAAGGAATTTTACAAGATTCTCCAAATAAAGTTTCATACGAATCATTTACAAATAATATTTTTTCATCATTAATTAAAAGAAAAACATCATCAAATCTTTTTACATCCAAAAGTAATTTTTCTTGTATATCATTAGATATACACTCTGTTTCGCAAAACCAAATTATAAAATTATCATCCTCTATTTGTTCTATTTGTAAATTGTAAATCCTTTTATCTATTTTTATTTGTTTAGAAATTCCACTCATTATACAATCTTTTAGAACATTCTTCATATCCATATTATATTTTTCTGTTATATATATTTTATAAGCTGAATTTGAATCTTTTATGATTATATCTCCATCTTTAATCTTAACTATAATAAATGGAATGGGACTTTTAAACAATACATTTTTATAATCGTACATGAACTAAATCCTCCAATTAAATTACAAACTTCTATATAGATAATATCCCTAAATTATTTTATGATATAATTTTAATTATATCACAAAATAATATTTATTTTTTAATCATTTCTAAAAATTACCATATTTTTGTATTTTTTTGTAAATAAAATCAAATTCAATATTTAATTTTTTTATACTATATGTTTTATATTATATATCTATATTATCTTCTATATTTTCGCTATTTACTGTAACAGATATTTCTCTTTCAATTTTATTTTCTCCACTTCCACATGATACAATTATTTTTTCTGTTCCTTCTCTAAGACCTACAATTTCTCCATTTTCTTGTAGTCTTATTTTTCTATCAACAGGTAATTTGCTCTCTGAAAATCTATACTTAACCTCTGGTACTTTTAGATTTGAAGGTTCTGTCTCAACCTTACTTTCTATAAATTTTTTTTCTCCTATTTCTAAAAATATTTCATCATCTACTTTTATGTTTTTTAGTTTTGCAACTATATTATAAAAATATGTTTCTTTTTTAGAATTTGCATCTACTAAAATACTTGCCTTTCCAACTCCAACTGCATAGATTTTATTATTTATTATTTTTAAAATATTTTCATTTGAACTTTTGTATTTAACTTCATATTCTTCATCAAATCTATCAAAATCAACCTCTACAGAATTATTTATAGCTGAAACATCTCCAACATATTTTAAAGTCCCATCTATAGTCGTATTTAAATCAACAACCTTAGGATCTACTACTAAAATATTAAATTTTTTAAGTATCCTATTATTTTTTACAATTGCCACAGATGTAAGTCCTTTTTTTATTCCTGTTATTTTTACTGTATTTTTCATGATTTTAGAAGTATCTTCTATTTTTATTATTTTATCCTCATCTAAATTTTTAAATTCTATCTTGGGATTTTTAGCATAGGAAGGAATTTTTACATAATCTCCCACAGAAAAAATCACATCTTTATTTAACTTTACTACATATTTATCTATATCTTTTATATATTGACCTTTAACTATGTCTATTTCTATCCCTTTTATTTGAGGACTTATTATTCCATTCTTAAATAGAAAAAATTGTAAGATAAATACTATAGGAAAAATCAAAAGAGCTATTGTAATTTTTTTATTTTTCAACTTATTTACTCCTTTCCCATATATAAGTAACTTATTCTATTTAAATTAACTTTTTAAACATATTTTAAATTATTATCAATTATTTAAAATAATAATCAATATTTTTATTTAATATTACAAATCAATTATTCATTTGTAATGTTAAATAAAAAATACTATAATTTATATAAAGTATTTTTATAAGAAAATATTTATTCTAAAAGATATAATATTATTCATAAACTAATTTTTAAAGAAAGGAATCGTATAAATGAAAAATACTAAAAAAAGAAGAAGCTTTAAAGAATTTGCAAAAGACAAAAATATTGAAATATCTGTTCAAAGATATTTAATAGATGCACTTAGCTTTATGGCTTCAGGATTATTTGCATCATTATTAATAGGTACTATATTTAACACTCTTGGAGATAAGCTTGGAATTTCATTATTTACAGAAGTAATAAGTCCTTTATCTAAACAAGCAACTGGACCTGCAATAGCCGTAGCAATAGCTTATGGACTTCAATCTCCACCTCTTGTAATGTTTTCTTGTGTACTTGTAGGAGCATGCGGTAATGAACTTGGAGGACCTGTTGGTGCGTTTGTAGCTACTATATTTGCCTGTGAAATAGGTAAATTAGTTTCTAAAGAAACAAAAGTAGATATATTAGTAACTCCAGCTGTAACTATTTTAGTAGGGGTATTAGTATCTCAAATTGTTGGACCTGCTGTATCTGCATTTATGACTTCTTTTGGTAATATAATAATGAGTGCTACAGAAATGCAACCTGTATTAATGGGTGTAATAGTATCTGTATTAGTTGGTATAGCTTTAACCCTACCTATAAGTAGTGCTGCCATTTGTATAATGTTAGGTCTTAGTGGACTTGCTGGTGGAGCTGCAACAGTAGGATGTTGTTGTCAAATGGTAGGATTTGCTGTTATGAGTTTTAGAGAGAACGGTATAGGTGGATTATTTGCCCAAGGTATAGGTACTTCAATGCTTCAAATGGGTAATATCGTTAAAAACTGGAAAATATGGATTCCTCCAACTTTAGCATCTGCAATACTTGGACCTCTATCTACAGTAGTTTTCAAAATGGAAAATATTCCTATAGGATCTGGTATGGGTACTTGTGGTCTTGTAGGACAATTTGGTGTATTTACTGCTATGACTGAAGCAGGTAAAGGTGGAGCTTTAATGTGGGCTGGTATATTATTATTAAATTTCATACTTCCTGCAATTGTAACTTTAATTATTGCCGAATTTATGAGAGCTAAAAATTGGATAAAACCAGGAGATTTAAAATTAGATATTTAATATAAGAAAATCTTTTTTCATATATAATAAAATAAGAAGGCTATTAATAGCCTTCTTATTTTATTACTGCTTTTAATAACCATTTTAATGCGCCTTCAGTTTCTTTCCATAACTCAAAGTTTTCATTATAATAGTAAGTCGCTTCTGTATATAAAACAGGATCAATTACTGAACCAGACGCTCTTAAAGCTGCAGTCCATTGCATTAAAAATAATCCTATAAATTTATTTTTCTTGACACCTTCTTTTACTGAAGCTTTAGCAAAATATAAGTTTCCATTTTTGAAATAATATAAAGCTTTAAAATAATCCCATTGTGCTGATTGTTCATCTTTATATCTTAAGAATAATTCATTTACAGCTTTTCTATCATTTTTACTTATTAATAAATGTAGTAATTTGAATTTATTACCTTGATTATCATCTTCGTCCATTTCTAATAATAATTCTAATATAGATTTAGCTTCTGTATAATTTTTATTTTTCATAAGTAAAATTGCTAAATCTTGTGCAGCCATCATATATGGTCTTCCAGAAGCATTTTTCCAATAATTTGTTGTATTTTCTTTATCTTCAATCATTTCTTCTGCAACAGCCATAGCTTGTTTTAAGTAGTCTAATCTATCTGCAAAAGGAATATCTTCATGTGCAAGCCCCATTAAAGCTCTATATTTTGATTCTTTAAGTTCTTTTTCACTTAATTGTTTTTGAGCTGGTACTTCAACTACTTCTTCAGCTTCTATAGCTTCTTCACATATTTCTACATTTTGTACTTCATTTGTATTTTCTACTACATCTTCTTTATCAAGTAAAGCTCTTATTATTTCTGATTTTGATTTTATAGTTTTTGAGCTAACACCTGTTTTTTGAGAAAAATCTTTTTTTGTAATGTACATAGGATGTTTTCTTTTAAACATTTCGTTATCTTCTAGTACTATATTTAATATAGAAGCTACCCATATATCACATCTAGATGAACTTAATATTTCTACATCTTTTTTTTCTATTTTTTCTAAAATATCTAAACTCATGTCTTTATATTGTTCATTTAGATTTTCCTTACAGTATTCTATTACTGCAGTTTTTATTTCATTAACTCTATTTTTCATTTATATCCTCCCATATCAAATTCCTACCTATAATATTATATCATTTTATAAAAAACTCTTCATTATAAGATTTATAAATTCATATAAACTTTTAATTATTTAATAAAATAAATTAGTAAAATTTATAGCATACCTATATAATCTATCATATTTTTTAATATTTTTCCACAATTTTAAAAAGAATATCATTTACTATATGCTATAAAAAAGTATCTTATTATAAAAATATAATTTGTAAATTTTACTATAATTATCTAATTGTATAAAATTATTTAAATTGAAAATAATATTTATTATAAAATTTGCTTAAAATATGAGGTATTTTTATGAATAATTTAAAAAAGATACTATTAAATAAACTACCCGAATTTAAAGATTATACTTTAAATTTTCTAAATGGTAATATGTCCAAAACCCAATACGAAACTTTTTCTAAAAGTTATGGCGTGTATGCCCAAAGAAATCAAAACTCATTTATGATTAATCTTCGAACTTCCTGTGGTACAATATCTAAATGTCAATTACACACAATATATCAATTTGCCCATAGCTATGGTTTAGATTATATCTATCTAAGTACTAGACAATGTATTCAATTACATAATTTAGATATGGATACACTTATAAATATCATGGAAAAATGTATACATAAAGATATTTTTACAATAGGATGTGGAAGAGATTTCCCAAGAAATATTGGACTTTCACCTTTATCTGGAGTAGATATAGAAGAAAGTTTCGATGTAACTGCCTATGCTATAGCTACTGATAAATATTTTCTAAATAAAATAAATCTCCCTACAAAATTCAAAGTATTTTTCGCTAATTCATATAGAGATTCTTTTTTAGCAGCTATACAAGATCTAGGATTTGTAGCTGTACTCAAAAACGATATTTCATATTTTCAAGTATATGTAGGAGGATGTTTTGGAAAAAATCCTAGACTAGGTCTTAAAGTCCCTTATTTAATAGATCCTAGTAATATACTTTACTATGTTGAAGGACTTACCAAGCTTTTAATCCAAAATATAAATTGCCACAATAAACAAAAAACTAGAATAAGATATTTAATAGAAAAATTTGGTGAAGAAGAATTTATGAATATTTTTCTAAAATATGTTGAACAAGAAAAGAAAAATACATATTTAAAAATAAAGCCTAAAAAAATAAATTACTCTAAAGAAGAAATTAAAATACACTCAAATAATCCTAGACTGATAAATCAAAAACAAGTTGGTCTTTATACTATACGCATTCAACCACTTGAAGGTATATATAAATTAAAAGATTTAAAATCTCTGTTATCTACATTAGATAAAATAAAAAATCCTATTATAAGAATAGGTCTGATGCAGGAAATATATATACTAAATTTAGATGGAAATGAAGCAAAAAAAGTTTTAGAAATCACAGAAAATGTAAATAGATATTCATAACTTTAAAATTTTCGGTACTTTTAAATCTAATATTATAACTCTATGAATAAACAAATGCTATTTAAAAGGCTGTAGATATTAAACTTAAGTTTATTTCTACAGCCCATAAAATCTATAAATTAATTACTACAGCTAAAAATACAAGTTCTTCTTGACCTATATTTTCAATGTAATGTTTTGCATCTGCAGTATATACAACATCGCCTTCCCCTACTTCAACTATTTCTTCACCGTCTAAAACTTTACCTTTTCCTTTTAATATATAATATACTTCAAAATCATCTATATGCTCATGTGTTCCTATACTGCCACCTACTGGAACAATTATTTTTGAAAATACCTTTGCTTTGTTTTTTAATTCGTCTCCTTCTATAATAAGATGACGAGTTATATCACCTTTTCCTCCTGCAATAGGACCTACAACTTTTGTAAGTTCATCTTTTCTTTTTATCATATTTACTCCCTCCATATCAATTTAATATTAAACTTTTTAAGCATTTATTTTTACATCATATTTGCTGTATAAATCTTGCATTAAAATAGTTTGTTTTGTATCTTCTAACATTTCAATTATATCATCTTTTATGTCTTCAAATTCTTGATTTTTTTCATCTATTTTTTTTATTATATGATATCCACTGCTTGTCTCTACAATTTCATCATATATTTCGCCATTTTTCATAGAAAACACTATTTCTGAAAAATTAGATGCCATTTCATCTTTAGTTAAATAACCTAAGTCTCCACCACTAGAAGCTGATGAATCATCAGAGTATGTATTTGCTAATGTAGAAAAATCTTCTCCATCTAAAATCATTTTTAATAATTCTTCTGCTGTCTGTTTATTTTTCTCCTTTTGTGAATCACTTACTTCTTCATTGTCTTCATAATTCGAAATTAATATATGAGAAACTCTAACTTGCTTATAATCATTTTTATTTTTTTCATAGTAATTTTTAGCATCTTCTTCACTCACAGCACTATAATCTTCTAAATATTCAGCTCCCATTAATTCTTTTTTGATTCTTTGTTTTAATTTTTCTTCAGTTAAATCAAATTTTTTTAAGTATTCTTCTTCAGATAAATTATATTGTGAATTTATATTACTTATAGTTTGATCGTAATTTTCTTGTATTTGATCATCTGTAACTTCTATGTTATTTTCCTTAGCTTCTTTATATAAAACCTCTATATTAACTAAATATTCTAACATAGTAGATTCTAAAGTATCTATTTGTGAATCATCCATCTTTTGTAGTCCATTTGAATAAAAAATCGGACCCATAACGCTATTTAAATCATTACCTGTTATTTTAGTATCTCCTATAGTGGCATACACTTTACTGTTTGAGTATTTTTTATAACTTGCCGGCAAAAGTCTTCCATATTCTACACCGCCATAAAAACTTCCTCCAATTATTCCTATTAAAATTAAAACTGTTACTACTTTTTTTGCTATTTTTCTTCCTCTTTTTTCACTTTCATTTATAATTACAATTTTATCTTTTGCTTTTTGTAAATCTAAATCATTTTTTTCTTTAGAATCCGCCGTTTTATCTTTATCTTTAAACATTATATCCTCCTAATCAATTTATTGCTCTAAAAAAAGTATATGGAAATTTTATTTGCTAATAAGTTTTATATCCATTTGTTATATGTAATAAAAATCCATACAATATTAAAATGGACTAATTTAAGTATTTAGTCCATCTTAATATTATAATAATCTAAAAAGCTTAATTTATCCTTATTTTATTCTTAAAAAAAATTAATTTTATCTTATTTTATTTTGTAACTTTTAATGTATGAGGACTTGTTGCCTCAATATGACTACTAAAAAATTCTTTCATAACTTCAACCATATAATATGTATCTTTTATTCCCGTAGTTTCAAATGATGAATGCATTGAAAGTTGTGCAATTCCTATATCTACACAGTTTACTGATACTTGAGACATAGAAATATTACCTAAAGTACTACCTCCATTTGCATCTGAACGATTTGCAAAAAACTGTATTGGAACTCCCGCTTTTTCACATAAACCTTTAAATACTGCTATACTTACAGCATCACTTGTATATTTTTGTCCAGCATGTGATTTTACAACTATACCTTCATTCATATACACACAGTTGTTTGAATCAGTTTTAGTTGGATGATTAGGGTGAACTGCATGAGCATTGTCTGCACTTAACATAAAACTTGAAGCTAAAGTTCTGTAATAATCTTCTTCACTTTTTCCAAGTCCAGTATTTATACGTTTTAATACATCATATAAAAATGTAGATGCTGCACCTTGTTTAGTTTCTGAGCCTACTTCTTCATTATCAAAACATACAAATACATTTATTGATTTTTCATTTGATCCTTGTAAAAATCCTTTAAGAGATGCAAATGCACATTGTAAGTCATCTAATTTAGGAGAAGATATAAATTCTTCATTCATTCCCCAAATAGATGGACTCATTCTATTATAAAGATACAAATCGCTTCCATAAATATCTTTTTCATCTATATTCATTTCATCTGCTATAAATTTTTTAAAATCATCCTTTTTACAATCATTTCCTGCAAATAAAGGCAACATATCTATTTGTTTATTATAACTATATCCGCTATTTATATCTCTATTCATATGAATAGCCATATTTGGAATCATGATTAAATCTCTGTCTATATTTATTAATTTAGTTTCATAAGTATCTTGATTTTTTACAAGTACTCTTCCTGCTATAGATAACGGTCTATCAAACCAAGTTGAACAAATCATTCCACCATAGCCTTCAGTATTTAATTTTGTATATTTTCCATTAACCTGTATTTGTGCATTTTCTTTAATTTTAAAAGTAGGAGCATCACTATGTGATGCTGCTATATTCAAACTATAATTTTCTAACTTTGTACCTAAATTCAAAGCTATAATGCTAGAATTATTTCTTGTTACAAAATATTTGCCTCCAGCTTTAATATTCCAACGACTTCCTTCTAATAATTCTTCATATCCTTTTTTTAATAATAAATTTCTCATATTGTCTACAGTATGAAAAGCTGTAGGACTATTTTTTATAAAATCAACTAATTCTTTAGATATTTCTTTGTACATTTTGTCCCCCGCATTTTATAAATTTTAATAAATTTATTATAACATATAGCTAAAATTCATTAAATAATATATAGATTTTAAGTTATAAAATAGATTTTAATTATAAATTTTTCTATATTTAAAATTTATGATAATTTATTTCGGATGTCAAAACAATAAATTTGAGCATTTTTTAGTCATTTTAAATTAAATCAGGGTCAACATCATTTTTGCCCTGTCCAAGTAATTTCAATGGTTTAAGGGCAGGTCCATTTAAAATTGTCCCGTCATAATTAAACCTAGAACCGTGACATGGACAATCCCAAGATTTTTCAAAACTATTAAATCTAAGTTCGCATCCTAAGTGTGTACAAGTTATATCTACAACAAAAATATTGCCTTCTTCATCTTTATAAGCTCCATATTTATTGCCATCTATATTTATAACTTTCCCTTCTCCTTTTTTTAAATTATTTGCACTTTCTCCATTTGTTAATTTACCTTTTATATAATCATAAACAACCATCATATTTTCCTTTAAGTAATTTAAATTCATATAACTTCCTATTCTAGATGGATTAAATAAATTTTCGTATTTTGATCTTTTGTTTATAATTAAATCTTTAAAAGTTATAGCTGCTGCTGCAGAAGTACTTATGCCCCATTTACAAAACCCTGTTGCAATAAATATATTTTCTTCGTTACTATTGATTCTACCTATATATGGTATATTATCTGTTGTTATATAATCTTGGGTTGACCATTTATATTCAATATGTCCAATATCAAAATTATTTCTAGCAAAATTTACAATCTCATCAAATATCTGATGTTCATCATCACATTTTCCTGTTTGGTGATCAAATCCTCCACATATTAAATATTCTTCATTCTTATATGTTCTAATAGTCTTTGTAGGATTTTCTACATTTATATACATTCCTTTTTGTATTGGTTTATTTAATTTAGATAAAGTCAAATAAGATCTTGATGGCTTTTGTTTTGAAAAATAAAAGCTAAGTCCATCATACCAAGGATTTGAAGATGCAATTATTAAAACTTTCGTTCTTATTTCATTAAATTTAGTTTTTACTTTATAAAAATTATCTTCTTTAACAAGTCCAATTACTGGTGTATTTTCATATATATTAACTCCTTTAGATTTGTTGATTTCAGATAATTTATTTAAATATTTCATCGTATTAAATTGAGCTTGATTTTCTAATTTTAATGCACCTTTTATATCTAGTGGAAACTTTTCTATGCTATCTAAATACTTATAAGGTATATTTAAATTTTGACAAGTATTGTACTCTTCCCTAAGTTGACTTAAATAATCTTCATCTTCAGTAAATATGTAATTTGGAACTTTTTCAAAATCACAATCTATATGATATTTTGAAATAATATCCTCAATTAATTTCATTGCTTCTTTATTTGCTTCGTAATAAAGTCTACTCTTTTTATCTCCGTATTTTTTACTAATAGTGCTATATATTAAGCCATGTGAAACAGTTATCTTTCCTGTATTTCTTCCAGATGAGCCATACCCTACTTTATCAGCATCTACAACAGTTATACTATCGCTATAATCACTTAATAAGTAAGCCGTATGAAGTCCTGTAAGACCTGCTCCTATAATTAAATATTCTGTTTGTATATCTTGATTTAAAGTGGGGTAATCTGTACCCTTTGAATTTGATATCCAAAATGAATTTTCTATAATAAACACCTTCTTTTTTATTTTAATGATTTTATTATTTACCATTTAATAAAAATTATTTACTATTTTTGTATAAAAATTCTTTATATAAAAACTCCCATAGAAAAATTTCTACGGGAGTTTTTATATTTTGGATTTATATTTAAGATAAAATTAGTCGGCTTTTTTAACTGGTTTTTTTAATGTTCCCAATATAACAGCTCCTACTACTGAACCTATAACTAAAGCTAATAAATACATAAGTGGATTTGTTATAACAGGTAAAACAAATAATCCTCCATGTGGTGCTCTAGAACCACATTCAAATGCCATTGATAAAGCTCCTGCTATGGCTGAACCTATTGCGCAAGAAGGTATAACTCTTATTGGATCTCCTGCTGCAAATGGTATTGCACCTTCTGTTATAAATGATGCACCCATTACATAATTTACTATACCTGATTTTTTTTCACTTTCTGTAAATTTACCTTTGAAGATAGTAGTCGCAAGTGCTATTGCTAGAGGAGGAACCATACCTCCTATCATAACTGCTGCCATTATTTGAAATTGTTCTGGACCTGCATTTAATACAGTAAGTTGTGCAGTCCCAAATACATAAGCTGCTTTATTAAATGGTCCACCCATATCTATTGCCATCATTGATGCAAGTATAGCACCTAATAAAAGTTTACTACTTCCACTCATTGATGCTAAGAAATTATTAAGTCCTGAATTTATAGCACCAACTACTGGATTTATAGCCATCATAAATGCAGCAATTAAAAGTATACCAAATAAAGGATAAAGTAAAACTGGTTTTATACCTTCAAGAGATGCTGGTAATTTAGAAAATAATTTTTTAAGTAAAACTACTATATATCCTCCTACAAAACCTGCTATTAATGCACCTATAAATCCTGAACTTACTGGATTAGAGTTTGCAAAATCCATTAAATTATTAAATGCATACCCATCTTTTGCTAAAACTCCACCTACAAAACCTACTGCTAAACCTGGTCTATCAGCTATACTCATAGCTATGTAACCTGCAAGTATTGGTAACATAAAATTAAACGCTTGACCACCTACAGTTTTGAAAAATGCTGCTATAGGAGTATTCATACCGAAGTTTGATGGATTTATACTATAATCATCTAATAAAAATGCTATTGCTATTAATATACCTCCACCTACAACAAATGGTAGCATATGAGATACACCATTCATTAAATCTTTATAAATTTTTCTTCCTATACTTTCCTTTTCATTTGAATTATCTTCAACTGCTTCATTATTATCTGCATGATATATTGGAGCATCTTCTTTTATAGCTCTTTCTAGTAATTCATCAGCCTTATGTATTCCATCTGCAACCTTAGTTATTATAACTTTTTTTCCATCAAATCTAGACATTTCAACTTTTTTGTCTGCTGCAACTATTATACATTTTGCATGTTCAATTTCTTCTTTAGTTAAGGCATTTTTAATTCCACCAGAACCATTAGTTTCAACTTTTACTTTTATTCCTTTTTCTTCACCCTTATTTGTTAAGCTTTCTGCTGCCATAAAAGTATGTGCTATACCTGTTGGACAAGCAGTAACTGCTAAAACTTCTGGATATCCATCGTTTGATTGATCCTCTTTTGTTTCAGCTTTAGCTTCTTCTTTTTGTTCTTCAAGGAATTTTTCAGTTTCCTTTTGGTCTATTAATGATAAAAATTCATCTACATCTTTTGCATTAATTAGACTATTTTTAAATTCTTCATCCATTAATAATGTAGATAATCTTGATAATACTTCTAGATGAGTATTGTTAGCTCCATCTGGTGCAGCTATCATAAAAAATAAGTTTGATAAGCTTCCATCAAAAGCTTCATAATCTATTCCTTCTTTTGTAATACCTGCTGCTAAACAAGCTTTTTTGACTGCCTTTGTCTTTGCATGAGGTATTGCTATTCCTTCTCCTACTGCTGTTGTACTTAATTCTTCACGGCTAATTATTGCTTCTTTGTACTCTTGTTTGTCATTTAAATTTCCACTTGCATCTACTAAATTAACCATTTCGTCTATTACATCTAATTTTGTATTAGATGTAAGTTCTAAGTTTATAGACTTTTTAGATAGTAAATCTGTAATTCTCATAATCCGACTCCTTTTGTGTTTTATGTATTAATTATTTAATATTTATTTCTTGTAATTATCTAATTTATTTTCTTTATATTTATTTCTTTAACTAATTTATCTATAAATTCTCTAGTAGCTAAATCAGAAGAAAATGCAGTAGCACCTCCACTTGCTGATCCAAGTCTTAATGCTTCTTCATAGCTACCTGTCTTTAGATATCCACTTACAAATCCTGCTACCATTGAATCTCCAGCCCCAACTGAATTTACAACTTCACCTTTTGCAACGCTACTTATAAATATATCTTCATTTTCTGAAACTAATAGCGCTCCATCTTTACCCATAGATATTAGAACATTTTGAGCTCCCATTTGCTTTAATTTTTTAGTATAAAAAATAATATCTTCTGTTGATTTTAATTCTACACCGAACATTTCAGCTAATTCATGATTATTTGGTTTTATTAAAAAAGGTCTGTATTTTAGTACATTTAAAAGTAAATTCTTAGTTGCATCAACTACTACCTTTATATCTTTTGAATTTACTCTTTCCATTATTTTTTCGTATAAGTTATCATCTAAACATGATGGAATGCTTCCTGATAATATTAAGATATCTCCATCTGTTAATTTATCTATAATTTTATAAAATTTATTTAATTCTTCTTGGCTTATCTTTGGACCTTTACCATTTATCTCTGTCTCTTCTTGACTTTTTATCTTTACATTAATTCTAGTAAATCCTTCTTTTACTTTTATAAAATTAGATTTTAGATTTAAATTGTTTAAAGAGTTTACTATAAAATCTCCTGTAAATCCACTTACAAACCCTAAAGAAATATTATCATTATCTAGATTTTTTAATACTCTACTTACATTAATTCCCTTACCACCTGGATAGATATGTTCTTGTGATATTCTATTTACTTGTCCTTTTGTAAGATTATCTAATGTTACAACATAATCTATAGATGGATTAAGTGTTACTGTATATATCATTATTCCAGACCTCCTTTATATTATTATTTTTCCAGTCATTTTGTATTAATATTTACTATTTAGCCTTTTTTTATCTACGCTAATTTTTTTTTGTTTTATTTTATGCTTTAATAATAAACTAAATTTAATTTTCCAAAAAGACAAAAAATTTCTCTTAATTAAAAGAGAAATTTATGTTTTTCCAATTTTATCCTTATAAATCGATCAAATTTGGTAGTCTTTAATTGTATATTATTTAAAACATTTTTATAAATTTTTCGTAGCTTTTATTGTCACAAATACTTATTACCTTAGATACTGAACTTACTTGTTTGTATATAATAGAGAATAATCTTTCATAGTCAAATACTTCATCTTTGTCTATAGCTAAAATTAATACTAATCTTACCTCTCCCAATGTCCAATGTATAGGTTTTTTAAGTATTCCTACTGCAATTTTATTTTTTAATATTTTTCCATTCGCACCATGTGGAAGTGCAACCATATTTCCTATTTCTGTAGTAGCTATTTTTTCTCTATCGAAGAAAGAATCTTTCATATCCTCATCAATAATATCATTTTCTAAAAGTTTATTTCCTAAAAATTCTATTACCTCTTCTTTTTTGTTAAATTGCAAATCTGTAAAAAATAAATTTCTGTCGAATAAATCTTTAATTTCTACTTCTTTATAAATTTTGCCTGTCTTCATAAATTTTTCAATTATCTTAATCTCACTGTCATTTAAAAGAGGAGAAACTACTATCACAGGTATTCTCTCACAATTTACAGGTACAGTAGATATAATAAAATCTACCTCCAAGGCATTTACATAATCTATTAAATAAGCTGGTATAATTTTTACTATTTCTATCTTATCTTCAAATAAATAATCTAGTTTATTTTTTATAAGCATAGATGTTCCTATTCCAGATACACATACTATTATTACTTTAAATACTTTTTTCTTTTGATTATGCGTACTTCTTTCTATAGCTCCACCAACATGCACTGCTATATTTGAAATTTCTTCGTCATCTAATTTTAAATCAAGTTCTTCTTCTATTGTTTTTTTGGCTATTTTTCCAAGCTCATAAGCATATGGATATTTTATCTTTATATCTACTGGAAGTACTCCATATTGATTTATGCCTAATTTCATTTTTTTGTAAATGCTATTTATATGATTATAAAGACATTTTTCAAAAATATCATCGTTGCTAATATCTATAGAGGTAGCTATTTTTAAGTTTTTACAGAATTTTTTTATTGCACTTAGTATTTTTTCTTTGTTTTTATCATCGTTCATTATCAATTCTCTTTGAACTATGTAATCGTTTATGTATTCTTCTATAAACTTATTTTCTTCATTTTCACTTCTACTTAATTTTATAAATATTGAACTACATAAATTTTTAAATTCTGTATCGCTTAAAACTAAATTCTTATTACCTAACATTCTTAAAATTATACTCTTTAAGTTAAACATATTTTTAGCTACTTTATCAGTTAAAAAATCATTTAAGCTTAAATCATTTTCTTTTTTAGAACATATATCTAGTATAAAACTTACTATTTGCTCTTCTTCAGCTTCTATCGCTATCCCCTGTTTATGTTTTGAAACAACTAAGATATTATACTTTTTAAGTATAGATTTTACTTCCTTTAAATCATTTTTTACTGTAGAAACACTTATATACATAGAATCGGCTAATTCTTCTAACTTTATAGTATTATCCTCTTTTGTAGTAAGATTTATCAAGCTTTTTATAATATAGTCAATTCTATCTACATTACCTAGATATTGATTTAAAGTAGTTACATGATCAAAAGAACCTTCTATTTTGTAGCCTATCCCACGAATCGATATTATTTTACCTTCTTTGCTTTGTTTATTTATATCTTTTATTTCACTTTGTATAGTTTTAGTAGAACATCCAATTTCCTCACTTAAAGCTAAACTGCTAACAGGCTCTTTGGCATCTTTTAATATTTCAATTATATTTAATGCTCTTACACTATAATTAATCGAAATCGCCCCCTTCAAAAATTACTTCTTTTTTAAATTTGCAAGTGCTGCAAATGGATTGTTAAATGCCTCCTGATTGTTATTTTGATTTTTTAAGTATTTATTTATGTCCTTTTTAGAAGCTTTTCCTTTTTCTTCTGATTTTCTTTTGTTAAATGAAGATAATTTTTCTCTATAACCACAACTACATGTAAATATTTTACCTTCTCCTTCTCCCTTTAGTTCAAGTTTTTTGTGACAGTTAGGACATCTAGTATTTGTAGTTTGAGAAATTAGTTTTCTAGTATTACATTCTCTGTCTTCGCAAACTAGCATCTTGCCTCTTTTTCCATTTACTTCTAGCATAAATTTACCACAATTTGGGCATTTATTTCTAGTTATATTATCATGTTTAAACTTATTTTCACTGTTTTTTATTTCTTTTACAATGTCTTTTGAGTAATTTTTCATTTGATTTATAAAATCACTTTTTTTGCTTTTTCCTTTAGATATATCTGTTAAAGTTTTTTCCCATTTTGCTGTAAGTTCTGGACTTTTTAAATCTTTTGGAGCCAAATCTAGAAGCTGTCTTCCTTTTGATGTAATATGAATTTCTTTATTTTTTAACTCAATAAAAAATGAATTAAATAGTTTTTCTATTATATCTGCTCGAGTAGCTACAGTTCCTAGGTTATGTTTTTCCATTTCTGTAAGCAAAGTCGCCTCATTTAAATATGAAGGTGGATTAGTCTTTTTGCTTTCTATCGATATAGTATCTATTTTTAAATTGTCTCCTTCAACTACATCTATTATTGAATCATATATTTCATCGTCATCTAAGTTATAATTTTCTCTCCAACCTAATTTTTTAATTTTATTTCCCTTTGCTGTGAAAATATCTTTCCCACAAGTTGCCTTTATTGTAGTTTGTTCGTATTCAAAAGGTGAAGATAATACACTTAAAAATCTCTTAACTACTAAATCATAAATTTTTCTCTCTTTATCAGATAAATCACCTAAAAATACCCTCTCCTCAGTTGGAATTATGGCATGATGATCACTTACCTTTGAATTATCTACAAAAGATTTATTTGCTTTTATATTTGTTTTTAAAAGTTTTGTACATACCTTTGAATATTCACTAGTATTTACAGCCTTAATTCTATCTTTTAATGTATCTACTATGTCATCAGTTAAATATCTAGAATCTGTTCTAGGATATGTAAGAACCTTATGATGTTCATATAATTTTTGCATTATAGATAGAGTTTCTTTTGCTGAAAATCCAAAAATTTTATTTGCATCTCTTTGAAGTTCTGTCAAATCATAAAGTGCTGGTGAATATTTTTTCTTGTCAGATTTTTTTATATCTATAATTTTTAAGTTCTGACCTGTGATTTTTTTCTTTATTTCTTCTATTTTTTCTTTATTAAATGTAGTAGTCGAGTTATTTTTATCTATCCACGATAATTTCAAAAATCTTCCTGCCTTTTCAACTAATATATTTAATGTATAGTAGTCCTTTGGTTTGAAATTTCTTATTTCTTCTTCTCTTTTTAAAATCATAGCCAAAGTTGGAGTTTGAACTCTACCGCAAGATAAACTTGCATTGTATTTTGTAGTAAGAGCTCTTGTAGCATTTATTCCTACTATCCAGTCAGCTTCTGCCCTTGCTATTGCTGAATAATACAAATTATTATATTCTTTTCCATCTTTTAATTTTGAAAAGCCTTCTTTAATAGCCTTATCTGTACTTGAAGATATCCATAATCGTTTAATCGGCTTTTTAATATGTGATTTTTCTATTATCCATCTAGCTACAAGCTCTCCCTCTCTTCCTGCATCAGTTGCTATTACGACTTCTTTTATGTCATTTCTGTTTAGTTGAGATTTTACTATGTTAAATTGCTTTGAAGTCTTTTTTATTACAACTGTTTTTAAGTCCTTAGGAAGTATTGGTAAATCATTTATCTCCCATGTTTTATATTTTTTATCATATATTTCTGGATCAGCTAATGTAATTAAGTGTCCTAGAGCCCATGTGACTATATATTTTTGACCTTCTATATATCCATTTTTTTCGTTTTTACATCCTAAAACTCTAGCTATATCCCTTCCCACAGAAGGTTTTTCAGCTAAAACCAATATTTTTTCCATATTCTGTCCTTTCTAAAATGCATTTTCTATTAGCATATATTATACTTTTGTTTTCTATTTTCTAAAATTATTTCATATTCACTTCCAAATTGGCAAAAATCCTCTTTCAATTTATACTCTTTACTTCCATCATCTAAATTAATTATATTTAATCCTTTTCCATCTTTTATAAAAACTTCTATAAATTCTTCTTCTCTTATTTTAATCATTTTTTTAACTTCTGGACCTGGATTAAAATTTACCTGTTTTGGAGATACATATGTAAATATTCTACAAATTTCCTTATCTAAAAAATCTCCTTTACTTATATCCTTTACCTCATATCCTTCGTATTTTAAATCATCTATACTTAAATCAAGTCCTATTTCTTCTCTAATTTCTCTAAGCATTGCATCCTCTACAGCCTCTCCAGCATCTATATGACCTCCAACTGTTATATCAAACAAAAGCGGAAAGTCCTTAAATTCTGCTCTCTGCTGCATATATACAAATCTACCTTCTTGAGATTCTTCTATAACCCAACAATGAACAACTTGATGAAGAAGTCCCTTTTTGTGAGCATTTTCTCTAGTATCCTGTCCTATTATCTCTAAATCATCATTGAATATATCTAGTATCTCCTCCATTACTAATCTCCCATTTTTCTATTTAATATTTCTTCGTATATTTCATAATCACTTTGACTAAAGCATACAAAATATACTTTTTCTATTTTATCTGTATATTTTTTTATCATATATAAAACTGTTTCACAAGCTATATTTGTAGCTTCTACCTTAGGATAACCGTATATTCCAGTACTTATAGCAGGAAAAGCTATGGTTTTTAAATTATTTTCAATTAAAATTTCTAGTGATCTTTTGTAGCAAGATGCAAGTAAACTAGCTTCACTTGAGTTACCGCCTCTGTAAACTGGTCCAACTGTATGAATAACATATTTGCTTGGTAAATTATATCCCTTTGTTATTTTAGCATCTCCTGTATTACATCCATTTAAAGTTCTACACTCTTCTAAAAGTTTGCTCCCAGCAGCTCTATGTATAGCTCCATCTACACCACCACCGCCTAAAAGTGATCTGTTAGCTGCATTTACTATAGCATCTACACTTAATTTTGTTATATCGCCCTGTACTATTTCGATTTTTTTCATTACAATCACCTCTTTTAGTACTATTTTACTATATTGTCCTCCAATTAAAAATATTGTTTAAAAAATAAAATCCTTCTGATGTATACTACAAATATTTAAACATAGCATTTAAAAGATAAACTATTCATATTATAAAAATAAAATAACCATACCCTAAAATCCAAACGTGAATTTTTAGAATATGGTTATTTTATTTTTATATTCTAAAGACCTAAATCCTCACCAACTAATATAACCTTTATTCTAGATGGTACTCTATTTAATCTAGTTATAACAACTTGGCTACATGCACTTTGTGGTAATTTGCAATTTGTACATGATCCAGTTAAATAGCAAGGTGTATTAACTCCATCAAATTTTTGAATATTTATAGGTGCAGCTATATTTCTAGCTCTGCTCACTGCATCATCAAGTGTTTTACAGACTTTATTTATTCCTGCAACAACTATAACACTTTTTGGTCCATAGCATAGTGCGGCAACACGATTTCCATTTCCATCTATATTTACAAGAATTCCATCTTCAGTCAAAGCATTTGTACTCATTAAAAATGTATCACAAAGTAAACCTTGTCTCATTATTTCTACTCTTTCTTCTGGAGTTTTTGCAGTATCTCTATCTATAACTTTATTGTTTTTCTTTACATAATCAAATAATCCAATTTCTTCTATTGAAACAGTTCCACCCCATGAAACTACATGATCTGTAGGAATTAATTCAATTGCTTTTTTTAAAGCTTCTTCCTTAGTTTTGCAGTAATAAGCTTCAAAATGTCTTTTTTCTAATCTTTCTCTAACTTTTGCACCTAATAAATCATTTCTTTTTTCCTTTAATGTATTTGCTCCCATTTCAAATTCCTCCCTTTTTTTTATAATATATAAATAAATTTATATTAATCCAATCTCCAATTTAGCTCACCATCATTTAACGCATGTATAAATATTTCGGCTGAAGCAAGGTTTGTCGCAATCGGAACGCTATATACATCACATAATCTAATTAAAGCTTGTATATCTGGCTCATGAGGTTGAGCAGTTAGTGGATCTCTTAAAAATATAACTAAATCCATATTTTTTTCGGCAATTAATGCTCCTATCATTTGATCCCCACCTAATGGTCCACTTTTTAATCTAGTTATATTTAAATCAGTTGCTTCCATTATTCTCTTTCCAGTAGTTCCTGTAGCATATAAACCATATTTTGATAGTATATGTTCGTATGCTGTACAAAAGCCTACCATAGTATCTTTTTTCTTATCATGTGCAATTAATGCTATGTTTAATTTTTTATGCATATTACTCACCTATCTTACCTATTTTTATTTTTAAAACTTCTTAAAAATCACCTTATATAAATTATACATCTAATTTATTTAAAAATCTTAGTTTTCAATTTACTTTTATATTAATTTTATCAAAAAATAAATATGCCCAAGAATTAAATCAATAATTCTTAGGCATATCCTAAACTCTATTTATCTTTATTATTAGACATTAAATATGTCCCTGCTCCTAAAAATAAAATTCCTCCTACTATATTTCCAAGTGTTACGAAAAATAAATTATAAATCATTCCTCCAAAAGTAATAGCAGTTGATTTTGAAATTATACAAACTAAAAAAGTAACCATATTAGCTATACAGTGTTCAAATCCACTAGTAACAAATGCAAATAAGCTTAAAAATACTATTATTAGTCTAGCAGTTTCATCTTTTAATTTATAAGCTGATAAAACACCAGCACAAACTAATATATTACATAAAACACCTCTAAAAAATAACTCTATTGCATCTGGTGAAACTTTTGCCAAAGCGCTATACTCAAAATAAGCTAAAGTAGAATCTTTAAAAAGCCCAGTTCCTATAAATAAAACAGATACTAATAAAGCTCCCAAAAAGTTTCCAAAATAGCTATATCCAAGTACTTTAAGTCCATCTTTTTTAGTAGTCTTTCCTGCCATAGCTCCTACAGTCATAACCATATTATTACTTGTAAATAATTCACTTTCTAAAATTAAAATTAAACTTAATGCTATAGAAAATGAAAGACCTACAACAGTCTTAGTCATTGGTGAATGAACTTCATGAAGTTGCCCCCCAATTGTAAAAACTAAAATAACACCTATACCTGCATAAATTCCAGCAAACATAGCCGCCAACAAGTATTTTAATTTACTTTGGTTTAGTGTATCGATTTTCGATTTAGATTTTTTAGTCAATAATGTTATTGTGTCACTACTCATAATGTCTCTCCTCTATCTCTCTATAAATTCTACCTTCCTAAGTTAGCATAATTCAATTTATTTTTCAATTGATTTTTAAATTTTAATTTAAAGCAAATTTTTACATTTTCTTCTTTCAAAATATCTTTTCTTGAAAATAAAATAAAGGTATCCTTTTCCTTATTTTAATTATTATTAAAAAAACTAAACCTTTTATAAGGATTTTTCATATCCTCATTTTGAATATCCTCAAGCTTTAGTACTTTATTAAATACTACAAATTCCTTCTCATTAATTCTACAATCCTTATGCATATGACCGAAAAACCAGTATTTATAGTCTATATTTTTCTTTATTTTTTCTAAAAATATATTTTGTTTATCATATTGCCTACTAGATATATAATTCATCTGAAAAAGTTCATTTAAAGTAGATTCTGCACATGTATGAGTCAATATAAAATCAATCTTATTACCATGCTTTTGCAAATTTTCAATTGCATATTTTTCTTCCTCTAGTGTACATTCTTCCTCTCTCCACCATGAAATTCCCTCCGTTCTAAACCCCTTATCTATTGATTTTGCTCCTCCGAATGTAAAAAATTTATATCCGTCTATAGTATAAACCTCACCTCTCATAAGTATAAATATAGAATCATTGATCTTTCTAACTTTTCCTCCAAATTTATCTATTATAGGAAATTTTTTAACTCTATCGTAATTTTCATGATTACCAAGTATAACTAAAGTTGTATATTTTTTATCTGTAAACATATAATTGAGTAGCTTTCTTTCTGAAATAAGCTTTTTTCTAATATGTAATTTATCTACTTCTGAAAAATTTTCATCTGATTCTATATCACTTGGATTATACTCAAAAATATATCCCCAATCACCTAATATAATTAAATAATCTTCTTTTGTACATTTTTTAGAATCTTTAAAATATCTACTATATAATTTAGATTCATCAATTCCACCATGAGTATCTCCTGTAATATAAATAGTCATCTATCTCACCTCTTTTTTAAAAGAAATATAATATCTAATTAACAAAATAGAGTAACATTAACTGCTACTCTATTTCTAATAAATTATTTTAATTTGTATATAAAACACTTCAGTTTTTATATTATCTTATTTGTCCATCTCCAAATATGATATATTTAACAGTAGTAAGTTCTTTTAATCCCATAGGTCCTCTTGCATGAAGTTTTTGAGTACTTATACCTATTTCTCCACCAAATCCAAATTCACCACCATCAGTAAATCTTGTAGAAGCATTTACATATACAGCAGCTGCATCTACTCTTTGCATAAATTTTTGACTATTTTTATAGCTTTCAGTAACTATAGCTTCTGAATGTCCTGTATTGTATTTATTTATATGTTTTATAGCTTCATCTACATCTTTTACAATTTTAATAGCTATAATATAATCTAAATATTCTTGATACCATTCTTCTTCATCTATAACCTTTACATCATTTACTAACTCTCGAACTCTTTGACATCCTCTAACATCTACACCGTTATCTCTTAGCTCACTAACTATCATAGGAACAAATTCTTTTGCCACATTTTCATGAACTAAAAGTTTTTCTGCTGCATTACATACTCCTGGTCTTTGAACTTTAGCATTTAAAACTATTTTTTTAGCCATTTCCATATCTGCACTTTCATCTACATAAATATGACAGTTTCCTGTTCCTGTTTCTATTACTGGAACTGTTGCATTTTGAACAACTGATTTTATAAGTCCAGCTCCACCTCTTGGAATTAAAACATCTATATATTCATTAAGTCTCATCATTTGTGTTGCAACTTCTCTTGAAGTATCTTCAACTAATTGTATACAATCTTCTGGTAATCCACTTCTTTTTATCCCTTTAACTAAAGCCTTTAAAACTGCTTTATTAGAATTTATTGCATCACTTGCACCTCTTAAAATTACTGCATTTCCTGCTTTTAAACAAAGTCCCGCTGCATCACTAGTAACATTAGGTCTTGATTCATATATTATTCCTAAAACACCTATAGGAACTCTTTTTTGTCCTATTTGAAGTCCATTAGGTATTTGCCACATGCTTATCATTTCACCTACAGGATCTTGCAACTTAACAATATCTAAAAGTCCATTTGCCATACCTTCAATTCTAGAATCATCAAGTGATAATCTATCAAGTAAAGCATCTGTTATACCTTTTTTGATGGCATTTTGTCTATCTATTTCATTTGCACTTTTTATTTCTTCCCTGGCATTTATTAATTCCTCTGCCATAAAAGTTAAAGCTTCGTTTTTTTGTAAAGTAGAAGCTATTCCAAGCTCATAAGAAGCTTCCCTTGCCTTTTGTCCCATTGAAATCAACATAAATTTTACCTCCTATTTTTTTGCAGTAAATAAAGTCCCTACTTCTTCTCCTGATAATATCTCAGAAATAATAGATGGATTTTCACCATTTGCTAAAATTAAATTCACACCTGCTTTAGTTGCCTTTTTGGCTGCCATTATTTTAGTCGCCATACCACCAGTTCCTAAATCTGATCCAGCACCACCTGCTGCTGATTCTATTTCATCTGTAATCTCATCAATTTGTTTTATTAATTTTGCATTTTTATCTTCTTTTGGGTTACTATCATAAAAACCATCTATATCAGATAATATAATTAATAAATCTGCATTTATAAGTACAGAAACTATAGCTGATAAATTATCATTATCTCCAAATTTAACTATATTTTCAAGCTCATCTATTGAAACAGAGTCATTTTCATTTACTATAGGAATAATTCCCTTTTTAAGTAAAAGTTCAAAAGTACTACATACATTTTCTTTTATATGTTCATCTTCTATTACATCTCTAGTTAAAAGTATCTGCCCTACTGTATGAGAATATTCACCAAAAAATTTACTATATATATTCATCAATTCACATTGTCCAATTGATGCTAATGCTTGTATTTCTCTTATATTTGTGGGCTTTTCTTTTAATTTTAATTTACCAACTCCAACACCTACTGCTCCAGAAGTTACTAAAGTTACTTCCTTTCCAGAGTTAGCTACATCAGATAAAACTCTTGTTAATTTTTCAATTCTTCCTAAATTAATTTGTCCATTTTCATAAGTTAAAGTAGATGTTCCTACCTTAACCACTATTCTTTTTGCATTTTTTACACTTTCTCGAAAGCCCATTTTTTAATCTCCTTACTTCATGTTGAAAATATTATAATTAATTATAACACATATTTAATTATTATTTTTTTAATAATTAAGCTTCATATAGTTTTTTAACTTATAATTAACGATTTAAGGTATAATATTATATATTAGAAATATGATTTAGGAGGTTATTTATGCTTAAACAAGATTATTTACTTAGACAAATAGAAAGTCTTGCTATGTCTCTTTCAAAACTATTTTTTAATACAGAAATGGTAAATTACAAACTTGAAGAAAGAGATTCTTATAGCGAAACTGATATTTTATATAACGAATTAAATAAATTAGTCTTTGAAGGAAAAATAAATGAAGCAGAAGATTTATTATTCGACAAACTCGATAAAAGCAATATCGAATACTTAAAAGTTGGAATAGATTTTTATACTAATCTAAATAAATTAGAAGATAAATTTTTAGAAAGTCATAATTATAGTAGAGAAGAAATAGAGCAAGGACTTCAAGATTTATCTAGAGAATATGGTATAAATTTAATATAAGAAAATCCTTATTTATATTACAAAAAAAGTACTCATTAATATAAACAATAATTAATATGAGTACTTTTTTATTCGTAATTTTTATGTATTTTTAACTTTTTTATATTTTTTTCTCACAAACTTTTATTGTATTTTTTATAATAACAAAAGTATTTTTTCCTAATTTTATTTTATTTTTTTAACTTATTATTTAAATAATTTATTTTTTTAAAATTTTAAGAATATTCAATATTGTATTTTTATTTTAATTTTTTTTATATTTCTAAAAATGCATTTGACAAATTACGAATATTCAGATACTATAATCTTACAAAGCACAAATCAATAATCTGATGAAACTTTACAGAAGAGTTGTCAATAATGACACACCGAAGGAGTAAATCTCTCAGGTACTTTATTTATAAAGTGGGACTGTAATGTATAGGATACTCTGGAGAGACCTTAAACAAGGCGCCGAAGGGGCAAGGCTAACGCTCAATCTCTCAGGCAAAAGGACAGAGCTTTTACATGGTAGAAGTATTTTTCAATACTTTTATTAAATATGCATGTATCCTATACTAAATCAAAAGATTTAGTATTTTTTTTACAAAAATATTAAACTAAAACACTTTTATTTGGAATTATATTTTATATAGTCTTCTATTCATAAAAGATTATTTGGTTTAAAGATATTATTTTATTAAAAGGAGTGGGATTTTATGGATTTTCTAAATTTACTGAACACAATTGATAGTTTTATATGGGGACCTCCTCTATTAGTTTTATTAGTAGGTACAGGAATGTACTTTACAGTCAGACTTGGTGTTATACAAATTGTAAAACTTCCAAAAGCATTAAAATTAATTTTCCGTGCTGAAAATAAAGGTAGTGGTGATATATCAAGTTTCGGTGCTTTATGTACAGCACTAGCAGCTACAATAGGTACTGGTAATATAGTAGGGGTTGCAACAGCTATAAAAGCTGGGGGACCTGGTGCATTATTTTGGTTAATACTTGCAGCTTTCTTTGGAATGGCAACAAAATATTCTGAAGGACTACTTGCAATAAAATATAGAACTACAGATGCTAACGGCGAAGTATCTGGTGGACCAATGTATTACATAATAAATGGTATGGGTGAAAAATGGAGACCTCTTGCAATATTCTTTGCAGTAAGTGGTGTGTTAGTTGCTCTTTTAGGTATAGGTACTTTCTCACAAGTAAACTCAATTACAGATGCTATAAATGCTTCTTTTGGTTTAGATCCTAGAATAGTAGCTGCTGTACTTGCAATATTAGTTGCAATAATAGTATTTGGTGGACTTCAAAGTATATCAAATGTTGCAACTAAAGTAGTTCCTCTTATGTCTGTTATTTATGTAGCAATTTGTTTAACAATATTAGTTAAATTCTATTACTTAATACCTGAAACTATTGTTTTAGTAGTTAAGAGTGCCTTTACTGGTCACGCTGCTGCTGGTGGTTTCTTAGGTGCTACAGTTGCTATGGCAATTAGAAACGGGGTTGCTCGTGGTGTATTCTCAAATGAATCTGGTCTTGGTAGTGCTCCTATAGCTGCTGCAGCTGCAAAAACTGAATGGCCTGCAGAACAAGGTCTTATATCAATGACTGGTACTTTTATAGATAGTATAATAGTTTGTACTTTAACAGGTTTCACTTTAATAATAAGTGGTGTTTGGTGTGGTGATTTAAACGGTGCTGTAATGACTCAAGCGGCATTTGCAAATATTCATCCATTTATAGGACCTATATTCTTAACTCTAAGTCTTACTCTATTTGCATTCACAACTATACTTGGTTGGTGCTACTATGGTGAAAGATGTTTCGAATTCTTATTTGGTGTTAAGAAAATACAATTATTCAGAATAGTATTCGTAGCTATGGTTTTATTAGGTGGATTCTTAAAATTAGAAATGGTATGGGTTATTGCAGATATAGTTAATGCTCTAATGGCATTCCCTAACTTAATAGCTTTACTAGCTTTATCACCTGTAGTTGTATCTGAAACAAAACTTTATATGGATCATTTAAAATCTTTAGAAGATAATAAAGAAAAACTTAGCTAATATTTAATTAATATACTCCCTTCATAGTAACAGTTTTTTATCTAAACTTTTTACTATAAAGGGAGTATCTCATTTTACAACATCTTTTTATTTTATAATTCTTTAACTAATTTTTTTAATTTGATTCTTCTTTATATAAATTAACAGGTTTATATTCATCCATCTCAACTATTACTTTAAATAAATCTCCATCTATATCTATATTTATGTTTCCACCTTGAAGTTTTATTAAATCTCTGGCTATAGCAAGACCTAAACCACTACCTTCAGTATTTCTAGATTCATCAGCTCTTTTAAATCTTTCCATTATTTCTTCTGGATTAAAATTTAATTCATAAGAAGATATATTTTTCATAGTTGTAATTATTTTTCCATCTACTTTTTCTAAATCTATATAAACTCTAGTATTTTCAAGAGAGTATTTTGATATATTAGAAAGTAAATTTTCAAATACTCTATATAATCTCCTTCCATCTGCCAATACAAAAGTATCTTCTTCAGTTAAGTTTATTCTTAAATTTAATTTTGCATCTTCTAATTTTTCTTCTAATTCTCCTATGCTTTGTCTTAGAAGTTGCTTTAAATCTATCTTTATAAGTTCTAGTTCTATATTTCCTGTACTAGCTTTACTTGCTTCAAATAAATCTTCTATTAGTATTTTTAATCTTTGAGATTTTTTATCCAATACATTTACATAATCTTTTAAATAGTCTGGAGTTATATTTTCTTCTTTTTTGATAAGCTCAATATAATTTATAATAGATGTAAGTGGCGTTTTTAAATCGTGCGAAACATTTGTTATTAACTCACTTTTCATTCTTTCACTTTTTAATCTATTTTCTATTGAATTTTCAAGTCCTTGACCTATATTATTTATATCAATTGCAAAATTTTTAAAATATAAATCATCCTTCAAATCTATTTTATAATTCACTTGACCTTCTTTTATTTTATAGACTCCATCCATAATTTCTTTTAAATAAGATAGTCTTTTTACTAGATATATTAAAAATCCAAGCTGTATTATAAATATTAATGCTCCTAGAAGAATTACCTCAAATGCATACATTAAAAATATAGTAAATAATTCTAAAATAACACATATAATTGCCATAACTACAATTTTATTTATTATATCGAATTTTTGACTTTTTATAATTAATTCTCTAGTTTCTTTTATATAAATTTTTATCTTTTTCAATAAAAAACATATTATTCTAAAAATCCAACTTGTTTTAAAGAAATTTTTCTTTTTTTCAAAATTTGAAATTTGTTTTATAAGTAAAATAAAGTAAAATAATAATATAAAAATAGGTATTACACAAAATTGATTTAATCTCATTCCTGTATTTGGATCACCTAAAGCAAAAATTATTGAAATATCTGCAGCTAAAAATACTACTATTAATTCTAATGGTATTTTGTTATAATAATTCCAAAATTCTCTCTTTGTCTTTGGAAGTTTAAAATTCATAACTCCATATATTAATAAAAATATAATTGATGATATTAATGTTGGTATACCTATTTCCACACATCTATCATATTGTTTTATCATATTTTGATACTCATCATAACCATATAAATAATAATTTACCTTGTCTTTTTCAAATGCATCTTTTGAAATCGATATATAAGTATCTATTTCCATACTATTTTTTATATCATAATAAAAATCATTAACACTTCCATTATCTTTTTTACCATAATTTACATTGTCAATTTTTCTATTTACTAAATTATCGCCTTTGAATTCTATTTGATAATATCCATCTGCTCTATTTTTAAATTCATTAAATGTTTTATATTCTGTATTTGTTAGTACTTCCTTTGTAGTATTATTAATAGCAAAATATTTTATACCTTCGATTTTTTCTAAACTTTCTTTTGCATATTTTTTATTCAGCTTTATATTTTCTTTTTCTGAAATAATATTTCCCAAATCATCTCTAAAGTCGCTGTCAGTAGTATTATCGCTATAATTTGATTCATCTGCTACACTAAATTTTAAATCTCTTAAAATATTATTTGTAACAATTGTACTAAAATTTTTACTCTTAAAATAATTTCTTTCAAATTTAATATTATCTTCAACTGCCGAAGTCATATAATCTATACTATAATACGGTATATTTCCAGCATAACAATTCATAAAAAGCGAAAAAGAACTTCCTAAAAAAATAGAAAATAATATTAAAAAAACAAGTAAAAATATATTTTTCAATTTTTTCATATAATCACCTCTATAATTTTTCTATTTTGTAACCAATCCCCCAAACAACCTTTAAGTATCTAGGCTCCTTAGGATTTATCTCTATTTTTTCTCTAATTCTTCTGATATGGACTGCTACAGTATTTTCTACATTAAAACTTTCTTCCTTCCATACCTTTTCATAAATTTGATCCATAGAAAAAACTACGCCCTTATTTCTAAGAAGAAATTCTAATATCCTATATTCTATAGGAGTAACCTTTACCAAATTTCCATCTACCTTTACTTCTTTCGTAGATGTATTTAATTCAAGTCCCCCACTTCTAAGTACATCTTTTTTAAGTTCATTGTTATAATTTCCAAAATTCATATACCTTCTCAAATTTGATTTTACTCTAGCTATAAGTTCTAACAAATTAAAAGGTTTTGTTATATAATCATCAGCACCTATATTTAAACCTAAAATCTTATCCGTATCTTCGCTCTTTGCAGATATTAAAATTATAGGTATATTTTTTTCTTCTCTAATTTTTATTGTCGCCTTAATTCCATCCATTTTCGGCATCATTATATCCATTAAAATCAAATGAATTTCTTCTGTTAATAATATATCTAAAGCTTCCATTCCATCATAAGATTTAAATACTTTATATCCTTCATTCTTTAAATATATTTCGATAGATTCTACTATCTCTTTATCATCATCAACTACTAATATATTGTACATTTTATTTCCTCTTTTCCTTAAATATTTATAGACCACTGCCATTTAATATAATACATTTAAAATAATTATACATCACTAATCCTCCTTATTAAAATTATACTTTTATAGTAGCTTTCAAATTTTACATAATACCTCATATATTTCTTACATTTTTCTTAATAATTCAAATAAAAAAAACTGAACCTTTAAGATTCAGTTTTTTTATATAAATAATTATATATTATTTTAACAACTCAAAATATCCACTTGGATGGAAAAAGTAAATATTTGCAGTTTCTTTATCAACTAAGTATGCCATATCACCATCACATGTTGGTAAGAAAACATATCCAGTTATACCTTTTTCTTTTATGCAGCTATAAGTATTTTCATCTCCTTGATAAATGTATGTTAAAATAGGTTCATAATCTATTACAAGTTGTAAAGCTTCTTCTTTTGTTAAAGTTTTATTTTCTTTAACTACTGGTTGTTCTTCTTTAACTTGTTCTATTTCTGTTTTAACTACTGGTTGTTCTTCTTTAACTGCAACTTGTTGTACTTCTACTTTTTTATTTTCTTCTTTTGTAATTTGTGTATCTTCTTTTGCTTGGATTTTTTGTGGTTCTACATCTGGTAAATTAGTTGCATAAGCACCTTTCATAGTACCAAATAACATTAAACTCGCACATAATACTGATATAGTTATAATAGCTTTTTTCATAATCATTACCTCCATTCACTAATGATTTTTATTGAATAATTTTTATAATTTCTTAATCTTTATACTATTATAATATCAGCTATATCTATCTATTTCTAGTTACACAAATGTTACTTTAGATTACAAATTAGTTACAATAATTACTTATTTGTTTCTTTTTATTTTAAAGTGATTTTGTATTTAAACTTTATATTTTTGTAATTTTAATTAAATCAACTTTAATTGTTTCTATGTAAAATATTACCATTTATTTCTGTTAATTTTTAGTAATTTTTATTACTAAAAATTAACAGATTTTGTTATATTTGCCTATATAAATTTCTTTATCATGTCTTCAATATTTTCAATTGTAACATTTTCGTTAGATTTTTCATCTAATATTTTCCCATTTTCATAAATTCTTACAACTGGTAAACTAAGCACTTTTTGTTTTATAGCTATTCTAGGTGCAGCCTTAGTATCTATATTACAAAATTTTACATCTTTGTCATATTTCTTAGATAGCTCTTCTATATATGGATATAATTCCTTACATGGAGCACAAGTTTCACTCCAAAATTCTACAACTACCTTACCTTCATAATTTAATACTTCTTCTTCAAATGTGTCTTTATTTACATTAATCATTTCCATATCCCCCAAATTAAACTAATTTATGTATTTTTCAATACTTACAGAAGCAATTGCTCCATCATTTACAGCAGTTACTATTTGCTTTAAATTTCCTACTCTACAATCTCCTACTGCATATACACCTTTTATGTTAGTTTCCATATTATTATTAGTTTTTATGTATCCATTGTCATCTAAATCTAATATATTTTTAAATAAGCTAGTTTGAGCTTTTAACCCTATAAATACAAATAATCCCATTATATAATCATCTTCTTCAGTAGCTTTTATGGTAATCTGTTTGTTTGACTTTAAATTTTCAATTATAATACCATTTAGTATATCTTCACCTAACAATTTTACTACTTTTACATTATTGATTATATATATATTCTCAAAATCTTTCAATTTATATTCTAGATATTTACTACATTTTAATTTATCGTATTTGTTTAAAATTGTAACTTTTTTGGCAAATTTAGATAAATAGATACCTTCTTTTATGGCACTTTCTCCTGCACCAACTACATACACAGGCAAATCTTCAAATAAATGACCATCACATATTGCGCAATTAGATATACCCATACCTAAAAATTCATTTTCTCTATCTAGATTTAATTTTTTACATTCAGATCCTGTGGCTATAATCACAGTTTTTGATTTGTAGACATTATTCTTACATATTATAGTTTTTGTGATAGATTCTAAATCAACTTCCAAAACTTCGTCCTTTACCAATTCAGCTCCAAATTTTCTACATTGTTCTAACATTCTTTGAGCTAAAGTAAAACCTGTTTCTTCTTTTATTGAACCTGGATAATTTTCTATTACTCCAGTATTTAGGATTTGACCTCCAAACGCCCTTTTTTCTATTATTAAAGTTTTTAACTTGGATCTTCCTGCATATATTCCTGCACTCAATCCTCCTGGACCTGATCCTATTATTATTACATCATAAATATCATTCATTTCAAATCGCCTCGATAAAATTATATCATTATTATTCAATTTTAACACTTAGAAATGATTTTGTATATGAGTTATCTTGTTATTTTTCTTGCAAGAGTAGCTGTCCAAATACCAACCATTGTAACGCCTAATATCATTTCTATACTAGATAAAACAATACTTATACCTGTTGGAATAATATCTCCGTATCCTACTGTAGTAAATGTAACTAAACTAAAATAGAGAGACTCTAAAAAATCTACTATTATTATTTTTTTATCTAACATAAAAAAGATTGATAAGTCATAATTTATTTGTCTACTTCCTATATTTATTCCTGTAAATAAATATATTATTGCAAATAAAAGAACTATTTCAAATGATGTTATAAGACAGTAGATAGGTTTTTCACCATAGCCACAGATACTCCAAAATATTTGTGATTTTAACTTTGAAAATGACTTTAATGTATTCTTTTGACTATATTTATATAAATAATGATACTCTCCTGAAATTGCCAAAATTCTATTACTTTCAAATTTAGATGCTATATCTTTGTATATTCTTGATAGATTGATATATTGTTCTTTATCATTTTCACTTATTATGAATTTATCAAAAAAACTATCTTCATTTAATTTAGTCAAAAAATCATCATCAAATTCTAATTTTTTTGCATAAGTATTTATCATAGCAAAAGATTTTAAATCGCAATCTGAAATATACATACTGTCAATTGTATTTTCATCAAATATACTTTTTCTTAAATTAGATAATATAAATCTAGTATTTTTTATTTTTACAAGTTGAAATATATTTCTTTTCATATTAACTCTTTCAAATATACAATTTTCAAAATTTGAAGAATAAAAATAGACCGTATCTTTAGATTTAAAATCAAAGAACTTACTTTTTTTAAATTTCACATTAAGAAATTCGCATCCTATAAAATCACATCCTATAAAAATACATTCCTCAAAATTTATATTTTTAAATATACAATCTTTAAAAATAATATATTCAAATTGTATATTGTGAATATTTTTATGTATAGTAGCTGAAGTCATATCAAATAATCCAAAAGCACAATTGTAAAAAGTTTGAAATTTTATTTTCGTTTCATCTTCAAACTGTATATATTCCTTTTCATTATTTATTTTGTCCATATTTAAATTTTTTATTATAATTTTCTTTTTTTTAATTAATTGATCATTATATATTTTTTTATTATCATACAAATTTTGTTTATTATATGCCTCTAACTCTTGATAATATATTTTTTTTCTTTCTTCTAAATAATTTTCTAAAATAGCCTTTATTTGTTTCCTTCTATCTTTGAAATTATATTCATACATTTTAAATATCAATCCTTTTTATCTATATATTTATTTTTAATTAATAAAATTCCCTTTATTTTTAATTAATAAATATTCGACTCAAAGTAACTTTTAATAATATCTAAATTAAGCTTTGTCATATTTTTTATAATACATAAATAAAATTATAAAAAAATCTTTATTATAAGTATCTTTCAAATATGCATATTTCTTTAAAACTCATTGACGGAAATTATAATTATCAAAAATTTTTAAATGAATATAATTTCCTATGTGTTATAAAAAAATCTTTATCTTAAAAAACTTTTATTTTATACGGAGGTTATTTTATGAATTCTAAATTGAATGAAATTGAAAATAAATTACCTAAAGACTGTTGTTGCTTTTGTTCTCACTTAACACTAGAAGGTCCTGATGAATATTTTAAATATGAAATAAAATGCATTATACATGATTCATCTCCAAATCCTAGCCATTGTTGTGAATATTTTGAAGCAGAACATTCCAACTTGACTACATCAGACTTAGATAATTTGTACATTAATTTTTTAGAATGTTGTATAAAAATAAAATACGACGATTATTTAAATAGTATATATTGGAAATTATTTAGAGAGCAAATTCTATATAAAAATAACTATAGATGTTCAATCTGCTATTCAAATGAAAATGTTGATGTTTTTCATCTAAACAAAAAATTTGGACGAGAAACCGAAGATGATGTTATTTTACTTTGTTCAAAATGTTTAAAAAATGATGAATAAAATTTTAAATCCTCCACATAATAATAATAAAATAATGGAGGTATTAAAATATGAAAAATTTAAAATGTAATGCTAACAAATGTGTATATAACAAAAATTGTGAATGCTTTGCTGGAAAAATAAATGTAGACGGAAGTATGGCTAACAAAACTGCTGATACATACTGTGCAACTTTCAGGGAAAATGAACATACTTCTTTCTCTAGCCATGCTGGATGTTGTTGTCATCAAGATCATTTAGTTGGAACTGCTGAAATAAGATGTGAAGCTGTAAACTGTAAATACAATGAAAATAAATTATGTCTTGCTCCATCTGTTCAAATAAATGATGTGGATGCTAGCTGTAATACTTTTATATCAAAATAATAAATTTTATCTATAAAAATGCTATAGTTCAAATAAAATTATCTGTACTATAGCATTTTGCAATTTAATATAATATTTGTCATAATATTCACTGAATTAAAATTATTATTTTTGAATACTATTTTGACAATCCTCTTCAATTTGTAAATTTTTCTTATTTTTAATTAATTCTTTTATATATTTAATATCATCAGATATAATTCTATGTTTAATTTCTTTAGAATCTATTTTACATATTTTAAATCCAAACTGAATAGCATAGCCTAAACCAAATGCACTCATAACTGTACCAATTCCCACTTTACCACCTAAAAACCATCCAATTACTAAAGCAGAAACTTCTATAAAAGTCCTTATTATACCAACTGGCTTAGATAATTTTTTATTAAGTGCTAGCATGAGGCCATCTCTTGGACCACTACCAAGTCCTGCTCCTAAATATAAGACTGTAGCTACTGCTGAAAGAATAATACCTATGACCATCATAATAAGTCCCATAAATAAATTATCTGCAACTGGAACTATATTCGTAGCTTTTATGATATCCAAAAATACACCTATAAAAATCATATTTAGAACTGTACCCCAGCCTACACCTTCTCCTAAAATTGCATCAAGTATTACTATTATAAGTCCTACCATTATAGATGCTTGTCCCATAGTAATTCCTGTTTTCATAGATACACCCTGATGAAATACATCCCAAGGAGATAATCCAACTTCAGCATTTACCATTACAACTATTGCCAATCCATACAATATAAATCCAGCAAATAGTCTAACCAATAAATACACTACCTTCTTCATTAAAATGCCCCCTATTTATAAAATTAATACAGACTTTTTCACATAGTTCAAAGTCTTGCTATATCTTAAAATGCAAATATAAATTTTTATAACTATTTTATTTTTATATTTTAAAGACCTAAATCTTCACCAACTAATATAACTTTTATTCTAGATGGCACTCTGTTTAATCTAGTTATAACAACTTGACTACACACACTTTGTGGTAATTTGCAATTTGTACATGAACCAGTTAAATAACAAGGTGTATTAACTCCATCAAATCTTTGAATATTTATAGGTGAAGCTGTATTTCTAACTCTGCTTACTGCATCATCAAGTGTTTTACAAACTTTATTTATTCCTGCAACAACTATAACATTTTTTGGTCCATAACATAATGCAGCAACACGATTTCCATTTCCATCTATATTTACAAGAATTCCATCTTCAGTCAAGGCATTTGTACTCATTAAAAATGTATCACAAAGTAAACCTTGTCTCATTATTTCTACTCTTTCTTCTGGAGTTTTTGCAGTATCTCTATCTATAACTTTATTGTTTTTCTTTACATAATCAAATAATCCAATTTCTCCTATTGAGATTGTTCCACCCCATGAAACTACATGATCTGTTGGAATTAATTCAATTGCTTTTTTTAAAGCTTCTTCCTTAGTTTTACAGTAATAAGCTTCAAAATGTCTTTTTTCTAATCTCTCTCTAACTTTTGCTCCTAATAAATCATTTCTCTTTTCTTTTAATTCATTTGCTCCCATTTCAAATTCCTCCTTTATTATTTGTATATGTTTTATATCATTGTCTTTTTTTATTATCTATTATATACTTTAAATTAATATAAGTAAAATAAATGTTTATGATATAAATATGCAGAAAGGTTATTTGAAAAATGAATCGTTATATTGCACTTCAAAAAGTAGTAGAACTTGGTAGTTTTACAAAAGCAGCAAAAATATTGGGATACACTCAGCCAGCTATGAGCCAAATGATTTCTTCATTAGAAAAAGAACTGTCTATAAAGCTTCTATATCGTTCTAGATATGGAATTAATTTGACATTAGAAGGGGAGAAATTATTCCCATCTATACAATCAACAATTGCACATTATCAATCTATGCAAGAAATTGCTAAAGAAATTCAAGGACTAAATACAGGAGTAATACGAATTGGAACTATATCAAGTGTATCTTGTCATTGGCTTCCTAAATTAATTAAAGATTTTTGGAAAATATATCCAAATGTACAATTTGTTCTTCATCAAGGAGACTATACAACAATTACACAATGGATACATAATGGAGAACTTGATTTTGGTTTTGTTAATCCTGATGCTGTTACATGCAGAAAGACATTTTTTATAAAAGAAGGTGAACATCGTGCCGTATTACCATTAAATCATCCACTAGCTTCTGAAGCATACATTACATTGGATGATTTATCAAAAGAATCGTTTTTACTGTTAGAAGAAGGCTCATTTAGCGAACCATTAGAAGCATTTAATAAAGCAGGTTTAGAACCCTCTATATGTTTGCGTGCCCATGATGCTTATTCAATTTTATCTATGGTTGAAACAGGACTAGGAGTGAGTATTTTACCTGAACTTGTACTTAGAAAAACAAATTATCAGGTTGCAATTTTACCAATACAACCTGTTATTACTCGAAAAATTGGTATTGTTATGAAAGAAAAAAATGAACTTCCGATTGCCGGAAAACATTTCGTTAAATTTTTATTTTCACATATAGATGAACTAGCATAAAAATATGCTCTTGCAAATCAAATAATTTTGCAAGATACTAATAAAATTAAACGGGGAATTATAAGTAATTATAATTCCCCGTTTTATATTCTAATTTAATTTAAACTACACAATTTTCTATTTGAATTAATGTATCTTGACAGTTTTTACAAATTATAAGACTTACTATGTAACTATCATCTACTTTATTAGCTCTTAATAACTTATTAAAAGATTGGCCCTCATATTCTTTTTGAATATCACTTATAACAAATTTTTGTTCTTTTGTATATATATAGAAATGATATTCTAAAAATGGAAAGAATTTTTGTTTTTCTTTAACTCCTGCAAGACATTCAACACAAGCTTCTTTATAATATTGAATATCAAAGTCAATTTCTTCTAACTTACTAAGCATATCAAGTATATCATCTAAAGTAAGTCCTTTAACTGGTTTTTCCTCATCATTTAATAAACATATATTTTTATCTTTTTCTAGTATATATTCTTCTCCATCATAAACAAACTTTAACATATTTAACTCCTATTCATTAATCTATTTCTGAAGCAAATAAAGTAGGATCATCTACAGCCTCTTCATATTCTTCTTCAGTTATATATCCTTGTTCTAGCATATCATTAAGTACCTCTATTTGTCTAGCTTTTGCTTGATCATGTTCTCTAAATCTATAAGGATTATTAGTTATACCTGCAAGCATTGCACATTGAGCTAAATTAAGCTCCCATACATTTTTTTTGAAATAAACCTTTGCCCCTTTTGCAACACCATATGCAGATTTTCCTAAGTAAATATTATTAAGATAAATTCCTAAAATTTCATCTTTGCTCAGAATTTTATTCATACAAATAGCATTATATGCATCTATAATTTTTCTTTTATATGTTTTATCTTCACTTGTAAGTAAATTTTTTGATACCTGCATATCTATAGTACTTCCTCCTTGTGTAGATGAAGTTACTAAATTATTTAAAGCAGCTCTTATTATAGATTTTATATCTACTCCTTTATGCTTATAAAATCTCCTATCCTCCATAGCTACTATAGCATGTTTTAAATCATCAGGTATTTGATCATCACTTACTACTTCACTACTTATATAATTATTATAAATAAGTTCCTTTGTAACTTTCTCACTTCCGCTTATAGCATATATAGAAAATCCAGAAAAAATAATTCCACCTACTATAACTAAAACTAAAACTAGAGACATTACTTTTTTTAGAATAGTTAACCTTTTTGCTCTTTGTATCTTTTTCTTTCTATAATATATTTCTCTTTCAAGTTCAAATTGCTCTTTTTGTTCTTTTTTTCTTATAGCTTCCTCTATAGAATCTACTTTTTTCTTTTCAGTGATTTTTTTATTAGTTTCACTTTTTTGATTAGGAGTAATTTTATTTATACTTTCGTTTGTACTTATTTTGCTGTCGTCATTTTTATTTTTTAAATTATTTGAACTAATTTTTCTTCTTCGTATTTTATTTTGATTATTATCAGACATTTTTACCTCCTTATTAATAAATAGATTATACAACGAAATAGAAATAAATAAAAATAAAATTTTGTTAAGATATGTAAATTTAATACTTTTTTAATATTTTCATAATTATAAGCTATTAATTTTCTACTCAATTATATAATCTTATATTAATTCAGAAGTTTTTATATTAAATATCTATATTTTTAAAAGTACAATCTTGATTTAAATTGCTATTTTTAATAACAAGTAGTAAAGATTCATTCTTATCATCTAATTCTATACATATCTTTACTTTTTTACTCTCACCACTATCTAATATGCCTAGAAATCCATATACACCTTCATTTATATTTAAAAAAGTTTTCTTATATTTACCTGATTGATAAAATTCAAAATCCATCTGAGATAATTCTATCGGCTCTAAACTAGTATTCATAATATCAAATGTCAATGTAGCATATTTTAAATATTTATCATCCATTTTAACTTTTTTATTTTCTATTTTTAAATCATCTAAATGCACTTTTATATATTGTGTTTGATTATTTTGATTTGCTATTTGAAATTGGAAGTTATCTGCTGTATAAACAATTATATTACTATTTAATGATAAAATAACCAATAAAAATACTATAACACATTTTATTCTCATAAAATTTCTCCTTTTTAAATAAAATCTATTCCTATACATATTTAGATTATTTTACATTTTTAAAAAATATATACATTTTTATTTTAATTGCTATTAATTACCAGCATATATTTTAACTTTTATTATTGCGAATTTTGTCGATTTTTGTTATTATAAATACACAGTTATTCCCCAATAACTGAAATTACTCCCCAAATAAAATATATTCCCTAATCCCCTTTTTATAATATATTTTAATTAGAGAACCCTAGCGATCGGATTTACTAGGGTTCTATTTTTTTATATCCTAATTGATATTTATAATATTACTTCTATTATTTACTTAGTTATTACATTAAAATTTATTTTTATTATATTTATTCTAAAAATATCTAGTGTATTGAAATATATATAAGGAATATAATTTTTATGAAATTATATTCCTTATTATGCTATAATATCTTAAAAATTACTTTATATGGGAGGTATCAAAATGCTATCATACAACGAGCAATTACAATTTGCACTAGAACTTGCTATAAAAAAGCACAAAAATCAAACAGATAAATCAGGAAAACCATATATTCTACATCCACTTCATGTAATGGAAAATGTAAAAAGCGATGATGCCAAAATAGTAGCAATATTACACGATATAATAGAAGATACAGATGTAACTGAAGAATATCTACTAAAAGAAGGACTTTCAAAACATATAGTAGATGCAATAGTTATGCTTACAAAGTCTTATGAAGAGGATTACATGGATTATATAAAAAAATTAAACACAAATCCTCTAGCAAAAGAAGTCAAACTAGCTGATTTAAATCACAATATGGATTTAAGAAGACTTTCAACATTAAAAGAAAGAGATCTAGATAGAAGTAGAAAATATCAAATCGCCTACCATTATTTAATAAATACCAAATAACTACAAAAAATTCACAATAATTTATCTCAAAATAAATTTCCATGATATAATTATGTGTAGGTAAAATTTAAAATATTAAAATAAGGAGGATAAATCTTATGTCAAAATTCATTAATGAATTTAAAGAATTTGCTCTTAGAGGAAATGTCCTAGATTTAGCTGTTGGGGTTATTATAGGGGGTGCATTCCAAGGTGTAGTTAATTCTTTAGTTCAAGATATTATATCTCCTATTATAGGACTATTTGCTAATCAAGATTTTAGTAACTTAGTTATAACTATAGGTGGTATTCAAGTAAAATACGGATCTTTTATAACAGCACTTATAAACTTTTTAATTATGGCATTTGTTATATTCTTAATTATAAAAGGTATGAACAAACTTGCTAGTTTAGGTAGACATGAAGAAGTTGCAGTAGCAGAAGAACCAACTACTAAAAAATGTCCTTTCTGCTTTAGCGAAATAGATATAAACGCTACTCGTTGTCCAAACTGTACTTCTCAAATAGAAAATTAAGAAAAAAGCTATTACATTTTTTTGTAATAGCTTTTATTATTTTAAATTTACTTTTAAGCTTTTAACTTACAAGTAAATTATAATATATATACAACTGGCTCTATTTTCCAAATAACTTAGCTGCTTCTTTCATTTTTCCTATAATATCTACTCCAAATGGACAATTATCCATACATACTCCACATTCTATACATTCACTAGCATGATGTTCAAGTACATCATAGTGATTTTGAACAGTTTCTGCAACCTCATCTTGAATAGATGCTAAATCAAGATATTTATTTACATAAGCTATATCTATTTTTACAGAACATGGTGCACAGTGACCACAATACATACATTGTCCTTTAAATGCACTTTTTGGTGCATGGGCCAAAACTTTAGCATAGTCTTTTTCTTCTTCAGTTGCTTTTTCATAATATGCTGCTGATAAAATCTCATCTGTATTTCCTGCTCCTCCAACTACACTTGCTACTGCAGGTCTTGTTAGACAATAATGTAGACATTGAACTGGAGTTAAAGCTTTTTTAAAAGGTGATTGTTTTTCATTTAAAAGAACACCTGCTCCAAATGCTTTCATTACAGTAAGTGCCACACCTTTATTTTCACAAACTTTATATAATTTTTCTCTCTTTGAATCTATTCCTTCATAAACTCTATCCTTATATGTATCTTCTTCAAATAAAATATCTACATCTTCACTTGCAGGTAACATATCATAAGCTGCATTTATACTAAATAATATTACATCTATAATTCCTGTATCTACTGCTTTAAATGCTATATCAGGATTATGTGTAGATATACCTAAATGTTTAATAATTCCTTTTGATTGTAATTCTTTTGCATACTCTAAAATTTCTCCATTAAATACAGTATCAAAATCCTTATCGTCATCTATATAGTGAATCATTCCCACATCTACATAGTCAAGTTGCATTCTATTTAAAAAATCTTTATATCCTTCTTTTACTTCATTTATATTTCTCGTTCTTTTATACTGTTCATCCTCCCAAATAGTACATAAATGTCCTTCTATTACAAAACTTTCTCTTGGATATTTTTTAAGTGCACTTCCTACATAACTTCTAACTTCTGGATTTGAATTGTATATATCTATAAAATTTATGCCTTTTTCTATAGCACAATCTATCATTTTTTCAACTTCTTCTTTAGTTTTTTTCTCAAATCCTTCTCCTCCAAGTCCAATTTCACTGACTTTTATATTTGTTCTACCTAACACCCTATAATTCATATTAATTTATCTCCTCTCTTTATTTAATCAATTCGAATATATGAAAACTATATTTAATATTAAATAAGTATTATTTGCTATCTATTATAAATAATTTAAATATTGCAATTTATCCTATTTATTTTATAATATCATATATGTAAATTATATAATATATAGAAAGGATTTTGACTATGCCAGCTTGGAGTTTTCATATTAAATCTGCTACAGAAATTTCAAATATTTTAAATTTAAAAGATGATGAAAAAGATATTTTTATACTTGCAAATTTAATTCCAGATATTAAATCAGGTTATCTAATTCCAGCAGATAAACCTGTTTCTTCTAGATACTCACATCATTATCTTTATAAAAATGACTTATCTTTACCAAATATTCAAAAATACAGAGAAAATTATTTTAATAAAGATGATATTATTTCAGTAGGAATATTCTGCCATTTGTTGCTAGATTACTATTTAAATATGCTTTTAAAAAGAAAATTTTTTATTTATAACGAAGAAAATTTAATAATAGGAATCAAAACACTAAATGGTGTTTTTCAAAAGAATAAAGAAGAATGTATAAAGCAAAAACATAAAAATTTTAATTTAATTGCAAAATCAATTAATATAAAGAGTGATTTTTCTTTTCCTAAGGATGAATTATTTATTCCTACAGATGATGGTGGTTATAAAATAACTTCTAAAGATATTGAAATGACTGAAAAATGGATTTATGATAATTATAAAAAACCTTTAGATAAGTTTCCTAAAAATGAATTATTTACAGAAAATGATTTAGAGATGTTTTTTAAGGACTCGCTTAAATTTGTACTTGAAGAATTAAATAAATAAAAACTATTTACTATCTATAATAATTATCAAAATTGCACATTTTAATAATTGGAATTTTTAAATATAATTATTTTGTACATTGAATCACAAATTATTATATGAAATAATATAAGTAGCGATTGCTAAAAACTATAAATTTAAAAGGAGAATGTTTTTTGAAAAAAACTAATTACAATGAACTGGAAGTTGCTCTTCTTAACAAATAAGGAGTGCAATAAATTAACTCCTTATTTGTTAAGTTATATAAAAATAACTTATAAATAAAGGAGAGAACTAAATTGAATTACAAAAATGCAAAAGATATATTACCAGAAAAATTAATAAATGAAATTCAAAAATATATCCAAGGTGATATTATATATATTCCCATACAAGGAGATAAAATTTCTTGGGGTGAAAAAAATGGTACTAAAAATGCCATTCAACTAAGAAATAAAAAGATATTTGAACTCTACAACAAAGGCTATGAACTAAAAGAACTTGAAAATAAATTTAATTTATCAGAATCAAGTATAAGAAAAATAATATCTAAAATAAAAAAATCTTGTATTGGAGGGCATAAATATGAATAATACTACCTTTGATAAACTACAATTAAACGATTTTAAAGAATTAATAAAAAACTACTGTGTAAGTTCCCTAGGTAAAAATCTTATAGATAATTTAACACCTAAAACAACCCTTCAAGCAGTCAAAACTATGTTAAACGAAAATGAAGAAGCTAGAAAAATACTACAAAATAGCAACCACATTCCTCTTGAAGGTGTATTTAACTTAGACTTGATAATAGATAAGGTTGAAAAAGGTATAATATTGATGCCAGAAGAACTAACTAAAATAGAATCTTTTTTAAGAGGCTGTAAAAAAATTAAAATTTTTATGAATGATATGAAATTTTACGGAGAAACACTATCCTCTTATTCCTTAAATATAAATGAATTAGAATTTATAGAAGATGAAATAAATTTTTGTATAATTTCTAATAAAGTTGATTCTAAATCTTCAAGTGAATTAAAAAAAATAAGAAGAAACATAGAAATCTGCGAAGAAAAAATAAAGGATAGATTAAATAAATTTCTTACATCAAGCTCTAATAAAAAATACATTCAAGAATTTTTAATTAGTAAAAGAGATGACAGATATGTAATTCCTATAAAGGCAAATTACAAAAATGAAGTTAAGGGAACTATAATAGATACTTCCTCAAAAGGAAGCACAGTATTTATGGAGCCTGAAAATATATCTAAATTTACATCTGAACTTATTTGTCTAAAATCAAATGAAGCTATTGAGGAATACAAAATTTTATCTTATTTAACTGAATTAATTTTTGAAAAATTACAAGAAATAAAAATGAATATACAAATCATAGCAAATTACGATATGATATTTGCAAAAGCTAAATATAGCCTTAACAATAATTTTATAACTCCAAAAGTAAATGACTTTGGATATATAAAATTAATAAATGCTAAACATCCTTTATTAAAAGGAAATATCGTTCCTTTAAACTTTGAAATTGGTGATGATTATAGAAGTCTAATAATAACAGGACCTAATGCAGGTGGTAAAACTATATCTCTAAAAACTGTAGGTTTACTTACACTTTTAACTCAATGTGGATTTGATATACCTGCTCAAAAAAATACAGAAATCGCTGTATTTAAAAATATATTTGTAGATATAGGAGATAATCAAAGTATAGAAAATGCTTTAAGTACATTTTCATCTCATATCAAAAATATAGCCACTATTATAAACAAAAGCAATAAATCTACATTAGCTTTATTAGATGAAATATGTAGTGGTACAGAACCAAATGAAGGAGCTTCTCTAGCAATTGCTATATTAGAAGAATTATATCAAAAAGGATGTATAACAGTTGCATCTACCCATTATGGAGAACTTAAAAAATACGCCACTTTACATCCTGATTTTGAAAATGCAGGTATGATGTTTGATAAAGATACTTTAGAACCTTTATATAATCTTACAATAGGAAATTCCCAAAATAGTAATGCTCTATTCATATCTAAAAAAATGGGAATAAACGATAAAGTTTTAAAACAGGCAAATAATTATCTAAACAATAAAGATTATAAAATTAAATTAATTGACAGTAGAAAACTTTCAAAGAAAGCCTCTACTGAAAATACTCCAAAAAAGACTTACGAATACGAAATTGGAGATAAGATAAAACTTTTAGATCAAAACGATTTTGCTATTATCTACACTCCAATAGATAAATTTAACAACCTACAAGTTTTATATAAAGACAAATTTATTTCTGTAAATGTAAAAAATACTGAGCCTTATTTAAAATACTATGATTTATATCCTGAAGGGTACGATATAAATAGCTTATTTGTATCATTTAAAGATAGAAAATTAGAAAAAGACATAAAAAGAGGCTCTAAGAAAACATTAAAAAAAATACAAAAGGAAATTAAAAATAATAAGATTTAACAAAATAAGCTATTACAAAATTCATTTGTAATAGCTTATTTAAAATTTCTAATTATCATTTTAATCATAAACTTTTTAAATAAATTCCATATTATTTTCTATCTGCTTCCTTTAAAACACCTCTAATATATTTAAATCCCTCTGAAAAAGTTTCAAAATTTCTTTCAAATAAAATCCCTATTTCACATCTAACAGTCCAACCGTTATTTTTCTTATACATATATAGTTTTTTCTCCCCATCTGACCATTTATAAACTCCATCTGATTTTTCATATTTCCAATCTAAATTTTTATCGATGCTTGCCATATCATTTAAAATATGAAGTACATCATCATATCTATTTTCAGGCTTTAAGCTTATACATTTTTCAGTTATTTCAATTAAACTTTTTGGAATATGAGGATAATATTTTTTTCTAGTTGGAAAGTTTCCTTGAGTTATAGCAATTTTTAAATTCTGCAAATTTTTTCTATTTTTGATCTGTCTATTATACTCTTCTTCTCCATTACACATTCTATAAAGAGTATTCCCAAATTGATATATATCTACATGTATATCTACTCTTGAAGTATAACATTGCTCTGGAGCAATATGTTTGTAATATACATTTTTTAATTTACCAACTCCTGTAGAATTTAATACAATTGATGAGCCAAAATCTGTAAGTACAGCAGAGCCATTTTTATCAATTAAAATATTGCTAGGCTTTATATCACAATGCAGGATTTTGTTACTGTGAATATAGTAAAGTCCACTAAGTATATCAATAGAATACTTTACTATTTCTCTAACAGTTAAATTTCTCTTCTCAATTATATCTTGAAGTGAACCATTTTCATAATAAGGCATAGATATATAAATATATTCTTCATCATAAGTAGCATAATTTATATCAACAATATTTTTATTTTGTATTTTTTTCATCTTCTTAGCTTCATCAAAATATTTATTACTTTCTTTTATTTTATTTTTATCAATTTGCTTAAGTATAAATATTTTATTTAATTGGGTATCTTTAACTAAATATAAATTAGAATTTACTCCTTGAGAAGGTATTTTTTTTATAATTTTCATATCTAGCCTTGAATTTATTTCCATAATTTAACTCCCTTGCTCTGAAACAATTCATCTAAAACTCCCTCCATTTTTATGGAATCTATACACTCTTCATCAATTTTTTTATTTTCTAAAATGTTATTTATTTCTACCTTAAAGTAATTTATGTTGTATTTATCTACAAAAATATTAGTAAGATTTCTTATATAATTAAGTTTTTCTCCTATTGAGTAGCAACTTGGAAATACTATTTCATTTTTCTTAATTGTATTTTTATTGTTTGAAAAATTTCTAAAGATATTAAACTCTAATTTATCTACAAATATATAGATATGAATATATACCATTTTTTCATCTCCTCATTTCATATTTATATATAATATGAATTATTCTTGGTATTTATTTTATTTTTAAATAAATAAGACCATTACCTTGAACTGTCCTTGGATAATTTAGAGTTTTAGTAAATTTTATAAGCTGTGCATATAATTCTTCTGTAGTAAGATGTCTTTGAAAAACATCATCAGACCAATTTTTAAGTAAAGCTAAGGTTCCTGTTACATGTGGAGTTGCCATACTTGTGCCACTTAAACTTGCATAAGTATTATTTGGATATGTGGAAATTATATCTACTCCAGGAGCTACACAATCTACTACTAAATTTGAATTAGAAAAATAAGCTGGAACTGATTTTTTGTCTACTGCTCCTACTGATATAACCTCTGTATATGCAGCTGGATAAGAATAATCAAAATCTTCATAATTTCCATCTCCTTCATTTCCAGCTGCACAAACTACTGATATTTTATTTTTAACTGCATTATTTATAGCTTTTTCTAGTTTTTCATCACTAACTGGCATTCCTAAAGACATCGATATGATATCAACATTTAAACTTACAGCATAGTTAATAGCATTTATCACCCAACTTAATTTTCCAGAACCTGTTTTATCGATTGCTTTTAATATATAAAGTTGTGCATCTGGTGCCACACCTTTTATACTATTATTTCCATTTGCCACTATAATTCCAGCTACATGTGTCCCATGTCCAACTCTATCTGTTACCACATCAATATTTTTTGAATCTTCATCAGTAAAATTTCTAACTCCAACTATATTATTTTTTAAATTTATATGGTTTACATCACATCCAGAATCTATAATTGCTATTTTTACATCCTTTCCTGTATAAGAAAGCTTCCACATATTTGGTGCAGCTATCATATTAACTCCATAGGAAGATATTTTATTTTTCACCCTTAAAATTTCCCTATTCATAATATATGGAATTAATTTAACATCTATTTCTTTAGATTCATTTAATTCCTTTTTATTAAATTTCATATACATCTCTCCCATTATTAACTAATAAACACTTTTTTTATATAATAAATTTACAAAGTATCTAATTAGCAATCATATTTATTCTTATTTCAATATATTATCTGAAATTTTATTTGCCACAAAAAAAGATGAACTAAAAGTTCATCTTATTCTACATCATCTTTGATTTTTAAAAATAGCTTTGCAGTAGCAAGCGTATCACTATTTGCTCTATGAGCATTTTCATTTACAATGCCGTAATATTCACAAGCTGTTGCAAGTTTTTTATTCTTTGCCTTATATGATTTACATTTTTTAAGCATTTCCATAGTACATATATAGTTTGTTATAGGCTCTAAATTCAATAAATTTAGATAATAATTTAAAAACTTAACATCAAATTTTGCATTATGTGCAATTATTGTAGTATCTGAAATATATTTTCTAAATTTAGGTAATACTGTTTCTATACATTGTTCATTTTTTACCATATTATTATCTATACCTGTTAAATCCTCTATAAAAGAAGAAATTCTTCCTTTTGGCTTTATTAATCTTGAATAATTTCTTCCTATTTTTCCATCTATTATTTCAGTTATACCAATTTCTATGATCTCACAACCCTTATACGGATCTAATCCTGTTGTCTCTAAATCTACAACAATGTACTTATTATCACTATATTTATTCATTTATTTCTCCTTAAAATCTATTAATAACTATATTTCAATAAATTATTTCAAAAATAATTTAATTAATTTCATTTTAAATTCATCATAAGGTAAATACCTTATAGGTAAATCAATCCATGTATATTTTTTAATTATTGATTTTTTATGGGTAAAAGTATCAAAACTGTACTTTCCATGATATGATCCCATACCGCTTCCTCCTACACCTCCAAAAGGCATCCTAGATGAAACCAGTTGCATTACTGTATCATTTATACATCCTCCACCAAAAGATATATTTTTTAATATTTCCTTTTCAAATTTTTTATTTTGCGTAAATAAATAAAGTGCAAGAGGTTTTTCCATTTGTAAAATTATATCTTCAGCTTCTTTTATATCATTAAAAGTTATAATTGGAAGAATTGGACCAAATATTTCTTCCTGCATAATAGGAGAGTCTAATGTAATTTTATCCAATAGTGTAGGTTCTATCTTTAGAGATTCTCTATCTGTATCACCACCGTATATAATTTTTTCTCCCTTCATTAAATTTTTAAGTCTATCAAAATTTCTCTCATTTATTATCCTTGAATAATCTGCATTTGAAATTGGATCATTTGTATAAAAAATTAATATCGCTTCTTTTAAATATTGTATAAATTCTTCCTTTATACTTTCTTGTAATAGTAAATAATCTGGTGCTACACAAGTTTGACCTGAATTTAAATACTTTCCAAATACGATTCTCTTAGCTGCAACTTTTAAATTTGCACTTTCCTCTACTATACAAGGACTTTTTCCTCCAAGCTCTAATGTAACAGGAGTTAAGTTTCTAGAAGCTTTTTCCATAACTATTTTCCCAACATTAGGTCCACCTGTAAAAAATATATAATCAAATTTTTGATTTAAAAGTTCAGTCGCAACTTCTCTATCACCTCTTATAACTGTTACATACTCATCAGAAAAAGTATCTTTTATCATTTGATAAACTACATCAGATGTATATATACTGTCCTCAGAAACTTTTAAAATAGCTGTATTTCCTGCTGCAATTGCTCCTATTAAGGGTTGAATACAAAGCAAAAATGGGTAATTCCACGGAGATATTATAAGAGTTACTCCATAAGGTTCTTTAGTTATAAAACTTCTTGAGTGAAATTGACTAAGAGGTGTTAAGACTTTTTCATCTTTAGACCATTTTTTTAATCTTTTTTTTACAAAGTTTAAATCACTTAAAACCATTCCTATTTCTGTCATATAAGATTCAAGCTCAGATTTATTTAAATCTTTTTTTAGAGCTTGTTCTATTGTATCTTGGTATTTTCTTATAGAATTTTCAAGTTTTTCGAGTGATTTTATCCTAAAATCAATATTCTTTGTCTTTCCAGTAAAAAAAAACTCTCTTTGTTTTTTTACTATATTACTTATATCCATAATTATAATCCCCTATCAAATTTTTTTAGAGTAATTATTTTAATCTCTATATAAATTATATCATAAAATATATGTAATCAAAGTCTTTGCCTTAAATACTTTACATTATACATTTTCTTAATAAATTCTATTTATAGCCATAAAAAAATCTTCTCAAGGAAGATTTTTTTATCGTATATATCAAATTATATTTTCAGCTGGTTGTAAGTCTACTTTTATATCTACAAATATATTATCATACTCTAAGTCTTCAATAAATAAATCTAAAATATTATTTATCTCATCTTCATACTCTTCTTGACTTAATTTATATAAAAGAGCATCATCAAATAAATCCATCAAATCTAAATATAAATTATTTAAAATATAAAAATAACCATCTTTGATACATCTAAGTTTATCTACTGTATCTAATTTTTTTACTATGTCTTTTATTATATCTACATTTTTAACTTTTATATGCCTAATAGAATATATATATCTTCCAATTATAGTCATTAAATCTATTGATAATTCATCCATATTATAATTGCCTGTATTATCATATAAATACTTACCATAGCTTTTTATTTTGTTCTCTATATCTTCATCAATCTGATTATAAGGTACTTTATTTATATCTTGAATTATCAAATAATTTCTTGTATCTAAATTAGATTCTAAAACATCATCTAATCTATATAGATTATAAGCATCATATAAAGGATCATGTGCATCACCACTAAATGTCATATTTGATAGCTCCAATAAATGAGTAAGAGATATGTAATTCATACATTTAATTCCATATTTTAAGTATTTTTCTTTTATATCTACAAAAAAGCTTTGTATATTATTTAAAAATCTCGGATGATTATGCTTTTGTGAACTTATTCTATCAGTATTTTTAAAGCAAGTTAAATCAAAATTTCCAAAAGTATAAATTCCTTCTATTTCATCGAAATTTCCAAGCCATACTTTAAAAGATCTCATCACATTTTCATAAGTTGGAGCTTTTTTTAAATCCTCAGTAGTGATATGTGTCAATTCTTCTATATGAGGATAGACTTCTTTGGTAAAAATTGGCTTTATTAAAGATTTAAACTCATCTATTTTTTTAGTTTTTGTATCATATTTAATCGCTCCAATAGCTATTAAATCTGCCTTAAATCCCTCTTTTTTATTTTTTCCATTATTCATATTCATTTCAAAATCCATGTATATTTTCTTCATATACTCCCCCCATTCATAAATATTGATATCATTTTATAAATAAGTTATATAAGATTTATTTATCTAATTAGATTTTATATACATACTTATATTTTATCATAAAACTCTAATCCCTTGAATTAATATGACAATATAATAAAAAAATCCTTTCCATAAAGGAAAGGATTTTTTTATTCAAATCTATCTAAGAAAGAATGTCTCTCTCCATCTTGTTCCCATCCTAAAACAGAATCAAGATATACATTGCTTGCAGCTTTAAATATTGATTTTTCAACTTCTTGGTACTTCTCACCTAAATTTTGAATAAGTTCTTTTATTTCATATCTCTTATTACCTGTCTTTTTAGCTGCAACCATACATGCACAGTTAAGTGGCATTATTCCACTATTTTGTATAAATCTAATTATACTTTCTTCTCTTATATAATATAGAGGTCTTATTATTTGCATTTTTTCAAAATTAGTAGATTTAAGTTTTGGAAGCATAGTTTTGAAGTTTCCAGCACATAATAAATTTAACATAGTTGTTTCTATTACATCATCAAAATGATGACCTAAAGCTAATTTATTACAACCTAATTCTTCAGCTTTATTATAAAGTGCACCTCTTCTCATACGAGCACACATATAACATGGATAATCTCCAGCAATTTCTTCAGCAACATCAAAAATATTAGTTTCAAATATTGTAAGTGGTATATTCAAATACTCACAATTATCTTCAAGTAATTTTCTAATATTTTTGTGATATCCTGGATCCATAGCAAGATAAACTAAGTCAAATTTTACTTGGCCATGCTTTTGTAATTCCTGAAACATTTTAGCCATAAGAAGACTGTCTTTTCCTCCAGAAATTGCAACTGCTATTTTGTCACCCTCTTCTACTAATTTATAATCTTTTATAGCCTTTATAAATTTAGACCATGTGTATTTTCTATATTTTTTTATTATACTCTTTTCTATTTCTCTTAATGTTTTTCTTTCTTCAGTTGGAGTAATTAAATTACATCCATCAGTTGCTAATTTGCTCATAAAATCACCTCATTAATGTAAACATAAGATTAATTTTATCATATTTTATAAACTATGTTCAAGTATATAGAGAGTATTTATTTAGTCTAAAATAATTTTATTTATTTGTAATAGCTTTATCGTAAAATTTTAAAATTTATATAATTTCACTTATTATAAAATTTATTTTTATATTCTCTGTTATACAGTTATTTAGTAACCTTTTACCTTTGATTTAATATTATATATTAGAATAAAAACAAATTTCTATTACGCAATCAAGGAGGTTAACATAATGGAAAATAATAGAGGTATAAAAACTAATTGTGGCGATCAATTGGCAAGACCTTATGTAAATAATCAAACTCTAACAAAAATGTATAACTTTTCTACTGCATTAAAATATGGCAGTCTTTTCCCTGAGTTATACTTATTTAATTCAGAAAATTACAATGCTTGTCTTTATAAATCACCTAAAAATAGATTGGGAGGTAGAAGATAATGAAATCATCAACTTGTAGATATGATCTTATAAAAGCAGTTATGGAATTTGGATTTGCTGCTGTAGATATGAATTTATATCTAGATAACCATCCAGAAGACAAAACTGCTGTAAGCACTTATAATTCTTTTGTTTCTCAATATGCTAAAGCTAGATGTGCTTATGAAAAGCAGTATGGACCTTTAACTAATTTTGGATATTCTCCAAGTAATTGTCCATGGCAATGGATAGAATCACCTTGGCCATGGGAAAAAGAATTTTATATGTAAAATAGGAGGGTACTAATATGTGGATTTACGAAAAAAAATTGGAATATCCAGTAAATTTAAAATGTAAAGATTTGAGAATGGCAAAACTTATAATGACTCAACTTGGAGGACCTAATGGAGAGCTTGGTGCTGCTATTAGATATTTACAACAAAGATATACTATGCCTACTGGAAAAACAAAAGGATTACTTACAGATATAGGCACCGAAGAGCTTGCTCACGTTGAAATAATTTCATCTATGATATATCAATTGACAGATGGAGCAACTCCAGAAGAATTAAAATCTGTAGGTCTAGATACTAACTATGCTCAATTTGGTCATGGAATTCAACCAACGGACTCAAATGGTGTATCTTTTACAACATCTTACATCAATGTATTTAGTGATCCAGTGACTGATTTGCATGAAAATATGGCTGCTGAGCAAAAGGCACTTGCAACATATTATCAACTAATAAATTTAACAGATGACCCTGATATAAAAGATGTTTTAAGTTTTTTAGGTCAAAGAGAAATCACACATTATCAAAGATTTGGTGAGGCTTTAATGGATGTATATGACTATACCGAATCTAAAAAAATTTTTTAGCTTATAATAAAAATTTTAAGCACTAGAAAATTATCTAGTGCTTATATTGTATAAAATCAATATATTTTGTTAAATATAAGATAGGATATTTATCTTAATATCTTCATTTAAAGTTGTGAATTTAGATAAATTTTCATTTTCTTCCTCAGTTAGATATTGCATATATAAAATCAAATCTTTGATGTCTTTACTCTCTGGTGCATTATAATAAGAAAAATATAAATTCTTTAAATATTTTAAATAGCATTTATTTATTTTTAGATTTATATAGCCATTTTTTTCTCTATCTAGTGCTTCGTTAAATAAAATTTGTAATTTTTTATAAGCATATTGGTATTCTTTATTTATAAATAAATCCTCAAATCCATTATCAATAGCTCTTTTTATATTTTCTATTTTTTCTCTAGTAAAAATTAAATTGAGATAGTAATTTTTTCTGCTATATTTATATTGATAAAAATCAACTAGACTTGCCAATTTTACCACTCCTTACATACAATTTATTATTTACTATTATTTTCAAAATTATATGTTTTTAATACAAAAAATATTAATTATTTCAAAAAGAATTTGATATACGTAATATAAAATTATAAAACACTAAAAAAAGTGCTACAAAATAGATTAAAATTTATTTTGTAGCACTTTAATTTTTATAAATTTAAAAATTTAATATATAATTTTAAATCATTGTTTAAACTTCTGACTTTGGTAATAATTGATTTACACTTATAGATCCCTTTGGATATTGAGAATAAACTGTATATTTATTTCCTGCTTTATCTTTGTAGATTACATAAGATGCTGCTGTTATTTGTTGATCAAAATTAGTTCTTGATATCTCTACTAAAGTACCTAAATAAACTACATAATTTTCTTCTTTATTTACTTCATAATTTACTTTTCCTACAGATCTTACTATTTTAGATGTACTTAATGTTAATCTTTCTCCTTCTGCTAATAATGCTTTAGGTAGTATTATTGTACCTTTTTCAACTATTTCATCGCCATCATTATAAATTTTAGTACCAAATCTGATTCCACTTTCATCATTTACTACTATTTTTCCTTGTGCTCCAAGCATTTCAACATGAGCCCATTTAGCTTTGTATGTTACATCTTCTGTATATGTAGCATTATTTTTGTATTCTGTAGTTATATCATCAGTATCTTTATACCATCCAACAAAAGTATATCCTTTTTTAGTTGGTTCTTCAGGAGCAAAATCTAGTGCTTCACCTTTTTTAATTGATTTAACTACATTATCAGTTCCATTATCAGCATCAAATGTCACAGATAAATCTCTTTCTTTAACATCTATAGTGAAATCTGGCATAGATGAGAAGTATCTTTCGTTTTGTGGTGCATTTAAATTTGGATCTTTTGAACCTTCTTCTCCTTTATCTGCACCAAGTTCACTACCCCACCATTGAGTAAATATTCTACCTGATGTAAATTTATAGCTTCCTTCTTTATCAAATTTTACTGTAATAGTATTATTAGTAGCTAAATCCCATTGATTACAATAACCTTTAACTGTACCTAATGTATCATTTGTGTATTCAACAAAAGTACCTTTATTTCCCCATGCTTCATTAAGCCATGTTGGATTATACATACTAGCTAATTTATATACTGGATGTGTTATACCTTTGAAACTTATTTTTGCAGTATCTCCAGCTTTTAGAGGTTGACCCTCATTAGTAGCATTAACTATTGATATTTGTATTTTTCTAGCATCTATTACTTTATATAATTTTTTTGTTCCCTTGTCATTAGTTGCTATTATTCCTATTATGTTACTTCTATTTTCAAGTGGAAGAACATAACCTTTATCAGTTTTTTCTATAGTATTTCCATTACATGTAACTTTTACACTATTTGCTCCTTCTACAGTAGGATTTATTGTATAATTTACAGATTTTCCTTCTGTATAATATATAGTATCATAAGAAGTTAATGTTATATTAGAGTTTATATTTATTCCTGTATCAGTATCCCCTACTACATCATAAACTACATAAGCAGTATTTACTATTGATGATGCGCCATTAGTTCCTATTGCATCATAAGTAACTTTTACTATAGATGTTCCTTCTTTAACTGCTGTTACTGTTGCTTTATCAGTAGTTTTTGTTGTATCTAATTTAATACTATCACCTTTTATTATTTCAAAATTGAAATTTGGTCTTGTTACATTATTGTTTATTGAACTATCTATAATTTGAGGAACTCTTCTTGGATATATAGTTGCTGTATCTCCAGATTTTAATTCTTTATAATCGTATTGTAACCATAAATCATTTTCAAAATCATCTGGTAATGTATCTATTGTTTCTCCTTCATTACCTTCTTCAGATGGTTTAGTTGCTTCTTGCTTTTGCTCAACTACTTTTATTTCATAAACTTCAGCTGGTGTTTCAGAACTTGTTCCTCCAGATTGATTATTCATACTTGGCCATGATGGATCTCCACATTTCACAGTTATAACTGTTCCATCTTGTACTGGTATAGATTCTATTCTTTTGTATTCAACTTTATCTACACTAGCTCTAACTTGGAAATTTTTATTTGTAGCTGTAGGTGTTACAACTACTTCTTTTGTTCCTGTAGGTACTGTTAATGTATATTTTTTTACATCACTTGAAAATTCTGGTGCTAAAGTTCCTACACTTGTAGATAAAGCTCTTAAAGTTTTGTCGTTATTATTATAAGAGCCACCTAAATCTTCACCCATACTACAAGTATATTGGAATTTTATTTCATCATTATTTTCTACAGTATATCCTCCAACTCCTGTATTTACAAACCAGTCATTTATTGTGACCATCCAGCCACTTCCTGTTCCACCGTCAAATTCACCTAAGTCATTTATAACAGCAAAATAATCTCCTGATGTTTCATATGAAATATTTTGCTCTTTAAGCGCTTTAATAAAAGCATCACGTCCTGTAGATCCTGCTGGAACTTCTACTTCTGTACTAAAAAGTTCACCTGTAAAAGAAGGTTCTCCATATTCACCAGCTTCTAAAAAAGTATTATTTTCTACTGACACATTTACAGTAATATTTTCTGAAGTAATGTTTTCTGCAAATACTTGAATAGGTAACATAGATATTATTAAACAAATAGCTAAAAATGATGCACCTATTTTTTTGCATTTTTTAAACAATTCTCGCATTTTTATTCCCCTTTCTTAATCATTTTTATTTTTTGCCAAAATATGCCTAATATTAGTATAAATTATTTATATCCTTATTAAAGAATAATTTTAGTAATAAATAGTACCATTTTAGTAGTACTACTTTTTATAATTTCTATTAATATAAAAAACACTTTATTTTTTTATATTATATTCATATTTTTATTTAATATTTTTTTTTATTAAAGTGTGATATTTTTGTATTATAACTGCTAAATGTATGTTAGACTAATATATAAATAAGAAAATATTTATGTCCTATAAAATAAAGTCGGCTTTACTTTACAATGTAATAAACAACTATAATCGATAATAGTAAAGTGATTTTTATGGTTAAATTTTTTAGAAGGAAGGGAAAAATATGAAAGTATATATATCACAAATGGTTGAAACTGAAAAAATTATAGATTTATTAAAAAAATATGAAATAGGATTAGAATTAGTATTGTTTTCAAGCCCCTATTGTTTAGATAAACAAGATGAATTTATAGAAAACTATAAAAATGAATTAGGTGATTTATATGGACAAATAGATATATCTTTACATGGACCTTATGTTGAATTATCTCCAGGAACTAGAGATGAATTAATAGCTAAGGTATCAAAATATAGAATGCAGCAAGTTTACGATGTAGCAAAAAAAATGAATGCAAAATATATAGTATATCATAATGCATATTATCCTAATACATATTCATATATTGAATGGATGCAAAATGCTCCTGATTACTGGAATGAGTTTTTACAAGATAAAAAGAAAGATAACATAAAAATACACATTGAAAATGTATTTGAAGAAGATTACTTCATAATAAATGAACTTATGGAAGAAATAGGCGATGAAAAAACATCTGTATGTTTAGATGTTGGACATGTAAATGTATATTCTAAAGTTGAAGTAAAAGAATGGATGAGAATTTTGAAAAAATACATAAAACATATGCATATACACAACAATAAAGGAGATAAAGATTCACATTTAGGAATAAACAAAGGAAGTTTAGACTTACTAAAAATACTAGATAGTGTAAAAAATGAAGACATCTCTATTTCTCTTGAAATATCTGATTTAAAACAATTAGAAGAATCATTAGAAATTCTTTATCAAAATAATTTTATAACTTTAAGATAATTTATATGTGAATTTTTTTAAATGAATATAATTTCCTATGTATTATAAATAAAAGGGAAGTATTTCAAAATAGATTTTACTCTATTTTGAAGCACTTCCCTTTTTATACTCTAAAAAGAATCTTTATATATTCATATTATAAATTTCTCTTAATTCTTAAGAGATTTTTTAACTTAGTTATTTGCTGATAATTTATTTACTGTTGTTGATTTATATTTGTAAGGAGAATACACTGTATAGATATTTCCTTTACTATCTTTATAAGTTGCATAAGCACTTGCAGTTATTTCAGCATCAAATTGTGCTTCTGGTATACCTACTAAAGTTCCTAGATATGTAACATAATTTTCTTTTTCATTTACTTCATAGTTCACTTTACCTACAGATATAACTGCTTTTTTAGTATTTAATGTTAATATTTCACCATCACTTAAGAAATTAATTGGTAATATTATAGTTCCTTTTTCTATTAATTCATCACCATCATTATAAATTTTAGTACCAAATCTTATACCATTCTTATCATTTCTAACTTGTGCTCCAAGCATTTCAAAATGAGCATATTTAGCTGTAAAAGTTACATCTTGAGTATAAGTTTTTCCTGATTCGTATTTAGTAGTTATATCATTTACATCTGAATACCATCCTACAAAAGTATATCCTTCTTTAGTTGGTGCTTCTGGAGAATAATCTAAAGACTCATCTTCTGAAACTGATTTTACTACTGATTCAGTTCCATTATTTGCATCAAATGTTACATTTACAGTACTTTTTTTAGTTGCTATAGCAATTACATTTCTTGAATCATTTTTGTAGTATATAGTTCCATCACTATCACATACAGGACTTGCTATACAATATTGAGATAATTCAGATGGAACTTCAAATAATTCACTATATTTAGCTTCTGTTTGTCCTGGAGCATCTTCGATTACAGTAATGCCTCCTGGAGATGCATTATATGTACAATAAACATATACTTTTCCATTTTCTGATTTTTCATAAGCTGTACTTAATAATACAGAACCTTGTGGATATCCTTTTAAAGGCACTTCATATATAGTATCCAATGTTTTTGCATCTGCTACTATAAGTGCTCCTGCATTATTGATTGATCCTGTTCCATAATAAACTCTTCCATTATATACAGTTGGTGTTGATGTACATTGAACTTGATTTTCTCCTTTTATTAAAGTACTTTTATCAAATGTACCATTTGCATTTACTTTTACTGTATATAAATATCCAGCTTTAGTTGTAAAGAATATTCTATCTAATGTTTTGTCATAAGAAATAGTAGAACGTTGATCACCTTCAACCTCTATAGAATCTATTACTTTACCAGTATTTTTATTTAAACTATAAACATGTCCTGTTCCTTTAGTTCCATTTTCTCCATCGTCTGTTCCTATTATAAGATTGTCACCTGTTATATAAGCTCCAGCCCAATAGAATCCACCTTTTACAGTAAATTTCCAAGATGCATATTTAGTCTCGTCAGTCTTAGTTATATCTTCATCAGTTGTTGTTAAGCATACAAAATCTGCATCCTTAGTTTCACCATTCCAAAAACCTAAGTATACATTTCCATCAGATGAAGCTATTGGAGATAATGATTGTCCTCCAAAAGATTCACTTACCCAAAGTGATTTTAATGTTTTTGCATCAAAAGCTTGAACTATACCTGATGATAAAGGTACTATTATCATTTTATCTGTATATATAGGTGGTGTATATCCAAAGTTTGGAGTTTTTACCATAGTTCCTTCAGCTACTTTATTTCCGTCTTTTTTACTTAATTTATAAATTTTTGTTCCACTCATAACTACTACTGAATCATCTACTACTATTTGAACACTTGGTGAATCTGACCAACTTGTTCCTAATAAAGTATTCCATTTTATATATGATTCTTGAGAATTTCTAGGTGTTTTAGCATTAGTTATACCCATATTCTCATCATTTCCTCTGAAATTTTTCCATTCAGCAACTACTTCTTTTAAATTGTTAGCAGGTGCTTTTTCTAATGTTACATTGACCTCTTGAGCTCCTGGTTTAAGCTCTATTTCTTGTTTATTTACAATATAACCATATTTTGTAACTATTAAAGTGTATGTTTCACCTGCAAGTAGGTCTTGATAATTTCCACTTCTTCCTAATTCAACTCCTGTAGAATCTATAAGTCTTATATTTACACCTTCTAAATTTGATTTCACAGTTAAAGAAGCTTTATCTACTTCTTTTATAGTTAAATTATATATATTTTCACCATTGCCATCTTCTCCAGCAATAGCTACTGAAATATTATTAGTTGAAGCGTTTAATTTTACATTTACACCGTCTTCTCCTAATACTTCTCCATTTACTGTTATTTTACTTAATGTAGTATTTATATTTGCACTAGCTTTTATTAAAACTGACTCTGAGCCTTTATGTATAGTTGCTGTGTATTCATTTTTAGCTACTGTAAATTCTGGATTTAAAGCTATTTCTTTTCCATCTATACTTGCAGTAAGTGATTTTAATGCTGCTTTTCTAACTACAGATATAGTATATGTTTTTGTTTCAGATTCATCATCTGAAGTCACAGTAACATTTATTATATTTTTACCATATTTTAAATTAGAAACCCTTCCTGCAGATGTAGCTGTTTTTTGTTCTCCTTTGTAATTTGTATAAGTAATTTTTACTGTCGAATCTTCATTTTCAGCTGTAGCTTTTACAGTTATCGAATCTGTTGAATAAGGTAAATCAGGCAAAGTATAATCTAATATATCCGGACTAAAACTTGGTGATAAAGTTTTGCCTGTAACACTTAATGAAGAAAGATTACATTTACTTTCCTCTACTGTTAATTGCTCTAAAGATGTTTTTTCTTTTACTTCTTGAGCTGCAACAATTAATACTGGATTTGACAAAGATAATGTAATTGCACAAGTTGTCATTAAACTGATTGTCTTTTTGGATAACTTATTCATATTTTTTCCTCCCTTGTAATTAAATATACATACTTATATTTATTATACTGCCTTAATTATACAATATATTTTTAAAGCCAAAAGTATGATTTTATTACTACTACTTTCTTCAAAAAAGTACTACTAAATTAGTACTTTACATACTTATAAAACTAATTTATTATTAGAAATAAATTAATAGGAGATGAAAAACTTTATGGAAATTAAATATAAATGTCCTGTCTGTAATGAAAATGTAATAATAAAATTATCAGATATTGATAAAACTATTAGATGTCCTAAATGTAATCTAAAAATAAATGTAAAAAAGGATGCTAATTTTGATAAAAACCTTAAATTTTTAAAAAATAAATAATTTCTCCAAAAGGATATAAACTAAATAATTGTTAGTTTGTATCTTTTTTTATTTTCTAAAAATTCATTTAAAAATTAATCATTATATACTTAATTTAATATATATTCTAATAAAAAAATAAAAGAGATATAAGATAGATTTTACTCTAAATTATATCCCTTCTATAATCAAATTTGTAATTTAGTTAGAAAATTTTTATATTTATAAATTTTCCCATTCTTCTTTCCAGTCTATATTATTTCCTAATAAATCAAAAACTGATATAGAT
>CAYVBY010000005.1:0-134800 GCA_964449895.1 uncultured Clostridium sp.
ATGTTAGAACAGGTCCTGGAACTTCTTATAGCAAAAAAACTGCTGTAACTAAAGGTAATGTAGTAGGAATACTAAAACAATACAGTAATGGTTGGTATGAAATAAAATTAAAAAATGGAACAACAGGATGCGTAAGTGGATCATACTTAACAATAAAAGCTGGTACAGAAGCTGATTTATCAAATGGAAGTACATCTACAGGAACTACAAATAACGCAAAAGTAGATGCTGTTATAGCTTTAGCTAAAAAACAATTAGGTAAACCATATGTTTATGGAGCAGCTGGACCAAGTTCTTTTGACTGTTCAGGTCTTACTTACTATTGTTATAAAAATGCAGCTGGAATTACTTTAAATAGAAGTTCAGCAGCACAAGCATCAAACGGAAAATATGTTGCTAAGAGCCAATTAAAACCAGGAGATTTAGTATTTTTCAATAGTGGAACAAATACTATACGCCACGTTGGTTTATATGTAGGTAATGGACAAATGATACATTCACCAAGTACAGGAAAAGATGTAAGATATCAAAGTATAAATACTAATTACTACATACAAGGATACATGACTGCTAGAAGAATAATAGGATAATAATATATAAATAAAGTATATAAGAGACTATGTAAATTCTCATAAAAATGAGTATTTTATGTAGTCTTTTTTGGGGTTAAAATAACATATTTGAATATATAATATTTAAAGTACATAAAAAATATATAAAAATGTATGAAAGGAATATAATAAATATTTATGGACAATAAACAAAATAATTTAGAAAATGGAAAAATAGGAAGGCTTTTAATTAGCCTAGCAATACCTTCAATAATAGCTCAACTTATAAATTTACTTTATAATATAGTAGATAGAATATTTATAGGGAGAATGCCTGGAGGAGAACTTGCAATGGCTGGAGTTGGGATAGTAACTCCAATTATTTTATTAATATCAGCATTTAGTGCTCTTGTAGGATTTGGTGGAAGTCCTATAGTTTCTATAAAAATGGGAGAAAAGGATAATGATTCGGCAGAGGAAATATTAAGTAACAGTTTTTCCCTTATAATTTTAATAGGTTTAATTTTAACTTTTGTATTTTATATATTTAAAGAGCCTATAGTAAGAGCTTTTGGAGCTAGTGATGCTACAGTAGGATATGCTTTAGATTATTTATCTATTTATATAATAGGAACTGTATTTGTTCAGATATCAATAGGAATGAATTCATTTATAAATACTCAAGGATTCACAAAAATAGGAATGATAACAGTGGCAATAGGAGCTATTATAAATATAATTTTAGATCCAATATTTATATTTACTTTGAATATGGGGGTTAAAGGGGCTGCTTTAGCAACTATAATTTCTCAATTTATATCTGCTGTATTTGTACTTAAATTTTTATTTGGAAATAAAAGTATATTAAAAATAAGAAAAAAATATTTGAAATTAAATAAAAAAGTAGTAATAGCTATAGTTTCTCTTGGAATATCTCCATTTATAATGCAATCTACAGAAAGTATAGTAATTATAAGTTTGAATAATCAACTACTTAAATATGGAGGAGATTTGGCAGTAAGTGCTATGACTATAATGACTAGCATAATGCAATTTATAACTATGCCTATGATGGGTCTTGTTCAAGGGGCTCAACCTATAATAAGCTACAATTATGGAGCTAAAAATTACAATAGAGTTAAAAAAACATTCAAATTATTATTTACAGTTTGTTTATCTTTTACTTTAGTTGTTGTAACTATTCTTATGGTATTTCCAGGATTTTTCGTGAATTTATTTAATAATCAGGAAGATTTGGTGAATATAACTATATGGAGTATGAGAATTTATTTTGTTGGAATGAGTATATTTGGAATGCAAATAGCTTGTCAACAAACTTTTTTAGCTCTTGGACAAGCTAAAATTTCATTATTTTTAGCATTACTTAGAAAAATGATATTATTAGTACCGCTTATATTTATACTTCCTATTTGTATGGAAGATGGATTAAAGGCTGTATTACTTGCAGAACCTATAGCAGATATACTTGCATGTCTTACAACGACTATGGTATTTAGTATATTTTATAAAAAGAAATTTAAAATAGATACTATCTAAAAATAAAGGACGGCTATAATTGTAAATTTAGTAGCCGTCTATATTTTTTTTATTTAAACTGCTTTATAGCAAACTATATGTTCTTCTCTTTGACCATTATTGTCAATTATAACTAAAAATTCTTTATAATGGGCATTATGAGGTTTGAAATATTCACATGAAATAACATATTCATTATCTTCTAATTCTAAAAATTCACTGTCTTTTAAAAATTTTCTATCTATAAGTTCTAATAATCTATCTCTACAATTCATACAAAAATCTCCTTTTTAATTTTTTATAGTTTATATTATTTTATATACCCAAATAAATTAAAAAAAATCATATAACGCACCAAAAAATGTAAATTATCTTACAGATATCTCAATTAAATCTCCATTTCTAGTTTTTACCTCTCCTATATAGCCGTTTAAATTATAATTAAAAATATCTCTAACAAGTGCAAGGACTTTTTCAGAATCTATAGCATCTTCTCTGTAATAAAAAAAATCAAATCCATTATTATTTAACACTCTTCTTACAAATTCAATTGGTAGGTTTAAATTTATATAGTCTCCTGCGTATGTATTTATATTTATTACAAGCGTTTTATTTGCCATTTAAAAACCTCCTTGTATAATTAGTTGTAATATTTCTATGTTTAGCTAGTTATAATTATTCGTATAAATTGATAGTCTATTTATTATGACAAAACTAAAATACAAAAAATATAAAAATATATTAAAATACAAAGTACAATATGTTATATTATTAGTGCAGAAATTTATATTATAAGGGGGCACTTGAAAAATGGAAAAAAAGTATGACAAAAAAGAAATATTAAAATATGCAGGCGCATTTATTGCGTGGATGATAGGCTCTGAATTTGCTACAGGGCAAGAAATACTTCGCTTTTTTTCAAGTTATGGTTATTTAAGTTATGGAGTTATTTTGATTAATCTTGTAGGATTTATATTTATAGGAAGAACTCTTTTAATAACTGGATATGAGCATAGAGATGAAATTGGCTTTTCACATTTTGAGTATTATTGTGGTAAAAAAATAGGAAAATTTTACTTTTGGGCAACTCCAGTTATTTTATTTTGTATGATGTCTGTTTTATTTTCAGCAGCAGGATCTACACTTTCACAATATTATGGTATAAATCATTATGTAGGAGCTGTTTTAATGGCATCATTAGTTCTTGGAATTTATTTAATTGGATTTGATGGATTTGTACAAGTTGTTTCAAAAATTGGGCCTGCAGTTATAGTATTTTGTTTAGCTGCTGGAATTATATCTGTATTTAATGATTTCGATAAATTTTTAGAAGTACCAAAATATACAAATGAACTTTCAAAAACTAAAATAGCATCTAATTGGGCACTTGGTGCAGTGCTTTATATGTCACTTAATTTTATAACAGGTAGTACATATTATACTAATTTAGGAATAACTGCTAGAAAATTAACTTCAGTAAAATGGGGTGCAACAATAGGAGCTACTATTATAGTTATTGCTATAGCAATTATAAATACAGCAATTTTATTAAATGGAGAAAATTTAGCATCTTTATCTATACCAACTTTATATCTTGCAAGGAAAATAAATTATATATTTGGAGGAATTTTTTCTATTGTATTAATCTTAGGTATGTTTTCATCTTGTGCTGCTACAATGTGGAGCATTTGTAGTTGTTTTTTTACAAAAGAAAAAAGAAAAAATAATATTTTTGCCATAGTAATAACACTTTTAGGACTTTTTATAGGACTTTTACCTTTTTCGAGTCTAGTAAGTGTAACATTTCCTTTAATGGGATATTATGGATTATTTTATTTTGTATGTATCCTTTATAAAACAATAACTAAAAAAAGTATTTTTAGCAAATCTATAGAAAAAGAAAAAATAAAATATGAAGCTTAAAAACGAATTTTTAAAATAACATATATTAAAATTTTTGGTGGAAATAATAAATAAAAATCAAAATTTAGTAGCATTTATTTAAATTTTATTATAGAATTGTCTATTGAAGAATATAATATAAGGAGTTGGAAAAAATTGTTTAATTATTTGAAGTTTGCAATATTTCAAATTATAGGATTTATTTCTTCTTTACCTTTAATTAAAAAATTTACTAAGGATCCACAAAAGTATTCTAATGAAGAAAAATTTAAATTTTTAAAAAAACAAGCTAGCAAATCTTTAGATTTAGTAAATATTAATTTAAATATTTTAGGTAAGGAGAAAGTTCCTAAAGAACCAGTGCTGTTTGTTATAAATCACTCTAGTATGTTAGACAGTTTTATACTAATATCAAGTATACCAAAGCCTATTGGGGTTGTTATAGCTGATGTTCCGGTATGGAAAAACATACCTATTGTTAGACATTGGATAAATATAACAAAATCTGTATACATGAATAGGGAAAACAACAGAGAAGGGGTAAAAAGCATTAATAAATGCGCAGAAAATATTAAAGAAGGACAAAGTATGGCAATATTTCCAGAAGGAGATTTAACTTGGGTAAAAGATCCAAAATCTTTAGTATCGGATTTTAGAGCTGGAGCTTTAAAAATTGCATATAAGGCAAAATGTCCTATTGTTCCTATGGTTATAAAAAACTCTAAGGGAACTTATGAAGGATATGAACCAGTGGGTAAAATAAATTCAAAGGATGTAGAAGTAGAATTTTTAAATCCTATATATTCTCACTTGGAAAATCCTAAATTAAAAACAGTAGAACTTGCCAATATAATCAAAGAAAAAATGATAAATGAAATGAGTAAGTTTCAACAAAATTTAGACAATAAAGATATGACTACGGAGATAATTTAATAACAAAAATGCTTATAGTGGATAAAATCTATTATAAGCATTTTTATTTTGTTTAGTTATTTAAATATTAATGTTTTAACCTAAAAGAATCGCATTTATTTAGGTTTTTGTCTATTAAAACATGAATAGAATTACAAGTTCCATATAAGTTATATGTACAGTTTTTTACAGAACAAGTTATATTTTGACTAGTTGTTATATTGTTTTCTTTTAAGGATGAAGTTAGATTAGAGGATTTTTCTATAAATGTATCACAGGTAGTTTCTGATGAATCTGTAGCGTCATATCCATCTATTTTTATGTAATTTGCATAACAATATCCGCTATCATTATATCTACAATTTGAAGATAGACAATTTAAATTACTTTTCATATTAAATCACACTCCTTAAAAATTAATGATTTTTAGTTGTATTATGTTAAGTTTTATGATTTTTAATACATTTTTATGATAAAAAATTTATAAAAAATAATATGCAAGGTATGGAGAAAATATCTAATAAAAAGCTTGAGACTATAGGTACTACAAAAATAGCAATTTGACTTTCTCCGTATTTTTTAGTTAAAGTATTCATATTAGAAAGTGCATTTGGTGTAGCTCCTAAAGTGTGTCCAATAAGACCGCTTACCATAATGGCTGCATTGTAGTTTTTACCAAGCATTTTAAAGCAAATAAATATACTGTAAAAAAGAACAAAAGCTATTTGAAAAAATACTATAATTAATACAAAAGACATTGATTTTGAGGAAAATTTTATATTCATAAGAGACATAGTAAGGAAAAATCCTAAGGATATTTCTTGAATTAGATTTAAAAAATTGTAATCAAACTTGATAAATTCAACTTTTTTTGAAATTTTTAGCTTAGAATTAAAATTTGTTAAAAAAATAGATAAAAACATACCTATTACAATATCAGGAATAGATTTATTTGTATTTATAAGTATTAAATCTGATATGTAAAATGAAATATTTAAAATTAAAAGTAAAACTAATATGTTTTCAAAAAAAGTTGTGATACATATTTTTTGAGATTTATGTTTTATTTTGTTATTTAAGATTTTATTATGAAATTTAGAATTTTTATCAAAAGGCTTTAAATTGTATTTTTTTATCAAATATCTTCCTACAGGACCTCCTAAAATTCCTCCAAATATAAGTCCAAGCGTTGCTGATAATATTCCAGCTGTTGTTGCATTTTCAATACCCATATTTTCAAGTGTATTTCCAAATGCAACAGAATATCCATGTCCTCCTTCCATAGATACACTTCCACACATAAAGCCAAGGAGAGGATTTATATCTAAAAGTTGAGATATAAAAATTGCTATGATATTTTGACAAAATCCAAGTATAGCACATAAAATCCAATAGATAAAAACAAGTTTACTTCCCATTTTTATAGATGAGATGTCAATTAAAAGTCCTGTACTTACAAAAAATATAGATAAAAAGTAAGGTATCAGAGAAGTATCAGCATGAAACTTTAATATATTAAAATTTTCTAAAATAAATACAAATAATGCAAATAAAATGCCTCCAATTATAGGAGTTGGAATAGAAAGATTTTCTAAAACTGAAATTTTATTCTTTATAAAATTTCCAAGTAAGTATAAAATAATGGATAAAATCAGTGTAGAGATTACACCAAAATTTAAATTAAACATCAAATTCACTCCTTTATGTGATAAGATAAATTTATTAGTAGTAATAAATATTATTAAAAAATTATTATTTATGAAAATGTATTATTATTACTTATATTAAGAAAAGAGGTATAAAATGATTAAAACAATTGGAATATTAGCACATGTAGACGCTGGAAAGACATCTTTATCAGAGCAAATTTTATATCATACAAAATCTATAAGAAATAGAGGAAGAGTAGATCATAAAAATACTTTTTTAGATAATTATCAAATAGAAAAAAATAGAGGCATAACTGTATTTTCAAAAATAGCTAGATTTTTTAAAAATGAAAATGAATATTTTTTAGTAGATACTCCAGGCCATATAGATTTTAGTACTCAGATGGAGAGAAGCTTAGATATTTTAGATTATGCTATACTTGTAGTAAGTGGAGTTGAAAAAGTTCAATCTCACACATCTACAATTTTTAAATTATTAAAAAAGAAAAAAATACCTACATTTATTTTTGTAAATAAAATAGATAGAGAAAACTTTATTTTGAAAGATGTTATAGAAGATATAAAATCTCATTTAGATAAAAATGTAATAAATATAACTGATGAATTTAAAAATACGGATTTTAGTGAAAACTTAATTGAGTTTATAGCTGAAAGGGATGAAAACCTTTTAGATATTTATTTTGACTCAGGTTATAAAAAAGATATCTGGTTAGAGAATTTAATTGAGATGATAAAAGATTGTAGAGTTTATCCAATAATTACAGGTTCAGCTTTAAATGATATAGGTATAGATAATTTTATAGATGTATTTGATAAACTTACTGTTACAAATTACAATCAAGAAGAAAATTTTCTGGGAAAAATTTGTGATGTAAAATATGAAGACAATAAAAGAGTTACTTATATTAAAGTTCTTAAAGGAAGTATTAATGTAAAAGATGAAGTTGCTTATATATATAAAGATGAGGTTATAGTTGAAAAGATCAATTCTATATTTTTAAAAAGTGGAGATAAAACTTCGACAGTTCAAAATTTATATGCAGGTGAGATAGGTGCATTAATTGGAATTAGTAAAGGTCAAATAGGAAGCTTTATATCACTTAATTCAAATTATGATATAAAGACTTTAAAAAGTAATACAGAAGTTGATTTAGTTCCAACTTTAAGGACAAAGGTATTATTTGATAAGAGTTTAAATATAAATGATGTTTTGTCTATATTTAAAACTTTAGAAGATGAAGAACCTAGTTTGAATGTATCTTATAGTGAAAAATTAAAAGAGATAAGTATAAGCATTATGGGAAAAATACAACTTGAAATTTTAAAAGAAATTGTATATGAAAGATTTAATTTAGAGATAAATTTTGAAAAATGTGAAATTCTATACAAAGAAACTGTAAAAACACCTTCTATAGGAAGTGGACATTATGAACCTCTAAAACATTATGCAGAAGTACATTTAAAAATAGAACCAAATAAAAGAGGAGAGGGAATAATATTTGAAAGTAAGGCTCATATAGATGATATGAGTATAGGACATCAAAATCTAGTAAAAACACATGTATTTGAAAGAAAACATCATGGAGTTTTGTGTGGATTTGATCTTACAGATTTAAAGATAACTTTAATAACAGGAAAAGAACACTTAAAGCACACAAGTGGTGGTGACTTTAGACAAGCAACATATAGGGCAATAAGACAGGGTATAGAAAAATGTGAAAGTGTAATTTTAGAGCCTTTTTATAGATTTGAAATAGAAGTAAATGATACTTACTTGGGAAGAGTAATATCTGATATACAAAGGTTAAATGGAAAATTTGAATATCCTCAAATACTAGAATCTACAGCTATTATAAAGGGAAGAGGCCCTGTGGCTAAATTTATGGATTATCAAACAGAACTAATTTCTTTTACTAAGGGAGAAGGCAAAATTTCTTTTAATTATGATGGATATGATGAATGTCATAATCAAAATGAGGTTATAGAATTTTATAATTATAATAAAGATGCAGATGAAGAATATACATCTAATTCAATATTTTGTTCTAAGGGAGTATCTTATTCAGTAAAGGGAAGTGAAATAGATGAATATATGCATTGTGATGTAAAAAATTTAAAGGAAAAATGGTTATAGAAAGAAAGGGATTTAAAATGAATGCAACTATCAAAGTATTAATTAGTATGCTACTTTGGGGTAGTATAGGAGTATTTGTAAAAAATATATCTTTAGATTCAGTTGAGATAGCTTTTTTTAGAGGTATAATAGGGAGTATATTTTTAGCGGTAGTTTTATTTATTAAAACTTATAGAAAAAACAATCCATTAAGTGAAGTTGAAGAGGCAACTAAAGTAGATGCAAACGATAAAAAACCAGATAAGAAAAATACAGTTTTGCTTATGGTATCAGGTATGGTTATAGGTCTAAATTGGGTATTTTTATTTAATTCATATAAATATATAACTGTTGCCAATTCTACTATAATATATTATTTAGCTCCAGTTATAGTTATATTTGTATCACCAATATTTTTAAAGGAAAAACTTACACTTAAAAAAGTAGTTGCAGTAATGTGTGCGATGTTTGGTTTATTTTTAATTTTAAAAACTCAAAGCTCATCTTCTGCTAATATTGATTTAACAAAAGGTATAATAAATGCTTTCTCAGCAGCTTGTCTTTATGCTAGTGTAATAATATTAAATAAATTTATAAAAAATGTGGACGATTATAAAAGAACTTTTGTGCAACTTCTTATGGCCAGTATAGTTTTACTACCTCTAGTAATTATGAGAAATCAAATTGAATTTGATAGTGTAAAATCTATAGTATTTATGATTATTTTAGGAATAGCTCATACAGGTATTGCGTATTGTCTATATTTTTCAGCTATGAAGGATTTAAAAGCACAAAGTATAGCTATACTTGGATATATAGATCCAGCTTCATCAATATTTTTTAGTATTTTCCTTCTAAAAGAAGCTTTCAGTATATGGCAATTAATAGGTGGAGCAATTATTTTAATAGCTGCTTTTGTAGCTGAAAAAGCACCTAAGGTTAAAAAAGTAAAAGAGATTAATTCATAAAAAATTTTATAAAAATATAAATTGAAAAAATTTGACTATATTAAATTAGTATATACTACGGAAAATATAAATATTAAATGGAAAGGATGATAATATTGTCACAAAATAAAATAAAAAATGTAAATTGTATTTCAGAAGGTAAATTTATAAGTTTATATGATTTAGAGTATTTAAACAAAAAAAATCAAAATAAACATTGGACAGTTGCTACTAGAAAAAACAAATCTGATTTAGAAGATTTTTACTTAAATTCTAAAGAAGATAAGGTAGATGCAGTAGCGATAGTTGCATATCATGTAACTTATAAGAAATTAGTAATTATAAAACAATTTAGAGTTCCTATAAATGATTATATATATGAAGTTCCAGCAGGACTTGTAGATGAAGATGATAGTGATGTATTTACTGCGGTAGAAAGAGAATTAAAAGAAGAGACAGGCTTAAGACTTATTAGTGTAAATAAAACATTGAGTAAAGATAAAACTTATATTTCTCCTGGTTTAACTGATGAATCAGTTGCTATAGTTAATTGTCTATGTGATGGAGAATTAAGTGAGGAATTTTTAGAAGAAAGTGAAGATATAAAAGCTATTTTAGTATCGCAAAAGGAAGCTAAAGAAATAATTAATTCAAATGAAAAAATAGATATAAAGGCATTTTTAATATTACAAATGTTTTGTGTTATGGGAGAAAAAATGTTTACAGAATAATTAAATAGAAGGAAAGAAAAAAAATACCTCTAATTATTAATTTATAGCATATACAAAAATTATTTATAAATATAATTTTTGTATATGTAAAAAAGTCAACCTTAAAGGTTTTTAAAATAAATAATTGGAGGTTTTATTATGAGTAAAACAGTGATTATATATAAATCAAAATATTTTAGTACAAAAAGATATGCGGGATGGCTTTCTATAAAAACAGGTGCAGATTTGTATGAATTATCAGATATAAGAATATTGGATTTAAAAAAATATCAAAATATAGTATTTGGTGGATATATAGAGGAGGGATATATAAAGGGAATTGAATTTATAAAAAAAAATTACGATAAAATAAAAGACAAAAAAATAATAGTTTTTTCTGTAGGCCTTGGACTTTATAATAGAAAAGAAATAATGGATTTAAACTTTAAACCAAAATATAAATTTAAAGAAGTAGAGTATTTTGAACTATTAGGTGACTTTAATTATACTGATTTAGATTTTAAAGATAAGTTTAAATTAATATATGGAAGTTCAAGAATAAGTTCAAATTTATTAGATCATAAAGTATCGATTATCAATTCAAAAAAAGACAATTTAAAAGAAATATTGAATATATTAGTAAGTGAAAATATATAAAATATAATTTATATTCATTATGAAAAATTTTATGAAAATTCCGAAAATAAACCTCGGATATTAAAAATATTAATTTTTATCAAAATGATAAAAACTTATTGACATATCAAAATGATAATACTATAATTTAATTATCAAATTGATAAAGGGAAGGGATGGCAGAAAAGATATGATATATGATGCTTTAGATTTGATAGGAAAAACACCAATTTTAAACTTAAAAAAAATAGGCTATCCAAATGTATTTGTAAAATTAGAAAAAACAAATCCAGGGGGAAGCATTAAAGATAGACCAATACTTTGTATGATAAACAAAGCAGAGGAAGAAGGTATACTAAATAAAGATAGTGTACTAGTAGAAGCAACAAGTGGAAATACAGGAATTGCCCTTGCTATGGTAGGTCAGATGAAAGGCTACAAAGTAGTGATAATAATGCCAGAGACAATGAGTATAGAAAGAAGACAGTTAGTAAAAGCTTTTGGAGCAGAATTAATACTTACTGAAGGTTCAAAAGGAATGGCAGGTTCAATAGAAAAAGCAAATGAATTATTAAAATCAAATGCAAATTGTATTTGCTTAGGTCAGTTTGAAAATGAAAATAACCCAAGAGCACATTACGAAACTACAGGTCCAGAAATACTTAAAGAAGTTGAAAATGTAGATATAGTAGTAGCAGGAATTGGTACTGGAGGAACTATAGTAGGTACAGGAAAATATTTAAAAGAAAAAAATCCAAATACTAAGGTTATAGGAATAGAGCCAGAGAGTTCACCTTTAATAACAAAAGATGAAGCTGGTCCTCATAAAATTCAAGGTATAGGAGCAAACTTCATACCTAAAATATATGATGACAAAGTAGTAGATAAAGTTATAACTGTATCAGATGAAGAAAGTTACGAAACAGTTAGACTTATGGCAGAAAAACTTGGAATATTAGTTGGAATTTCATCAGGATGTAATATACGTGGAGCTATTAAGTTAGCAGATGAAAATCCAGATAAAGTTATAGTAACATTAGCTCCCGACGGTGTGGATAAATATATGTCCATGGGAATATTTTAAAAATTGTAAAGAGAGGTCGTAGATAGTCATGTTTTACCATATAAGAAAAGATTTAGATTTTATAATGAGTTCAGATCCAGCTGCAAGAAGTAAAGTTGAGTTATTTTTACTTTATCCATCAGTACATGCAATGATAATGTATAGAATATCTCATTTCTTCTACACTAAAAAAAGATTTTTCACAGCTAGATTAATATCTCAAATAGCTAGATTTTTTACTCAAATAGAAATACATCCAGGTGCTCAAATAGGAGAAGGAATATTAATAGATCACGGTAGTGGTGTAGTTATAGGTGAAACAGCTATAATAGGCGATAGAGTTACAATATATCAAGGTTCCACAATAGGAGCAACAGGAAATGAAACAACTTTCAAAAGACATCCTACAATAGGAAATGATGTTGTAATAGGTTCAGGAGCTAAAGTATTAGGTCCTATAACAATAGGAGATAGAGTTAAAGTTGGTGCAAACAGTGTTGTATTAAAAGATGTACCAAATGATTGCACAGTTGTGGGTATACCAGCTAAAATAAAAACGCATACAGAGTTTAAATTGAATATAGTGAAATAATTATTGTTTTACAATCCTAAAGAAATTAGATTATTTTTTAAAAATAATCTAATTTCTTTTTGGAGGAAAAATTTGAAATATTATATTGACAAATAAATTAAAAAATATTAGAGTTTAATATAGATAGAAAATTACATAAAAATATTGCTAGGGGAGCTATATGCTGAGAAGTTTTAACTGACCCTCAAACCTGATCTGGATAATGCCAGCGTAGGAAAGCATACTTAAAAAATTTGTACAAATTAAAATTTTATCTTGCAAGTGTGCTGTACCTATATAGGTGCAGCTTTTTTATTTGAAAAAATATAGGAAGTCTTTCGTGGAGGTAAATATGAGAAATTACAAAATTCCAACATTAACAATAGCAGGTTCTGATTGTTCTGGAGGAGCTGGAGTACAAGCAGATTTAAAGACTTTTAGTGCAATAGGAACTTATGGTATGAGTGTTATAACTGCTATAACTGCTCAAAATACTATAGGAGTATTTGATGTTGAAGAATTAAGCAAAGAAATAATAACAGGACAGCTAAAAGCTGTATTTGAAGATATAAAACCTAAAGCTGTAAAAATAGGAATGGTATCAAGTCCAGAAATTATTTTAACAATAGTGGAAAATTTAAAAAAATATAAACCTGAAATTTTAGTTGTAGATCCTGTAATGATATCTAAAAGTGGTTATGATCTTCTTAGAAAAGAAGCTAAGGAAAATTTAATTAAGTATTTAATCCCTATGGCGAGTTTAATTACTCCAAATATTCCAGAAGCACAAGAGATAACTGGGATGAAGGTTGAAACTGTTGAAGATATGAAAGAAGTAGGTAAAAAAATACTTGAACTTGGACCTAAGTATGTACTTGTAAAAGGTGGTCATTTAGATGGAGATGCAGTAGATGTGCTTATAGGAGAAGATGTATTTGAAGTATTTACATCTCCTAGGATTAATAAAAAAAATACACACGGTACAGGATGTACAATATCATCAGCAATAACATCATATTTAGCTTTAGGTAATAGTATAAAAGAAGCTGTTAGACTTAGCAAAATATATATAACAGAGGCTATAGAAAATAGCTTTGATATAGGACATGGAGTTGGTCCTGTAAATCATTTTTATAAATTTGAAGACTAAATAAGGAGATAAAATTATGTACAAATTAATAGATAAAGTAAAAGAGTTAAATCCATTAATACTTCACTATACAAACAATGTTACAATAACAGACTGTGCTAATATGACTTTAGCAATAGGGGCAAGTCCTTTGATGAGTTTTTCTTATGAAGAAGTTGATGAAATGGTATGTGCTTCAAGTTGTGTAGTTATAAATATAGGAACTATGAATTCACCATATATAGATTTATTTGTAAAAGCAGGAAAAGCTGCAAATAAATACAATAAGCCTGTAGTATTAGATCCAGTAGGCGTATTTGCAAGTAAAGCTAGGGCTGAGATTACTAATAGGTTATTAAATGAAGTTAAATTTAGTGTAGTTCGTGGAAATATATCAGAAATAAAATTTATAGCTGGATTAGATGTACAAGGAAAAGGTGTAGATTCTTTTGATGATGGTAAAGATTCAAGTGAAATTGTAAAGGCAGTTGCTAAAAAACTAGGATGCGTAGTAGTAGCTTCTGGTATAACAGATTTAATAAGTGATGGAGAAAATATTTATAAAATACATAATGGAAGTTATAAACTTAAAAAGATAACAGGAACAGGCTGTATGTCTTCAAGTTTAATAGGAAGTTTTCTTCCTTGCACAGATAAACCAATAGAAGCTGCATTTATGGGTACATTAGCCATGAGCTTAAGCGGTGAACTTGCTGATATTACAAATCCACCAGTTGGAACATTTAAAACTTATTTATTTGATCAAATAGATTCTTTAAGTGTAGATACATTTAGAAAATACGCTAGGATTGAATTATAAAATTTGATATGATTGTTGTTTTGATGTGGTTATATCTTAATTATATTTTTCCACATCAAAACAACTAAAAAATTTAAAATTTGACAAGGAGATAAGAAGTTGTTTACAGATTATTTATATGAAAGTAGCAAAAAAATATGGGATAAATATTTAGAACATCCTTTTTTAAAGGAAATAGGAGAAGGAAGTTTAAATAAGGATAAATTTAGAAAATATTTAATACAAGATTATTTATATTTAATAGAATATGCAAAAGTATATGCTATGGCATGTGTAAAAAGTAGAAATTTAAAAGAATTAAAAAAGTTTAATGATGGTGTTACTGGTAGTATAGAAACAGAAAGTGCAAACCATATAATGTATTTAAAAAATTTTGGCGAAGATATAGAAAAACTTGAATTTAAGTACGATTTAAATCTAGTCAATGAAAGTTACACAAGTTTTATGAAGGCAATAGCATTAACTGGAACTATAGAAGAAATAGTTGCAGCAGTGCTTCCTTGTACATGGAGTTATAATTATATAGGACTAAAATTAAAAGAAAAATATAAAAATAACCTTGAAGGTAATTTCTATAAAAGTTGGATAGAAAGTTATTGTGATGATGAATATATAAATTTTACAAATGAATGGATAGATTTTACAAATGAAATTTGCGAAAATCTAGATGAAAAACAAAAGGAAAAATTAAAAGACATATTTGTAAAAGCTAGTATATATGAATTGGAATTTTGGAATATGGCCTATAAAGGTTAAAAAATAAAAATTTAAAAAAGAAATATAAGAATTTATATTATTAAATGTAAAAATAACATAGATTAAAAATTAATATTTAAGGAGGAAATAAAATGGAAACAAATTACATTTTTGCAATTCTTTGCTTTATACCCTTAATTTTATACATTATAAAACTTAGAAATTTTAAATTGACAGTAAAGAAAATGGTAATTATAGCTATGTTTTCTGGAATATCATTTATTTTAGGTAAAATAGTTATTATACAATACCCTCAAGGTGGAGGAGTAAGTTTACTTCCATCAATGTCAATATTACTTGTAGGTATTATATTAGGACCGATAGAAGGTATGACTACAGGATTAATAACAGGAATACTTTCTTTGATGGGAGGATATATAATTCATCCAATACAATTATTTTTAGACTTTATAATACCTCCTATGGTTTTAGGACTTGCTGGAATCTTTGGAAATGGTTCAAAGGCAAAAATATTTATAGGTGGATTAATTGTAGTAATTTTAAAATGTTTTATTCATACTGTATCAGGAGTTATATTCTTTGCAGCTTATGCAGAACAATTTAATGTAGGCCCATGGTTATATTCACTGGTATACAACTTATCTTCTGAAGGGGTAGAAGGATTTCTTAGTCTAATAGTTGCAACTTTAATTCCTATACAAAAGATTAAAGTAATTGCACAAGAAAAAAGAGCAGCTTAAATAAAATTTTGGAGGTAATATGATAGATATAAATACTTTAAAAAAAGATTTAAAAATGTATTTAATTACTGATTCAGACATTTTAAAAAATCGTGATTTTTATAAATGTATAGAAGAAGGATTAAAAGCAGGAGTTACAATGCTTCAACTTAGAGAAAAAAATGAAGATGGAAAAAATTTTTTGAAAAAGGCTATAAAACTTAGAGAGCTTACTAGAAAGTACGGTGCAAAATTTATAATAAATGACAGAATAGATATAGCTATGTTATGTGATGCGGATGGAGTTCATGTAGGACAAAGTGATATAGACGCAAAAAGTGTTAGAAAGTTAATTGGAGAAAATAAAATTTTAGGCGTTTCAGCTAGAACAGTAGAAGAAGCTAGACAAGCTAAGATAGATACGGCAGATTACATAGGAATAGGAGCGATGTTTTCTACAAGTACTAAACTAGATGCAAAGGTAGTCTCTTATGAAACACTTCAAAAGATAAAAAAAGAAGTAGATATTCCATTTGTATTAATAGGTGGAATTAATTTAAATAATGTAGAAGATTTAAAACAATTTAATCCAGATGGATATGCTATAATATCTGCTATCTTAAAAGAAGAAGACATATACGGAGAAGTTAAAAAATGGATTGCTATAATTTAATAAAAAAGAACCTAGCTTAAAAATTTTCTAGGTTCTTTTTTGTATTATTTAGCATCTTTAACTGCATTTAATATATTTTTATAAAAATTTGAATTGTAATCACTTGATATGTGAAGGCCATCAGCTGTATTTTTTAAATATCCTTCATTATCTATAAATCCTTTTGTAGTATCTATATATTTTAGATTATCGTATTTTTTACAAAGTGAAGATATAGAGCCATTGTATTTATTTATGTATTTATTAATATCAGAAGCTAAAACTCCATTTGAAGTATATGTAGCTGCTACAGGAAATACCTTTTGAACAAAGATTTTTTTATCTGGATATTTAACCATTAGCTGTTTAATTAATCTAGTAGTATCAGCTATATTAGTTTTAGAATTATCAGATCCATTTGATACAATTCCATTTACACCTATTAGTAATATTATGCCTTCTATATTATTATTGTCTGTCATATCAGATACTTTATCTAGCCAGTAACAAGGTCTACTTCCACTTTGTGCTGATATATATACATTTTGATTATTTGCTTTGATAGTATTACTTAATAGGTAAGTATATGAGTCTCCTATAAATAAAAAGTTATTTAAATTTATTATTTCATTTTTAGTAGAGGCTTTTTTAGAATTTGTGATTTTTAAAAAAGAGTTTTCTACATATCCGTATTTATCTTTATATTTTACTTTATACCAACCACTATTTGTAACATCTACTATTTCAACAATTGTGTCTTTAGATATTTTTTCAACTGTAGAAGATGATTTATCAGCCTTGCTTTTTAAATTTAAATTATTTTTTATTTTGGCAGTATTTAAAGTTTTAAGTTCATTTTGTTGTGTAGTTGATTTCATATATGTAGATGAAACATATCCATAACTATCTTTGTATTTTATTTTATACCAACCATTAGACATAACTTCTTGTATTAAAACTTTATCATTTGTCATTAAACTACCTAAGTATTCACCATTTGCAGAATTTGAGCTTCTAACAGATACACCGTCTATAGTTGCTATTATTTCATTTGGATTAGCTTCTTTTGTAGTAATTTTTTCTTCTTTGACAGTTTCTTCTGTAGTAGTTTTAGAAATAGATTTTTCTTCTTTATTTTTATCTATATAATAAATTCCAAATACAGTTAATAAGACAATTAATAAGATTAATATTTTTTTTGACATAAATTTCTCCTTTTATATTTATATATATTACTTGTAATATTGTATTATTTTTTCAAGTATTTTACAATTCATATATAATATAAAATAGTTTTATAGTTAAAAAAATATATAATTGTAAAAAAGGAGAATGCATTAAATGAAAGAATATGAATTAAAACAAATGAGGGAATTTTTTGAACAAGATAATAATGCAAAAAAATCAGGTGGAAGCATAGATGATGTAGAACATATTCCTGGTGTTATTGTGGAAAATGGAAAACTTATTGGTCTTGGAATACACATTTTAAATGAAAGTGTATATCCTATTGAAAAATTTGAACTTTATTTGAGAGATAAAAATCTTACTGGAGAGCTTAATTTATCAAATTGTGAAGATATGGTATTTTTAGATGTATATAGAAATAATATTACATCAGTAAAAGCTTATAATATGCCTAAGATGAGAATATTTGGAGTACAAGATAACAACTTAACAAGTCTTGATGTTACTGAATTACCAGCATGTCAAGGAATTGATGCAGGTAAAAATAATTTATCTGATATTGATATATCTAAAAATAGTGAGTTAGTTGAATTTTATATTCACTACAATGAATTTAAAAAAATCGATATAAGTCATAATAAAAAATTAAAATATTTTTATTGTAATGATAATCACATAGAATATTTAGACGCTACAAATAATCCTTTACTTAGACATTTAGATGCTACAAATAATCCAATGAAAGAAATAAAAGCATTAGCACCTCAAAGAGAAGAAATACTTCCATTAAATGTAAAGGCTTTAGAAGGAGGATATATTGGTCTTAAATTTAATCCAGTATATACTCCACAGTGGAAGGAAACTGGTGAGTGGCAACAAAGTTATTATGCTTATCCAATCGAAGGATATGAATTTGAAGGATGGTATGAAGATGATAAGAAGGTATCAGATGAGGTTATTTGGATTGATAATTATGGAAGTAGTAGAGAGTTAGTTGCTAAGTTTTGTAAAAAAAATTAAAAATATATTACAATTTACCTGTAGTTTTAGATAAACTTTTTTGATACAAATAGATTTTATAAGGAAATTAAAAACTGTAGATTTGGGGGATTATTTATATGAAATTTGTTATGTCATATAGTTGTGGAAAAGATAGTACTTTAGCATTACATAAAATGATATCAAAAGGACATACGCCAGTTGGCCTTATTGTAATGGTAAATGAAGATGGGGATAGATCTTTTTTTCATGGAGTAGATGAAAATCTTTTAAAAAGATACTCAAAAGCATTATCTATACCTTTGATTTTATGTAAGAGTAAAGGCGAAAATTATCATTTAGCTATGGAAGAAGGCTTAAAAAAGGCAATTTCTATGGGAGCGGAAATTGCTTGTTTTGGAGATTTAGATATAGATGAAAATAGAAAATGGTCAGAAGAGAGATGTAAAAATGTTGGTATTTTAGCTGAATTTCCTCTATGGCAAAAAGGAAGAAAAGAAAATGTTTATGAAATAATAGATCTTGGATATAAATGTATTATAAAGAATTTAAATAAAAATCTACTTCCAAAGGATTTGTTAGGAAAAATCATAGATTTAGATGTAATAAAGGTTATGGAAAAAAGTAATATAGATATTTGTGGGGAAAATGGAGAATATCATACTATTGTAGTAGATGGACCTATTTTTAAAACTCCACTTGAATATAAAACAGGTAAAACTTTGGAATTTGAAAATCATTTAGTAATAGAAATTTTATAAAACAAAATAGAGGGTTTTCCCTCTATTTTGTTTTTAAATCAATATAAGCATCTATTTGTGGTATAAAAACCATATTATCTTTTATATGAGTATTTCCAAATTCTCTAAGTTCTAATCCTTTTTCGTCTTTAGTTATTTTGTATTTTACTATATTGTTTTCTTTAATTTCGCCATGAAAGAATAATCCCTCATATTGTTTAAATCTAAAATTGTATTTTTCTTTTGTTAATTTAATTTTTATATTGTCCATAATACACCTACCGTCTTTTTGTTTAATTTTAACATATAGGGAAATATTTTTACAAGTGGTATAATAATAACTGGAGGTATAATATGAAAAAATTTAGAAAGATTTCCTATATACTTTTTTTAGTTGCAATGATTTTAAATTATATAAGTTCTAAGTATCCAAATTTAGTAGAAACATATTATTCAAAAGGAATAAATATTTATACAGTTAAATTTTTGAGTAAGCTAAGTTCGAGCTTTAGTTTTTCTTATTTTGAAATACTTATATATTTATTTGTAGCATCTATTTTAATATCATTAATATATTTAATTTATTTACTTTTTAAAGATAAAAATGTATTTTTGAAAAAATTAAAAAGTATTTTATTAAATTACTTGGCAATTTTAAGTATAATTTATTTTTTATTTATAGCATTATGGGGATTAAATTATAATAGATTTACAATATATGAAACTATTGTAAATAATTATAATAGTAATTTTTCTGATGATTTAAATAGTTTAAATTTTAAAGAAGAAGATTTAGAAACTTTATATAAATATTTAATTCAAAAATGCAATGAAAGCAAAAAAATAGTTGATAATTTAGATGATAAAAGTATTTATAGCAAAAAAGAAATAAATATAGAAGATATAAAACAAATTATTTGTAACTTGGAAGATGGCTTTGAAAATGTAGATATTTTAAATTTAAATAATATGGGAACCTATTCAAAAGCAAAAATTATATTAAATTCAAAATTACTTTCATATACAAATATAACAGGTATATATTCACCATTTACTGGAGAGGCAAATATAAATACAAATCAACCAATTGTAAGTATGCCATTTACTATATTACATGAAATGGCTCATCAAAGGGGATATACAGAAGAAAGTGATGCTAATTTTTTATCTTATATAGCTTGTATAAATAATGAGGATGAATATGTAAATTACTCTGGATATTTTATGGCACTTAGATATACATCTTCTGCTTTATCAAAGGTAAATTACGATTTGTTTGTCAAACTTTCAGAGAATATAGATGAAGACGTTTTATATGATTTACAAGAATACTCAAACTTTTGGGATAAATATCAAGGAAAAATAAATGATGTATCTGATAATATAAATGACATATATTTAAAATCAAATAAAGTAGAAACAGGAATAAAAAGTTATGGAGAAGTAGTAGAGTTACTTCTTTTGTATTATCGTTTGTACAGTTATTAATGTAAAAGTTACATTTTTATTAAAAAATCTACTTTTGGAAAAATTTATATAATTTTAGTATATAATGTTATACATAAAGATTAAAATCGTATATGATATTTGAGAAAATTAATATAAAAATAGGAGAAAGATGAAAATGAGTAAGTTTTCTTTTATGAAAAAAAATAAGGAAATGCCTACAGAAGCAGTAATAGCTTATAGCAAAGGAAATATGTTTGAAAAATTAGGTAAAAAAGATCAAGCTATAGATCAATATAAAATAGCAGCTGATTTAAATAGCGTAAAGTCTCAGTATAGATTGGGTGAGATATATTTAGAAAAAAGACAATATGTGGAAGCTGAAAAGTGGTTTTCTCTTTCATATAAAAATGGAAAATTAGAAGCAGCTTTTGACCTTGGAAATATGTATTTTAATATAGAAAGCTATGAATATGCTCTTTATTGGTATGAAAAGCAAGCTTTAAATGGAGATTTAAGATGTCAAAATAATTTAGGAATAGTACATTTTAAATTAAGAGATTATAAAAGTGCAGAAAAATGGTTTAAAACAGCTGCAAATGGAAATTCTAGATTTGCTTGTTTTAATTTAGGTAATTTATATACTATTTTAAATAGGGAAGATGAAGCAATAGAATTTTATAAAAAAGGTCATATCCTTGGAAATGATGAATGTAGATTTAACTTAGCTCTTTTGTATATGCAAAATAATATGGAAAAAGAAGCTGTAAATTTATATAGACAATTATATAAAAGCGGATATGAAAAGGGATGTTATAATCTAGGATTATATATGGAAATTAACAAAAAATTTGATGAAGCAGAAAAGTACTACAAAAAAAGTGCTGATAAGAATCATGTAAAATCACAATATAGATTGGCTTTTTTATATGATGAAAAAAACTTTTTTGAAGATGCCATAACTTATTATGAAAAAGCTATAGAAAAAAATTATAGTATTGCTAAACTTAGACTTGGAAATCTATATAATAGACAAAATGAAATTGAAAGTGCAAAAATGTATTATGAATTAGCTATAAATGATTCTATAGTTGAAGCTAAAAACAATTTTGCGGGACTTTATTTTGAGGCAAAAAACTATGAAAAGGCAATAAAATATTACGAAGAAGCAATATCAGAAGGATGCAAAGTTTCTATAGAAAATTTAGGCGATTTATATTATCAAACTAAAGATTATGAAAAAGCTATAATTTATTATAAGAAAGATTCTTCAGATGTAGATTGTCAAAAAAAATTAGCTAATATATATTTTGAACAAAATAATTTAAATGAAGCTATTTTATGGTACAAAAAAGCATCTTTAAATAAAGATATGGAATCTAGCTATAAATTAGGTACTATATATGAAGATTTAAATCAATTAGATGAGGCTAAAAAATATTATTTAATTGCAGCAACAAACAATCATTTAAATTCAAAATTACATCTAGGAAGAATTTATTATAATGAGAAAGATTATGAAAATAGTAAGAAAATGTTAGATATTTGTGCTAATGAAAATAGTGCATATGCTCAACATATGGTTGGAGTTATATTTGAAAATTATTATAATGATTATACAAATGCAAAATACTGGTATGAAAAATCTAAAAATCAAGGTTTAGTTGAATCTATATTTAGTTTAGGCCAAATAAATTTAAAGATGGATGATTACGATATAGCTAAAAAATATTTTATACAAGGAACAGAACTTGGAAATAAATATTGTGAATATATGTTAGCTGGTATTTATTTAAGAAAAGCAAAAAATATGTACAAAAAATTAGCTGATGAGAATTTATTTGATAGTAAAGAAACATTTGATAATATTTGTGAACCTAATTTAAAATTAAATAAAGTTTTAATACCTGATTTTGAAGAAATAAAAGAAATAAATGATGAAGAAGAATATGTTCCAAATTACATATTGACTATAAACGAAAAATTAAATGATATGTATGAAAAAAGAATTCAAAAGATGTTAATTGAAAGCTAAAAACTATAAAAGGAGCAATATATTGCTCCTTTTATAGTTTTTATAATAATTTATTTTTTGATAATAACATAGTTAAAATTAAACAAATTGATGATGTAATTAAAAGTATAATCCAAAATCCATTAGGACTATTTCCAAATGGAATATTTATAACATTCATTCCAAAGAAACCAGATACTATAGTTGGAATGGAGAAAATAAAAGTAACAACTGTTAAAAATTGCATAACATTATTTTGGTTGTTGTTTATAATAGCGCTAAATGCATCCATGATTCTACTTAAAATATCTCCATATATAGTAGCCATTTCAAGAGCCTGTTTGTTTTCAATAATAACATCTTCAAGTAAATCCTCATCTTCAGGATATTTTTTTATAGCAGATGTTCTAAGTAATTTTTGAAGAACTAGTTCAAGAGCTTTTAAAGATGTTGAAAAATAAATCAGAGATTTTTCTAATTCTAGAAGTTGTAAAAGTTCTTTATTTCTCATAGAATTATGTATTTCTCGTTCTATTTGTATAGTCATTTTGTTTATTCTTCTAAGATAAAATAAATAGTAACTTGCATTTTTGTATAAAATTTGAAGAATAAAACGAGTTTTCTTAAAAGTAAAAAATTCTTTAACATGACCTACTATAAAGTCATTTAGAAGTTTACTTTGAGCTGTACATACAGTTAATATACACTCATTTGTTAGAATAATTCCAAGAGGAATTGTTGAGTAATGTGTAGAAGATGCATCACTTTCGTCTATAGGTGTATCTATAAGTATAAGTACATGATTATCTTCTACATCTATTCTAGATCGTTCTTCTTCATCTAGTGCAGCATTAATACTATCTATATCAATATTTAAAAGATTAGCTATAATTCCTATTTCTTCATTTTTGGGCTCAATTAAATTTACCCAACATCCATCTTCATAGTTACTTATCTTTTCTAATTTATCTTCAATAGTTTTGTAATATCTTATCACAGTAACACTTCCTTATTCAGTTATATATTTAGTACACTTAAAAATCTATAAATGACTAAATTTTATAACAAAAGAAGAAGTCTTTTTATAGATAGTTAAGTGATATACCTAGTAAATAATAGGTACATAAGGGACTAGCGTCCATTTTCATCACTCTCCTACAATTTTTTTACCTTAAAATAGGATACCTTTTTTTAAGCTAAATATCAAGTAAATATTTCTTATTTGTTAATATTTTTATCAATTTAATAATTTTTTTTATCAGGCGTTTTATTTACAATATAAATTCCTAGACATACTAAAATAAGTGAAATGAAGTTTTTTACAGTAAATACATCTTCTAATAATATAATAGCAGATAAAATTGTTCCAAATATAGGTGTTAGAAAGTTAAAAATAGAAACCTTTCCTACAGAATTATATTTGAATAAAGTAGTCCATATAGTAAATGCTACAGAAGATAATAAGATTAAGTATATAAATAATAAAATTGCTTCTATAGAAGTTGCCGTAAGTTTTCCACCGCCTATAAGTCCTATTATTATAAGTATAAATCCTCCAATTGAAAGTTGATATCCAGTAACTGTCATAGGATTTGTTTCTATTTTAGTTATTTCTTTACTTATTATTGTTCCAAGGGCAAATGCAAAAGCTGATATTATCAAGCATCCTTCTCCTAAAAAACTTATTTGGCTACTTGCGTCACCTGCTTGACCTAAATTTACAATTATAATTCCTAAAAATCCTACTATACATCCAAGGCTTTTTCTAAAGTTTAATTTGTCATCTTTGTATATAAAGTGAGCTAATATAACCATCATAAAAGTTGAAGTGGGATTTAGTATTGCTCCTTTAAAACTAGAGGCATAAGAAAGACCTATATAAAAAAATAAGTATTCAAGAGTAGTTTCAACAAAGCCAAGTAAAGTTATTTTTTTTATAGATTCTTTTTTTATAGTTGGAAATTTCTTTAAAATAAAAGCTGTTATAATTAAAACTACTATTCCTGCTAAAAAAAATCTACCTCCTGCAAATAGTATTTTCGAAAATAAGTCATCTGTTTCGATTTTAAATAGATTATATCCTAGTTTTATGCATGGAAATGCACTTCCCCATAAGGCTGTACATAAAACTGAGCATAAAATTATATTTATATTCTTTTGAAAAAAGTTGGTTTCAATTTTGTCTGTGTTAATATTTTGCATAATTTATTCCTCCAAATATAAAGTATATATATTATAAAGAAATACAAATTAAAAGTCTACCGTATATTGGAAGACTTTTAATTTATATTTATAATTTTATACTATTTTGTAATAAGCACCATTAACGTCACATCGTAAATCTAGAATTTCCCATTTATCATCTAAAGTAGATAAGTAAGATTTCATATTATCAAAGATTTCTTTATCAGAATCTTTTGCTAAAGTCATAATAGTAGGACCTGCACCACTTAAAAAAGTTCCTAAAGAATCTTGATTATTAGCATAATTTACTATGTCATCGTAATTATTTATTAAAGAACTTCTATAGTTTTGATGGAATTTATCTTGACATGCTACTTTGATTAAATCTAAATTTTTATTTACGATAGCAGCTATTAAAAGTGAACATCTTGATACATTGAAAACTCCATCTTTGTGTGATATTTCTTTTGGAAGTACAGATCTAGCTTTTTCTGTAGATAATTTAAAGTTAGGAATCATAGCCAAGAATCTTATTTCCTCTGGAACCTCAATTATTTGATGATATAGGTTTCCATCTTCCATAAATGCTATTATCATATTTCCATATATTGCTGGAGCAACATTATCAGGATGTCCTTCAATTTCTATTGCAAGTTTTAAAATTTCATCTTTTGAAAGATTAGATTCGCTAAGTATATTTGCAGCCATAAGACCTGCAACTATACATCCTGAACTACTGCCAAGACCTCTACATATTGGTATATTGTTTTCAAAATATATTTTTATACCTTTAAGTTGTTTTTTAGGTTTAATTTTATCGTAGAAAAATAACATTGTTTTATAAACTAAATTATCTTCATTGGCGTATTCTTTATCACAACCTTCAAATTCTATACCTTTTTCTATTTCTTCAAAAGAAAATTTATTAAATAAATTCAATGATAATCCAAGGCAATCATATCCTGGACCTATATTTGCAGTTGTAGCTGGAACATAAATTTCTAACATATCTAATCACCTAATTTCTCAAATATTTTTCTATTTCTAATTTTAGTTCATTTTTTTCACATACTATATTGTGTTTGATTTCTAAATTTTTTAATTCTTTTATTGATTTAGGTATTTCTGTCTTTGTTGTTTTTGATAATTCATCTATTATTTCAAAGTCATCTAAATTTGAGTCTACATTTGAAATTGAACTTAAAACATCTTTGCTAAACTTATAAGGACTAGCAGTACTTACTATTACAGTTTTAGTGTTATCATTAGTATCTTTTATATATTTTTGATGGCAATTATATGCAACAGCTGTGTGAGTATCTAGTAAGTAATCAAATTTCTTAAATACTTCATTTATCGTTTCTTTTACTTCAGTTTCAGTTGCATATGATCCATAGAAAGATACTAAATTCTTTTTCATATCTTCATCTATTTCGTAGACTCCTTTAGTATTTAAATCATTTATTAAAGCAGATACTTTTTTAGAATCTCTATTTGATATTTCAAATAAAAGTCTTTCTAAGTTACTAGATATAAGTATATCCATAGATGGAGAAGTAGTTAATTTAAGTGCTCTGTTTTTGTTATATATTCCAGTTTTGAAAAAGTCGTAAAGTACATTATTGTCATTTGAAGCACATATAAATTTATTTACAGGTAGTCCCATATTTTTAGCTATATATCCTGCTAATATATTCCCAAAATTACCAGTTGGAACTACAAAGTTTATTTTATCATTTAGATTTATTTCTTTGTTTTTTACTAATTGTAAATAAGCAAAGAAGTAATAAACTACTTGAGGTAGAAGTCTACCTATATTTATTGAATTTGCAGATGATAAAATATATCCTTTTTTCTTTAATTCTTGATTGAATTCATTATCTGCAAATATGTTTTTTACTCCTGTTTGAGCATCGTCAAAATTACCATTTATACCAACTACACAAGTATTTAAACCTTTAGTAGTTTTCATTTGAAGCTTTTGAATAGGACTCACTCCATTTTCTGGGAAGAAAACTACTATTTTTATTTTATCTACATCGCTAAAACCTTCAAGAGCTGCTTTTCCAGTATCTCCAGAAGTAGCAGTAAGGATTACAACTTCTTCTTGTAGATTGTTTTTTTCTATGGCAGTTTTTAATAAATAAGGCATAATAGTAAGTGCCATATCTTTAAAAGCACATGTTGGTCCATGATAAAGTTCAAGTACATAATTTTCTCCTACCTTATTTACAGGTGCTATTTCTTTTGTATCAAATTTTTCGTCATAGGCACTTTCTATGCAATATTTTAATTCTTTTTCAGAATAATCTGACAAAAAATCTTTCAAAATTATATAGGCAAGTTCTTTATAATCTAAGTCAATTAAATTTTTAAGTTCTGAACTTAAGTCTTTAAAGGTAGAAGGCATATAAAGTCCTTTATCATTTGATAGACCTTTTATTATTGCTTGTGAAGCTGTTATTTTCTCATTATATCCTCTCGTGCTAAAAAAATACATTTTTAATACCTCCTATTTATTCAAATAATTAAAAAACTCCCGTCCCTAAAAAGGGACGAGAGTACAATATTCCCGCGGTTCCACCCAAATTGATTATAATATAATCCACTTGAACTTGTAACGTAAGCTACACGTCAATTCTTACTAAAATCTAATTAAAGATAACTTCGGAATGAAGCTCCTAGGTAGTTTTCAATTTCTCAAGTTAAGGAAATCTTTCAGCCTATGAATTTCCATCTCTATTAACCGAACTAAATTTACTCGTCTAATCATCGCTTTTGTTTGATTTCAAAATATGTTTGTTTGTATATAAATTCTAAGTGATTATATTTATAAAGTCAACAAAAAAATAAATTATTTTTAAATTTCATTTTTTTTATAACATATAGCAACGGACATTTATTTAAAGATATAGATAAATATAAGGGTTTTAAACTTTATTTTAAATATTATTAGAAGAAAAATTAAAAAATCATATTTTCTTAAGATTTGTAAGAAATCTTTGGAAAAACTTAACAAAATATTACTTGTGCAAAATAAAAAAAGGACTATAATATGAGTAAAGATGAATTAACAATTGTATAATAAATTTTGATAAAAATAATATTTTTTAAAAAATTTATTCATACACAGTTAAAAATATTTTTTTACAATATAAGAAATTATATACATATTAAATATGATCTCTAAAATATTAAAAAGTCTTATAAATATAGACTTTTATATGTATATATCAGAAAAAGGAGGCTTTAAAATGGCAATAATTTTAATAACAGCTTTATTAGTAGTAGTGATGTTGGGACTTTCGTTTGTATCTTATTTATCAGAAAATAATTTATTAGATGAAGTAAATTTGGAAAATAAGTAGTTTTAATATAATGAAAATATAAAAAGTGTTGTACAGTATAAATTTGTACAGCGCTTTTGTTTTTTTGAAAATATATATCAATAGTAGTTTTGGAAAAAGTTTACATTTAAAAAATAATCTGCTATACTTCTCATATAAATAAAATTTTATATGAAGTTATTAAAATTTAATATTAAACATTTATAAAATATTTAATAATTATTCTAAGTTAAAAGTATATCTGATAATAAAGTTTGATTATGGTATTTATTTTATTTCTAACATCAAAATTTGTATTAAGGTGGAAGTATATTATGTAGGGATAAAAAGCTATGCCATTTTTGGCATAGCTTTTTTTATAACATATAGGAAATTATATTCATTTAAAATTGTGAAGAAATACAATAAAAATTTCATTTTATAGGAGTTTATATTTTTAATGAATTCAGAATAAATATAATTTTTAAAAAATATTTATTTTCAGAATAAATATTTTTAAACTACAGGAGGACTTATATGAAAAAAATTAAAGTAGTTGGAAGTTTATCATTAGTTCAAAAAATATTGCTATTAATACTTCCAGTTGTAGTAGTAATTATATCTATGGGTATTGGTAGAATGAATATATCACCAATAGAAGTATTGAAATCTACTTTTGAAAAATTTGGATATGGTTATGAGGTCAATTCACAAACAGAAATTGTACTTTGGACAATAAGATTTCCAAGAATATTGCTTGCACTTCTTGTAGGGGCAGGACTTTCGGTTGCAGGATGTGCTTTTCAAAGTTTATTTTCAAATCCTCTTGCAACGCCAGATACACTTGGAGTTGCTTCTGGAGCAAGCTTTGGTGCAGCATTAGGCATTCTTTTGGGATTTAGCCTAATAGGAATACAGTTTTGTGCACTTACTTTAGGAATGCTTGCAGTTTTTCTTACTTATATTTCTGGAACAGGTAAGGGAAATACTATGAATACAATTGTACTTGCAGGTATAATGATAGGATCTTTATTTTCAGCATTAGTATCATTTGTAAAATTTGTAGCAGATACAGAAACACAACTTCCAGCAATTACATATTGGCTTATGGGAAGTTTAAGTACAGCAAGTTATGAGACTTTATTTTTAGGAGCTCCATTTATACTTGTAGGAATGATTGCTCTTTATTTACTAAGATGGAGACTTAATATATTAATGCTATCTGATGACGAAGCAAAATCATCTGGTACAAATATAAATCTTATTAGAACTATAACAATAATTGCAGCCACAATGATTACAGGATCTTGTGTATCTATGTGTGGACAAGTAGGATGGGTAGGTCTTATTATTCCTCACATGTGTAGAATGAAATTTGGAAATAATCACATTGCATTAGTTCCTGCATCAATTAGTATTGGAGCAATTTTTATGGTCATAGTAGATACTATTGCGAGAAGTTTAGTAGCAACTGAAATTCCAATTTCAATACTTACAGCAATAATAGGAGCACCATTTTTCATAACACTTATGAGAAGAAGCGGAGGTTGGCAACTATGATACTTTCAGTTGAAAATGGATGTTTTTCATATAAAAATACAAAGGATAAAACTTTACTTAAAGATATTAGTTTTTCAGTAGAACCAGGAGATTTAGTAGCAATATTAGGTCCAAATGGAGCAGGAAAAACTACATTACTTAGATGTATAATGGGATTTTTAAAGTGGAATAGTGGAAAAAGTTTACTTGATGGAGAGGACATTAGAACAATTTCTCATAAAAAATTATGGAAAAATATAGCTTATGTTCCTCAAGCTAAATCTACAGTTGCAGCTTATACTGTAGAGGAAATGGTTTTATTAGGTAGAAGTAGTCACTTTGGAATGTTTTCTATGCCAAAAGAAGAAGATATTGAAATTGTACATAAAGTAATGGAAGAGATGAATCTTACAAGATTTGCAAAGAAAAGATGCTCTGAAATAAGTGGGGGAGAGCTTCAAATGGTATTAATTGCAAGAGCATTAGTATCAGAACCAAAAATACTTATACTAGATGAACCTGAGTCAAATTTAGATTTTAAAAATCAATTACTTATTTTAGATACAATGACAAAACTATCTAGTAATGGAATAAGCTGCATTTTCAATACACATTACCCAACGCATGCACTGCAAAGGGCAAATAAGGCATTTTTACTTAGCAAAAGTGGAGAATACTTGTTTGGAGAGACTAGAGAAGTTATAACAGAAGAAAATATAGAAAAAGCATTTGGTGTAAAAGCTATTATAGGGGAAATAGAAACTCCAAGTAATGTACTTCAAGATGTTATACCTTTAGAAATTACAAATAAAAATATAGATAATTTATTAGATAAAAAATTATTATCTAATGAAAAAAAAGTAGCTGTGGTATCTATAATTTGTAAAGACTCAAATATATCAGATAGGATAAACAAATTAATAGGTGAAAATAAACAATATATAATATCTCGTATGGGTATGCCTTATGATGAAAAGAAAATATCAATTATAAATATAACTTTAGATGCACCAGAATATATTATTCAGTCTTTAGTGTCAAAACTTGGATGCTTATCTGGAGTAAGTGTTAAAGCTATTTATTCACAAGAAGAATCTAAGAAATAAAAAAAGAGGTGAGAATATGAATAATACAAGTTTAATAGACAAATTAAAAATTGAAAAAAGTTTAAGCTTTTTAGAGTGGCAACAATTATTAGAAACTTTCACAAAAGAAGATGCAGCTTATGCTTCTAATGTTGCAAGAGAAATAGCTGTAAATAAATTTGGCAATAAGGTATTTTTTCGTGGAATAGTTGAATTTACTAATTATTGTAAAAATGATTGTTATTATTGTGGAATAAGATGTTCAAATAAAAATGCAGTTAGATATAGATTATCTAAGGAAGATATACTTATATGCTGCGAAGAAGGATATAAGCATGGATATAGGACTTTTGTTCTTCAAGGAGGAGAAGACAATCACTACACAGATGATATGATAGTTGATATTGTATCTGAGATTCATTCTAGATTTCCAGATTGTGCAATAACTCTTTCAATAGGAGAAAAGGAAAGAGAGTCTTATGAAAGATTTTTCAAGGCTGGAGCTACAAGATATCTACTTAGACATGAAACAGCAAATGAAGAACATTACGGAAAGCTTCATCCTAAGAAAATGTCCTTAAAAAATAGAATAAATTGTCTAAAAAATTTAAAGGAAATAGGATATCAAACAGGATGCGGTTGTATGGTTGGAACACCTCACCAAAAGATTACTGACCTTTGTGAAGATATGATGTTTATGAGTGAATTTAAGCCAGAAATGATAGGAATTGGTCCTTTTATATCACATAAAGATACACCATTTAGAGACTGTGAATCTGGAAGTGTAGATATGACTTTATTTTTACTTAGTTTATGTAGAATAATGCTTCCAAATGTATTACTTCCAGCTACTACTGCATTAGGTACAGTTAGAGGAGATGGAAGAAAACTTGGAGTTTTATGTGGTGCAAATGTAATAATGCCTAATTTATCTCCTATTGCTGTTAGAAAAAATTATCTACTATACGATAATAAGGCCATAAATGGAGAAGATGCAGGAGAAAATTTAAAGGCTTTACAAGATCATATGAGTGAAATAGGATATGAAATAGTTATAGATAGAGGCGATTATAGAGGATAGGATTTATACAAAAAGGGGGATTTAATCATGATAAAAATAGCAGTTTATGGTAAAGGTGGAATAGGAAAATCAACAACAATTTCTAATTTATCAGTAGCATTATCTAAAAAAGGTCTAAAAGTTATGCAAATAGGATGTGACCCAAAGGCTGATTCTACAACTAATTTACATGCTGGTGTTAAAGTAAATACTGTACTTGATTTAGTACGTGAGAGAAAAAATGATTTTACTTTAGAAGATATGGTAGTTGAAGGCTACAATGGAATACTTTGTGTGGAAGCTGGAGGTCCAACTCCTGGTATGGGATGCGCAGGAAGAGGCATAATAGCAGCCCTTGAAAAATTAGAAGAAAAAGGTGCTTATGAAACTTATAAACCAGATGTAGTTTTCTATGATGTACTAGGTGATGTAGTATGTGGAGGCTTTTCAATGCCTATGAGAAGTGGATATGCAGATAAAATATTTATAATAACATCTGGTGAATTTATGGCAATACATGCAGCTACAAATATAGCTATGGCAATAGACAATTTCAAAGATAGAAATTATGCAAGTCTAGGTGGAATTATTTTAAATAAAAGAAATGTAAAAAATGAAGAAGAAAAAGTAAATGAATTTGTAAAAAATATAGAATCTAAATTAGTTGGAACTTTAAACAGGGATGAGCTAGTAATTCAAGCAGAAGAAATGCAAAAGACAGTAATGGAGGCTTTTCCAGAAAGTGATATGGCTTGTGAATATGAAAAACTGGCTGAAAGCATATTAAAAGCATGTGAAAAGGAGGAAGCTTAATGTTAAAACCTGTTTTGAGAAAAGAAGAAAAAGATACCTGCTTTTTTATAAAGGATGCCAAATTTCCAGCTCCATTTGATTCTGGACTGGAGTATTCATGTTCTGCAAGGGGAATGTGGAATATAGTTCATGTAGGTATGTTAATTCCTGAAATACATCAAATATTTGTATGCGCACAAAGTTGTCTTAGAGGTGTTGTTTTAACAGCTGCTGAGATGAATGCGATAGATAGATTTTCTAATATTATAGTTAGAGAAAATAATATTTTAGAAGGAGATACTGAACAATTAATAATAGATGGTGTTGGCGATATTTTAAGTAAATTACCTTATACTCCAAAGGCTGTTCTTGTTTATACAAGTTGTATTCATCACTTTGTAGGATGTGATTTAAATTTAGTATATAAAAGACTTAGAGAAAAATACCCTCATGTAGAATTTACTGACTGCTATATGAACCCTATTATGAGAAAAAGTGGTCTTACTCCAGATCAAATAATGAGAAGACAATTATACAGTCTATTAGATAAAGAAAATTTAAATCCGAAAAGTATAAATATAATTGGAAATAATTTTCCTACAGATGAAAATAGTGAATTAGTAAAACTTATAAGGGAAAATGGATATGAATTAAAAGATATAACTTATACTAAGACTTATGCAGAGTATAAGGAAATGGCTAAAAGTTCTATAAATATTTCGTATAATCCAGTAGTCAAAGAGGCCGGTAGATATTTAGAAGAAAAATTAGGACAAAAGAATTTATATTTACCACTATCTTATGGATTTGATGAAATAGAAAAAAATTTAAATCTTTTATGTGAAAATTTAGGTATAGAAAAAGTAAATTGGGAAGAAAATAAAAAATTGGCTAAAAACTCATTAATAGAAGCTAAAAAGGTTATAGGAGATACACCTATTTCTATAGATTATACATTTACTTTAAAACCTTTAAGTTTTGCTCGTTTACTTTTAGAACATGGATTTAATATAGTTTCTATTTATGTAGATAGTTTTAATGGTGAAGAAGAGGAAGACTTTAAATGGATTCAAAAGAATTATCCAAACATAAAAGTTTATGCTACAGTACATGTAAAAATGCGTTTTCTTGAGAGAAAATACGATGAAAAAATATTAGCTTTAGGACAAAAAGCAGCTTATTTTACAGGTTCAAATAATTTTGTAAATATAGTAGAAGGCGGAGGAATGTATGGCTTTAATGCTATTTGTAAATTAGCAGATCTTATGATGGATGCATTCTTAAATGAAAAGGACGCTAAAAAGTTAATACAATTTAAAGCATTGGGGTGTGAAAATTATGAGACAAATTGCAAGTAGAATATCTATTTATTCAGCAGATACATTTGGAGTATGTTCAGCCTTATATGAATTAGGTGGACTTGTAATAATGCATGATGCTTCTGGATGTAATTCAACATATCATACACATGATGAACCTAGATCATATGATTTTGATAGTATGGTTTATATTTCAGCAATAACTGAAATGGAAGCAATAATGGGTGATGATACTAAATTGATAAATGATATAATTTATACGGCTAAAGAACTTTCACCTAAGTTTATAGCTATAGCAGGAACACCTATACCTCTTATGATAGGAACTGATTTTAAAGCTATTGCTTCTATAATAGAAAAGGAAACGGGTATTTTTACATTTGGTTTTGATACAACTGGAATGAATTCTTATGTTGATGGAGCTTATAAAGCATTTGAAGCTTTAGCAAAAAGATTTGTATATGAAAAAGAACTAGAAGAGGGTACAGTAAAAGGTAAGAAAGTAAATATAATAGGAGCTACACCTTTAGATTTTTCTATAAATCAAAGTGTTGAATCTATGAAAGAATTTTTAGAAAGTGATGGATTTGAAGTTATCAGTACATGGGCAATGGGAAGTTCTCTAGAAGATATAAAAAATTCTTCTTCAGCAGATGTAAATTTAGTAGTATCTTACTCTGGAATGGGAGCGGCAAAATATTTATATGATAAATTTAATATTCCATATGTTGTAGGGACTCCATTTGGAAAATTATTTGCTCAGAAAGTATTAGAAGATTTAAATAAAGCTATAGAAACTGGAAAAAATAAAGTATCTTATTTAGATAGAGAAATAAGCGAAAATCCAGATATAACTATTATAGGTGAGAGTATTATGTCTGAGTCTTTAGCATATGCAATAACAAAAGAAAAAGGAAAAACAGTTAGAGTTTTATCTTCTTTAGAAACAGATAAAGAATTTCTTTTAAAAGGAGATTATATAGCTATGGATGAAGATGATATAATACCTTATTTAGAAAATGCAAAATGTGTAATAGCAGATCCACTTTATAAACCTATTTGTAAAGAAGACTGTAAATTTATATCACTTCCTCATGAAGCTTTCTCAGGAAGGATTTATAGAAATCAAATACCTAATATAATTAATAAATATTTATAATTAAAAAATTAAAATTAGATTAAAACATATAAAATTTAGTAATTATAAATTATGTGTATTTATAAAAAGTAAAATTTTTATATGTTAAAAATATAATTAAATGGGGGATTTAAAATGAAAAAGTTTAAAAAACTAATATGTACTCTTTTGGTGGTAACTATGATACCTATTTTTGCAGGGTGTTCATCATCTAGCAGTTCAAGTTCAAGTGCAAGTGGGGATACAATTACTGTAACAGATAATGGTGGTAATAAAGTTGAACTTCCATCTGATATAGAACGTATAGCGGTATGCGGTGTATGGCCACTTCCATCAGTTTTAGCAGTATTTTTCAATTCAGGTGATAAAATAGTAGGTATGCCACCAGAATGTATGACTGCTGCAGAAAATGGTCTTTTAGGAGAATTATATCCAGAAATATTAGAAGCAGAAACAGGATATATAAAGGGTAGTGAATTAAATACAGAAGAATTATTAAAACTTAATCCAGATGTAGTATTTTATAATACAGCAGATCAAAAAATGGGTAAAAAATTAACTGATGCTGGATTTAAAGCTGTAGGTGTATCAGTTAATAGATGGGAATATGATTGTATAGAAACATTAAATCAATGGATTGATTTATTAAGTCAAATGTTCCCAGAAGATGCTAAGTCAGATGTAGTAGCAAAATATAGTAATGATATTTATAAAATGATTCAAGATAGAGTAAAAGATATACCAGAAGATGAAATAGCTAATGTATTTTTCCTATTTAAATGTGATGAAACTACATTATCAACATCAGGAAATTCATTCTTTGGTAGTTGGTGGGCAAAAGCTATAGGTGCTAACAATGTATCTGATGATATAGAAAAAGATAATGAAGTAGAAATTAATATGGAACAAATTTATAAATATAATCCAGAAAAAATATTTATAACAAACTTTACTAAAGCTCAACCAGAAGATTTATATAATAATACTATAGGAAGTTATGATTGGAGTAAAATAAAAGCAGTTCAAGATAAGGAACTTTATAAAATGCCTTTAGGTATGTATAGAAGTTATACTCCATGTGTAGATACACCAATGACTTTATTATGGATGGCAAAAAATACATATCCAGATTTATTTAAAGATATAAACATAACTGAAGAAGTTAAAAAATACTATAAAGAAGTATTTGATGTTGAATTAACAGATAAACAAGTTGAATCAATATTTGCACCATCATTAGATGCTTCAGCATATTAAAATAAATTAAAGTTATAATATAATAAAGACCACTAGCTATAAATTTTTATTGCTAGTGGTCTTTTAAATTTATTTTATCTATTTCATTGATTCTCTTTGTCTTTGTTTGTTGTATTGTAATCTTTCGTGAGCATCTAGATATTTTTTTCTAAGTCTTATGTCATCTGGAGTAACTTCAACTAATTCGTCATCATCTATAAATTCTAAAGCTTCTTCTAAAGTAAATATTTTAGCAGGATTTAATTTTATAGCATCATCAGTACCAGAAGCACGAACATTTGTAAGTTTTTTGTTTTTGCATGGGTTTACTATCATATCATCACTTCTTGAGTTCATTCCGATTATCATACCTTCGTAAACTTCAACACCTGGGTCTACAAACATTTGAGCTCTTTCACTTAAAGCATTAAGACCATAAGCCATAGTAGTACCAGGTCCTTGAGCTATTAAAACACCATTACTTCTTGTAGGTATTTCACCTTTGTGATCTTCGTATCTAGCAAAAGATCTTACCATATTTCCTTCACCACGAGTATCATTTATAAATTCAGATCTATATCCTAAAAGTCCACGAGTTGGAGCTGCAAATTCGATTTTTACATAATCTCCTTCTATAGACATTGCTTCCATCATACCTTTTCTTAGGTTCATTTTATTTATTACAGTACCTGAGTAAACTTCAGGGCAGTTTATTATAACTTTTTCTATTGGTTCTTGAACTCTACCATCTTCAGTTTTGTGCATTAAAACTTCTGGTTTAGATACACCAATTTCATATCCTTCACGTCTCATATTTTCAAGAAGTATTGATAAGTGAAGTTCTCCACGTCCACTTACTCTGTATCCGTCAGTAGTATCAAGTGGTTCAACTTTAAGTCCAACATTGACTTCAAGTTCTTTTTCTAGTCTGTCTTTTAAGTGTCTTGTAGTTACAAATTTACCGCTCTTACCTGCAAATGGAGAATCATTAACTAAGAAGTTCATTGATAGAGTAGGTTCTTCTATGTGTATCATTTCCATTGGAAGGTGATTTCCAACTTCACATATAGTTTCACCTATAGATATATCAGGTATACCTGCTATAACTACTATTTCACCACTTCCAGCTTCATCTACTTCTACTTGTTTTAAACCTTCGTATATTGATAATTTAGATATTTTTCCTCTAGTAACAACAGAACCTGCTTTACATACAGAAATTTGTTCACCATTTCTAACTGTACCTTTGTAAACTCTACCTATACCAAGTCTACCTACATAATCATCGTAAGCTAAAGCTGATATTTGAAGTTGAAGGTGTTTATCGTCATAGTCAGGGTAAGCATCAACATGATTTATTATAGTTTCAAATAGAGGAGATAAATCTTCACTATCATCATCCATTTCAAGTTTAGCTATACCTTGTTTAGCTACACCGTAGATTATTGGGAAATCACATTGTTCATCTGTTGCATTTAAGTCTACGAATAAATCAAATACTTCATCTACAACTTCTTCCGCTCTTTGGTCTTTTTTGTCTATTTTATTTATAAATAATATTGGTCTTAAACCTAATTCTAATGATTTTTGTAAAACGAATCTTGTTTGAGGCATAGGTCCTTCTGAAGCATCTACAAGTAATATAACTGTATCAACAGTTTTAATAACACGCTCTACTTCTGATGAGAAGTCACTATGTCCAGGAGTATCTACTATATTTATTTTGTAATCTTTGTAGTTTATAGAACAGTTTTTAGAGTATATTGTTATACCTCTTTCTGCTTCAAGGTCATTACTATCCATTACACATTCTTTTACTACTTCATTTTCTCTAAATACACCACTTTGAGATAAAAAAGCATCAACTAGAGTTGATTTTCCGGCATCAACATGGGCAATTACTGCAATATTTATTATTTTATGTTTAACTGACATTTGAAAAAATTCCTTTCTTTGTATTTATAATTAATGTTTACTTTATAAAACTAATCTCTCATTTATAACTAAGTTATTATATCATAATGAAATATAGTATACAAGGTATATAGTTTTTTTAATATATTAAAATAAAGTTGTGATTTATAAAAAATATATAAATTTACGATATGAAAATATTAATCTATATATAGGCATAATAATTTAAAATGAAATTTATTTTTTTAATAAATATTCTTTGTGTAAAATCCAAGTATTATTTTCCCACTTAAATACACTAATATTGTCAAATTCACAATCAAAATCACATGAGATTAATTTAATATAATCCCAAAGGTCATTAAATATTTTTTGTATTTTTTTAGATGAAATCGTCACATGAAATATTTTGTTTTTTCCATCATGATTTTTAAACTTTATATAAGGAAGTTTATTTAATTCGTCTATTAAATTATCATGTAAAACTTTGCCCTCAGGACTCATTTTAACAGGCATATAGATTACTCTATCGTCAAAGTGATCATAGCCTTTTATTTTGTATTTTTCACTTTTATTTTTAGATGAAAAATCATCTAGTAAATTTTCTAAATCTGAAATATCTTCTGCTTCAAAGGGAGCTTTTATTGTGAAATGAGCAGGAAGCTTAGATGACTTTGCACCAAGCTTTTCAAAGACTTCTTTTCTTAAATTGTTGTTAAAATTACCAGCACGACCTTTAACAACACTTACTATAACATATCTCAAAATATCATCTCCAATTTTTAAAATTATATGTAGTATATACCAAAGATTTTCTAAAATCAAGGCATTAGAGACTTAAAGTCAGTTTTGATTAAATATAGAATTTAAATAGTAATAGATATTAGTTTAGCGATTTTTTATTTTATGTTATAAAACAAACTTTTATCTGTTATTTTTAAACTTAGTTACAACTGAAAATTATTCAACTATAATAAATAGATATATATAATTAATATAGGAGAGATTTATATGGATGAAAGAATAAATATATACTTAGATGATTTAAGGCTATGTCCGAATGGGTTTATTGTAGCTAGAACTTACGAAGATGCTGTTATACTTTTACAAAATAATAAAGTCGGTATATTATCATTAGACCATGATTTAGGAGAAGATTCTAATGGTAATTTATTAAAAACAGGATATGATTTAGTAAAATATATATGTGAAAATAATTGTGATATAGAAAAAATTTATATTCATACAGATAATGCTGTTGGAAGAATAAATATGTTTGAAACTTTAAAAGGAGCTATAAGAAGAGGATTTATTACTAGAGATATTGAGATATATCATTATCCACTAGTTCCAAATAGATATGAATAAAATGATGTATAAGTACAAATCGGTTTATTTTTTTAGTTAGTAATAATAAAAAGTCACTTAACTTCAATTTAGGTAATGAAGAAGGGTGATTTTTTTATGTTAAATATTATAAATTAATATCCAAATAAATTAACAGAGCCTTTTAAATAAAATTCAAAAATATCAAACTGATATTGAAATTTCTATCAAGATGTTTTACTATACCTATAGGGGGTATTTTAAAATCTTCTAAGATCAACAAAGCATATATTAATAAAATACAAAAAGGATGTTTAAAAAACGCAAAGTTTATACACAATAAAGATAAGGAGGATGTCTGATGAGCAACATAGTAAAGGAGACATACAAAGTAGAAGGCATGACATGTGCAGCTTGTGCAAAAGCTGCTGAGAGAGCTATAAGAAAGCTAGAGGGTGTAATAAGTCAAAATGTAAATATAGCGACAGAAAAGTTAAATGTAGAGTATGAAGATGATAAGGTCAATTACGAAATGCTTGAAAATGCAATTAGTAAAGCTGGCTATAAATTAGTTAAAGAAAAAGAAAAAATCGAAAAAATCGAAATGAAAATAGGCGGGATGAGTTGTGCAGCTTGTGCAAAAGCTGCCGAAAGAGTTACTAAAAAATTAGATGGAGTCAAGGAATCTAATGTAAATATAGCGACAGAAAAAGCAGTAATTACTTATGATGCAAATAAAGTAAGCCTTGATGATATTAAAAATGCAATTATAAAGGCTGGATATGAACCTATTATAGAATCTAATATCAAAAAAGTAGAACTTAAAATAGGTGGCATGAGTTGTGCAGCTTGTGCAAAGGCTGTTGAAAGAGTTACTAAAAAAATTGACGGCGTTGAAGAGTCTAGTGTAAATATAGCGACAGAAAAGGCAATAATTACATATGATCCAAGTAAAGTGAGATTTTCTCAAATTACAAATGCAATTGAAAAAGCAGGATATAAGGTTATAAATGAAGAAAATAATCAAAGTGTGGATGAAGATCAAAAAAGAAAAGAAAAAGAAAGAGATACTTTATTTAAAAAATTCATAACTGCAATTTGTTTTGCAATTCCTCTATTTTATATAGCGATGGGACCTATGGTACCAAAACCAATTGGACCTTGGCCAGTGCCTGAGATTATAAGTCCAGATACAAATATTATAAATTATGCACTTATACAAATTGTACTTGTAGTTCCTATTATGCTTGTGGGTTACAAATTTTACATAAACGGATTTAAGTCACTATTTAATGGAAGTCCAAATATGGACACATTAGTTGCAATTGGTACGTCATCAGCATTTATATACAGTTTATATACTACTATAAATCTTTTTAATAATACAAGTTCTTCAATGGCTGAACATGCATCACATCATCATCAGCTTTACTTTGAAAGTGCTGGTATAATAATAGCTTTAATACTTCTTGGTAAGTTTTTAGAATCAAGATCTAAAGGAAAAACTTCAGAAGCTATAAAAAAACTTATGGGTCTACAACCTAAAACAGCAATAATTATAGTAGATGATAAAGAAGTCGAAGTTTCAATAGATGAAGTTTTAGTAGGTGATATAGTTGTTGTTAAACCTGGTGAGAAAATACCTGTAGATGGTAAAATAGTATTTGGTCATACTTCAATAGATGAATCAATGCTTACTGGAGAAAGTATGCCAGTTGAAAAGACTATTGGTGATAGTGTTACTGGAGCTAGTATAAACAAAAATGGTCTTATAAGATTTGAAGCTACTAAAGTCGGAAAAGATACAGCGCTTGCTCAAATTATAAAACTTGTTGAGGATGCTCAAGGAACAAAGGCTCCTATTGCAAAGCTTGCAGATACTGTGGCAGGATATTTCGTTCCTTCTGTTATAACAATAGCTATAATTGCCGCGTTACTTTGGGCAATTGTTGGAAAACAAGATACAACTTTTGTACTTACAATATTTATATCAGTATTAGTAATAGCTTGCCCTTGTGCATTAGGACTTGCAACACCAACTGCGATTATGGTTGGGACTGGTAAAGGTGCTGAAAATGGAATACTTATAAAAAGTAGTGTTGCATTAGAACTTGCACATAAAGTAGATACAGTAATATTCGATAAAACTGGTACAATTACAGAAGGTAAACCAAAAGTTACTGAAATAATAACTTATGGAAATTACGATGAAGATTATATACTTAAATTAGCTGCATCAGCAGAAAAAGGATCTGAACATCCACTTGGTGAAGCTATAGTTAGATATGCAAATGAAAAAAATATAGATTTATTAGATGTAGAAAATTTCAATTCAATTACAGGAAAAGGTATAAATGCAGTAATAGACAGTAAAAAAATAAACCTTGGTAATGTAAAAATGATGGAGAATTTAAATATATCTTTAGATATAGTTAAAAATAAATATGAAGAATTAGCAAAACAAGGTAAAACTCCTATGTTTATATCAATAGAAAATGAACTTGTAGGAATTATTGCAGTTGCTGATGTTGTAAAAGAAAGTAGTAAAAAAGCAATTGATACTTTACATAATTTAGGTATAAAAGTAGCCATGGTTACTGGAGATAACAAAAATACTGCAAATGCAATTGCATCTCAAGTTGGCATAGATATAGTACTAGCTGAAGTTCTTCCTGAAGATAAATCAAATGAAGTTAAAAAATTACAAGCTGAAGGTAAATTTGTGGCAATGGTAGGAGATGGAATAAATGATGCTCCAGCTCTTGCAGCAGCCAATATAGGTATGGCAATAGGAAGTGGAACAGATGTTGCTATAGAATCCGCAGATATTGTTTTAATGAAAAATGATTTAATTGATGTACCAACAGCAATTAAATTAAGTAAGGATACTATAAGAAATATAAAACAAAACTTATTCTGGGCGTTTGGATATAATACAATAGGTATACCTGTTGCAGCAGGAGTTTTATATATATTTGGAGGACCACTTCTAAATCCTATGATAGCAGCTGCAGCTATGAGTTTAAGTTCAGTTTCAGTAGTATCTAATGCTCTTAGACTAAGAAAATTTAAAGGATATAATTAAATAAATATTTAAGTTACTAGATTTATATCTAGTAACTTTTTTAATATATAAATTGTTTTAAATATTTTTATGATAAATATTTTATTTTTAAAATAAATTAAATCTTAAAATTTATAAATAATATTGTGATATAATAAAAAAGATTACAAGCTTATTTATATAAGTAAGTATATAGTGTTTAATATTTAAACTTCTTGATTTATTAAAGTAAAAAATATTTATTACTTTAAAAGGCTTTAAATTTTATTTTTAGGAGGTTGAATATGGAAGTAAATATTTTGATAATAGATAGCGATATAAAAACGAGACAGCTATTAGAAGAATTTTTAATTTCTTTTAATTATAAAGTAGATTGTACAGATGATGGTGTAATAGGCATCCAAATGCATAAACAAAATGATTATGATTTAATTATTTTAGATATAAATATACCTAATTTAGATGGATATACTATATGCAAAATGATTAGAAAAGAATCAAGTGTTCCAATTATATTTGTAACAGATATAAATGATGAAAAATCACAAATAAAAGCATTTGATTTATTATGTGATGATTATATAATAAAACCTTTTTCTTTTAATTTGTTAATAAGAAGAATAGATGCTATATTAAGACGAACTATAAGAGAAGAAAAAGATACATTTATTGAATTTGAAAAAATTAAATTAAATTTAAGAACTTATTCTGTAGAAATAAATGGAAATAATATAGATTTGACACTTAAAGAATTTAAAATTTTGAAATTATTAATATCAAATTACCCTCAAATAGTTACTAGAGAGAAACTTCTAGATAGTATATGGGGATATGATTATTTTGGAGATACTAGAATAATAGATGCTCATATCAAAAATATAAGAAAAAAAATAGTTTATCCATACATAAAAACAGTAAAAGGTATAGGTTACACTTTGAAAAAAGACGAATAATAAACTTAATATAAATAATAAACAATTTAGTATAATTTTTTCATATAAAAATTTACTTTCACATAAATATTTTATATTTTTTTTGGAAAAATAATAATATTTAAAGGAGGTAATAAATATGACTAGTTTAAAAAAACATATGAAAAATATGAAGGAAGATATAAAAGAAGGTATGCAAAAGATGGGCTGTGATATGAAAGATACAGCTAAAGATTTAAAAAACGAAGCAAAAAACATGGTTAAAAGTGTTGATGAGAAAAAAGACGAACTAATGGAAGAATATAAGGAAGAAGAATAAATTAACATTTTAAAAAGTAAAAATAAAAAATAATATATAAATTTATAAAAACTCTCAATAAATTATAATTTTGTTGAGAGTTTTTTATGTGTGTTTTTGTAAAAATATGAATAATAATTAAATAATAAGATATTTTGTTTGTATTATTGACTTTTTTTCTCGATAATTTATAATAATAATTAGGAAAATAAAAAATACGGGAGGATATGAATTGATGAATCAAGAAGTAACATTTATGCAAAAATTATTTCCAATTCTTACAAATGACAAAAGTGTTGATAAAAAGACTGAAGTAATGGCAGGTCTTACAACATTCTTAACAATGGCATATATTATAGCTGTAAATCCAAATATTTTATCACAATCAGGTATGCCAATGGGAGCATTAGTTACATCTACATGTTTAGCTGCTGCAATTGGATGTTTTTTAATGGGATTTTTAGCAAATATGCCATTTGCATTAGCATCAGGTATGGGACTTAATGCTTATTTTGCTTATACAGTAGTTTTAGGTATGGGAGTTAGCTGGGAAATTGCATTAACAGCAATATTTGTAGAAGGTATTATATTTATACTTTTATCTTTATGTAAGGTTCGTGAAGCTGTAGTTAATGGAATTCCTAAAAATTTAAAATTAGCAGTTTCAGGTGGTATAGGATTATTTATAGCATTTTTAGGTTTTATAAACTGTGGATTAGTAGTAAATAATGATTCTACTTTAGTTGGAATGGGTAGTTTTTCGCCTACTGTAATAATTGCTTGTGTAGGTTTAATTGTAATATCAGTTTTAAGTAAAAAAAATGTAAAAGGATCTATATTAATAGGTATAATAGTTTCTTCAGTTTTAGCATGGGTATTTGCACTTATAAATCCGCAAGCAGCATCTGAACTTGGAATTTATTTACCAAATGGAATATTTAAATTTGAATCACCAGCTCCAATAGTTGGTAAATTAGACTTCGGGTATATGTTAAATCCAGCAAATTTCTTCAACTTTGTAACAATACTTTTAACATTTTTATTTGTTGATTTCTTTGACACAGTAGGAACTGTAGTTGGAGTTGCATCAAAAGCCAAAATGGTAGACGAAGATGGTAAAGTTAAAAATGTAGGTAGAGCTTTACTTGCAGATGCTTTTGCAACTACTATAGGTTCTGCACTAGGGGTATCAACTGTAACAACTTTTGTTGAAAGTTCAACAGGGGTACTTGAAGGAGGTAGAACAGGATATACTGCAATAGCTGCAGGTGTATTTTTCTTAATAGCAATGTTCTTCTCACCAATATTTATGGCAATACCTTCTTGTGCTACTGCTCCAGCATTAATATATGTTGGATACTTAATGCTTATGGCAGTTACAGAAATTGACTTTGAAGATATAGGAGAAGGTGTACCAGCATTTATAACTATTGGTGGAATGGCTTTAACTTATTCAATAGGTGATGGTTTAACATTAGGAGTTTTATCTTATGTTTTCATAAACTTATTATATAATTTAATATCTAAAAAAGAAGAAAAGAAAAAAATATCTAGCGTTATGATAGTTTTAGCTATTTTATTTATATTAAAATTAGCTTATATGTAGTATAATATTACTAGAAACTCTAGTATAATAGTATAAAATATTAATTAGTGCTTTTATACAAGTGATTAATAATTACTGTATGGAAGCACTATTTTTGTGTTATAATCTAGTAGTAGATTTAAAAAATTGACAATAATTTAGAATATATAAAAGATGTATAAGGAGAAAAAATGAGAAAAGTAGAATTATTGGCACCTGCTGGAGATTTAGAAAAGTTAAAAATAGCTTTTATCTATGGAGCAGATGCAGTTTATATAGGTGGAGAAATTTTTGGAATGCGTTCAGCTGCCAAAAATTTTTCTAGAGAAGATATGATAGAAGGTGTAAATTTTGCTCATAATATGGGTAAAAAAGTATTCGTAACAGTAAATATAATTCCAAGAAGTGAAGACTTAAAAGAGTTAGCTAATTATATAAAAGACCTTGAAGAAATAGGAGTAGATGCAGTTATAGTAAGTGACCCAGGAGTTCTTAATGTAGTTAAAAATACATCTCCTAATATGGAGATACATATAAGTACTCAAGCTAGTACTAGTAACTATATAGCAGCAAATTTTTGGTACAATCAAGGTGCTAAAAGAATAGTTACTGCAAGAGAGATGTCTTTTGCTGAGACTAAAGAACTTAGAGAAAATACACCAAAAGATTTAGATATAGAATCATTTATACATGGAGCTATGTGTATGAGCTATTCTGGAAAATGTGTAATAAGTAACTATACTACAGGTAGAGATGCAAATAAAGGTTCATGTGCTCAATCTTGTAGATGGAAATACAATTTAGTTGAGCATAAAGATAATAATTATGAAAGTGTTTTAGGTGAAGATAGATACGACTTTTTCTTCAATACTAAAGATTTATGTATGATAAAACACATTCCTGAAATTTTTGATAGTGGTATAACTAGTTTAAAAATAGAAGGCCGTATGAAAACTGCTTACTATGTTGCAACTACAGTTAGAGCTTATAGAATGGCAATTGATGCTTACTATAAAGACCCAGAAAACTGGGAATTTGATCCTATGTGGTTAGATGAACTTAAAAAGGGAAGTCATAGAGATTATTCAACTGGATTTTTCTTTGATAGACCAGGTAAAAACTCAAACAATTACGAATCAGCTTCTTATATAAGAAATTATGATTTTATAGGAATTGTAAGAGAGGTAGAGAATGATTCTGATTATATAATAGTAGAGCAAAGAAATAAAATGTCTGTAGGAGAAGATATAGAAGTTATAGGACCTTACAAAGATACTATGTTTACTACTATATTAGAAATGTATAATGAGGATGGAGAACCAATTGAATCTGCACCTCATGCGAGACAAATAGTTAAAATGAAATTAGGTATAAAAGTTGGAACAGATTATATACTTAGAAAACCAATAATTAAAGGTTAAGGAGGAGAAAATGTTAATAGGAAGAAATAGTAAATGTTGGTGTGGTAGTGGTGAAAAATATAAAAAATGCCATATGGAATTTGATGAAAAATTAAAACACTATGCTAAGTTAGGTTATCAAATACCTACTAGAGATATGATAAAAAATCAAGAACAAATAGAAAAAATAAGAGAAAGTGCAAAGATAAATACAGGTGTACTTAATGAAGTTGAAAAACACATAAAAGCTGGTATGACTACAGATGATATAAATACTATAGTTCACAATTATACTATAGAACATGGAGCAATACCTGCACCACTTGGATATTCAGGATTCCCTAAAAGTGTTTGCACATCAATAAATAATCAAATTTGTCATGGTATACCATCTAAAGATGATGTATTAAAAGAAGGAGATATAGTAAATGTAGATGTATCTACAATACTTGATGGATATTACTCTGATGCTTCTAGAATGTATATGATAGGACAAGTAAGTGATGAAGCTAAAAGACTTGTAGAAGTAACTAAAGAATGTATGGAAATGGCAATAGCTAAAGTTAAACCTTGGACTCCACTTGGAATAGTAGGAGCAACTATACAAGAACATGCTCATAAAAATGGATATACAGTAGTTAGAGATTTTGGTGGACATGGTATAGGACTTGATTTCCATGAAGATCCATTTGTATTCCACTATGGAAATGCAGATGAAGGTGTTCTTATGGTTCCAGGTATGACATTTACTATAGAACCTATGATAAATCAAGGTGTATATGATTTATATATAGATGCAGAAAATGAATGGACATCTTATACAGCTGATGGAAAGCTATCAGCTCAATGGGAAAACATGATATTAGTAACTGAAGATGGTTGTGAAATTTTAACATATTAAAAATTTATAATGAAATATAACTATTATATTATTAAAAATAAGAAAGGAAAAACATTTCCTTTCTTATTTTTTTGCAAAAAATACTTATAAAAATTTTTGGGGAAGTTTAATAATAATTTATTTATTGGAGAAAATAATAAAAAATTAATATGTTAGATTAATACATCGGAGGAAGATATGAAGGCAAAAGTAGGAATTATTGGAACTGGAATGGTTGGAATGAGTTATGCATATTCTATGGTTAATCAAGGAATTTGTGAGGAGATTGTTTTAATCGACATAAATAAAGAAAAAACTGAAGGTGAGGCAATAGATTTAAACCATGGGCTTAGCTTTGCACCTAGAAAGATGAAAATATATGCAGGAGATTATTCTGATTTAAAAGATGCAGCACTTATTTGTATAACAGCAGGACCACCTCCAATTCAAGGAGAAAGTAGACTTGATACGTTGTATAAAAGTATGAAAGTTATGAAGAATATAATTTCAAATATAAAGGATTCTAAATTTGATGGAATTATATTAATAGCTACAAATCCAGTTGATATTATGACTTATGCAGCTTGGAAGTTATCAGGATTTGATAATTCTAAAGTTATAGGTTCGGGAACTACACTTGATTCAGCAAGACTTCGTTCTACTCTTGCTGATAAGTTAGACATAAACGAAAAAAATATCCATGCTTATGTAATAGGTGAACATGGAGATTCACAGTTTGTACCGTGGAGCTATGCACTTTGTGGAGTACAGCCTGTTTGTCAAATACTATCTAAGAATGAATCTATTTGTAGAGATGAATTTGAATCTATAGAAGATGAAGTTAGAAATATAGCATATAAGATAATCAAATCTAAAAAGGCAACTTATTATGGTATAGGAATGTCTTTAGCTAGAATAACTAAGGCTATTTTAGAAAATGAAAACAGCATACTTAGTGTATCTGTATATTTAAATGGAGAATATGGACATAGTGATGTTTATATTTCTGTACCTAGTGTTATAAACAAAGATGGAATTAGACAAATAATAGAACTTAAACTTGATGATGAAGATAGAGATAAGTTTGATAGATCAGTTTCTATAATGAAGGAAAATATAAAGAAGCTAAATTTAAGGTAGATATCAAGATATGAATGAAAGGTTTATTTACTAGTTATTTCTAAAAAAATTTTTTATTTATTTTATAAAAAAGTTATTGAAAATAATTATCATTTGCATTATAATAAGTTTATAAATAACAATTATTCTCAATAAGGAGGTCATAAATATGAAATGTAAACATCAATGTGAAAATAAATGCTGTGAAAATAAATTTAATTCTTTATATATAAAAAAAATAATAAAACAAATAGGACCTGTTATTTTAGGTTCAAAACCGTCTGAAATAGTAAATATACCTGGAAAAATAAATGAAAAACAAAAAAAATTAAAAGAAATAGAATGTTTTTTTGATAACTGCTCAAGAGTAAAATACAAAATTATAACTACAAAGGATGGAGGAAAGAGAGTTTTATTTACAAATGAAAAAACTATGGAAGAAACTCTTTCAAATAAAAAAGTTAGAAATTTTTTAAATTTCTTAGGCTATCCAAAGAATAATACTTTAAAAGAGTATATTGATGAACTTGCATATAGACTTGAATCTAGCGAGTTTCCTCATGAAATAGGAGTGTTTTTAGGATATCCTCTAAAAGATGTATTAGGATTTATGGGATATAGTAACAAAGAATGTGCTTGTGTTTGTAGCTGGAGAGTATATGGAGATAAGGAAGTTTCGACAAAGGTATACAATAGCTTCATAAGAGATAAAAAGCAAATGGAAAATATGGTAAATAAACTTTCTTTAGTTGAACTTAAATATGCAATAGCCTAATCTTTACCCTAATTAAAGCCCAAAATAGATTATAGAATACAGTAAAAATAACCTATAAATTCAGATTAATATCTAGTTTATAGGTTATTTTTTTGAAATATTTGATTAAATCTAGAATTTTTTTATAAAGTTACGAAAATTACCGAAATTATATTATATAATGAATATATAAGTATAATTTTGGGTGAGGTAATTATGGAGAAATATACAGCAGGATATTCTTATACAAATTTTAATTTTGTAATACAAAATATGATGGATGAAAAAAATGTAAAAAACAAATATTATTCATTTATATGTATATTGAAAAATATATTACAAAGAAGTGCTCCTACAACAATGTCTTCATATTTGATTGATAAAATAGGAAAAATAGATTTGAATAATAAACAATTTATAGGTCTGATTGATGATGAGGTACCACATTGGGTAAATACAATAAAAGGAGATAGCGAAAATAATTATTATCCAGCAGAACAATTCTTTTATGAAATAATTCCAAACTATTTAAAAGAATATAAGTTTATTCAGCAATTAATATTACCAGAAGCAAAAATTAAAGATATTGTAGGAGAAGAAAATGAACAATTTATAAATCAAAAAGTAGATTTTTATTTAGAACAGTGTAAATTGGTAATAGAGATAGATGGATCACAACATAAAGATGAATTACAATTAGAAATCGATAATAAAAGAAATAGGTATTTATCTAAATTTGGGATAGAAACAATAAGAATAAATACTAAACAAATAAAATCTAAGAAAAAAGACTTTAAAGAAAAAATAAATCAAATTAAAGAAGTTTTTGAAAAAAATAAAGATAGATTTGAATTATATAAAGAGTGTAAAGATATTAATCAATATTCTTTAGAAGAAACTAAAATTATAAAAGCATGTGCTGTTATTAGAATGCAATTGCTTATATTGTCTTTACTTGAAAAAGGAATTATAAAATTAGATGATGACATATGGAAAATAAATATACTACAAAGAGATTGTTTTGATGTAATAGATATTGCTATAGAAGATTTATTTATATGGTTAAAAAATATATGTATATTAGATGGAATTACAATTAATAAGCCTAAAATGTATATATTAAAAAGCAAAGATATAAAAAATTTTAAATATAAAAGTGGATATATAAATATAGATTTTAGTTTAAGAAAAAGATATACAGATGAAAATGAATTAAATAAAAATATTATTTATGTAAGAACAGATTATTATAATAGATTTAATAATTTTAAAGTAAGTACAGCAAATCCTATTTGCTATAAATTAGATCAAGAAAATCCTGAATGTATAAAAGCATTGGAATTTTTATTAAAAAATATATTTGGACATGGTGAATATAGACAAGGTCAGTTACCGATAATAATTAATTCATTAAAAGGAGAAGATACTGTTGGAATATTACCAACAGGTACTGGAAAATCACTGTGTTATCAATTAGTTGGATTATTACAACCATGTATTAACTTTGTTGTTTGTCCAATTAAGTCTTTAATGTATGACCAAGTACAGAACTTAAAACAAATATATATATCAAATATAGAAACTATAACTTCTGATATTGAAGCTGAGAAAAAAACAGAGATAATTAAATATTTTTCAGAGGAAAAATATCAATTTATATTTATATCTCCAGAAAGATTCCAAAGCAAGAATTTTAGGAAATCACTTGAAAATTTAAATGTGAATAGTACATTAGGATTAGCTGTAATAGATGAAGTACATTGTTTATCTGAATGGGGACATGATTTTAGAACATCATATCTAAACTTAGCTAAAACTATAAAGAGATATGCTCCATCCACTAGATTATTGGGTCTTACTGCAACAGCATCAAATTTTGTATTAAATGATATAAAAAGAGAATTTGCAATAGAATCTTATAATATAAAAACTACTGAATCATTTAATCGAGAGGAGTTAACATTTAAAGTTATAAAATGCGATGAGAAAAAAAATGATAAGAAAAATATACTATTTTCTAAATTAAAAGAGATAAATGATAAGAACAATATATTTAAACTAAATGGAAAAGATACTAAATCAGGAATTATATTTACACCACATGTAAATGGGAAAAAAGGATGTTATGAAATATCAGAAGAAATAAGTTGTAAGTTTAATGTAAAATGTCCTTATTATAGTGGTTCAGTTCCTAAGAAAAGCTATATGAGCGAGGAGGAATTTTCTAAATATAAAAGTAATGTACAAACAAGTTTTAAATTAAATAAAGTTTCTTTATTAGTAGCTACAAAAGCATTTGGAATGGGAGTAGATAAACCTAATATAAGATATACAATACATTATGGTATGCCTATGACTTTGGAATCTTTATATCAAGAAGCAGGAAGAGCAGGAAGAGATAAAAGGAATGCTAATTGTTATGTGTTATATGAACCTGAAATTATAGATAATGATATACTTAATAAATTTTTTAGTTTAGATACACCTGTTGAAGATTTAAAACAAATACAAGAAGGTTTAAGATTTAATGACAAAAAAGATATCTTAGATAATTTCTTTTTGTGGCTTTCAAATAATAAAGGTATAAATTTTGAATTTGATGTTATAGATAGCCTTTATAAAGAATATGCATCACCAAATAGTATTCAGTTAGTATACTGCAAAAAGCTTGGATATTATAAAGCAGATGTAGAAAAAGCTATTTATAGATTGAGTGTAATGGGAATAATTAAGGATTGGACAATAGAAGTTTGGGGCAGTTCAAATTCCGTAATTGAGGTTACGTTTGAAGATTATACTATAGAATCAGTTATCGAAAAAACTGAAAAATATATTAGAAAATATGAAAAAGAGTTTATCTTTTCAAATTTAAAACAAGAATCTGCTATTTCAGAAGACAATAAAACTACTGTAGAAATGAGAGAGGCACTTAATGATCCATATTTAGATGATATTCAAAAGATTATAAAAGCTGTTTTGATATGGGTTTATGACAATATAATCTATACAAGAAGACAATCTATAAAGACTATAGCTGATCTTTGTAATAATTACAAAAATAGTGATACATTTAAAAAAGCTATAGAAAGCTATTTTAAATTTAATGATGATACATATGTATTAGATTATATCGCAGAAAATCCAACACAATATAAAAAGTGGTTTGAGGTATTAGAAGATGATAATGGTAATATAGATAGAAATAAAATTCAAGATGTAAAAGGAACTTTAGGTCGCTTTCTAGAGAGTTATAGATATAATACAGGACTCAATTTTGTAAGTGGAATAATAAGACTTATAGAAGATGAGTATGATGATATTGATGGCGAACAAAGATTAAAAGATGCATTTTATAGAATAAACAACTATGATGAAAATGATAAACAAGAAATATTAAATTTTTCTTTAAAAATTGGAAAACTTTTAGATGAAAAAAATAAAATGAATTTAAGTAAAATTCTTTGTGAATATTATCAAGATTTATTAAAAATTAATGAAAGCTTAGATGATGATTATAGTTTAATGTTAATATTAAAAGAAGAAATAAATAGATTAAAAAATATAAATAGGAGGGTTATATGTCAAATGTTAGAGAGTTAGTTAATATAATAGACAACCTTGAAAAGCAGAGTGAAAATTTAACATCAGCTTTAGATATGTATAATGAAATAAAAAAATTAAATAAACAAATAAATGAAACAAGTGAAAAATATGATAAAGTAGTTAAAGATATAAATAAAATGAAAATTAAGTTGTTAGAAAGTATCGATGAAACTAGTAATATATTAAATCAGTCATCTGAAAATATAAATATTAGTTTACAAGAAAATAGAATTTATGTAGAAAATTTAAAAAATGATATAGAAAAGACAACTAAAAAATTAGATGAAGTTAATGATTTATATTTAAAATTAGATGATGGTTTAAAAAATAATGGTAAGAATATAGAAAAATATTTAAATAACATATGTTGGAAAATAAATAATGATTTAGAGAATACGCAAAAAAATATTAAAGTAAATTTAGACAGTATAGGAACATCGTTTTCTAATATATCGAAAGAAATAAAAAGTAATAATGACAAAATAATAGAACTAAAGTTGTATTTAAAAAGTAATTTAGATTCACAAAATATTGAACTAAAAAGATGTATTATTGAGGAAATGCAAAAAGTACAAGTTAATTTAAATAATCAAATAATAAATATGGAAAAAGATAATGAAAAAAATATAAAAAATCAATATGTATTATTTATGGTAATAATATGTTTATTAATTGGAAATTTGCTAGTAAATTTAATAATTAAATGAAATTTGTATGATTTAAAATTAGTTTTTTTATAAATATTAAAGTAAGTAGTGTGGGAGAATATAAAATGATAGAGAATTTTATAGAGGATTTAAAAAATTTAGAATACAAAAAAATAGACTATGAGGAAGAAAGTATAGATTTGTATAGTGTTTTTTCAAAAATGCAAAATGATATAAAAAATATAGGAAAAAGCAATAAGAAATGTAGTATATCTATGGATTCTATAGCAGATGAAATAGAAAATAAAAATAATGAAATATTTAAATTAAAAAAAGATTTAAGCCAAAGTCAACAAGCTAATATAAAAATATATAAAAAGATATTGTTGATATTAGATCAGATAGAATCTATTTATGAATATTTGAAACAATCAAATAATGAGCAATTAATGAATAGTTTAGAAATGGTACAAAAGATTATAAATAAAGAAATATTAGAAATTGGTTTAACAGAGATAAAATCTATGGGAGAATTATTCAATGCCAAAGTTCACAAATGTGTTTCTACAGTTTGTGATGAAAATAAACAATATAATGAGATAGTATCAGTAATAGAAAAAGGATATATTTTAAATGGAGAAGTATTGAGACCTGCTTCTGTAATAGTAGTAAAATAATAAAAAAGAGGGGGATTTATTATGGCAAAAATAATAGGAATTGATTTAGGAACAACAACTTCAGAGATAGCTTATATAGAAAATGGAAAACCACAAATGATTAAAGACAATATGGGAGAAAGTATAATACCATCGATACTTGGATTAAATGAGGCTGGAGATATAATATTTGGAGATGAAGCAAAGCATCAACGTATTAATGGGAAAGTTGTAGAAGAATTTAAGAGAGAAATGGGCAAAGATACAAATTTAAAACTTGGAGAGAGTGAATTTTATGCCTATGAATTATCTGCAATGCTTTTATATAAATTAAAGGAAGTTGCAGAATGTCATTTTGGAGAACCTGTAAATGAAGCTGTAATTACAGTTCCGGCTAAATTTGATAATGAACAGAGATTATTGACAAAAAAAGCAGGAGAAATAGCCGGATTTAAAGTTGAAAGAATAATAAATGAACCTACTGCAGCTGCAATGGCTTATGGAATAAATCACTTGAATAAAGAAGAAAAAATGTTAGTATATGATTTTGGTGGAGGAACTTTTGATGTAACTATTTTAGAGTTATATAATGGGGTATTAGATGTATTAGCAAGTAGAGGAAATGCGTATTTAGGGGGAAAAGATATAGATCAAAGAATAGAAAATTTTGTAAAAGAAGAATTTAAAAAACGATTTGGAATTGATATGTATACTTGTTATGATTCTAAAGACAATGAGGGAAAAACCACATTAAAAACAAGGGTAAAAGATGCAGTTATAATAGCAAAAAAAGAATTGTCTGTGAGAGAAAATACTAATATTAATATTCCTTTTTTTACAATAATAGATGGAAATCCTATAAATATAGATTTTAAACTTACTAGAGAAAAATTTGATGAGTTAACAAAAGATTTAATTTTAGCTACTGAAGAAAAAGTAGATGAAGCATTAGAAGCAGCTAATTTATCAGGAGAAGATATAGATGAAGTTTTGTTGGTTGGCGGTTCTTCGAGAATAGTAGCTGTACACGAATTAGTAAACAGAAAGTTTCCAAATAAAGTTAAATATGGTATAAATCCAGACGAAGCAGTGGCATTGGGTGCTGCAGTTCAAGCAGGGATAAAAAATGGAGATATAAGTAGTGAAGATAGTTTAATTATTACAGATAAATGTAGTTTTAATTTAGGAACAGATGTAGTTACAGAAGTAGGAGGAAGATTATTAGGAGGAGTATTTGATGTAATAATTCCAATAGATAATAGTATTCCATGCACTAAAAAGAAAATATATTCTACAGTATATGATAATCAAGAAGCTGTTATGGTCGGTGTATATGAAGGTCAAGAAACTTTTGTAAATCAAAATAAAAAAATAGGTGAAATATTAGTAGAGGGAATTCCAAAAGGAAAAGCAGGAGAACAAAGCATAGAAATACAATTTAAGTATGATTTAAATGGAATTTTACAAGTTACAGTTACTATATTAGATACTGGAAAATCTAAGACAGCTGAATATTCTATGATACAAAATTCAGAAGTTAGAACTATAGAAGAGTTGTTAGGCAAAAAATCATTAGAAAAAAATACATATGAAAATGATGATTTTAAAGAAACATTTAAAGTAGATGTAATAGATCCAGATACCACAAATGATGATTGGAAAAATCATGAATTAGCTAATGATGTAAAAAGTACTATAAATTTAGCTGAAAAGAAAATTAGTAAAGTAGAATTAGAACAAGCAAAAGAAATAAAATTACTTATAAATAAGTTAAAAGAAGCAGTTATCGCTAATGATAGAGATCTTGTTGAAAAATATGATGATGAATTGACTGATTTATTGTTTGAGGTGTAGTAATTATGGATAGCATTATTAATTTATCGTATAAATATTACAATGAAGCTTTAGAATATATAAAATCAAGTAATATAAGCAAGGCTAAATATAAATTAGAAGAAGCAATAAAAATATATGATTCTGATTGTGAAATACTAAATTTATTAGGTGGATGTGAATATTTATTATGTAATTTTGAAAAGGCGAAATATTATTGGGAAAAATCGTTATTATTAGATTCTAGTAATGAAAAAATAGAGTCATACTTAAATTATATAGTAAGTGATAAATTTAAAGATTTACTAAAAAAATATAATGAATCTATCGCATATATAAAAAATAATGACTATATTAATGGTATTAATTTAATGCTTAAAGTAATAGATATTGATGAGAACATAATAGAGCCATATTATATATTAGGAGTATGTTATTTACATGAAATTCAATATCAAAATTCAATTAAATATTTGAAAATTGCTAGAAATAAAGATACTGGAAACAAAAAATACTTAGAATGTTTAAGTGAAATAATGAATAATAAATTAATTGAAAACCCTGTTGATGATATTAAAAATAATAAATCAAACAAATTAAAATCAATAATTATATTTATTATGACAAGCATAATTTTATTTGGAGGATATTTTATTTATAATAATAGATTATTAAAAGAAAAAGAAATTACAAATTTAGATAAAGAAAAAATAAAATTAGAAGAAAAATTATATTTAATTAATGAAAATAATCATATAATAGCTGAAGAAATAAGTGAAGAGTTATATATGAAATCAATTAATTGTTATAAAGCTAAACAATATAGCGAGGCTCTATCTGGATTTGAATATATTATAGAAAATACAAATAATGATAATTATTTGAAACAAGAATCTATATATTTAACAGGATTAAGTTATGAATACTTAAAAGAATTTGATTTAGCTAAAAAATATTATAATCTTTATATTGAAAAATATCCAAATGGACATTATTACAAATATAGTATTTATAATATAAATAAATTAACAAGAAAGAATTAGATTTTAGGGGAAAAAATGATGGAAGATTATTATAGTACACTCGGGATATATAGTGATTCGACAAAAGAAGAAGTAAAAAAAGCATATTATAAATTAATTAGAAAATATACTCCAGAAAAAAATCCAGATGAATTTGAAAAGATTAGACAGGCTTATGAAGTTTTGATGGATGATGAATCTAGAAAAAATTATGATATGGAAAATAAATATGGAGATGAAATAAAAGAATATTTAGAAGAAGCTGAACAAGCATTAGATAAAAAAAATTTTAAACTTGCGATAAAATATTATAAAAAAATACTTATAATATATCCAACTTTAGATATTGTTAGAAATAGGTTAGCATTAGCTTTAGCTTATGATGATCAAATATTAGAGTCATTGCAACAATTTAATCAATTAATAGAAAAAAATCCAACTAATGCTTTATATTTAAATAATATTGCTAATGTATATTTTAAAAGTAAAAATTTTAAATTAGCAGAAGAATATTTTATAAAAGCATATAAAGTAGAACCAACAAATATTAGATATATATATGATATAGAAAATCTGTATGTAGAAATAGATGAAAAGGAAAAAGCTATAAATTTTATTCAAAATTGTATAAGTAAAAATAAAGATGATGACGAATTAATTATTTTATGTTATTTTAGATTATTGAGATTATATATAATAAAAGAAGAAGAAAATAACATAAAAAAAGTAGTTATGGAATTAAAATTACTTATAAAAAATGAACAAAATAAGTCACTTATAACAGAAAGATTTAAAGATATATGTTTTTCATTATATGATGCAAAATTATATTTTGAAATTTGTTTGATTTTAAAAGAAGTAATATCAATTTTAAAAGATGAGATTTTAAATGATATATATAAAGATAGCTGTAGATTAGATGAAATATTTTCATCATATATAAAAATAAGAGAAGATGAAAGAATTATAGCTCCATTAGTAGGACCAATTCATTATTTCCTTTATGGAAATGAAATGGAGGAAGAAGAATTTAAAAAATTAACAGAAGAAAATATAGATGCAATAAATAGCTATTTAACATATGAATATAGTGAACATGTTGTAGATAGTATAGATATTATAAAGGAAGAGTATTCAAAATTATATGAGATTAGAAAAGATATATATGATGACATATATATAATAGCTATTGATAAAGCTAATGTTTATACAAAATTGAAAAAATTAGAAAAAGATAACAGCATATGTGAATCTTTAAAAAGATTAATATCATTATGGATTACTGATGATTTATCTGAAGAAGAAAGAAGAACTTGCTTTTCTACAATTATGCGTGATATGGAATATGAAAAATACCAATTTATATATGATTCAATTAATAATATGAAAAACAGATATAAAATATTATATGATATAAATCCAGATTATTTAGAAGAATTAAAAGAAATTGTTGAAAGAAATATTGAAGGAAATAAAAAGTATAATTATAATAAAGAAAAAAATATAGAAAATGATACAAAAAAAGATAATGTTAAAAATAAAAAAAATGAACAAATTATAAACACAAACTATGATTTAGTTACAGATAAGAAAGTTATACAGATGATTGTATTGATTGTAATTTTTATTATTATATTTATTTTTACATTAGATAAACTTAATAATAAAAATAATATTAATGAGGAATATTCTGATTATAAATATGAGGATTTAGATGAGGAATATTCTGATGAAAGTGAATATAAAAAAGATAACAATTATATAATAGAAGACAGTGACAGTAGATATTTAAGTGAAGATGAACTAAGTGGCTATAGAAGGGAGGGACTTAAATATATAAAAAACGAAATATACGCAAGACATGGGTATGTGTTTGAAGATAATGAGTATCAAGAATATTTTGATAAAAAAAGTTGGTATAAAAGGGATTATTCGTTTGAAGGAAAATGGGAAGATTTTAATTTATATGAGAAAGCTAATATTGAATTAATAAATAATAAATTAATAAATATTGTATTAATAAATGATGAAAATTACATAATAGAAGACAGTGGCAGTAGATATTTAAGTGAAGCTGAATTAGAAGAATATACCCCAAAAAAGCTTGCATATATAAGAAATGAAATATATGCAAGGTATGGATATGTATTTGGTGATAATGAGTATCAAGAATATTTTGATAAAAAAAGTTGGTATGAAAGGGATTATTCGTTTGAAGGAAAATGGGAGGACCTTAATACATATGAAAAAGCTAATATTAAATTAATAAAATCAATTGAAAGTAAAAAATAAAAATATATTTTTAAAATTTAAAATTATTATGAAAAGTTCTAGTAAATATTTTACATTAACTAGAACTTTTTTATACAATCAAAATAATCTGGTAAATAGATGATTCTAAAAGGATTATAGCTTTAAGTGTATAAAAATAAGATGAAAATGTGGAAATAATTATACTAATAAAGGGGTAGAGACATGGTAGAGTTATATGAAATTTATTTAAAAAAGGCACAGACTACATCTGATATAGATGAAGCTATAGAAAATATGAAATTGGCACTTGTCCATGCAAAATCAAAGGTTCCAAAGCATGTATTTGATTATCAAAAGATAAATGGAACACTATGGATGGATAAAAATGCTAGAGTTTATTTAATGATAAAAGCTCAATTGGGATATTTATACGAGGTTTCTGGAGATTACGATAGTTCAATAGATATATACGAAAAGCTTTTAAATCTTGATACAAATGATAACCAAGATATAAAGGATAAATTAATACCATTACTTTTATTAAAAGAAAAAAATCAAGAAGTAGATAGATATATAAAAAAATACGAAAATGATGAATCAACACCTATGCTTTATAACAAAGCACTTTATTATTTTATAAATAATCAAAAGTTTAATGCAAAATTATTTATTAGAAAGGCTATTGATAAAAATAAATATGTGCCAGAATATTTAATTGGTTTAAAATCTATAGAATTACCGATAAAAAATCAATTTGATTTTGGAAGTGAAGATGAGGCTAAATATTACTATAATGAAGCTATTTTGCCTTGGATTAAAGATAAAAATAGGATTTTATGGATTTTAGATGAATACTTTAGCTATTGTGAGAAAAACAATATAAAATTAGATTTTAACAAAGAATTTATTAAATTAGCTATCGAAAGGTCATTTAAAAATTCTTAAAATAGTAGGATAAGAAATTTTATTCTCATTTTGTGATTTTTTTAGATAATATAGAATTTATATGTTTAAAATAGAAAATTTATAAAAAGTAAAAATGCCGATAAGAAATTTAATATTTTTATCGGCATTTGTTTATATTATTCTTTATTTAATTCATTTTGTAAAATATAATTTATATTCAAATAATTACATACCTAAAATTCCTTTTAGAGTAGTTACGAATGATAATAAAGATCTATAAGCTAAAACTAATGTTACACATAGTATAAATATACCAAGTATATTGTTCCATAGCTTGTTTTTGTATTTTCCTAAATCGTTGTGGTTTAATACGAATATTAGGAATAAAGCTATTATTGGTAATATAACTGCATTTGCAGCTTGAGCAACTAGTATTAATTCTGTTGGAGAAGACATACCAAGTGCACTTAATATTATACCAACTGCTAAAACTATCATCCAAACAGCTCTGAACTTAGTTGATTTCATATCTTTTTCAAATCCTAAAGCACCAGTTGTAGCAAATGCTGCAGATAGAGGAGCAGTTATTGCAGAAGTAAATCCAGCTGCAAATAATCCTATACCAAAGAACCATTTAGCCCATTCACCAAGAAGTGGTTGTAATTGAGCTGCCATGTCAGCACCACTTGATATAGTAGCATTAGTTCCATAGAAACTAGCAGATGCAGATATTATTATAGCCATTGATATAAGACCACCAAGACCTATAGATAAAACTGTATCTATTCTTGCACTTTTTATATCTTCAACATTTTTCCAACGTTCAGATACTGATGATGCATGTAGGAATAAATTATAAGGAACAACTGTAGTTCCTATAAGTCCAACTACTGTTAAGAAGTCATTAGCACCTATACTTGGTGTAAATAATCCTTTAACTATAGCTCCTAAATCTGGTTTAGAAACTATTGCAGTAGTGAAGAATGTAACACTCATTAAAAGAACTAATGCTATTAAGAATTTTTCTATTCTTTTATAACTTCCAGACCATAATAAAATAAATGCTATGATACCTAATGCTGGAGCCCAAACTTGACTTGGAATAGATGGAATTATTGTAGATAATCCCATTGATCCACCTACTAAATTACCTGTTTCATAAGCTATATTACCTACAAATATTGCAACTATTACAATTATTACGGCTATAGTTTTTAATAAAGGATTTGTAATTTTTTCTCTAATGTTTTCACCTAAACCTTTTTGAGTAACAATACCTAATCTAGCAGCCATTTCTTGGAATATAATTGTTGCTATTGTTGAGAATAGCATAGCCCATAAAAGAGTATATCCGCTATTTGCACCTGAAAGTGTACATGTAGTTACGGTACCAGGCCCGATAAATCCAGCTGCTATAAGGGCACCTGGACCTATGTTTTTAAGTTTTTCTAACATAATATAAATCCCCCTTTTTTTAAATTATCCTAAATTTAATATTTGTTAATTTTATCTTAAACTATCTCTTTAAGAGGTAGTATTTCGATACCTTCATTTAAAAGTTTTTCTTTTATTTTTTTTACAAATTCGAGAGCTTTTATTCCATCTCCATGGACACATATTGAATCAGCGTAAATATCTATTTCTTTTCCAGAGTAGGAAGTGACTTTATTTTCTTTAATCATTTTTATGACTCTGTCTATAGCGATATTTTCATCTGTTATAACTGCGCCTTCTTTACTTCTAGCTCTTAAGGAACCATCATCTTCATAGGCTCTATCTGCAAATACTTCTCTAGCAACTCTAAGGCCCATATCTTTAGCTGCATTTATCATTTGACTTCCAGAAAGTCCTAGAATTATTATATTTTTGTCAAATTCATAAACAGCTTCACATATAGCTCTAGCTAAATCGTAATTTTTACCTGCCATATTGTAAAGAGCACCATGTGGCTTAACATGTTGTATTTCAACACCTTCACTTTTACAAAAAGCATATAAAGCACCTAATTGATATTTTGTATATGCTTTTGCTTCTTCAAGAGATATATCCATGTTTCTTCTACCAAATCCCATTAAATCTAGAAAACCTGGATGAGCTCCTACAGAGATATTACTTTGTTTTGCTAGTTTAATAGTTTTTTGCATAACTACAGGATCTGAAGCATGAAATCCACATGCTACATTTGCAGAAGAAATAAGTGGAATTATTTCTTCATCTAGACCTAACTTATATCTACCGAAGCTTTCTCCTAAATCACAATTTAAATCTACCTTAAACATATTTACACCTCTAGCCATTAGTATTTTAGTTCTACATTTTTAACATCTGTAATAAGCATATGACCTGGTGAGTGAGTTATAACTATATCAGGTTTTACATTCATTATTACAGATTGAGGTGTAACTCCGCATGGCCAAAATACTGGAACTTCACCTTCATTTATAGTTACAGAATCACCAAATTCTGGATTATTTATATCTTTTATACCTATTACTGAAGGATCACCTATATGTATTGGTGTTCCATGGACTTTAGGCATAGTTTCTGTTACAGTGACTGCTTTTACTACTTGATCTGGTTTTATAGGTCTCATACTTACGACCATTTTACCATTAAAAATACCAGCACTCTCACATTCTATATTTGTCATATACATAGGAACATTACAATCTTCTGTTATATGTCTTATTTCTATACCTGCTTCTATCATTTCGGATTCAAAAGAGAAACTACATCCTATTAAGAAACTTACAAAGTCATCTTGCCAAAATTCTGAAACATCAGTATATTCTCCAACAAGTTCACCTTTTTTGTATATTCTGTATTTTGGAATATCTTTAGCTATATCACAGTCTTTAGCTATTTTTTTTAGTGTTCTACTTCCAACATCACTTACTTCTAATATTGGGCAAGGTTTTGGATTTCTTTGAGCAAATAATAAGAAATCATAGGCTAAGTCTTTTGGTAGTACAACTAAGTTAGCTTGTGCATATCCTGCACACATTCCTGAAGTTGGCTTTACAATTTCTCCATTTCTTATAAGTTTTCTAACTTCACTTGGTGATGCATTAACTAAATCCATTATAAATTTCCCCCTTTTAAGATGATAATAAATCTTCCATAAATCCTGTTGTAGCTTCACCATTTATATATACAGGATTGTCCATTATTGAATATTGGAAGTTGGCATTTGTTTCAACACCATTTATTACAAGCTCATCTAGAGCTGTTTTCATCTTTTGTATTGCTTCAGCTCTATCATTTCCATGAACTATTATTTTTGCTATCATAGAATCATAAGTAGCTGGTAGTTCATATCCAGAGTAAAGAGCAGTATCTACTCTTACACCAAATCCACCTGGAAAATGAAGGGCATTTATTTTACCTGGAGCAGGCATGAAGTTTTTAAGTGTATTTTCAGCATTTATTCTACATTCAATGGCATGTCCTTTTATCTTTATATCATCTTGTGTGTAAGATAATTTTTCTCCAGATGCTATTAAAATTTGTTGTTTTACTAAGTCTATACCAGTAACCATTTCAGTAACAGGATGTTCAACTTGTATTCTAGTATTCATTTCCATAAAATAGTAATTTCCATCGCTATCTAATAAAAATTCTACTGTACCAGCATTTTCATAATTAACGGCTTTAGCAGCTCTTACGGCTGTTTCACCTAATGTTAAGCTAAGATTTTTATCTGTAGCAGGAGAAGGAGATTCTTCTATCATTTTTTGATGTAATCTTTGGATAGAGCAGTCTCTTTCACCAAGGTGAATTACATTTCCATATTTGTCTGCTAAAATTTGAACTTCAATATGTCTTGGATTTCTTATGTATTTTTCAATATACATTGTATTATCTGCAAATGCATTTACAGATTCACTTTGAGCTACATTGAAGTTTTCTATAAATTCTCCTGGTCGTTCTATGATTCTCATTCCTTTTCCACCACCGCCAGAAGATGCTTTTACTATTACTGGATATCCCATTTCATCAGCTAGTTTTTTACCAATTTCTGCATCATATACTGGATCTTCAGTACCTGGGATTACAGGAACACCTGCTTTTATCATAGTATTTTTTGCATTTGATTTATTTCCCATTAAATCTATTACTTCACTACTTGGACCTATAAATGTTATATTATTTTCTTTACATAAATCTACAAATCTACTATTTTCTGATAAAAATCCAAATCCAGGATGTATAGCATCTGCTTTTGTAAGAAGAGCAGCAGTAATTATGCGATTCATATCTAAGTAACTTTCCTTTGATTTTGCAGGTCCGATACAAATGCTCTCATCAGCTAATTTTGTATGGAGAGCGTTTTTATCTATTTCAGAGTAAACTGCAACTGTTTTTATGCCTAAGGTTTTACAAGCTCTAATAATTCTTACAGCAATTTCACCTCTGTTTGCTATTAATATTTTACTAAACATTTTAAACTCTCCTATAGTATTAGTTTTCAATTTTTATTTTGAATAAAGGTTGACCGTATTCTATTAATTGTTCGTTTTCAACTAAAATAGCTTCAACTATACCTTCACAGTCACTTACAACTTCATTCATCATTTTCATAGCTTCTATAATTGCTACAACTTGTCCTTTAGTAACTTTATCGCCTACAGATACAAATGATTTTGCTTGTGGTGATGGAGCTTCGTAAAAAGTTCCTATAAGTTCAGCTTTTATATATTCAAACCCATCTTCTGAATCATTTTCAATAACTTCAGGTTTTGTAGTTACAGTTTCAACTTGTTTTAAAATAGGAGCTTCTTTTTTAAGTAAAATTTCGCTATCTCCTTCTTTGTATGAAAAAGTAGTTAAAGTTGAATCTTCTATTATTTTTATTAATTCTAAAATTTTATCGTATTCCATATTTTTCCCCTCCAATTTATTTTAACTATTCAAACGGATTGTGATTTGTTTCAAGTAGTTTTTCGATTCGTCTAGATGCACTTCTAGGTTCTAAAACTTCCATACATGGTTTATGAATATTTTTTGTAAGAGCTTTTAGAAGTAATTTTTCTTCTCTGTAAAGATTTTGAGCCTCTGTCAAAGAAATTTCTTTAAAATAGATAGTATCTCCATCTTTTCTCTGTGCAAGTTTTGGAATATCTACACTTATTACAGTTGCAATTTTCGTATATCCTCCAGTTGTTTGCCTGTCAGACATCATGATTATAGGTTTTCCATGAGAAGGAACTTGTATTGAACCAAGTGCTATACCATCTGAGATTATATCTGCAGAAGATTTATGTTCTATAACAGGTCCATCTAATCTACATCCCATTCTATCGTTATCTTTAGTAACTCTATATGGACTAGAGAAAAATGTTTTAATACCGTTTTCCGTAAAAGCGCTATCTTGAGGTCCTCTTATAACTCTTAAGGTTACTTCAGACTCATTTTTATGCATATAGTTTATTTTTCTAGATAAAAAATATGGCAGATAATCTTTAGGTGATTCAAATTTTATATAGTCACCAGCTTGTAGAGTTCTACCTTTATATCCTCCTATACCGCATCTTACATAAGTTGATTTACTTCCCATAACTTTTGGAACTTTAAGTCCACCGGCAAAAGCTATATAAGCTCTACAACCACTTTTTGCATATTCAAAAGATAATACATCACCAGCTTTAATAAGTAAAGCCTGATATGTGTGAACCTTTTGACCATTTAATTTAGGTCTTAAATGTCCACCAGTTATTGCTATAATATTAGATTCTGTAAACTCTATAGTAGGACCTACAAGAGTCATTTCTATTACAGCTTCATCAACTGGATTACCAACTAATATATTTGCAACTCTAAGAGATCTTTTGTCCATTGCTCCACATACAGAGAATCCTGATTCTTGGTACCCAACTCTACCATAATCTTGAATAGTTGTATATAGTCCACTTTTTCGAATTATGATTCCCAAGCTAAATCCCCCTCTCTAAAATGTTACAATGATATAGATTTTTATCTACTAAATTTTTTATTTCGTAAAAATCAGATTCACTAATTTCTACAAATTTTATATAATCACCAGCTTTGTATAAAATAGGTTCTTCTCTGTCTGCATTGTAAGGTTTTACTGGAGTAGTACCTATAAGTCTCCAACCTCCAGGAGATGCAAGTGGATATATTCCAGTTTGCTCACCACCTATACCTACAGAACCTGGATCAATTTTAGTTCGTGGATTTTTAAGCCTTGGAGTAAAAAGTCTACTATCAAGACCACCTAAATAAGCGAATCCAGGTAAAAATCCTAGCATATAAATTAAATATTCTTTAGAAGTGTGTATTTGTATAACTTCTCTTGGAGTTAATTTTGCATGTTCTGCAACAAATTCTAAATCCTCTCCAAATTTACCACCATAACATACTGGTATTTCTATTATTCTTTTTTTAGTTTCTTTTTTAGCATCTAAATTTTTACTTAATTTTTCAATTTCAGCTTTTAATTCATCATAGTAAATTTTTGATGGATCATAATAGACTAAAAGAGATCTAAAAGTAGGAACGGTTTCTGTGACTCCTTGTATTTTAGCTGCCTTTATTAAATCGTTGAAAACTCTTATTTTATTATTTATTTCAGTACTTATGTCGTTTCCAAATTCAATTATTAATGCTGAATCTCCTGCTATTAAATATTTCAAATACTCACCCCCTAATTTATTTTTATATAATTTTACAAATTTTACCATATCTACTAGATAATTATAGCTAAATTTTCATAACTATGCAACTTTAGAGTTAAAACTTGCATTTTGTGTTGAATTGGCATTTATTTTATATATTTTTGTTGAACAAAAAATATTTATTCATTTATATATGAATATTATAAATAATGTGGTTGTAAATAAGAATATAATTGGATTTTAGTGCAATAATATGAATTTAAAATTAAGTAAATAGTAAAAATATGGGAGCGTGGTTATAATATATTTATATATAGTATAATAAAAAAATTATATGTATAATGAAATGAATTTGTATAATTAAATAAATTTAAACTGATGTAAAACATAAAGAATAAATTAATGTAAATTATAAACAATAAGTAAGTGGAAAAAATGTAAAAAAATGTAGAAAATATAATCATAAATTAAAGTGTAATTCTAGCAAAACTTATTATTAAGTTTTTTTATAAAATTAATAATATATAAAAGATTTAATAAAATAAAATTATATTTATTTTAGATCTATTTTTAGTAATTATATTTAAATAAAAAAACTTAATTATATAAAGGTAATTATTAAGAATAAAAGTTTTGTTGATGTGAATTAGAGATTTGAGTTTAAATTAATTAATTATATAAAGGTTTATATTTTTCTAAATATATTGATAAATTATAATTATATATCAAAAAATATTAATATGAAATATTTTGAAATAAATTGGCAAAATTTGTTGACTTTAAAATATAAAACAATATATAATTTAGATAATTTTAAATAAGGGGGCACAAAAAAATGAAAAGGGTTTTATCAATTTTACTAACAGTAGTTATGTCTTTAGGGCTTGTTGCATGTGGTAATGGTTCTTCAACAGACTCATCAAAAGACGATTCTAAATCTAGCAAATATAATGTAGGTATTTGTCAGCTTGTTCAACATGAAGCACTAGATGCAGCTACACAAGGATTTAAAGATGCATTAAATGAGGAATTAGGAGAAGGTGTTGTTACATTTGATGAACAAAATGCTCAAGGTGATTCTGCTACATGTTCTACAATTATCAATGGATTTGTTTCAAATAATGTAGATTTAATTATGGCTAATGCTACACCAGCACTTCAAGCAGCTCAAGCTGGAACAAATGAAATACCAATACTTGGTACATCTGTAACAGAATACGGTGTTGCATTAGGAATTGAAGATTTCAATGGATTAGTAGGAAATAATATTTCTGGAACATCTGATCTTGCTCCACTTGATCAGCAAGCAGCTATGTTAAAAGAATTATTCCCAGATAAGAAAAATGTTGGTCTTGTTTATTGTACAGCAGAAGCAAACTCTCAATATCAAGTAGATACAGTAAAAAAAGAGCTTGAAGATTTAGGATATACTTGTAAATTATATGGATTTTCTGATTCAAATGATTTAAGTTCTGTAGTAAAAACAGCAGCAGATGAATCTGATGTAATATATGTACCAACAGATAATACAGTAGCATCAAATGCAAGTATAATAGACAATATATGTCGTCCAGCAAAAATTCCAGTAATAGCTGGTGAAGAAGGTATCTGTGGTGGATGTGGTGTAGCAACTTTATCTATAGATTATTATGATTTAGGTGTAGCTACTGGAAAAATGGCTGCAAAAATATTAACAGGAGAATCTAAAGTTGAAGAAATGGAAATAGAATATGCTCCTGAATTTACAAAGAAATATAATAAAGACATATGTGAAGACCTTGGAATAAAAATTCCAGATGATTATATAGCAATTGAGAAATAATTAATAGGATAAAAACAGCAAGGGTACTTTTGACTTGCTGTTTTTTTTATTAAAAAATTTATAATTTGTTTAAAGATTGGTGGGTAAAAAAATGAATATTATGAGTTTAACAACAGCGATGCCAGGAGCATTTGCTCAAGGGTTAATATGGGGCATTATGGCTATAGGCGTTTATATTACTTTTAGAATTTTAGATATTGCAGATTTAACAGTTGATGGAACATTATGTACTGGTGGAGCTGTATGCATTATGATGATGCAATCAGGCCATAGTGTATGGGTATCACTTTTTTGGGCATTTGTAGCAGGGTTACTTGCTGGCATGGTAACAGGTATACTTTATACATTTATGGGTATACCAGCTATTTTAGCAGGGATTTTAACACAATTAGGACTATTTTCAGTTAATTTAAAAATAATGGGAAAAGCAAATCAAGCTATTAATGTAGATCAATTTGATTTACTTGTATCTCTACGTTATATTAAAGGTGTTCCTCTTTTAGAAAATACTTTATTTATTGTAGCACTTATAATTGTAATTTTAATAGGTATATTATATTGGTTCTTTGGAACAGAATTAGGAGCATCTATCCGTGCAACAGGATGTAATGCAGCTATGGCTCGTGCACAAGGTATAAATACTTCTTTAAATTGTGTTATTGGACTTATGTTATCAAATGCTTTAGTTGCATTTTCTGGAGCTTTACTTGCACAATATCAAGGATTTGCAGATATAAATATGGGACGTGGAGCAATTGTAATTGGTTTAGCAGCTGTTATAATTGGGGAAGCTATATTTGGTAAAATATTTAGAAATTTTGGATTAAAATTATTATCAGTTGCATTTGGAGCTATTATTTATTACATAGTATTACAAATAGTAATATGGATGGGTATAGATACAGATTTACTTAAATTATTATCAGCAACTGTTGTTGCAATTTTCCTTGCTATACCAACTATGAAAAGTAAATATTTTTCAAAACCAGCTATAAAAGGAGGTAATATATAATGCTAGAAATTAAAAATATCCATAAAATATTTAATCCTGGAACAATCAATCAAAAGCACGCATTAAAAGGTGTAAATTTGGTTTTGGAAGATGGTGATTTTGTAACTGTAATAGGAGGAAATGGTGCTGGTAAATCTACTATGCTTAATGCCATAGCAGGTGTATGGCCAGTTGATGAAGGAAGTATTTTAATTGATGGAAAAGATGTAACAAAACTTCCTGAACATAAAAGAGCTGCATATTTAGGACGTGTATTCCAAGATCCAATGACTGGTACAGCAGCAACTATGAATATTGAAGAAAATCTATCTTTAGCCAATAGAAGAGGACAAAGAAGAACCTTAAGAATAAGAATTAAATCATCGGAAAGAGCGGTTTATAAAGAATTACTTAAAACACTTGGATTAGGATTAGAAAATCGTATGACTTCTAAAGTAGGTTTACTTTCTGGAGGGCAACGTCAAGCACTTACATTACTGATGGCAACACTTAAAAAACCTAAACTTCTTCTTTTAGATGAACATACTGCAGCACTTGACCCAAAAACTGCTGCAAAAGTTTTAGAGACAACAGATAAAATTGTAAAACAAAATAATTTGACAACTTTAATGATTACACATAATATGAAGGATGCAATTACTCATGGAAATCGCCTTATAATGATGATGGATGGAAATATTATTTTAGATATTAAGGGCGAAGAAAAAAAGAAGCTTACAGTTGAGGATTTACTTCGTAAATTTGAAGAGGCTAGTGGTGAAGAATTTGCTAGTGATAAGGCGCTTTTAGGATAATAAAATATTAAAAATTGTAGATATTACTTTTTAGTATTGAAAAATTAAATACTTCTTATTTTGGAGTTATTTAAATATAGTTAGAAAGACACAGGATAGTATGTATAATATTAATAACTGTGTCTTTTTTTTATTGAATAAGAAACAAAATATAAATGGAGGGTTCTATAAATATGAAAATATATAGAGGGAGTATTATAACGTGCGACAAAGATGATAATGTTGCAAGTTATTTAGTCGAGAATAATGGAGAGATTTTATTTGTGGGAGATGAACTAGACGATAAGTATCTAGGAAATGAGATAATAGATATTACTGGTAAGGCGATAATTCCTACTTTTGTCGATAGTCATATTCATTTTGCTAGCTTTGCCACATTTTATTCTGGGTTAAATGTAATGGAGGCTATTAGTAATCAGGAATTGTTAACTATGTTAAAAAAATTTGTTGAAAATGCAAAAGATAAGACTATTATCGCTTTTGGAGCATCGCCACACAGTGTTGAGGAAAAAAGGCTTGTGACGAGGGAAGAGCTCGACAGTGTATGCAAGGATAGGCCTATTTTTTTAGTGAAATACGATGGTCATGCATGTGTGTTGAATTCAGCATTACTAAATAAGGTCAAAGATAAAATAAAAAATCTAAGGGGATATCATGAGGATACTGGTGAGATGAATCAAGAAGCGTTTTTTGCAGTTTCTGATTATATTACTAATTCTATATCAATAATAAATTTAATCAAAAATATGCAAAATGCTATAGATTATCTAGCGAGCAAGGGAATTGCGCATATTCATAGTGTAAGTGGAGTCGGATTTACCAGGGATTTAGATGTTGATTTGGAGAGATGGTTTGCGAAAGGACTTGACAATGGGATTGATTTAAGAGTATATTTTCAGACTATGAATGTCAAGGATGCTGTAAAGAGGAAGTTAGATTGCATTGGAGGTTGCTTTAAGTGTGCATTAGATGGTTGCTTTGGTTCTAAAGATGCAGCTCTTAGAAAACCATATAATTTGAGCGATGATAGAGGAATTTTATATTATAGTGATGAGGAAGTAATTAGATTTTGTATAGATGCAAATCGTGCTAACTTACAGATTCAAATGCATGCTATAGGTGATGCTGCGTTTGATCAAGCTACTAAGGCTTTAAAGGCGGCGCTAGATGATTACCCTAGAGAAAATCATCGTCATTGCATTATACATGCATGTCTTCCTACTGAAGAAGGCATCAAAATATGCAAAGATTATAACATTTTACTCCCTGTTCAAAGTGCTTTTATAGATTGGAAGCAAGAGCCAAATGAATACTTAGAAGAAATTTTAGGCCAAAGATGTCAAAAATTAAATCCTTTAAGAACATTCATTGATAATAAAATTATAATTAGCGCTGGTTCTGATGGACCTTGTACAGATCCAAATCCAATTGAGTGGATATACAAGGCCTGCAATAACGGGAAGCAGTCATTGACTATTTTGGAGGCAATCAAGATGTGTACATATAATGGATATTATACTTCATTTAAAGAAGAAAAGTACGGAAGCTTGGAAGCTGGGAAAAAAGCCGATTTTCTTATTTTAAATAAAAATCCACTAGATTTAGATAATGAGCTTTTAAACACATTAAAAATTGAAAAAATGTTACTTGGAGGAAAAGATTATAAAAAAGTCGATCAAAATCCTATAATTCAAGTAATTAAAGGAATAGTTAAATAAACAAAATTTAGCTATATTAATGACTAGAGTTTTCTAGCAAGGATATGATTTGAAAGGTTTTGCAGTAATTTTGTACCTGTTTAAGATATATCTAAAAGATGTTCTAACACAAGAATATAAAGATGAAAGTGTCTTTGAAAAAGTAAATTTAATTCAAAGTTTGACAAATACTAAATTTATAGAAAAGTTAGTATGGTACTTTTCAGATCAATCTATCATAGATGAAAGTGTATTTAGAGAAAGATTTGAAAATGGGCTAATAAAGAAAAAAATCATAAAAGAATTAGATTGTAATGCAATATTAGATGTAATGATAGAATAAATATAAAGAAATATTGCAATGTTGATAATAATATAAATATAGGTACATATTCCAAAATATCTTGGAGCATAGATGTTGAATATTACTTATTATCAGAAGTTGATAGAGAAAAATTAAGATTAATATATTATGATATTGTTGAAAAACTTGAAAAAAGAAGAGAAGAATTGGTATAGAATAGATTAAAAAATATATAATTAAAATTTAAAACTTAATAAAAAATATGAAAAGGAAATAAATATTTGTAAATAGAGTAGTAGATTTTACTACTCTATTTTTGTTGTTATAAAAAATTAAAATTTGATATAGTGTTTTTATAGAATTTTTTCAATAAAATTATTTTTAGTAAAAAGATATTTTAATATTATAGTAATATATTTAAATACTTATAAGAAAATATATTTTATGGTGAATATAGTATAAATATTTATGTAAGTATATTGACAATAAAGAGGTACCTCTTTATACTGTGTACAGTAAGGAGGTATATTTTAAATGAATAAAGATGATGTTATGTTACTTCTATTTGATGTAATGAGAATTGTAAATAAGCCTGATGTGAATATTACAGATTACGCATCTATTGCAAGAGGACAGGGACAATGTCTGTTTTTTATAGAACAGTATGAAGGTATCAGTCAAAAACAACTTTCTAATATGATGAAAATTCGTTCTACTTCACTCAGTGAAATAATATCAAAGCTTGAATCAAAGAATTATGTGAAACGTGAGCGCTCAGAAAGTGATAAAAGAACATTTATTTTATATTTAACGCCAGAAGGAAAAAAAGAAATTAGTAGACGTAGAGATTTAAAAGCAGAAAGAAAACGTGATATTATAGATTGCTTGAGTGCAGATGAAATGAATACTTTAAGTGTTATTTTGAAGAAGATAAAAGAAGCAAACAACAAGGAGTGACTTAAAAATGAGCAGTATAACTGATAAAAAGAGAAAATATATATTTGTGTGTATTATTATTTCGGGAATTGCAACATCTATTCTTTCAACTGCAATGACTACAGCCTTGCCAAATGTGATAGAATATTTTAAAATTTCTACTGCTGTAGGACAATGGATCACAAGTGGATATTCATTAGCAATGGGGATTACATTGCCACTTACAGCATATCTTATTACAAAATTTCCAACTAAGAGATTATATCTATCTGGACTGATTGTATTTTTGATAGGATTATTATTTAGTATATTTGCACCAACATTTAGATTGATGATGGTTGGACGTGTGTTTCAAGCAATTGGAAATGCAGTTTTAATGTCATCAGCACAGGTTATCATATTGACTATTTATAAAAAAGAAAAAAAAGGAACTATGATGGGAATGTATGGACTTGCAACAACTGCAGCTCCAATTATAGCTCCAACACTTGCAGGACTGATGATAGATGCATTTGGTTGGAAGTCAATATTTGAGATAATATTTGTATTTATTGTTATTTCTATAATAATAACTTTACTTATTTTTGAGGATGTTATTGAATTACAGGATAGAACATTTGATGTGATATCTTTTGTACAAAGTATCTTTGCATTTGGAGGTGTTACATTAGGAATTGGAAATATCATGACATACGGTATTTTTAGTATGAGTGCTCAATTACCTTTATTAATTGGATTATTTGGAAGTATTTTATTTGTAATGAGGCAAATCTCATTGGATGTTCCGTTTCTTGATGTTAAGATTTTAGCAAATAAAAACTATACAGTAAGTGTCATTGCATCTGTATTACTTTATTTTGTAATGATGGGTTCTTCTGTAATGATACCTATTTATGTGCAGACGATTATGGGAAAATCAGCAGTAATTTCGGGAATTGTTACATTGCCGGGTTCATTTGCTACGGCGTTGGTTAGCCCATTTGCAGGTAAGATATATGACAAAATGGGAATTAAAAAATTATTTGTGATTGCTTCTATAGCACTTATCATTTCAAGTTTTGGAATGGTTACAATTTCAATTACTGCACCATTGTGGATAGCAGTAGTATGGAATGTAGTAAGAAGTGTGGCAATAGGTGCACTTATGATGCCTTTACTTACATGGGGTACATCATATGTAGATTCAGCTAAAGTTTCAGATGCATCAAGTTTGTTGACATCACTTAGAACTATTGCTGGTGCTATAGGTTCAGTAGTTTTTGTAGGAATTATGAATATAGTTTATGATAATTCAATTGAAGTATATGGAGATGCAGCACTTATGCATGGATTTAATGTAGCGTTTTTATTGATGATGGTAATATCAGTAATTATGCTTTTGATTTCATTATTTGGAATCAACAAAGTAATAGATAATAATTATTAGATGGTGAACTTTGATTTGAATTAAAAGATGTAATTAAAGAGATGAAAAAGAAATAAATATTTTAGATAGAGTAGTAGATTTTACTGCTCTATTTTTATTTCTAAAAACATAAATTACAAACTCAGAAATTCGTAAAGTAATATTATATTAAATAAAGAAAAAGGAGGAAAATAAAATGGCAAGAGAATGTTACGATTGTTTTTATTTCGAGATAACTAAGAAAAAATGCAAGAAAAAAGGTAGAAGAGCTGAAGGATATGATTTAGCATGTAGTAGTTTTCTTCATGAAGATACACCGGAATGCTTTGAGTGCAAATATGCACAAACAGATACAGGACTTTTTGCAAGAAATGATACATACAAATGTGTAAAGAAAAATAAAAGAGTACACACTCATGATCCTTCATGTAGTTATTTTATAAGAGATGTTTTTTAATAGCTTACTAAAAATCAAATAAAAACTAAGCAGTCTATATAAATTTAGCTAGTCTAAAAACATACAGATTACTTAAATACAATAAAAGGGAGATATTTATATGGGATTATTTGATATATTTTCAGGAGGAGAAAGAAATAGAAGAAGTTTATCTGACATATCAGATAACTGGGAAAAGAAAAAAGAGGCTAGAGAGTATAATGCTAGAGCTAGAGAAATAATAGATGACTATACAAATAGATACAACGACACTTACTTCAATACAATGGATTATGCTTACGAAACACAACGAAGACTTGAAAAGCACCACGATTTTAAAAAACAGATTGTAAAAAAATTACAGTTAAATGTGAAGCCAGTATTAGAAGATTTTAAAAAATTTGACATAGACAGTAAAACTATAGACATAAATTTTGAAGATATGAATACAAGTAAAAATCTAGATATATCAATATTTGATGTGGATCGTGCTTTTTCTAGAATGAATAATCTTTCATTTAATAGCTGTTTTCCTAATTTAGATGATATTTTTAGAGATGCAACTGAGGAATACTACCAAGCAAAATCAAATTACAATCAAGCTAAACTATATAAAAGCCAAATTCAATCAAAGAGAGAAGAATTAAAATCTATAAAGAGCAATCTTTCAAACATAAGAAGCCATATATCTGATGAGGAGAGGATTTTAAATCAGCTTATGGATAGAATTGAAAATATCTCAAGAAAGCTTGATGAAAATATGAAAAAAACTTCATTTAAAAAGCAAGAAAGTGACCACTTAAAATCTATCTGCAATATAGCAAAGGGAATCGACAAGTTTATGTCAATGAGATTTTTAAATGACGACTTTACTGTATCAAATGACTACAACAATTTATTTGAAAAAATAAAAGAAATAAATTATTTAATTGAAAAACCTTCTCTAAATACTGATGAATTAGATCGAATTTTAAAATCAATAGGAGTAATAGTATATTAAAATGAATGAAGGAACAAAAAATATATTGGTCAAATTATTGACAGCTTCTGAAAGGGAGTTTTACGATTATTTGAGGGTACAGGAACTTGAAGACACAAAAATGCAGGAAAAAATAAGTGAGACGATTGCTCTCACAGAACTTGTAAAATCAAATAGAGAAGTTTTTGATCTTATGACTAGAGAATTTTTTAAAGAGAGGGATAGGTTATCGAAGATGGCCATAAATTCTTTAGATATAGCTATAAATTGTGGAGATGAGGAATTTGCAAACATTGTTTTAAATTTTTTAGATACTATTTACAAAGAAAAGTATTTAAAATATAATTTTTAGTATTTTATTATAGTTAGTAATTTAGGAGGATTAGAGCGGTAAAATGGATAATAAATTAGAAAAAGTTAATTCTAACAACAAGGTTTCTTCTATTGTAGGAGAAGAGATTTTAGTTGTAGATACTGCACTTAAAACATTTACTGAAGTTGCAAGAATTATGGGGGATTATGCTAAATGTAGACAGGAACAAATTACAGAAAGGCAGAAAATAAGAGCTCAACTAAAGATAATAACTACACAGATTCAAGCGAATAAGGAAAAATATATTTTTGCAGTTGAAAACTATTATAAAGAAAAACATAGAATTTATGACATTATAGAAAAAGCCTTGGAAACTAGCCAAAAATTAGGCGATATTGAAATGATGAAAATGATTTATAGTAATTTTTTTTATTTTATTTCTCAAAGATCAAAATCGGATGACTTAAAAACATTAATCGAAAATCAAAATAGTTTTATAAATTTTATCGAATAAAAATATACAATACAACTTCAAATAGTCCTATAATAAAACTATAGAATTATTTAGGAGGCAAAAAAATGCAAGAAATATACGACTTTTTAAAATCATGTGGTACATATTATCTAGCAACTGTAGATAAAGATCAACCTAGAGTTCGTCCTTTTGGGACTGTAGATGTATTTGAGGGAAAATTATACATACAAACTGGAAAATTAAAACAAGTATCAAAAGAAATGCAAGCAAATCCTAAAATCGAAATATGCGCTTTTAACGGAGAAAAATGGGTTCGTCTATCAGGTGAAGTGGTAAGAGATGATCGTGTAGAAGCTAAAAAACATATGTTAGATGGTTATCCAAATCTTCAAGCTATGTATTCTGCTGAAGATGACAATACAGAAGTATTATATCTAAAAGATGCCGTAGCTACAATATCTTCATTTGCTGGAGAACCAAAGGTTATAAAATTTTAATTTAAATTAAGCATAAAAAAACTCCTTTAAAATATTTATTTAAAGGAGTTTTTTTAGGAAAGGATAAGGTATTTTTAAATTGTTAATTACATATAATTTTTTAATATTTACTTTAAATAAAGTAGATATTTAAATCTATAAGTATTTATATTTAAACTATATTATTCATTCTAACGTCGGAATTTTCAACTTGAAGACCTGCCAATCTATCCATTTTATCTTTAAATATACGATTAAAAATAGATATAATTCTTCCAACCACTATCATAGAAATTAGAGTTCCTATTCCGATTCCAATTATTTTACCAGCAAATACTAGTCCTATAGTTGAAGTTATAATTACACAAGTTATATCTAGAACATTTTTTCCAAATCCCAAATCTTTTTTTAGTAAATATCCAAAAGATAGTGCAAGTCCGTCGGCAGGATTTAAAATTATTTTCATATTAGCTATCATAGGAACACCTATGGCAGTTGCTATCATACCGAAAAATAGTAGTATTAAATTTTGCCATAGATTAGGATATTGAAAATTTAGGATATTTCCAAATATATCTAGCATTGTACTGAAAAATAGAGTAAATGGAACTTGCAAAATATATTTCCATTTTTTATGATCTCTATTAATTAAAGCTTGTATAACTATAAATGATACATATGCGATAAATGTAATTACTGCAAAATTTAAATCTAAAACATTAGCTATTGCAAAAGGTATAGATATTACTGGAGCCATTCCAAGTCCTGATTTTGCACTTAAAGTAAGCCCTATTGAAAGTATTATAATTCCTAATATATAAAATGAAGTACGCCATAAGTAGGCAATATTTTTATTCATAAATAGTACCTCTTTTCTTTTTTTAAGTTACAATTTGAATTATATAGATAATTATGAATTTAGTCAATGTTTTGAAATAATAGGTATTTTTTATAATTATAAAAATTTTGAATATAGTATTTAAACTGTATCATTTAGTTTAATATTATAATCTATAATTTCAAGACCTGCTAATCTATTCATATTTTCTTTAAATATTTTATTAAAAATTGCTATAATTCTTCCAACTCCTATCATAGAGATTACAGTTCCTATTCCGATTGCAGTTATTTTCCCTAAAAATAAAATTTCTACAACACAAGTTGTTAAGACACAGGCTACATCTAGTGTATTTTTTCCAAATCCAAGATCTTTTTTTAATAAATCACCTATAGCTTGAGAAAGTCCATCAGCTGGGTTTGGAATTAGTTTCATATTTAGCATCATAGCTACACCGACAGCAGTTACTACTATAGCTAATAATAGTATGATTAAATTTTGCCATAATGTAGTGTAATTAAATTTTAGTATTTCTGAAAAATAGTTTAGTACTACACTGAATAATAAACTAAATGGTATTTGTAAAAAGTCTTTTAAATCTATGTTTTTTCTTTTAATTATGAATTGAATTAATACAAAAATTACATAAACTATAAATGTCATAAGTGCAAAATTCATATTTAAAACATTAGATATGGAAAAAGGCACAGATATAATAGGTGATACCCCTAATCCAGATTTAGTATTTAATGTAAGTCCGATTGAAAGAATTACAAGTCCTAATGAATAAAATAAAATTCGCCACAACCAACAAATATTTTTATTGTTTTTCATTCTATACCTCCATTATCAATACATAAGAAAAATTTTTACATTTTCTTCTAAGAAAAAATTATATATTTAAATAAAAAGATAGTCAATATTTAGAAGTATTGAAAAATACACGATAATTTATAGAAAAATAACATAGTTTTTTAATTAAAAAAAGGATGTTTTCACATCCTTTTTCTTAATCCTCGCAAGGTTCATATGAATTTTCAGATAAAATCATTTTTTCACTAATTTTATTAATATCATAAGGTGTATCTTGATAAACTTGATTAAGCCAATTTGTGTAGAATAAAGTTGCATTAGCTCTCCAAGTATTTACAGGATCTATAGTAGTATCGCCATTAGGATAGTAATTTTCAGGTATAAGAGGATTCATACCTTTATTATAATCTCTAATATATTCACCTTTTAAAGTATCTGTATCATATTCTAAATGACCTGTTACGAAAATTTTTCTGCCGTCTTTAGTAGATATTATAAATGGTCCAGCTTTTTCTGATTCAGAAAGAATTTCAAGTTCAGCATTATTTAAAATATCTTCTTTTTTTATTGCTGTATGTCTAGAATGAGGAGCATAAAATACATCATTTAGCCCTCTAGTTAAATTAGAACTAGGATTATTTAATATATGTTTAAATATACCTGACAATTTATTTTCTAGCTCATATTTTTGTATACCGTAATAATGGTATAGTGCAGCTTGTGCAGCCCAGCAAATATGTAAAGTTGAAAATACGTTTTTCTTACTCCATTCCATTATTTCTAATAATTCATTCCAATATTCAACATCTTCAAATGCTAAAAGTTCAACAGGAGCCCCTGTTATTATAAGTCCGTCGAATTTTCTATCTTTTATATTATCGAAATAAGTGTAAAATTTATCTAAATGTTCACTTGAAGTATTTTTAGATTGATGACTTTTTACTTGTATTAAAGTTATTTCTACTTGTATAGGTGAATTAGATAAATATCTAAGTAATTGATTTTCAGTTTGGATTTTAAGAGGCATTAAATTTAATATAGCTATTTGTAAAGGTCTTATATCTTGTTGCATAGATCTCTTTATATCCATAACGAATATGTTTTCATCTGATAATACTGAATATGCTGGTAATTCTTTTGGTATTTTTAGTGGCATATTTATTTCCTCCTTGCTTTGATATAACAGATATATTTTACAAAATATACAGTAAAAATACCATAATTTTATGGAAAAATTTGTTAAAATTACTTATTTTTGATTTTAGTAAAAAATAAAGTTAGAATCACAGACAATATACAGGAACTTAAGATTGCAAATTTACATGTATTTATTAATTGAAAATCATAAGAAAAAGTAAGTTCACACATAAATATGGACATTGTAAAACCTATTCCTGCTATTAGTGAAACTAAAAAAATGGAATAAAAGTCTAAATTATTAGGAGGTTTAATAAGATTTAATTTTGTAAAAATATATGTAAATAATGTTATACCTAGGGGCTTTCCTAGTGATAGTCCAAACAAAATACCAAAATATAATTTTTCAGTATCAGATATACTATTAGTAATACTTAAACATACTCCACTATTTACGAATGCAAATAATGGAATGACTATATAATTAGTAAAAGGTACTAGTTTATTTTGAAAATCTTTTAATACACTTATATTTGAAGTATAAGACTTTGAAGGAATAGTAATAGCGAGTAATATACCACTTATAGTAGGATGTATATTACTCGATTTAATAAAATACCATAAAGCTAATCCACCTAAAATATAATAATAGATATTTTCTATATGAAAAACTTTATTGGCAATTATGAGCATAACTAAAATTATAAAGGAAATTAATATATATGTAGTATTTATATCTTTTGTAAAAAATAATGCTATTACTAATATAGAAATCAAGTCATCTACTACTGCAAGTGTTAGTAAAAATAATTTAGCATTAGGATTTATTCTATTTCTAAATATATAAAATATACCAATTGCAAAAGCTATGTCTGTAGAAATAGGTATACAAAATCCTTTTGTATATGGAGTATTAAAATTAATAATAAAAAAAATTATAGCTGGTACTATTACACCGCCTATTGAAGCTATTATAGGAAATGATGCTTTTTTTATTGTAGATAAATTTCCATATAAAATATTTTCTTTGATTTCAAGTCCGACATTTAAAAAGAAAAAAAACATCAAAAAGTCGTTTATAAATTCCTTTAGAGAAAATTTCAAAAGATAATTTTCAAAAATTATTTTATTATAAATTTCTTGATAAGGGCTATTTGCAATACTAAGTGCCACAATAGTAAAAAATAAAAGAAGTACACTGCTATATATTTCAGATTTAATATTTTTATAGTGCAAAATAACACCTCCTTGTATAAATTAGTTACATTTGATATAAAATATTAAAATAAGATTTAATTTTATAGAAGTTTATGATACAAAAAAGGATTTTATGATAGGCTAAATTTAAATAAAATTTATTAAAATATCAATTAATAACTAAAGATTTAAATATTGAGTTATTATCTGTTTTGTAATATAATTTCATAAGTAAGATTTAATTAAATAGATTACGAAAATTAGACATAAGTTAATATAAATGGAAAATTTTAATAAGGAGGAGAGTTTGATGAATACAGATAAAATAGTAAAAATAGCTATTGTAGCATCTATATACGCTATGTTGACAATAACTTTAAGTCCACTTAGCTATGGACCTATCCAATTTAGAATATCAGAAGTATTAATTTTATTGGCATTTATAAATTCAGATTATATAATAGGACTTACTATAGGATGTTTTATAGCTAATTTACTGGGTCCTTATGGACTTGCAGATATTGTTTTTGGAACTTTTGCAACACTAGTAAGTGCTTATTTAGTAAATTTAACATCTAGATTTGTAAAAAATAAACATGCTATTTGGATAGCATCTTTATGGCCTGTTTTAGCTAATGCACTCATAGTTGGTTCTATGTTAAATATATTTTTTGATTTACCAATATTACTTTGCATGTTAGAAGTTGGAATAGGTGAATTTGGAGTAGTAACTATTATGGGAGTGCCATTATTTAATTTATTACTGAAATATCCTGGATTTTCAAATATTAGGGAGGCATAAATAATGAAAGAAAAATACACAAAAGTAATTGCAGTTGGAAATAATGCAATAGATTATTTAAATGATATAAAAAAAGATCTTGAAAAAAATGCAAACTTTGAAAATATAAATATCACAAAAGATGTAGATAAAGAATTTGTAAGAAGCTTATTAGATGGAATAGAGATTTTATATATTTTATATGATAGTTCTGATAAAGATACTTTAAATATTACAAAGGCTATATCTTTTATGTCAAGTGAGAGAAAAATTTTATCTATAGGACTTGATATTTGTTTAAAAGAGCATAAAGAAGAGTTAGGACTTAATAAAGAGTTTAAATTAAATAAATACAATTTAGAAAAGACTATAGATATGATAAATTTAATCAGTGAAGCGATAGATGAAGACACTTTGATGTATATAGATATAAGTGACTTAAAGGAATTATTCCAAGGAGAAGGAGCTATATCTTACTCAGTAGGAGAATTTGAATTAGATAAAAATACTTCAGATGTAGCAAAAATTTTGGAAGAAGATTTTTATAAAACAGAGGGAGAACTTACTTTAAAGAAAGGATTATTATTAGCTGAAACAAGTCAAATGGCTGGAAATAATACTCTTATGTTTTTAAATGATGTAGAGAAAAATTTACTAGAGATTATAGATTCAAATATGGATATAATATTTTCATATAATGAAAAAGAAGAAAGTAAACAAACTATGAAAATTGCTTATTTAAAAAATTAATAAAATTTACTATAATATAAAAGCCTGTATTAAATTAAATACAGGCTTTTATATTGACTTATAAATATTTTTAAGATAATATAAAGCTTAGTGTGTTAATTTAAATATTAAAATAAAGAAAGGAAAATTAATGAATGTTACAAGTAACTAATGTAGGACTTAGATTCGCAGATAAAGAACTTTATAAAGATGTAAATTTAAAATTTACTAAGGGAAATTGTTATGGAATAATAGGTGCTAATGGTGCAGGAAAAACTACTTTCCTAAAAATATTAGCTGGAGATATAGAACCAAATACAGGAAGTGTAAGTATAACTGAAAAAGAGAGAATGTCAGTATTAAGACAAGACCACTTCAAATATGATGAAAATACAGTACTTGATGTAGTTATAATGGGTCATGAAAGATTATTTGAAATAATGAAAGAAAAAGATGCATTATATATGAAAGAAGATTTCACAGAAGAAGATGGTATAAAAGCTGCAGAGTTAGAAGGAGAATTTGCTGAACTTGATGGATGGGATGCAGAAACTAATGCAGAAAAAATACTAATGGGTCTTGGTATAGATAGAGATTTACATTATAAACAAATGAAAGAATTAGAAGGTGGAGAAAAAGTTAAAGTATTACTTGCTAAAGCTTTATTTGGTAAGCCAGAGATATTACTTCTTGACGAGCCTACTAACCACTTAGATTTTAAATCAATAGAATGGTTAAATAACTTCATAATGGATTTAGAAGATTCTATAGTAATAGTTGTATCACATGATAGACACTTCTTAAATCAAATATGTACTCATATAGTTGATGTTGACTTTGGAAAAATACAATTATTTGTAGGAAACTACGACTTCTGGTATGAATCAAGTCAATTAGCTCTTCAACTTATGAAAGACCAAAACAAAAAAGCTGAAGAAAAAATAGCTCAATTAAAAGAATTCATAGCTAGATTTAGTTCAAATGCTTCTAAAGCAAAACAAGCTACATCAAGAAAGAAACAACTTGAAAAATTAGAAGTAACTGAAATACAACCTTCAAGAAGAAGATATCCTTATGTTGGATTTACTCCAGAGCGTGAAATAGGAAATGAAGTATTAGAAGTTGAAGGATTAACTAAAACTATTGATGGAGTTAAAGTTTTAGATAATGTTACATTTAGATTAGATAGAGATGATAAAGTTGCATTTATAGGAGATGAACTTGCTATAACTGCTTTATTTAACATAATAATGGGTGTAGAAGAAGCTGATAGCGGTACATTTAAATGGGGAGTTACTACATCTCAAAGTTATCTTCCAAAAAATCACAATGATTTCTTTGATGGAATAGAATACTCATTAGTAGACTGGTTAAGACAATATTCTGAAGAAAAAAGTGAAAGTTTCATAAGAGGATTTTTAGGAAGAATGTTATTTAGTGGAGAAGAAGCTTTAAAAGAAGCTCAAGTTTTATCTGGAGGAGAAAAAGTTAGATGTATGTTCTCTAAACTTATGCTTTCAAATGCTAATGTATTAGTACTTGATGATCCAACTAACCACTTAGACTTAGAGTCTATAACATCTGTAAATAAAGGATTAGAAAAATTCCCTGGAGTACTACTTTTTAGCTCACATGACCACGAAATGATACAAACTTTAGCTAATAGAATAATTGAGTTTACACCAAGGGGAATAATGGACAGAAAAACTACTTTAGAAGATTATTTAGAAAATAAAGATATACAAGCAAAATTAAAAGAAATGTACGCATAATTATACTAAAATGCCTCTTTTATATTTAAGATATATTACTGTATTTTTAATAATATTAAATAGCAGTTAATTATGATATAAAAGGGGTATTTTTATATAAAAAAGCACTTGCTTAGAGAAATTGTAGTATTTTTGTATTTATAATAACTATTATAAAATTACAATGTTATATTATGTCTATTATTGTTAAAGAAATGTAAAGAGATTAAATTTATTTTGTTAAGAGAATGTAAAAAAATATGAAAAGAAACGATTTTTTGTTAAGGGAATGTAAATACTATTCAGAATATATAGAATTTTCAAAAAAAATCAGTTATTATATAATCAATAAAACAAAAACCTAAATAAATACAAATTATAAAAAAAATTTTTATTATTAGAGGAGGAGTATATTATGACAACAACAGCAATAGTTTTTATGATAGCGGCATGGATAATAATTTTAGGAGCAGCATTTGTAGCAATGAAAAAAATATTATCTGCTCAATAAATTAGAAGCATACATAACAAAAAAAGTAAAAAATTATCCTAAAATATATAAATTAAAATTTCACCATTAATTTGCGAGTAGCAATAAAAAAGAACTTTCTATAAATGAAGGTTCTTTTTTATTTTTAAAATTATTATAGAATATCTATTGTAGATTTTTAAAATACATATAATATACATATATAGCAATTATATTTATTTTATATGTATTTTAAGACGAATATAATTTCGTGTGTGTTATAAAAATAGTATAATTGATTTATATAATAGAAAGGGGATGATAAAATGTCGCATATAATTGCTAAAAAAGAATATAAGAGTTTAGTTGATAGATTAAATAAATTTCCACAAGGAGCACCAGAATCTAAAACTTTATATGAAATATTAAGTGTCTTATTTACAGAAAGAGAGGCATATTTAGTTTCCAAGCTTCCAATAGGAGCATTTAGAGTTAAAACTGCTGCTAGAATTTGGACTATGACATATAATGAAGCTTTAAAGGTTTTAGATACTTTAGCTTCTAGGGCTATACTTTTAGATATTGAAGATGAAAAAGGAAAAAAATATATACTTCCTCCTCCTATGGCTGGATTTATAGAATTTACACTTATGAGAACTAATGGGGATTTAGATCAAAAGTTATTATCTGAGCTTTATTATCAATATTTAAATGTGGAAGAAGATTTTATAAAGGATTTATTTTTTTCGTCAGAGACTAAAATGGGAAGAGTTTTTGTCCAAGAAGAAGTTTTATCAAATGAAAATAAAGTAGATATACTTGATTTCGAAAAAGCTACACATATAATTGAAACATCACAACATATAGCAGTTGGAACATGTTATTGCAGACATAAAATGAAGCATTTAGGAAAATCATGTGATGCACCTATGGAGGTATGTTTAACTTTTGGCAATACAGCAAATTCGCTTATAAAAAATAATTATGCAAGGAGAATTGATGTTGTAGAATGCAAGGAATTACTACATAAAGCATATGAACATAATTTAGTTCAATGCGGAGAAAATGTCAGAGAAGAGGTATCTTTTATTTGTAATTGTTGTGGATGTTGCTGTGATGGATTACTTGCGGCTAAAAAATTTGGACATATGCATCCAATTCAAACTACTGGATTTTATCCAGTTATAAATGATGAGTTTTGTGTAAAGTGCGGAAAATGTGAAAAAATGTGTCCAATAGATGCTATAAGTTTAGTAAAAGACAATATGGGAAATAAGAAATTTGAAGTAGATTATGATGTATGCTTAGGATGTGGAGTATGTGCTAGGAATTGCAGTAAGGCAAGTATAATTTTAAAACGTAGAGAAGAAAAAATAATAACGCCATCTAGTTCTGTACATAGAGTAGTTCTTCAAGCAATTGAAAAGGGAACTTTACTAGAATTGATATCAGAAACTGAAGCTTTTAAAAATCATAGAGTTATGGCATCAATATTTTCGGCGATTTTAAAAATGTCTCCAGTAAAACAACTTTTAGCTAGAGATCAAGTCAAATCAATATATTTAGACAAACTTTTAAGTATAAAGAAATAAATTATTATAATATATTGAAAAAATTTAAAATAGATATTTAAGAAATTTTTTTAGAGGTGATAATTTATGAAAAAAGTAAAATTTATTTATAATCCAAATTCAGGAGAAAAAAAAATTATAAATAAAATAGATAAAATTATAGAAGTATATCAAAGTTATGGATATATGGTTGTACCTTACAGACTTACGAAATCTCGTCCTAATGAAGATGCATTTTGTGATATAAAAGATAATTATGATCATATACTACTTTCAGGTGGAGATGGAACGCTTGATTTGCTTATTAATTTAATAAAAGATTTAAACATAGATATACCTGTAGGTATATTTCCTTCAGGAACTGCTAATGATTTTGCCAATGCAATAAAATATCCACATGATGTTGAAAAATGCATAAAACAAATTATAAATTCAAAACCTAGATATATAGATATAGGAAAAATAAACGATAAATTTTTTATAAATGTAGCAAGTGCAGGAATGTTTACAGATGTTTCGCAAAAGATAAATCCTGAATTTAAAAATACAATAGGTAAGGTATCTTATTACTTAAAAGGTATAGAAGAAGCTTTAAACATGAGAAAATTTAATATTAAAGTTACTTCAGATGAAATTACCTATGATGGTGAAATGTATTTAATGCTTATTTTTAATGGGAAAACTGCAGGAAATATAAATCTTGCTTACAAAGCAGAGATAGATGATGGATATTTAGATGTTATAATAGTAAAGGCAATGCCAATACCTAAAACTCTTCCTCTTTTAATAAATATATTAAAGGGAGAGCATTTAGAAGGTTACAATGAAGATGAAATTTTATTTTTCAAAACTAAGAAATTACATATAGATTGTAACGATGAACTTTCTACAGATATAGACGGGGAAAAAGGACCTAATTTCCCACTTGTAATAGAGTGTGTAGAAAAAGGAATACAACTTTTAGGATATGAATAATGGATTAAAATTTAAATATGGATAAAAAAATAGCCACTTAAGAGTTTATTTTAAGTGGCTATTTTTTTATTATTTACTTTCTAATTTGAATGAGCTTTTTAATGGTACTATTCTATTGAATACTAATTTTTCATCAGTAGTGTATTTAGTATCAACACTGAAAAATCCATTTCTTACAAATTGGAATTTATCAAGTGGTTTAGCATCTTTTATTTGAGTTGGTTCAATATAACCTTGTAATATCTCTAGTGAATTAGGATTTATTTGTTCTAAGAAATGTTTCCCTTCATTTTCTGGGTCATCATCTAATATTAATGGTTCAAATAATCTAAATTCACAAGGAACAGCATCTTTTGCATCTACCCAATGAACAGTTCCTTTAACTTTTCTTCCTGTAAATCCAGAACCACTCTTAGTTTCAGGATCGTAAGTTCCATGGATTTCAACTATTTCACCGTTTTCGTCTTTTACAAAGTCTGTACATTTAACAAAATATGCACCTTTAAGTCTTACTTCGTTTCCAACGAAGAAACGTCTATATTTTTTAACTGGTTCTTCCATAAAGTCATCTCTTTCTATGTAAAGTTCTCTACTAAATGGAACCATTCTTGTACCAGCTTCTTCATTTTTAGCTATATTTTCAATTTCTAGCATTTCAGTTTGACCTTCTGGATAGTTAGTTATAACTAATTTTAAAGGTTTAAGCACAGCCATAGCAAGAGGAGCTTTTGGTTGTAAATCTTCTCTTAAGAAGTGGTCTAAAAGTCTAGAGTCAACTTTAGAATCAGCTTTAGCAACACCTATTTCGTTGCAAAATGCTCTTATAGATTCTGGAGTAAAGCCTCTACGTCTAACACCTGATATAGTAGGCATACGAGGGTCATCCCATCCATCAGTTATACCTTCGTCAACTAATTGTTTTAATTTTCTTTTACTCATAACAGTATTTGTTAAATTAAGTCTAGCAAACTCAATTTGTCTTGGAACACTTTCCATTTCACATTCTCTAACAACCCAATCATAAAGTGGTCTTTGGTCTTCAAATTCTAGAGTACATATAGAGTGAGTTATTCCTTCTATAGCATCTTCAAGTGGATGAGCGAAAGAATACATTGGATATATACACCATTTGTCACCTGTGTTGTGGTGAGTATTATGAGAAATTCTGTATATAACTGGGTCTCTAAAGTTTACATTAGGAGACGACATGTCTATTTTAGCTCTTAAAACTTTTTCTCCGTCTTTAAATTCACCATTTTTCATTCTTTCAAATAAATCTAAGTTTTCTTCTACTGATCTATTTCTGTATGGACTTTCTTTACCTGGTTCAGTTAAAGTACCACGAGTTTCTCTGATTTCTTCTTGAGATAAATCACATACATAAGCTTTACCTTTTTTTATTAAGATAATAGCTCTTTTGTACATTTCATCGAAATAATTAGATGCAAAAAATAGATTATTCCAGTTAAATCCTAACCATTGAACATCTTTTTTTATTGAATTTACATATTCATCATCTTCTTTAAGTGGATTAGTATCATCAAATCTCATATTTACTTTTCCTTTAAATTCTTCAGCTAATCCAAAGTTTAAGCAAATTGATTTAGCATGACCTATATGTAGATATCCGTTTGGTTCTGGTGGAAAACGAGTTACTATAGTATCGTGTTTTCCAGATGCCAAATCATCTTTAATTATGTTTTTTATAAAGTTAGTACGACTATTTTCGATTGACATAAATATTACCTCTCAATTTATTTTATTTTTACTATGTATAAGTTTATTATAATTCATATTAATAATTTTAATTCAATATTAGAAAAAAATAAAGTGTATTTAATTAAATTAAGTAAAATAAAGCATCAAATGAATTTATAATATATATTATCTAAAAATTGTTTAAAAAATTATATTTTTGTCAAAACAATTAATATAATAGATATTATTTAAATACTAATTTTTATTATTATAATGTATAATTATAATATATAATTTTTTAAATTAAAACTTAATATGATATATTATCTGTCATAGTATATCATAAATTAAAAAAAAGTAAAATTTATAAGGAGGAAAAATGAAGAAATATTTAAAATGTTATGGTATTGCATTTATTATAGTGGCTATATATGCATTTGTTAAATTGCCAGTTCTTAGACTTGATTTTACATCTGGTTTTACAACTGCAATATTATTTTTCTTTTTAGCTGGTATAATCGATATGATGTTTGATAGAGGTGATAAAACTTCTAAATTAGCTAAAAACAATTTTACAATAGCTGCAATTTTATTAGTTGTAATTGTAGTTGTCCCATTTATTATAAGTACTCCAATACTTCATGCATCATCATATAAAAATTTAATTGGTGAAGTTTCTGAAAGTGAATTTACAGAAGATGTAAGTCCTGTAAATGTAAATGATATACGTATAGTAGATGCAGATATGGCTATGAAATTAGGAGAAAAAAAAATAGGTGAAATACCAGCTATAGGTAGTGTATCACAACTTGGAGAATTTCATATCCAAAGTGTAAATGAAGAACTTTATTGGGTAGCTCCGTTAGTTCATAGAGATATTATAAAATGGATTACTAATTTAGATGGTACAGATGGATATGTTATGGTTTCTGCAACAGATCCACAAGATGTAAGACTTGTTCAAAGTTTAGATGGAAAACAAATAAAAATAAAATACCAACCACAAGCATATCTTCTACAAGATTTACATAGATATCTTTATATAAATGGTATTGTAAATTACGGTATGACGGAGTTTTCTCTTGAAGTAAATGATGAAGGTAGACCGTTTTGGGTTGTAACTTTATATGAAAATAAAATAGGATTTTCAGGAGCAGATGCTGTAGGTGTAGTAATTTTAGATGCTCAAACAGGTGAATTAAAAAAATACGATATAGAAAATACTCCTAAATGGGTAGATAGAATACAACCAGAAGATATAATAGTAAATCAAATAACTGATTGGGGATTATATGTAAAAGGATTTATAAACTCTGTACTTAGTGAAGAAGGCGTATTAGTACCTACAGAAGGAATTTCTTTAGTTTATGGTAATGATAATAAATCTTATTGGTATACAGGAATAACATCTTCAGGTGGAGATGAATCTACAGTAGGATTTATGTTGATAGATTCTAGAACAAAAGAAGCAAAACTTTATATGCAAACTGGTGCTACAGAAGTTGCAGCTATGACTTCTGCTGAAGGTAAGGTTCAAGAGAAAAATTACGAAGCTACATTCCCTGTAATGTATAATATTTACGGAACACCAACTTATGTTTGTTCTTTAAAGGATAAAGCAGGTCTTGTAAAAAGTGTTGCATTTATTTCTGTAGAAGATTATAGTGTGTTAGCTGTTGGAGATAACAAAAAAGAAGCTTTAGCTAATTATAAAGAAGTGCTTGAATCAGAAGGTGAAGATATAAAATTTGAAACAGATATAGATGAGATTGAATTATCTGGAATTATAGATAGAATAAATTCAGATGTTCAAAATGGAACAACTACATATTATTTTACTCTGAAAAATAACCAACAATTTATGTTTAAAGGAACATCTAAAATATCTAATAAGATTCCTTTAACAAAATCAGGAGATAGTGTTTTAATTACATATACTAAAACAGACAGCAGTACAATTAATGTAAGTAAGTTTGAAAATTTAAGTCTTTTAAATTCTAAATCAACAAATAATAAAGATACTTCATCAGAAAACAAAGAAAATAAAGATGAAAAAGAAGATAAAAATTAGCAAATATATGAAAGTGAACTCATTTGAGTTCACTTTTTTATATTTTAATTAATATAATATATTAAATTATACTAAATCCTATGGAGAGATTGATATGACAATACTTGAGAGAGAATTACTTTTTATAATTAGTAGGCTTAGATGTTTAACAGAAAATCAAGTAAATAGACTTTATAATAGAAAAAAAGACTCAAAAAAAAAGGCACTTAAAAGGACTCTTAGAAGAATGTGTAATGATTATATACTAGTTAAATTTCCATGTAATATAAATTACAGGGGATATAGAGATAATTCTTATGTTTACTATATAAGTGGAAGTGAATTTTATAAAGGAGAAGAATTAGTTAAGGCTTTAATAGCTTCTGATATTGTGGTTAAGATGAAGCTTTGCAATTTTGAAATAGTTAGATTTTATAGAAATATAAATATAGGAGATGATAAATATTATCTATATTTAGAATATATAAATCCTGTTGAAAATAAGATAAAGCAATTACTTGTTGATATAGAATTAGAAAATAAAATAGATTTTTCAAAATATCAAGATTTAGAGATAAATATGAGAAAATCTACAATTCCATTTTTTATGAAGCCAAATATACTAATTGTTGCGAATAATATAAAAGAGTATAATTGTTTAGAAAATATAAACAATAAAAATATTTTCTTAACAGATACTTCATTAAACTCAATACTGAAGTATTTATAATAAAAAATATTTTTATATTTTAAAAAAATCATTGAATAATACTTTTAAAATAATATATAATATAATTAAATTAAAAAGTTCAATTAAGAAAGTTTAAGATATAGTATTATAAAAAGATGAATTAAATTCGAAGTTATAAATTCTATGAGATATAAGAAGATTATCTATAAAATATCACTTCGTTTATAATAAGCTATAAGGTTTATGACGCCCAAAGTATATAATTTGGGCGTTTTTAAATTCTTAAATGTTAATTTAAGGAGGTATATTAATGAATAGTAGTATAATAGTGCAAAAGTATGGAGGAAGTTCAGTTGCAACTATAGATAAAATAAAAAAAATAGCAAAACATTTGATTGAAAGAAAAAAAATAAATCCTAAAATAGTTGTAGTAGTATCTGCTATGGGAGATACTACAGATAATTATATAAGTCTTGCAAATGAAGTTACTAATACACCAGACAAAAGGGAATTAGATGTTTTAATGTCAACAGGAGAGATGATATCAGCTTCTCTTTTAGCTATGAGTTTAAATTCCTTAGGATGTCCTGCAATAAGTTATAATGCGTATCAATTAGATATAAAAACAAGTGGAACTCATGGGAAGTCTTTAATAGATGATATAAATATAAAAAAAATAGAAGATAGTTTAAATGAGGGTAAAATAGTAGTAGTTACTGGTTTTCAAGGGTTAGATGATAGAGGAGATATAACTACCTTAGGTAGAGGTGGCTCAGATACTTCTGCAGTTGCTTTAGCTGTAAAACTAAATGGTAAATGTGAGATATATACAGATGTAGATGGAATTTATTTTACAGACCCAAGAAAATATAAAGAAGCTAAAAAATTAGGAGAAATAGAGTATGCAGAAATGCTAGAACTTGCAAGTTTAGGAGCGCAAGTAATGCATTCAAGAAGTATAGAACTTGCTCAAAAGTACAAAATAGAACTATACGTCGGTTTGTCATGTAGTGATATAGAAGGAACATATATAAGGAGTATGAAAAATATGAAATTAGAAGATAAAATAATAACAGGCCTTGCAATAAGTGATCAAGATGTTTTAATAACTATAGATATAGATGAAAATAAAGTAATGAATTTATTTGAAGATATAGCAAATGAAAATATAATTATGGATATGATAAATCAAGCTTATATAAAAGAAAATAAAATAAATGTATCATTTACAATTTGTAAAGAGGATTTATCTTACATAAAAACTATAATTGAAAAATATGTACCTCAAAATACTATTTCAATAGATGAGAATATAACTAAATTATCTTTAGTAGGTTCTGGTATGAAAAACACTAGTGGTGTAGTATCAAAAATATTTAATATATTAAATCAAAATAAAATCAAAATAAAATCAATAACTACATCAGAAATAAGAATTACTTGTGCTATAAGTACAAATGATAAATATTTAGCTATAAATGAAATAGCAAAAGAATTTAATGTACAATAATATGATTATAGTAAAAATACAAATTTTTATAATATCAAACAAATTTTATTAAATAATAGTTGCAAAATAATATATAATGTGATTAAATTATATTAATAATTTAATTATTAAAGCCTAGGGTAGAGGTGCTTTAAATTAAGAGTATTTATAGGGAGCTGGTAAGTTTTGATCTATAAAGAAAGGAATTAAAGCCGAAGTTATAAATTTGACGGAGTTTATAGCTGGACTTATACATAATATGTATAAGGCTGTCACTTTATTTGTGATGAGCTACAAGGTTTACTTTGTTTGATATTTTAACGCCCAAAGTATACCTTTGGGCGTTTTTAAATACCTAAGCTAATTTAAGGGGGACTAATTAATGAATGGTATAATAGTACAAAAGTACGGTGGAAGTTCAGTTGCCACTACAGAAAAAATTGAAAAAATAGCAAAACATTTAATTGAAAGAAAAAAAACAGATTCTAAAATAGTTGTAGTAGTTTCTGCTATGGGAGATACTACAGATGATTATATAAGTCTTGCAAATGCAATTACTGATACTCCAGATAAGAGGGAATTAGATGTTTTAATGTCAACAGGAGAGATGATATCGGCTTCTCTTTTAGCTATGAGTTTAAATTCTCTAGGATGTCCTGCAATAAGTTACAATGCATATCAATTAGAGATACAAACAAGTGGAGCTCATGGGAAGTCTTTAATAGATGATATAAATATAAAAAAAATAGAAGACAGTTTAAATGAAGGTAAAATAGTAGTAGTTACTGGTTTTCAAGGTTTAGATAATAGAGGCGATATAACTACTTTAGGTAGAGGTGGCTCAGATACTTCTGCAGTTGCTTTAGCTGTAAAACTAAATGGTAAATGTGAGATATATACAGATGTAGATGGAATTTATTTTACAGACCCAAGAAAATATAAAGAAGCTAAAAAATTAGGAGAAATAGAGTATGCAGAAATGCTAGAACTTGCAAGTTTAGGAGCGCAAGTAATGCATTCAAGAAGTATAGAACTTGCTCAAAAGTATCAAATAGAATTATATGTAGGGTTATCATGTAGTGATATAGAAGGAACATATATAAGGGGGATAAAAAATATGAAATTAGAAGATAAAGTAATAACAGGTCTTGCAACAAGTGATGAAGATGTTGCTATAACTATAGATATAGATGAAAATAAAGTAATAGAATTATTTGAAAGTATAGCAAATGAAAATGTAAGTATGGATATGATAAGTCAAACTTCTCCAAGAAATGGGAAAATAAGTGTATCATTTACAATTCCTAAGGAAGAGTTAGAACTTGGAAAATCTATAGTTGCAAAATATGTACCAGATAGTGAAACTTTAATAGATGAAAATATAACAAAATTATCTTTAGTAGGTTTAGGTATGAAAAATACTAGTGGTGTAGCATCAAAAGTATTTAGTATATTAAATAAAAATGGAATAAAAATAAAATTAATAACTACATCAGAAATAAGAATTACTTGTGCTATAAGTACAAATGATAAAGATTTAGCTGTAAATGAAATAGCAAAAGAATTTAATGTATAATATAAAAATAATATTGAGATTTTAGGGGGCTAATATGAAACTTCATGGAACAATGCAAATAAAAGACGACGTACTTCATATAGGAGGAGTAAGTACTATGGACTTAGTCGATAAATACCAAACTCCACTATATGTATTTGATGAAGAATTAATAAGAAATAATTGTAGAGAATATATAAATTCTTTTAAAGTTAAAGAAAATGGAAACAAAGTAGCTTATGCAGGTAAGGCTTTTTTAACTAAATATATGTGTAATATAGTAAAGGAAGAAGGTCTTTGTTTAGATGTTGTTTCTGGAGGCGAATTATACACTGCACATAAAGCAGGTATTCCTATGGAAAACATATTATTTCATGGAAATAACAAAACTGTAGAAGAAGTTAAACTTGGAATTGATTTAGGTGTTGGAAGATTTGTAGTAGATAATTTTTATGAACTTGATTTAATTGAAAAATTTTGCTTAGAAAAAAATAAAACTCAAAAGATATATTTTAGAGTAACTCCAGGAATAGATGCCCATACGCATGATTATATAAAAACTGGACAAATAGATTCTAAATTTGGATTTGCTCTAGTAAATGGAGATTTTTACAAAGCAATAGAAAAAGTAAAAGAATATAAAAATATCGAACTTGTGGGAATACATGCTCATATAGGTTCTCAAATATTTGAAATAGCACCATTTTTAGATGAAGTAGAAGTTATGCTTAATTTACTAAAAGAAGTAAATGAAAAAAATGAAGATATAAATCTTACAGAAGTAGATTTAGGTGGAGGAATAGGTGTTTATTACACTAAAGATGACAAGCCAAAAGCTATAAGTGAGTTTTGTGAAGCAATAATAACAAAAGCAGAAGAAACTTGTGAAAAATTAAATATAAAAATGCCTACTTTATTAATAGAACCAGGTAGATCACTTGTTGCAAATGCAGGAAGTACAATTTATACAGTAGGTTCTATAAAAGAAATAAAAGGTGTAAGAATTTATGTAAGCGTAGATGGAGGTATGACTGATAATATAAGACCTTCTCTATATCAAGCTGGATATGAATGTTCTATAGTGAATAAAATAAACAAAACTGGTAAAACTAATAATGTAACTATTGCTGGTAAATGTTGTGAAAGTGGAGATATTCTTATATCAAATACAGATATAGGAGAAATTGAAAGTGGAGATATTCTTATAACTACTTCAACAGGAGCTTATGGGTATGCAATGGCTTCAAATTATAACAAGATACCAAAAAATCCAGTTGTATTTGTAAAAGACGGAAAAGATATTTTATCATGTAAAAGACAAAGTTTTGAAGATTTATTATCTTTAGAAGTATAAATATTAAAATATTACAATTGTTGTAATTGATATTTTGCACCATATAGTTATATAATTTATATAGGCCTATGTCTATGGAGGAACAATTATGAAAAAAAAATATTTAATTATGATAGTTGTATTGTTGTCAATATTTATGGTAGGATGTGATGGTAATTCTGCTCTTTTAAAAGATGGAAAAAAAGCATTAGAAGATCATAAATACGATGAAGCAAGAAATTATTTGTCAGATGTTTTAGAATTAGATCCTGAAAATGAATCAGCAAGGGCTATGTATATGCAAGCTTTAAATATGTCTAAAGCAGAATATTATAAAGATAAAGGTCTTTATGATAATGCTTTGGAGTGTTTAGAAAAAATTGTAAATATAGGACATGGATCTAAAAAAATAAAAGTTGAATCTAAAAGTCTTAAAGATGAAATTGAAAATCTAAAACATGAAGAAGAAGAGTCTGTAAATATACTAAAAGAAAATGCAAAAGATACAGCTGCTCAAGCTACTAAAAAAGCTGAACAAGAGTTTTATATTTGGCAACAAAATCAAAAAACAGAAGAATCTGAAGAAAATGACGGACAAGACCAAACAGAAGGAGATTCTTCTCTAGGAGAAGAAGTAATAGACAGTATAAAAGATATACTTGATAATTTGAAAAATTAAAAAATTAATTTAAATAAAAAAGTTGCTAATTTAAGCAACTTTTTTTTATTTTTATCTTGTTAATTATATAAACTTATATTACAATAAGGTTTGCTAAAAACAGAAAATAAATTATTTTTAGATAAATAAAAAGGAGTAAAAATGAGAATTAATAAATATATTGCCTTTTGTGGTATTGCTTCAAGAAGAAAAGCAGAGGAATTAATATTAAATAAAAGAGTAAAAGTAAATGATGTAATAGTAACAGAACTTTCTTATCAAGTAGATGAGAAAGATGATATAGTAAAAGTAGATGATGTAGTTATAAAAAAAGAAGAAAAATTAGTTTATGTATTAATTAATAAACCAGAAGGTTATATAACTACAGTTAAAGATCAATTTGATAGACCTAGTGTATTAGATTTGATAAATGATATAACTGAAAGAATATATCCAATAGGAAGATTAGATTATGAAACTAGTGGATTATTGATTTTAACTAATGATGGAGATTTGACATATAAACTTACACATCCAAAACATGAAATAGATAAAACTTATATAGCTAGAGTTAAGGGAAGACCTAGTAAAATTGAAATGGAAAATTTTAGAAATGGTCTTAAGATAGAAGATTATACAACATCTAAAGCAAAAATAAAAATACTAAAATATGATGAGACAAAAGATGTATCTATTTTAGAAATAAAAATACATGAAGGAAAAAATCGTCAAGTTAGAAAAATGTGTAAAGCTATAAATCACCCTGTACTTAGATTAAGAAGAAAGGCTATGGGAAAAATAGAAATAGGCGATTTGAAAATAGGTGAATATAGATATTTAACTGAAAATGAAATAAATTATTTAAAAAGTCTTTAAATATTATTAATGAGGTAAGATATGTTGATAGCTAAATATATAAATAAGGTAACAGAAATAAATAAAATTTACTTAGAAAATATACTAAAAAATGGAGATATAGTGGTAGATGCAACTATGGGAAATGGATACGATACTGTATATCTTGCAAAAAAAGTAGGAGAAGAAGGAAAGGTATATGCTTTTGATGTTCAAAAAGAGGCTTTAAAATCTACATCTAAAAAAATAGAAAAAGAAAATTTAAAAAATGTAGAACTTATATTAGATGGACATCAAAATATGGATAAATACATAAAGGATGAAGTATCTTGTATAGTATTTAATTTAGGATATTTACCTAGAGCAAAGCATCAAATAATAACTAAATCAGATACAACTATTTTAGCAATCAAAAAAGGATTAAAACTTTTAAAGCCAAATGGTGTGATGAGTATAGCTATTTATAGTGGACATGAAGGTGGAATGGAAGAAAAAGAAGCTGTTTATGAATTTACAAAATCTTTAGATCAAAATTATTTTAATGTATTATCTACCAATTTTATAAATCAGATAAATAACCCACCAGAACTTTTATTAATAGAAAAAAAGGGATAAGTTTTTATTTGATAAAATAAAAATGGTGCTATAATATAGTTAATATTTATGTACTTAAATGAGAAAAGAGGAAAAGTTGATGGAAGATAAAAATTCTAAAAATGACAATAAAAAATTAATAAAAATTATACAAACTCAATATCCAAAACTTAGTAAAGGTCAAAAGTTAATAGCTAAATATATAATTAATAATTACGATAAAGTTGCTTTTATGACGGCAAGTAAATTAGGAGATACAGTCGGAGTGAGTGAATCTACTGTAGTTAGATTTGCAAATGCATTAGGATATTCAGGATATCCAAAATTACAAGAAGGATTACAGGAATTAATAAAAAATAAATTAACTACTGTACAAAGAGTTGAGATGGCAAATGAAGATTATTCCGATGATTCTACAATATTAAGTAAAGTATTAAAAAGTGATATAAATAACATAAAATCTACTTTAGATGAATTAGATGAAAAAGCTTTTGAAGAAGCATCTACTAGAATATTAAAATCTAGAAAGATTTATATATTAGGTATGAGGAGTTCTTTTACAGTGGCACAGTACTTATCATTTTACTTAAATGTAATACTTGATAATGTGCAGCTTATAAGAATAGATATGGGAGATCCATATCAACAAATTGTCAGAATAAATGATGAGGATATACTTATAGTATTTAGTTTTCCTAGATATTCAAAACAGTCTTATGAAGTCGCAAAATACGCTAAAAGCAAGGGTGCATACATAGTATCTATAACTGATAGTTCTTTTGCTCCTGTTGCGCCTTTATCAAATAATATATTATTAGTAAAAAGCAACATGGCATCATTTGTAGATTCTTTAGTAGCAGCTATGAGTATTGCTAATGCACTTATAATATCAGTTGCTATGAAGGAAACTGATGACATTAAAAAATATTTTAATGATTTAGAAAAAATTTGGCAAGAATATGTAGTTTACGAGTAATTAAAAATAAATTTTTATGAAAAGAATTTATTTTTTAATAAATTTAATTGACAATAAATATTAAATTAACTATTATTTTATTAAATCAAAATAATAAAAATTCGTTGACGAAGAAAGTAGCATGAATTTAGTTTACAGAGAGTTGGGATGTGGTGGAAGCCCAATAATGATGTTCATTGTGAAGAGAGCTTTTGAGAAGGCTATTTGAAACAAAGTATGATAGTTGGTATACCTGCCTTAAAGGTCAGAGTGGATAATTTATTTTATCAATAAGAGTGGTAACGCGGTTAAATCGTCTCTTAGTTTTTTAAACTAAGGGACTTTTTTAATACAATTATTTATAGATGAAATAAATATAGACTAAGTAATAAAGTATGTTTCTCATTAGTTTTTTGATTATTTTTTAAAAAAAGGAGATATGGTTATGGCTAAGAAAATTGAATTAAAAGGAAAAAGTTTTTTAACATTAAAAGATTTTTCAAAGGAAGAAATAAAATATTTCTTATCACTTGCAAGTTATTTAAAAACTAAAAAGAAAGTGGGAGTAAAAGATAATTTATTAGCAGGAAAAAACATAGCTTTAATATTTGAAAAAGCTTCTACAAGAACAAGATGTTCATTTGAAGTTGCAGCTCATGATGAAGGAGCTCAAGTTACATATTTAGGACCAAATGATAATCATATGGGTAAAAAAGAGTCTATGGAAGATACTGCAAAAGTGTTAGGAAGATTTTTTGATGGAATAGAATTTAGAGGATTTAAACAATCTACAGTTGAATGCTTAGCTAAATATTCAGGAGTTCCTGTATGGAATGGATTGACAGATGAATACCATCCAACACAAATATTAGCAGACTTACTAACAATATCTGAACATGTAGACAAACCATTTGATAAGATAAAATTTGTATATGTTGGAGATGCTAGAAATAATATGGGTAATTCTCTTATGATAGGTTGTGCAAAAATGGGTATGAAGTTTGTATCTCTTGCACCAAAACAATTATGGCCTAATGAAGATTTAGTAAAAGAAATGGAAGAAGTTTGTAAAGAAACTAAGGGAAGTATATATTTAACAGAAAATATAGATGATGTAAAAGATGCAGATGTTATATATACAGATGTATGGGTTTCAATGGGAGAAGAAGAACAATACGAAGAGAGAATTAACTTATTAAAAGATTATCAAGTTAATATGGAAATGATAAAGAAAACTGAAAATGAAAATGTTATATTCTTACATTGTCTACCAGCTTTCCACGATCAAGAAACAGTAGTAGGTAGAGAAATATATGAAAAATTTGGATTAAAAGAACTTGAAGTTACTGATGAAGTATTTAGATCTAAATATTCAAAAGTATTTGATGAAGCTGAAAATAGAATGCATACTATAAAAGCAGTTATGGTTGCAACTTTATCAGATGTAGATATATCAACAGGATATAATCACGAATAATATTATCCTACAAAGTTTTAATGTGGATTCTTTTGAATCATATATTAAAATTTATGCATGATTTTAAAAGAAAAATAATTTCTTATTTTTTATAAAAAAATAAAGGCTTATGTTAATTTTTATATTAATATAAGCCTTTTTAAGTAAATAAATTTAATATTTTTAAAATAATTTTGAATAAGCATATATTTTATAAAGTTTATAAAGTTTTACTCCTTACTAAAAAAGTATAGAAAAAATGAAATATAATAAAATTTATATGGTAAAAATTGCAATTTACAAAATAAAACTTTCAAAATTAATAAATTTCCCAAAAAAGTAAATTTATAGTGCATTTTTCATAAAATGGTTATATAATAAGTAATATAAGGGAATATAAATAAATTCTTAAATATAAAAATTATAAGGGAATTAAAAATGAATGAAATTTTTTAAAACTTTCATTCATTTTAAAGTAACTCTAGATTTTAAAGAGTACTTTAATTTTTAAAATAATATATAATGGGGGAATGAGAAATGTGCTTAACAAATGAAACTAAAAATAGGGAAATAAAAATAGTAGATACAACTTTAAGAGATGGAGAACAAACTGCTGGGGTTGCATTTGCAAACCATGAAAAAATAGCAATAGCTCAAGCTTTAAGTGATATAGGTATAGATCAATTAGAAGTTGGTATACCTACAATGGGTGGAGATGAAAAAGCTGCAATAAAAGAAATATGCAAAAGAGGTTTAAAATCAAGTATAATGGCATGGAATAGAGCAGTTATTTCAGATATAGAACAATCTATCGACTGTGGTGTAGATGCTGTTGCAATATCTTTATCAGTATCAGACATACATATTCAACATAAATTAAAAAAATCTAGAGAATGGGTACTAGAAAATATGTATGAAGCAGTTTCTTTTGCTCATCAAAATGGTTTATATATATCAGTTAATGGTGAAGATGCTTCAAGAGCAGATACAGACTTCTTAATAGAATTTATAAATGTTGCAAAACAAGCAGGTGCAAATAGATTTAGATTCTGTGATACAGTTGGTGTTATGGAACCATTTGGAATTAAAGAAAAAATAGAAAAAATATATAATGCTACTAAATTTGATATAGAAATGCATACTCATAACGATTTTGGTATGGCTACTGCAAATGCTATGGCAGGAGTTATGGGAGGAGCTAATTATATAGGATGTACAGTAAATGGCTTAGGTGAAAGAGCTGGTAATGCGGCACTTGAAGAAGTACTTATGGCATTAAAATTCTTATACAAATATGATACTACTGTAGATACTACTAAATTTGTAGAATTATCTAGATATGTATCTAAAGCTTCTGGTAGAGAACTTCCAGCTTGGAAACCAATAGTTGGTACTAACATGTTTAGACATGAATCAGGAGTACATGCAGACGGAGCTATAAAAAATCCTAAAAACTATGAAGCTTTTGATCCTGCTGTAGTAGGTCTTGAAAGACAAATAGTAATAGGAAAACACTCTGGTAAAGCTGGTATAGTAAATAAATTTAAAGAATATGGTATAGAACTTAATAGTGAAGAAGCAAATGAAATGCTAGAAGAAGTTCGTAAAACATCAGTAGGATTAAAAAGAGAATTATTTGATAAAGAATTAGTTCAAATATATAAAGATATAAAAGCAAGACATAAAATATTCTAGTATAATAAAGGTAATGGAAAATTTTTTCATTAAAAATTTATAATACTTAGGAGGCAAAATGACAAAACTAGTTTACAATATCGACAAATTAAAAGATAACGACATAACAGCAGGTGTTATGATAAAGGTAGAAGATAATAACATAACATCTAAAAATATTCTTAATACAGATGAAAGTTTACTTGAAGATAAAAGTAATATTGAGTCTTTAGCGAAAATTTGCTTTAAAGATATAGATGAAGAATTTATAAATCGTGCAAATTTTAATGGTAAAGGTTTCATAGTAGCAGGGGATAATTACTGTGTTGGAGATAGCAGTTTTGATGTTGCAGCAAGTCTAGCTTATTTAGGTATAAAGGGAGTTTTTGCAAAATCTTTTGATGAAAAACACAAAAATGATTTAATAAAAAATGATATTTTACCTATGATATTTGCAGATTCTAAAGAATACGACGATGTAGGTTTATATAACATATTAAAAATAAAAAATATAAAAGAGGATTTTCCAAAGGGTATCTTAGAGGTTGTAAATATTACTGAAGGAACTAGCTTTTGTGTAAAAGTAGATTTTTAAAATTACTAATATTTTGTAGGAGGTCATTATATGTACAAAGTAACATTAATACCAGGTGATGGAATAGGTCCAGAAGTTGCAGCAGCTATGGTAAAAGTTGTTGAGGCTACTGGTGTAGATATAGAGTGGGAAAAAGTTGATGCAGGAGCAGGAGTTATAGATGAATATGGGACTCCACTTCCTGAACATGTAATAGAAGCTATCAAAAAAAATAAAATAGCTATAAAAGGACCTGTAACTACTCCTGTAGGCAAAGGATTTAAAAGTGTAAATGTAACACTTAGACAAACTTTAGATTTATATGTAAACTTAAGACCTGTAAAAAGTTTTAAGGGTATAAAATCTAGATACGAGGATATAGACTTAGTAATAGTTAGAGAAAATACTGAAGGCTTATATTCAGGTATAGAGCATAAAATAGGTGACTATGGTGCTGAAACTATAAAAATAATAACTAAACCTGCTTGCGAAAGAATATGTAAATTTGCATTTGATTATGCAAAAGATAACAATAGAAAAAAAGTAACAGGTGTACATAAAGCAAATATCATGAAATTAAGTGATGGATTATTTTTAGATACATTTAAAAACATAGCAGCTACATATCCTGAAATCAATAGTGATGATTTAATAGTAGATGCAGCTTGTATGAATTTAGTTATAAATCCTGAAAAATATGATGTAATGGTTATGCCAAACTTATATGGAGATATAGTTTCTGATTTATGTTCAGGACTTGTAGGAGGCCTTGGAATGATACCTGGTGCAAATATTGGTAAGGATTATGCTGTATTTGAAGCAGTACATGGCAGTGCTCCTGATATAGCAGGTAAAAACATAGCTAACCCTACAGCAATAATTCAATCAGCAGTTATGATGCTTAGATATTTAGGAGAACAAGAAGCTGCGGCTAAGATAGAAAATGCACTTACTCAAGTTTTCCTAAAAGGCGAAAACTTAACTGGAGATTTAGGTGGAAATGCTACTACTGATGAATTTACAAATGAAATATTAAAATATATATAATAAAAAAGAGTATTTTGTAAGTTAAAATCAAATAAAAATAATTAAAAATTTTGTATAAAAATAGCACAAGTTTATTATAAGCTTGTGCTATTTTTATACAAAATTTTTATAAATTAATATCTTTTATAATTATCTTGCGCTGACAAATATGTATCAGATGGTATTATATTTTGTATAGTTATTTATTTTTATGATAAAATGCTATAATAAACTATATAATATTATAAAAAATTACTTTGTTTCTTTTATATAAATTATTGGAGGAATACTATGAAAATATTTAACAAAGATATAGAAATATTAGGTGATGACGAAGGTTTTATAATATTTGAATGTCCATACTGTAAAAGTGAATTTAAAGTATCAGCATATGACCTTCAAAATAAAAGCATATACAACGAATTATTTTGTCCATACTGTGGTTTAACTAAAGATATAAAATATTTTTATACAAAGGAAATAAAAGCAAAAGCGACAAATGTAGGAAAAGCAAATTATAAAACCAAAGGAAATATTTTAGGGATATCTAATTTAAATCTAAATCAAGGAGCAAAATTATATAGCAGTAAATCTTTAGATATTAGTTTTTCAAATATAGAAAAGCAAATAGAAAAGGATAAACCTCTTTATAAAATAAAAATGGATAATAAAAAACTAGAAAAAGTAAATATTGATAGATTACAGGGAAAAGATTTGAATGAAATTTCCTATCAATGTAGTATATGTGATTCGTCTGAAAAACTTTTATCAGACGGAAAAACTATATTTTATTGTGCTTATTGTGGGGTGAGTTTGTAATGGATTTAAAAGAACTTAGAAAGATTAGTTTTGAATTTAGAAGAATAAGTAGCGATATGTTAAATTCAATAAGTGATGACAATAATGTATATTTAATAAAGTTTAGAAAATTTATAGAAGACAACAAAATAATAAAAGACTACATAGATTTAAAAATTAAATATTCAACTATAGATTGGAAAAAATCATTTATAGAAGAAGATTGTGGTTATAAAAGTGTGATAATTCCTGCAAATGAAAATGACCATATAAAGGCTATGTACGATTATCTTTTAGTTATGACAGATAGAAATAAAAGTTTAAATGGTGAGGCTTTTGATTTTCATTTAGGTCGATGTAAGGTAAATGAGAGAATACAGTTTTATCTAAACAGAATATTTCTTCCTTTAGTTCACTATATAAATGATTTTTTAATAGAAGAGATGTTAAAATATAGTGTTTAAAGGGGATATTAAAAATGAGATTGGTAATATTAGTAGATAATTATGCAATAAATGGGAGAAACTTAAAGGGAGAAGGTGGAGCATCTTACTATATTGAAGATGAAGATAAAAAATTTTTATTCGATGTAGGAGTATCTGATTTGTTTATGCAAAATGCAAAAAATTTAGGTATAGATTTAAACTATATAGATACTGTAGTTTTATCACATGGGCATTATGATCATACGACAGGAATAAAACATTTTATAAAAAGCAAAGATAAAAAAATAAATGTAATCTGTCATCCTCTTTCATTTAATAAAAAGAAAAGAGAAAATAAAAATATGGGAGCACCATATAGTAAAGTGGAAATCGAAAAAGTTGCAAATATAACTTTTTCAAAAGAGCCTTTAAAAATAAGCAAAAATATAACTTTCTTGGGAGAGATTCCAAATATAGTTGGATTTGAAAAAAGAAAGCTTATGGGAAAAATTGAAATAGATGGAGAATTTAAAGATGATTATATATTAGATGATTCTGCTCTTTTATATAAGACAGATGAGGGAATCTACATAATTACAGGATGTTCTCATAGTGGTATATGCAATATAGTAGAGTATGCAAAACAAGTAGCTAAAGATAAAAGGGTTTTAGGAATTATAGGAGGAACTCATCTTCAAGAGATAAATGAACAGACTAAAAAAACTATAGAATATTTCAAAAAAAATAACATAAAAAATTTATACCCATGTCATTGCACAAAATTTTATGTAAGAGCAGAAATGTTTAAAACACTAGATATAAAAGATGCATATGTAGGTCTTGAAATAAATTGGTAGAAAAAAAGGAGTAATTTTATTACTCCTTTTTTTAAGTATATTAATTATAGAAATATAAAATTTAATATAAATTCCTAGTAGGAAATTATATTAAAAATATAATCAAATTCAATTAATATATTTATACTAAAAAACACAAAAAATATGATACCATATAATTAAAATTCAACAGAAAGAAGAAATAAACATGAATGAAAATTACTACGAAAAATTATTAAACATAAATACAAAAGGAAATGAAAATTGGAACAAAACTTCACCACATAATCATCCCTATGAACCTACTTTATATAAAGCATTAAATGTATTATTTGAAAACTACAATCTAAATGAAGATGATCATATAGTAGATTTTGGATGTGGAAAGGGAAGACTAATATTTTATATAAATTATTATTTTAAATGTTTTGCAACTGGAATAGAATTAAATGAAATTTATTTTAATGAAGCATTACTTAATAAATACCATTACATTCAAAAAAATAAAAAAATGGAAAATAAAATTGACTTTTACTGTACTTTAGCACAAAATTATAGTATTGATTTACAAGACAATAAATTTTATTTTTTTAATCCATTTTCTGTACAAATTTTTATAAATGTTGTAGAAAATATAATGAAATCTTTTGAAAAAAATCCTAGAGATATGGATATTATACTTTACTATCCAAGTGATGATTATATCCAATACTTAGAATATAGAACTCCTTTTATACTAAATAAAGAGATTTTATATGATGATTTATATAAAAATGATTTGCGAGAAAAATTTTTAATATATAGCTTAAATATAAATTTTTAAATTATAAAAATTAAAGTGCTAAAATGGTAATATAGTATATATATAATTTAGGAGGATAATCATGAAAAATATAAAAGTAGCAGTAATAGCAGGAACTCCTGTAGATACTAAAATGGGAGTAGATTTTTTAAAATCTAAAAATATAGATGCATATCCTTACTCTGTATCTAAAAATCCAAAAGAACAAACTGTATTTCAAACTATGGATATAAATAAAAGAAAAAAAGAACTTATAAAACTTATAAAAAAAATTAAAGAAGATGGTATGGATTTAATAATGGTTTATTGTAATTCATTAAGTTCAAGTATAGATTTTGGTGAATTATCAGAACTTGAAAATATATTTATAGTAACACCACTTGATATATATAAAACTTTAGCAAAAGATTATACATATATAGCAGTAATAGCTGCAAACAATCAAGCTACAGGTGGTATAGAAAAAACTATAGTAAATGAAAATGGAGAATGTATAGTTGTAGGGACAGGAATTCTTTCTTTAGTAATGGATATTGAAAATAAAAAAGATGCAAAAGAAATACTTGAAAATAACTGTATTGAACCATTGCTAAAATTTTATGAAGGAATAAATGTACAGGCACTGATTTTAGGTTGCACACATTTTTCATATTTTAGGGAAACTATAAAACAAATGACTACATTAAAAATAATAGATCCTGCTGAAAAAATGTATGAAATGATAATTAATTATGAAAAGTAAAAATGTATAAAATGTTAATTTAGGAAACGAACTATTAATATTCAAACTGTTATATAGTTCGAAATATTAATGTGTAATAATTGACATATTCTGACATATATGATATCATTTTCATAAAAAGTGTATATATTTTGAAAATTTCATTTTCAAAAAAGGAGGTTTTATAAGTATGAAAAAGTTATCAGCAATAGCTTTAGTATTTGTACTAGCATTTAGTACATTATTAGGAGGATGTTCTTCTTCAGATAGTAATTCTACAAGTTCAAAAGAAGATACTTCACTAGATTATATCCTAGATAAGGGAGAATTAGTAGTTGGTCTTGATGATGCATTTCCTCCAATGGGATTTAGAGATGATGATAACAATATCGTAGGATTTGATATCGATTTAGCTACAGAAGTTGCTAAAAGAATGGATGTGAAAGTTAAATTCCAACCTATAAGCTGGGCAGCTAAAGAACAAGAAATAGCATCTAAAAATATAGACTGTATATGGAATGGTTTTGGTATAACACCTGAAAGAGAAGAAGCTTTAACTTTATCTAGTCCATATCTAGAAAATCCTCAAATATATGTAGTTTTAGCTGATTCTGGTATAAAAACAGAAGCAGATTTAAAAGGTAAAGTAGTTGCAGCACAAAATGGTTCTACTGCATATTTAACAATAGATAAAAATACTGAACTTAGAGATTCTTTCAAAGAATTTGTAGGTGTTGAAGATAATGTAAAAGCTTTAATGGATTTAGAAGTTGGTGGATCTGATGCAGTGGCAATGGATACAATAGTTGCTCGTTATTATATGTCTAAAGATCCTAATAAATATAGTATAATAGAAGATACTACTATATTTGATGAAAAAGTTGCTGTAGGATTTAGAAAAGGCGACAATGCTTTATGTGAAAAAGTAGAAGAAATATTAAAAGAAATGAAAGCAGATGGAACTTTAGCTCAAATAAGTGAAAAATGGTTTGGAAAAGATATAACAACAGTAGAAGACTAATTAATACTCGACTATAAATATTTAAATTCAAATATTATTTATTTTCAAGAGAGGTATCAATTTATAAGTTTTTAACTTAAATATTGATACCTTTTTATAGCACATAGGAAATTATAATAAAAAATATTTAAAATATAATTGCCTATATTTATAAAGATAGACAAAATTTTATTTTAAAATTTTTCTATAATAATAAAAAGGGAGGGATTTATTTGGATTTTGAAAGTATAATGACATTGATAAAACATATGTTACCTAGCTCTTTAGTTACATTAGAAATATTTTTTCTAACAATAATCTTTTCATCAATACTTGGGATGTTTGTTGCATTTGGTAGAATGTCAAAATTCGCAATTATAAGAATACCTATACAAGCTTTTTTACTTGTAATGAGAGGAACTCCTCTAATACTTCAATTAATGTTTTTCTATTTTGCTCCTTATTATATATTTGGTGCAACTTTACCAAGATTTGGAGCTGCCATACTAGCATTCACATTAAATTACAGTGCTTACATTGCTGAAATTTATAGAAGTGGTATAGAATCTATACCAGTTGGTCAATATGAAGCAGCTGCAGTTTTAGGATTTGGAAAAACTGAAACATTTTTCAAAATTATATTACCTCAAGTAGTAAAAAGAATTATTCCACCTATGAGTAATGAACTTATGACACTTGTAAAAGATACAGCTTTAGCTCAGGTAATAGGAGTTGCAGAAATATTTAGACTTGCAGGTGCAACAATGTCTGCACAATTTTCAACAGTTCCACTTATTGTAGCAGGTGTATTTTATTTAATTATGAATACTGTAGTTGAAAGATTCTGTTTCTATTTAGAAAAGAAACTAAATTACTATGAATAGGAGGAATATGGCTTATGAAAATTTTATCAGTTGAAAACTTACAAAAAAGCTTCGGCGATTTACAAGTTCTAAAAGATATTTCACTAGATGTAAATCATGGAGAAATAGTTTCTATAATAGGATCTTCAGGTTCAGGAAAATCTACATTACTTAGATGCATAAATAGATTAGAAACTATTGATGCAGGTAAAATAACTGTAGATGGAGAAGTAATGGTATCAAGTGAAAATGGATCTGTAAAATATGCAAATAATGACATATTAGATAAAATAAGATTAAAAACAGGATTAGTTTTTCAAAACTTTAATTTATTTCCGCATTTTACAGTTTTAAAAAATATAACTCAAGCTCCAATTAGAGTAAAGAAAGTACCTAAAGATGTAGCAGAAAAAGAAGCTATGGATTTACTAAAAAAACTAGGCCTTGCAGACAAAAAAGATAATTATCCTCACCAATTATCAGGTGGGCAAAAACAAAGGGTTGCAATAGCTAGAGCACTTGCATTAAAACCTGTAGTACTTTTCTTTGATGAACCTACATCAGCACTAGATCCAGAGCTTACAGGAGAAGTTTTAAAAGTTATACGTTCTCTTGCTGAGATGAATATGACAATGGTAATTGTAACTCATGAAATGTCATTTGCAAGAGATATATCAGATAGAATGATATTTATGGATAAAGGTGTAATTGTAGAAAATTGTACACCAGAAGAGTTATTTAATTCTAAGAATGAACGTACTAGAGAATTCTTAGGAAAATACCATCAAGGCGTATAAATATAAAAAAAATTAAAATAAAAAAATAAAGGGATTGAACCCTTTATTTTTTTATTTTAATATAAGATATAGAAAGATTTTTAAATATATATTTGTGGAGGAGAAAATTTTGGATAGAAAGTCGAGATTAAATTTTATTTTTAGAACGATTTTATTTTTTTCATTTCTAGTAATATTTATTAACAATCAAAGTGATGTTATTAAAATATTTAACTATAAATTAGTATCTAATATAAAAATTTATCATCTATGTTGGATTTATTTAGTAAATGAAATTTTAGAAGTCGTAATTCCGTTTAGAAGTAAAAATACTTATAATGGAAAATTATTTTTAAAGCATTATAAAGAAAAAGAAAATTATAATAAGGAACACTTATTAAAACAAACTAAAGATATCAATAAAAAAGCACTAAATATAATAGCATTTTGGATAGGATTAAATGCAATTTTATTTTATGTGTATTTTAGATTAAATTTAGATTCATCATTTGTTATAATGTTATTTTTATTTTATTATTGGGCAGATATGGTATGTGTAAATGTATGGTGTCCATTTCATGTAATATTTATGAAAAATAAATGTTGTAATACATGTAGAATTTACAATTGGGATCGTATAATGTTTTTTACACCTTTTATATTAATACCAAACTTTTGGTCATACTCTTTATTTATACTTGGATTTATAACTGCTATTCAATGGGAATATCAGTTTAAAAAATATCCAGAAAGATTTTCAAGTATTTCAAACTTAAATTTAAATTGTAGCAATTGTTTAAATGAATGCAGATTTAATAAAAAAAAGGTAAGAGAAAGAAAAAAAAACATAAAGAGGTGTAAATATGAAAAATAAAAAAACAGCTCTAGTAACAGGATCATCTAGAGGAATAGGTAGAGCTATAGCTACTTTATTTGCTAGAAATGGATATAATGTTGTAATAAATTATAATAAATCAGAAGAAAAAGCAAAAGAGCTTTATGAAATTCTTACAAATGAAGGATTAGAAGTTAGAATTTTTAAGGCAGATGTATCAAAGAAAGAAGAAGCAAATGCCCTTGTAAATTATACAATTGGTCAATTTGAAAATATAGATGTACTCGTAAATAATGCAGGAATTAGTAAACCTTCTTTATTTACTGATATTTCATACGAACAATGGGACGAAGTTATGTCTGTAAATTTAAATTCTGTATTTTATATGACAAAGAAAGCTCTTCAATATATGCTGCCTAATTTAAGTGGAAAAATAATAAATATTTCTTCTATGTGGGGACTTGTGGGAGGTTCTTTTGAAGTAGATTATTCAGCTTCAAAAGCTGCTATTATAGGTCTTACAAAAGCATTAGCAAAGGAGCTTGGTCCTTCAAATATTCAAGTAAATGCCATAGCTCCTGGAGTTATAAATACAGATATGTTAAATGATTTAAGTGAAGATACCCTTCAAGCTCTAAAAGAAGAAACACCTCTTATGAGAATAGGTGAGCCAGAAGATATAGCAAAATGTGCTTTATTTTTAGCTGGAGAAGGAGGAGATTTTATTACAGGACAAGTAATAAGTTCTAATGGAGGATTTGTAATATAACTTTCTTGTGAAAAATTACACTATTTTTGTAATTTGAATAACTATAGTAATTGTGGTAAAATTACCATAGAGGTGATAAAAATGAAAGTTAGTAGACGTTTTCAATTAGCAGTTCATGCAATTTTATTTATTGCACTTTATAGCGATAAACACAATTTAACATGTGAATATATATCAAAACAAATGAACTGTAATCCTGTTGTTATTAAAAATGTACTAAATCTTTTATACAAAAATAATTTTCTTGTAAAAAGTTCAACAACTATGGGCATAAAATTAAAAAAAGACATTAAAGATATAACTTTATGGGATATTTATAAAATTACAGATGAAGTAGATATAAAAAATATATTTATTGATGATGACTTACAAATTTCAAATCCCATTGTAGATGATTTACCAGAATTATTAAGTGATCATTTTGCTACAATCATTAATTTTATGGAAGACACCTTATCTAAAGTTTCAATTGAAACTTTATTAATACAATATAATTACAATAAAATTTAATTACAGTTTAACAATATTAGTATAAACTAAAAAGTCTTCATATTTAATTTGAAGGCTTTTTATAGTATATAGGAGGAAAATATGATTTCAAAGCAAATAGCTATTCAAGTTTTAGAAAAATGTTTAATTACTGGAGCAGATTTTGCAGAAATATTTGAGGAAGATAGTATAACTAATAATATATCTGTATTAGACGATAAAGTACAAAATATACTAGGTGGTAGAGATTATGGTATAGGCATAAGAATATTTAAAGGATTAAAAAGTGTTTATGCATATACAAATGATAATAGTTTAAACTCTCTTTTAGATACTGCTTATAAAGCAGCTCTTGCTCTTGGAGATTTAAAAGAAGATAAGTCTATTATATTAAATCCCAAAAAAACTTTTAAAAATCTACATCCAATAAAAATAAATCCAAGCACTGTAGATTGTAAAGATAAAATTAAAATTATGAAAGAAGCTTATAAAAGTGCATATGATTTTCACAGTGACATATCTAAAGTAAGTGTTGGATATTTAGATAAAGAACAAAATATATTAATAGCAAATACTGAAGGTTTGTATACTGAAGATACTAGAATTAGAACTAGACTTATGATAAATGCAATTGCATCTAATGAAACAGAAAATCAAACAGGAACTCAAAATCCTGGAAGACTTATGGGATTTGAAATGTTTAAAGAAGAGGTAGATGCTGAATATTTTGCAAAGGAAGCTGCAAAAACTGCACATATTATGTTAAATGCGAAGAATTGTCCTGCAGGAAAGATGCCCGTTATAATAGATAATGGATTTGGTGGAGTAATATTTCATGAAGCTTGTGGACATTCGCTTGAAGCAACATCTGTTGCAAAAGGAAATTCCGTGTTTGCAGATAAATTAGGTGAACAAATTGCATCTACGAAGATAACTGCAATAGATGATGGAACATTAACTAATCATTGGGGATCTTCTAATATAGATGATGAAGGAACTCCTACTAGAAAAAATGTACTTATAGAAAATGGAATCCTAAAATCTTATATGGTAGATAAATTAAATGCAAGAAGAATGAATTGTGAAGTTACAGGAAATTCTAGACGTGAAAGTTATAAATTTGAACCTACTTCTAGAATGACTAATACATATATACAAGCAGGAAAAGATACTAAGGAAGAAATATTCAAATCAATAGATAATGGACTATATGCTAAAAAAATGGGTGGTGGTTCTGTAAACCCAGTAACAGGAGAATTTAACTTTGCAGTAAGTGAAGGTTATATAGTTAGAAATGGTGAAATATGTGAACCAGTAAGAGGAGCTTCTTTAATAGGAAAAGGTAGTGAAGTTTTAATGGATATAGATATGGTATCTGATAATGTAGCACAAGCTGAAGGTATGTGTGGATCTAAATCAGGTAGTATTCCTGTAAATGTAGGTCAACCTATGATTAGAGTTAAAAGCATGACTATTGGTGGAAGGGAGTAATAATATGGATTTAAAAGAATTTAAAAAATTATTATTTAAAAAAGCCAAAGAAGCTGGTTTTGAACATAGTGAAATATATATTACAAACTCAGAATCTTTAAATATATCAATATATAATCAAGATGTAGAAGGATACCAATTAAATAAAAACTTCGGACTGTCTTTTAGAGGTATTATAAATGGAAAAATAGGATATTCTTATAGTAGGATTTTAGATGAAAATGCAATAGATATGCTTATAACTACTGCAAAAAATGCAGCCTTACTAATAGAAAATGAAGATACTCAATTTATCTATGAAGGCGATGATAAATATAAAGATGTAATTTGCTATAATGAAGATATAGATAACTTAAGTCCAGAAGATTTAATAAAACTAGGATTTGATATGGAAAAAGAATGTAAAATTTATAATGAAAATGTAGTAAACTTTAGTGGATGCAAGATAATATATTCAAAAGGACAAGTTGAAATATATAACACTAAAGGACTTGAATTAAAAAATAAAGAAAATATACTTTATGCATATATAGTTCCAATAATTGAAGTAAACGGAGAAAAACAAAGTGGAACAGGTTATAAAATAGCTACAAACATAAACGACTTAAACCCGAAAGAAATAGCTAAAATGGGAGTAGATGAAGCTTTATCTAAAATTGGTTCAAAGAGTATAAAAACAGACAAATATAATATTGCAATTTATAACGAAGCTATGGAATCTCTACTTGGTGCATTTTGTGGAGTATTCAGTGCTGATGCAGCCCAAAAGGGACTTTCTTTACTAAAAGATAAAGAAAATACTATGATAGCTTCTGAAAAAGTAACTATAATAGATAATCCTCTTTTAGATAATGGACTTGCATCAGCTCCATTTGATGATGAAGGAGTAGCAACATACAAAAAAGAAATAGTATCTAATGGGAAATTAATTACATTACTTCATAATTTAAAAACTGCTAATAAAGCAAATACTAAAAGCACAGGAAATGGATTTAAAAGTTCTTTCGCTTCTGTTGTGTCAGTTTCTCCTAGCAATTTCTACATAGAAAAAGGAAATCTATCTTTTGATGAAATACTAAAAACATTAAACAATGGTCTTTTAATAACAGAACTTGCAGGCCTTCATTCTGGTGCAAATGCAATAACTGGTGATTTTTCACTTGCAGCCAAAGGTTTCTACATAAAAAATGGTAAAAAAAACTATCCAGTAGATCAAATAACTATAGCAGGAAATTTCTTTGATTTACTTAAACAAATAAAATTTGTAGGAAATGATTTAAAATTCCCACTTAGCAGCATAGGAAGTCCTACTGTAATAGTAGATGGATTGTCTATAGCTGGAAAATAAAAGAAAAAAACTTCCAAAAATAGCAATATTTTTAAAATTATTTAACAATATTGCTATTTTTATTATATAATATATAAGTGTCATAAAATATTATTTAATTTATATAAAAACTTAGGATACTATTTGTATAATATTAAATATGAAGGGGATAATTCAAAGTAAACTAAAAAAGACATAAGTATAAAGAGGAAGGGAATTTAATTGTTATGCTTGAACTAAAAAATATTACATTTAAAGTTGATAATTTAGATGGTAAAGGCGAAATAACTATACTAGACAATGTTAGCTTTAAAGTTGAAAAAGGTAAAATATTAATCATTACAGGACCTAATGGTGGAGGTAAATCTACATTAGCTAAAATAATAATGGGAATAGAAAAACCTACATCTGGACAAATATTATTTGATGGTATCGATGTAACAGATCTTAGTATAACTGAACGTGCAAGACTTGGTATAGGTTATGCATTCCAACAACCACCTAGATTTAAAGGAGTTACTGTTAAAAAACTTCTTAATTTAGCATCAGGAAACAAATTATCAACAGATGCATGTTGTGAATACCTTACAAATGTTGGACTTTGTTCTAAAGAATACTTAAAAAGAGATGTAGATGGTTCTTTATCAGGTGGAGAATTAAAAAGAATAGAAATAGCTTCTCTTATGGCTAGAAATCCTAAACTTGCTATATATGATGAACCTGAAGCAGGAATAGATTTATGGAGTTTCTCTATGCTAGTTGACAGCTTCAAAAAATTTAAAGAAAACAAAGAACAAACTGTAGTTATCATATCACATCAAGAAAGAATCATAGATTTAGCTGATGAACTTATGATAATAGCAGACGGTAAAGTTCAAAATAAAGGCGCTAAAGAAGAAATTTTACCTGTAATCCAAGGTGGAGAAGACGCAGTTTGTGCTTGCGCTATGATAAAGGAGGTTGCAATAAGCCATGAGTAATAATTCTATGTTAGAAAATCTAATAAAAACAATAGCAGATATTACAGGAGAACCAGCAGAAGGTGCTTATAGTCTTAGAAAAGATGGTGTTGGTGTTATACAACATTCTACAGAATTTGTAGAAATAAAATCTAAAACAGATAAACCAGGTATTGATATAATTGTAAAGCCTAATGCTAAAGGCGAAAAAGTACATATGCCAGTTGTTATAACTGAAACAGGTGTAAACGATTTAGTATACAATGATTTTTATATAGGTGAAAATGCTGAAGTAGACATAGTAGCAGGATGTGGAATTCACAACTGTGGAAGCTCTAAATCAGAACATGATGGTATACATACTTTCCATATAGGCAAAAATGCTAGAATAAAATATACTGAAAAACACTATGGAGAAGGTGAAGGTACTGGAGAAAAAGTATTAAATCCAACTACTATAGTAAATATGGAAGAAGGGTCATATTGTGAAATGGATATGACTCAAATAGAAGGAGTTACCTCTACAATAAGAGAAACAGAAGCTAACTTAGGAGCAGATGCTAAACTTATAGTTAGTGAAAAACTTATGACACACGATAATCAAAAGGCTATTTCTAATATGGTTGTAAACCTAAATGGAAAAGGCTCTATACTTCAAATAGTTTCTCGTTCAGTAGCAAAAGATACATCAGTTCAATCATTCCACCCAATTGCAGTTGGAAATGAAAAATGTAGAGCACATATACAATGTGACTCTATAATAATGGATAATGCTAAAGTAGCTTCTATTCCAGAAATACAAGCAAACCATACTGATGCTCAAATAGTTCACGAAGCTGCCATAGGTAGAATTAATAACGAACAATTATTAAAACTTGAAACATTTGGACTTGACGAAGAGCAAGCTGAAGCAGTTATAGTTGAAGCTTTCTTAAGTTAATTATTACTAAAGCACCTAGTTTATACTATGGTGCTTTTTTCGTAATAGAAAGGAGCATGCAGACTAATGAACGATATAAAACTTGCTATAAATATAGCAAAAAGAGTATTTGATAAAGGCGGAAGAGTTTTCTTTGTCGGAGGATGTGTTAGAGACGAAATATTAAATAAAAAAATAAAAGATATAGATATAGAAGTTCATAACATAACTGTAGAAACTCTACTAGATATATTAGAAGAATTTGGTGAAGTTCAAAAGATAGGAGCTTCTTTTGGAGTTTTTAATATAAGGGGATATGATATAGATATAGCTATGCCGCGAAAGGAAAAATCAAGTGGCAGAGGACATAGAGATTTTGAAATATTTGTAGACCCTTTCATAGGATATGAACAAGCCGCTAAAAGAAGAGATTTTACTATGAACTCTCTTATGAAAGATGTATTAACTGGAGAGATTATAGATTCTTTTGGAGGTGTTGAAGATATAAAAAATAAAGTCATAAGACATGTAAATGATGAATCATTTTGTGAAGATCCTCTTAGAGTCTTTAGAGCTGCACAATTTGCAGCTAGATTTGATTTTAAAGTAGATAAAGATACATTAACTCTATCTTCAACAATGGATGTATCAACACTTGCATTTGAAAGGATATTTGATGAGCTTAAAAAAGCACTTTTAAAAGCAGATAAACCTTCTATATTTTTTAAAATACTTAGAGATATAAATAAACTTTCTCCATGGTTTAAAGAAGTAGAAAATTTAATAGGAATTGAACAATCTAAAATATATCATCCTGAAGGAGATGTGTTTAATCACACAATGTTAGTTTTAGACGAAGCTGCCAAACTTAGAAATCAAGCTAAAGATGAAATATCTTTTATGATAGCAGCTCTTTGCCATGACTTTGGTAAAATAAAAGCTATAAAAGTAAAAGATGATGGAAATATCATTTCTTATGGTCATGAAATTGAAAGTGAAAAATTAGCAAAAGTGTTTTTAGATAAAATTTCAAAAAAGGCTAAACTTGAAAAAGATGTTTTAAATTTAGTAAAGCTTCATATGAAGCCAAATCAAATGTACAATAAATCTAAGAAAAAATCTATGATGAAGTTATGGGATGAATCTGTTTGTCCCGAAGATTTAATACTACTTGCAAAATCAGATTTTCTTGGAAAAGGTAAAAAAGAAAGCTACAATGAAATAGAAAAAAGATTAAGAGACTCCTTAAATGAATATAAAGAACTTATGTCTAAACCACAAATACTTGGTAGGGATTTAATAGAACATGGATTAAAACCAGGTAAAAACTTTTCTCAATACTTAGATTTTGGACATAAATTACATCTATCTGGTGTGAGTAAAGAAGATGCAATTAAACATATTTTAGCAATTGCAAATAAATCAGATAAATAAATTTGAACCTTAAATATAAAATAAACCTCTCTTCTAGAAAAGAAGGAGGTTTATTTTATATTTAAATATTTAATTGATATTGCTTAATCACAAGGTCGTTTTTTGTTGTCCTATTTGTTGGCATTTTGTTGCCCTTTTTGTATTAATGTTGTTATTTTATCATTTATTTAATCACTATTTTTGTTAGTAAAGCTTAAAGATTGATATTACTTAAAATCTATAATCTCTAGCTAAATCACAAAAGTCAACTTCAAGAAATGTTCCATTAAAAACTACAGACCCTATAGAAGTACATGTAGTTGATTTTGTATCTTTGCTATTCCAAGTAAGCTTATGGTCAAATATTTCTTCAGATAATTTTTCTAAATTCAGACCCATAGCTTCCATTGAATATCTCATCCTATCTGGATGATAGCAATTTTTATTATCTAAAAATGCACATCTTTCACATAAATCACATGGACCACAAGCAGTTTTTAGACATTCAAAGTCAATTTGCATCTTAGAAAGTAAATCTTCTAAAGTAGTTCTATTTATTTTGTGAGCCTCCATAAATTCTTCTCCATCTTCGACTTCACTAATAAGCTCTACTAATAAAGAATTTTTATAATCCTTTACAAACTCATCAAATGGAGGAGTATTTGGAGGACAAGACCAATTTGTATTAAAGTTGCTACATTTTTCTTTACACAAATTGTAAAAATAATCCCTATCCATAAATTTAATTAAATTTTCGTTGTTACATACAATAGCTTTTAAATTGAAAGTTTTTCCATTCTTTTCAAATTTAATATTTTTCATATTAACCCCCTATAAATAATGTCTTCATAATTAATTTAATTTTATTTATTTTTAGAAAATAGCTTACTATATTATTAATTCACTATAAATATAATATGTCCTCTATTTTTATAAAAGATTTTACGAAAAATAAAGAAATATTTATTATATATAGATTTTTTGAAACAAATTGACAAAAAGTTATAATTATTGATAATTTTTCCTATTATGTTATAAAAATATAAAATTTCAAAAAAACACTAGACTTTTTTAAAAAAAGGTCTATAATATATTTAAAGATTTATAAATCTTATTTTTAGAAAATCTAAGATATCAAAATGATTTTCATGTTTTTATTATTTTTTTAGGGTTTTGCTAAATTCAAAAATACTTATCAAAATTTTTCGGTAAGATAGTATCTATTTCTCTTTATTTAGGACATAATATATAAATGGAGGGATAAACATGGATATAGAAAAAATGACCGTAAGAGTTCAAAAAAGTCTAAATGATGCCTACAATGAGGCAGTTAAACATCACAATCAACAAGTTGATGTTATTCATCTATTTTCAGCTTTAATAAATCAAGAAGATGGTTTAATTCCTAATATTTTTGAAAAAATGAATGTATCTGTGACAGCTTTACAAAATACTGTAGAAGATGAGCTTAAAAAATTACCTCAAATTTATGGAGAAGGTGTAAGTTCTCAAGGTGTTACAGCATCTAGAAGAATTGAAGAAGTTTTAATTAAAGCTGAATCAATTTCTAAGGATTTTAAAGATTCATATATTAGTGTTGAACATGTAATGCTTGCTATAATGGATATCGAAGGAAGTAATTCTACTATTTCCAAAATACTTAAAAAATACGGAATTGACAAAAATAGCTTCTTGCAAGTTTTATCGAGTGTGAGAGGTAGCCAAAGAGTTGATTCTAATAATCCAGAAGGAACATATGATGCTTTAGCAAAATTTGGTACTAACTTAGTAGAATTAGCTAAAAAACATAAATTAGATCCCGTTATAGGAAGAGACGAAGAAATAAGAAGAATAATTAGAATTTTATCTAGAAGAACTAAAAACAATCCTGTACTAATAGGTGAACCTGGTGTCGGAAAAACTGCCATAGTTGAAGGATTAGCAGAAAGAATAGTAAGAGGAGATGTTCCTGAAGGTTTAAAAGACAAAATAATATTCTCATTAGATATGGGCGCACTTATTGCAGGTGCTAAATACCGTGGTGAATTTGAAGAAAGATTAAAAGCAGTCTTAAAAGAAGTTCAAAGTGCTGAAGGCAAAATTATATTATTTATAGACGAAATACACACAATAGTAGGAGCTGGTAAAACAGAAGGTTCTATGGATGCAGGAAACTTAATAAAACCTATGCTTGCTCGTGGTGAATTAAATTGTATAGGTGCAACAACATTTGATGAATATAGAAAATACATCGAAAAAGACAAAGCTCTTGAAAGAAGATTCCAACCAGTAATAGCTGACGAACCTACTGTAGAAGATACAATATCTATACTTAGAGGACTTAAAGAGCGTTTTGAAATACATCATGGAATTAGAATTCACGACAATGCTATAGTAGCTGCTGCTAAACTTTCTGATAGATATATAACTGATAGATTTTTACCAGATAAAGCGATAGACTTAATAGACGAAGCTGGAGCTATGATTAGAAGTGAGATAGATTCTCTACCTACAGAACTTGATATAGTCAGAAGAAAGCTATTTATGCTAGAAACTGAAAAAGAAGCTTTACTTATAGAAGAAGATGAAAAAAGTAAGAAAAGACTTGAAAACTTAGAAAAAGAGCTTTCTGAACTAAAATCTAAAAATGATGAAATGACTGCTAAATATGAAAAAGAAAAATCACAAATCTTACAAGTTAGAAATTTAAAAGCAAAACTTGATGAGACTAAAGGTTTAGTTGAAAAATACGAAAGAGAATATGACTTTAACAAAGTAGCTGAAATTAAATACGGAGAAATTCCAAAAATAGAAGCTGAAATTAAAACGTATGAAGAAAAAATCCAAAGTGGATACGATACAGCTTTACTTAAAGAAGAAGTTACAGAAAATGAAATCTCTGAAATAGTATCTAAATGGACAGGAATTCCTGTTACAAAATTAGTTGAAGGAGAAAGAGAAAAACTTCTTAAACTTGAAGATGAACTTCATGAAAGAGTAATAGGACAAGATGAAGCAGTTACAGCAGTATCAAATGCAGTACTTCGTGCAAGAGCTGGACTTAAAGACGAAAACAAACCTATAGGTTCATTTATATTCCTTGGACCAACAGGTGTAGGTAAAACAGAGCTTGCAAAAACTTTAGCAAGATCATTATTTGACAGTGAAGAAAATATTATAAGAATAGATATGTCTGAATATATGGAAAAACATTCAGTATCTAGACTTGTAGGACCACCTCCAGGATATGTAGGATATGAAGAAGGTGGACAGTTAACTGAAGCTGTAAGACGAGCTCCTTATTCAGTAGTTTTATTTGATGAAATTGAAAAAGCTCATGAAGATGTATTCAATATGTTCTTACAAATATTAGATGATGGTAGACTTACTGACAACAAAGGTAAGACTGTAGATTTCAAAAATACTATAATAATTATGACATCTAATATAGGCAGTAGTTACCTACTACAAGACAAAGGTGAAGTTACTGAAGAATCTAAAAATCTTGTAATGGCTGAAATGAAAAGAAGATTTAAACCAGAATTTTTAAATAGGGTTGATGACATCATAATGTTTAAAGCTCTACAACAAGATGAAATCAAGAAAATAATAGATATATTTATGAAAGGTCTTGCAAATAGACTTAGAGATAAAGAAATATCTATAGAAGTTACAGATAAAGCTAAAGACATCATGGTTAAAGAAGGATATGATCCTATATATGGTGCTAGACCGCTTAAAAGATATATAGGAAACACTCTTGAAACTATAATAGCTAGAAAATTAATTGCAGGTCAAATTAAAAATGGAGATACTATAGTTGTAGACGGTGATGGAGAAAGTATAGATATACTAGTTAAATAATAAATATAATTAGCTACTAAGTTTATAATAAAGATGCTTAAAATAGACAAAACTATTCTAAGCATCTTTTTAACTTTATATAAAATTTTCTATGTATTATGTTAAATTTGTTTCATAAAAAAAATAAATTTAACATAGATGTAAAATAATTATGATAAACTTAGATATAAATATAATTTAGGGAGGTTTCGATTTGAATATAAAAGTTTTAATGGACAACAATACATATATAGACCAGTATTATTTAGGAGAACCAGCAGTAAGTTACTATATAGAAATTGACGATAAAAAAATATTATTTGACACAGGTTATTCAGATGCATTTATAAAAAATGCTGAAGCTATGAATTTAGATTTAAATAAATTAACTACTATAGTTTTATCACATGGACATAATGATCATACTAGAGGACTTAAATACCTAAATAAAAAAATAGATTTACAAAATAAAAAAATAATCTCACATCCAGGTTGTTTTGAACCTAAATATTTTGAAAACGAATTTATAGGAGCTCCATTTACTTTAGATGATATATATAAATTTAACTATATATTTACTAAAAAGCCTTTTGAAATATCACAAAATTGTATTTTTTTAGGAGAAATTCCCAAATTAAATGATTTTGAAAATAGATATTCAATTGGAGTTAAAAAAGATACTTCTTCTAGTGAAGTCTTCACAGAAGATTATATATTAGATGATTCAGCAATAGTACTAAAAACAGATAAAGGACTTTTTATAGTTACAGGATGTTCTCACAGTGGAATTTGTAATATTATAGAATATGCAAAACAAATTTTAAATAACGAAAAAATCATAGGAGTACTTGGAGGATTTCACTTATTTGAAGTAGATAAAAAACTTCAAAAAACTATAGATTACTTAGAAAAAGAAAATATAGAAAATCTATATCCTTGTCACTGCGTATCTTTAAAAGCTAAAGCAGAAATGATGAAAAAATTAGATATCAAAGAAGTCGGTGTAGGATTGGAAATTTCTATATAGTATAATAATACATATTAATTATATATATGGAGGCATAATTATGGATACAAGGCAAACTAAAAAAATACTTCTAGGAATTACATATACTGTGGTTTTGTTTTTTTTACTTTATAGAATATCTGATATATTCGAAATTTCTAAAAACCTATTAAATATAGTAAAACCTTTTTTAATAGGAGCTGCAATTGCGTTTATACTTAGTATACCACTTAATTTTTTAGAAAAAAAATTTAAGAATTTAAAAAGACCTGTAAGTTTAATTTTAACATTTTTTATTTTTATATTAGTTATATTAATTTTAATGTTTTTAGTTGGACCTAAACTTATAGATACAATTTCAACTATAATAAATACTATTCCTATGGCAATAGATAATTTACACCAATTAGCTAATAAATATAATATTGACTGGACATGGATTCAAAATTTTATTACAACAGCTGAAATAGATTGGCAAAGTTTAAGTAATAAAGCACTTGAAATTGCTAAAAATTCATTTGGAAATTTATTTACATCTACTTTTGGATTTGTTTCTGAATTTGTTTCAAGCATTATAAGTACAATAATAAGCTTTATATTTGCAGCTTATATACTTATATCAAAGGAAAAACTTAGCATACAACTAAAAAAATTACTTTATGCTTTTTTACCTGAAAAGAGAGTAGATCAAATAATAGAAATTGGCAAATTAACACATAAAACTTTTACAAGTTTCTTTACTTTCCAATGTGTAGAATGTATAATTCTTGGGTTTTTATTTTTCATAACTATGGTTATACTTAGAATTCCTTATGCACTTCTTATAAGTGTATTAATAGCTATAATGGCGCTTGTTCCTATTTTTGGACTTTGTATAGCATTTTTTATAGCTTGTATACTTATAGTTATGGTAGAACCAATAAAAGTAATAGTATTTGCCATTTTATTTGCAATCCTTCAACAAATAGAAGGAAATTTAATTTATCCGCGTGTAGTTGGAAAATCAATAGGTCTGCCATCTATATGGGTTATATTTGTAATAACTATAGGTGCAAAACTTATGGGAATTGTAGGTATACTTTTATTTATACCACTTAGCTCAGTTATTTATACTCTAATAAGCAGAGAGGTTCATAATAGAATTAGAAAGAAAAAAATATCAAGTGAAAAATGGCTATAAAATGTATTAAGTTATAAACAAAAACTCTACTAGCAGAAAATCTCTGTATGTAGAGTTTTATTTTTATTTTTGTGATATAATTAGAATTTAAGAGGAAATAATAAAGGAGTGGAATTAGTTGACAAATACAATTTATATAGTTAGACATGGTCAAACAGAATGGAATATACTTGGTAAAACGCAAGGCCATGGAAATTCAGATTTAACAGCTAAAGGAATAGAACAAGCAGAACTTTTAGCAAATAGCATGGTAAAATATCCTATTGATTATATATATAGCAGTGATTTAGGAAGAGCATATCAAACTGCTGAAATAATAGGAAATAAATTAAATGTAGAAGTTGAAAAAACTGAAGCTTTAAGAGAGATGAATTTTGGGACTTGGGAAGGTAGACTTATAAGTGACATAATGGAAGAAAATCCTGCACTATACAAACAATGGAGAAATGAACCTCATTTAGCAAGAATACCTCAAGGCGAAACTTTAGATATGATAAAAAAAAGAACGGATGAATTTATAAAAGAAATAAATGAAAAACACGATGGTAAACATATAGTGTTAGTTACACATTCACTATGTGCAAGAATTATGCTTTTATCTTTTTTAGATTCAAATGTTAAAAATATATATAAAATAAATCAAGGAAATACTGCACTTAATATAATTGAACTTAGAGATTATGGTCCAGTTGTTATGAAGATGAACGATACTAGCCATATTATAAATAACGAAAAATTAGAAAATAGTGCACTTGAATAGGAGAATATAATGGCTAAAATAATAGTTGTAGGAAGTGGTCCTTCTGGAATAATGGCATCTATAAGTGCTGCTTCTAATAATCATCAAGTTACCTTAATAGAAAAAAATGACATCATTGGTAAAAAGCTAAGACTTACTGGTGGTGGTAGATGTAATATTACTAACAATAGATATATAGAAGATTTTTTCGAAAAGGTTATAAATAACAATAAATTTTTATATAGTAGCTTCTACTCATTTACAAACGAAGATTTATTAAATTATTTAGATAAAATAAATATAAAATACAAAATAGAAGCTGAAAATGATATGAAAGTTTATATAAAAAGTGATAAATCAGAAGAACTTATAGATGGCTTTGAAAAAGATTTATCTAAAAAAAATGTAAATATACTTTATAATAAGGAAGTAACTGATTTAATAATAGAAAATGATGTTATAAAAGGTGTAGTATTAAATAATTCTGAAAAGATATATGCAGATAAAGTTATTTTATCTACTGGAGGAAAAAGTTATGCTCATACAGGTTCAGATGGAAGTATGTACGAGATTTTAAAAAAATACGGACATATGATAACTCCTACTTATCCAGCTTTATGCCCAATAAAAATAAAAGAATCTTGGGTTAAAAGCCTTCAAGGAATATCTATGAGCAAGGTAAATATCTCTACAAAAATCAAGAAAAAGAAAATTTCAAAAACAGGAGATATGATATTTACTCACTTTGGAATAAGTGGACCAGTTGTACTTATAATAGATTCATACATAAACAAAACATTAGCACAAGAACATGTAGATTTATTTATAGATTTTTTACCAAATACATCAAGAGAGGATATAGTATCTCTTATGAGATCTAATCCAAATAAAAATATTGCAAATAACTTAAAATCAATTCTTCCAGAAAACTTTATAAAAGAACTTTTAAATATACTAGATTTAAAAGACATTAAAGGAAACATACTTACTAAGGAAAATGAAAATATAATAGTAGAAAATATAAAAAATATGAAGCTTACAGCTACTTCACCTCTAGGATTTAAAACTGCAATGGTAACTAGTGGAGGAGTTAAAATAAAAGAAGTCAATGCATCTACTTTAGAATCTAAAATAATTAAAAATCTATTTATAACAGGTGAACTTTTAGATTTAGATGCAGAAACTGGAGGATACAATTTACAAATAGCATTTTCTACAGGATATTTAGCAGGACTTAGTCTTTAATTTATATATAAGGAGAGAAAATATGAAAAATATAATAATAGCAGTAGATGGACCTGCTGGAGCAGGAAAAAGTACAATAGCTAAAATAATTTCAAAAGAATTAAATATAAACTATATAGATACTGGAGCTATGTATAGAGCCGTAACATTAAAATGTTTACAAAACAATATAGATGTAAAAAATGAAGAAGCTGTAATAGATATGGCAAAAATTACTACTATAGATTTTAGAGATAACAACATATATCTAGATTCTAAAATAGTAAATGATGAAATAAGAACTTTAGATGTCAGCAAAAATGTATCTGATGTAGCAAAAATAAAAGAAGTTAGATACTTAATGGTAGACTTACAAAGAAAAATAGGTGAAAATAATGCTGTAATATTAGATGGTAGAGATATAGGATCTTATGTATTTCCTAATGCAGATTATAAATTTTATCTAGTTGCTACTCCAGAAGAAAGAGGCAAAAGAAGATATAAAGAATTATTAGAAAAAGGCTACGATGGAACTTTAGAAGATATAATAAATGATATAAAAAGAAGAGATGAAATAGATTCAAATAGAGAATTTGCACCACTTGTAAAAGCAAAAGATGCTATAGAAATCGACACAACAGGAAAAAATATAAAACAAGTTGTAGATACTGTTTTAGAGTACATTAAATAAAAGGGGGAAATAAATTTGACTTTTTATAATTTCGCACTCAAATTATTTTTAATATTTTCAAAAACATTTTTTAAATTTGAAGTAACTGGAGTTGAAAATATACCAACTGAAGGTAATTTAATAATTGCAGCAAATCATAAATCAAACTTTGATCCTATATTTGTTGCAGCTGCTGTAAACAAAAGAAGAAAGATGACGGCAGTATCAAAAGAGGAATTATTTAATAACAAAATACTTTCTAAACTACTTAATAAAGCAGAAATAATACCTATAAATAGAGAAAATCCAAGTCTTTCTAGTATAAAGAGAATTTTAAAATATATAAAAAACGAATATGCTCTTGTTATATTTCCAGAAGGAACTAGAAGTAAAGGAAAAGAATTTAATGATGCAAAGGCAGGATTATCATTATTTGCGACTAAAGGTAAGGCTTTAGTTGTTCCATGCACTGTTGTTTCAAATTACAAATTCTTTAAAAAAGCTATAGTTCATTTTGAAGAACCAATTTCTCTAGAAAAATACTACAAAGAAAAATTAACTAGTGAAGATCATGAACGTATATCTGGAGAAATAATGGATGTTATAAAAGAAAATTACTTCAAAATTGCTCAAGAAAATAATATATAAAAATCAAAGGAGAAATACTAAATGGAAATAAAAATTGCTAAAAATGCAGGATTTTGTTTCGGAGTAAAAAGAGCTATGCAAATGGCAAGCGACGAACTCGATGATAAAAGTACAAAAGTTTATTCACTTGGTCCCTTAATTCATAATAAACAAGCTGTTAGCAAATACGAAGAAAAAGGTCTTCGTGTTGTCGAAAAAATAGATGATATTCCTCCTGAAGAAAGAGTAATAATAAGATCTCACGGTGTAGGAGAAAGTATATATAATGAATCTAAAAATAAAAGTATAAAAATAGTAGATACTACTTGTCCTTTTGTTAAAAAAATTCATGAAATAGTAAATAAGTTCTATAAAGATGATTACAAAATAATAATAATAGGGAATGAAAGTCATCCTGAAGTTATAGGAATTAATGGATGGTGTAATAATAGTGCTACAATCATAAAAAATATAAATCAAATAGACGAAATTTCTTTTGAACAAGATAAAAAATATTGTGTAGTAAGTCAAACTACTGTAGATATAAATTTATACGAAGAAATAATCAAAAAATTAAAAACTAAAATAAAAGATGCTGTTATGAAAAATACTATTTGTTCCGCTACTAAAGAAAGACAACTCTCTGCTAGAGAACTTGCAAAAGAAGTAGATTGTATGATAGTAATAGGCGGTAAACATAGTTCTAATACTCAAAAGCTAGTAAATATATGTAAAGACATAACAGACACATTTGCCATAGAAACACAAGATGAATTAGATGTTGATAAATTGAAAAATTATAAATCAGTTGGACTTACAGCAGGAGCTTCTACTCCAGATTGGATAATTTCTGATGTTATAGAATTTTTAAATTCTAATTTTAATTAAACAAAAAAGGAAATATTTTTATTTCCTTTTTTGTTTAATTAAAATATTTAGAATATTTTTTATTTTAGGAATTAAATCACTTTTTAAAAATACTTTACTATTTCAAAAAATTAGTATATTATATACAATGTAATGGAAATTGTATACAGTATAAGAAAGGGGATTTAATATGAACAAAAAATTTGTAGACGTAGTAGTAGTCGGTTTCGCATTATTTTCGATGTTCTTCGGTGCAGGGAATTTATTATTCCCGCCATATTTAGGACTTGTATCTGGAAGTCAATGGGGAATATCTTTATCAGGATTCTTTTTAACAGATATAATATTATCATTAATGGTAGTAATGGCAGCTGCCAAATATAATGGAGATTTAGATGCAACATTAAGTAGAGTTGGTAAAAAATTAGCAAGAGCAATAATTATATTATCTATATTATGTATAGGGCCACTTCTTGCAATACCTAGAAATGGTGCTACAACTTGCGAAATGGGGATAGCTCCTATAGTAGGATTTAATGGACCAGCTTTACAAATTATAGTTTCAATAGTTTTCTTCGGTCTTACATTAATACTTACAATAAGACCATCAAAAGTTGTAGATATAGTAGGAAAATTTTTAACACCTGCACTTTTAATATGTTTAGGAATACTTATAGTTATGGGAATATTTTCACCTATAGGAGATATAAGTCAAACAGCACTTATAGATAAAAATTTATTCGCAGAAGGTGTTTCTCAAGGTTATTTAACAGTAGATACTTTAGGAGCTGTTGCTTTCTCAACAGTAGTAGTTTTATCTATATCTGAAAAAGGATATAACGATCCTAAAGAAAAAGTTAAACTTACAATATTATCAGGTGTAGTTGCAGCTATTGCCTTAGCTGTAATTTATGCAGGACTTACATATTTAGGTTCAATGTTATCAACTACTTACAGCCCTGATACTCCACAGGCATCTTTAATGGTTGTTATAACAAATGCTATATTAGGTGGACCTGGTAAAGTTATATTAGGTATAATAGTTTCTTTAGCTTGTTTAACTACATCTATAGGACTTACTTCATCAACTGCAAATTATTTTTCAAGTATAACTAATAATAAATTAAAATATGAAACTATAGTAATAGCAGTTTGTGTATTTAGTGCTGTATTATCAAACTTTGGTGTAGACTTTATTATGCAATTCTCTGCACCAATATTAGAAATTGTTTGTCCAGTATTAGTAATAATAATTTTAGCTACATTCTTTGACAAACATATAAAAAATGATAATGTATTTAAAGGACTTGCTTATACTACACTTGTAGTAAGTATCATTTCTGTAATAAGTAACTTATTTGGTATAACTCAAGTAACAGAAATACTTGCAAAACTACCTTTAGCTGAATTTGGATTTAACTGGGTACTTCCAGCACTAATAGGTGGAATAGTTGGACATTTCATCAAAACAGGAAATTCATCACACGGAGATAAATTTGAAAAAGTAAGTTAGTAGTTATAACCTCTGTATATTTTACATAATATACGGAGGTTTTTTATTTTTATAATATTTTCTTATTTTAATAAAATATTATATATTAATAGTTAATGCTGTTATATTTTGTGCTATTATGTAATTAGAAAATAATAGAAATGGAGTAAGTGAGGATATGAAAGCAAATAAAAAAAGGCTAATTAGTTTGACTTTAGCAAGTTGTATGGCATTTAATATAACTGCTATTACTTTGACTGAATGCTTAGCAGCACAAACAAATTCTGATACTTTTTATTATTCAGTTGCAAAAAATACAAAATCTATTAAAACAGGAATAGTAAGCACAAATGGTACAAATTTAAATATAAGAAGTGGAGCAGGAACTTCTTATTCTAAAATAGGATCTCTTAAAAATGGTTCTGAAGTTACTATAGTAGAAGAAACTTCTAATGGTTGGTATAAGATTAAATTTAATAGTGGTTATGGTTATGTTTCTGCTAAATATATAAAGTTAAAAAATACTGAATCAGAAGAAAAACCAAATACTTCTGAAACTAATACTAAAACAGGTGTTGTAAATACAGCTGTTGATGGATATATAAATTTAAATGTAAGAAGTGGAGCAGGAACTTCTTATTCTAAAATAGGATCTCTTAAAAATGGTTCTGAAGTTACTATAGTAGAAGAAACTTCTAATGGTTGGTATAAGATTAAATTTAATAGTGGTTATGGTTATGTTTCTGCTAAATATATAAAGTTAAAAAATACTGAATCAGAAGAAAAACCAAATACTTCTGAAACTAGTACTAAAACAGGAATAGTAACTACAAGTGGTACAAATTTAAATGTAAGAAATGGAGCAGGAACTTCTTATTCTAAAATAGGATCTCTTAAAAATGGTTCTAAAGTTACTATAGTAGAAGAAACTTCTAATGGTTGGTATAAAATTAAATTTAATAATAGTTATGGTTATGTTTCTAATAGCTATATATCAATAATTGATATAGAAGAAGGAAATAATGATCAATCTAAATACGAAAAATTTCTAATTTGTATAGATCCAGGCCATCAAAGTAAAGGTGATCTTGATAAAGAACCTATAGGACCTGGTTCATCAGAAACAAAATATAAAGTATCTTATGGAACACAAGGTGTAGTTACAAATCTTCCAGAATATGAATTAACTTTACAAACAGCAAAAATTTTAGAAGCATATTTGGAGGAAATGGGATTTAAAGTTATTATGACTAGATATTCTAATGATGTAAATATCTCAAACTCAGAAAGAGCAATATTTGCAAACGAAAATAATGCAAACTTAGTAATTAGACTTCATGCAGATGGCTCAAATGATCCTAATACAAATGGATCATCGATTCTTATTCCTGCAAAAGATGGAACTTATACAAAGAGTATATATCCTGAAAGTAGCAATTGTGCATCAATGATGTTTTCAACTATGAAAACTGCAGGATTTAAAGTAAATAATATTTATCAAAGATCTGACTTAACTGGATTTAACTGGTCAACAGTTCCTGCAGTGTTACTTGAAATGGGATTTATGACTAACCCAGAAGAAGATAGAAATCTTTCAGATAAAACATATCAAGAAAAAATGATGAAAGCAGTAGCTAATTCAATAAAAACTTATTTTAGTCAAAAATAAATAATCAAATATAAATTAATTAATAAAAAATTAATATTTTAATAAAGAGTGATTATAATAAACTGATATTAAAAAGTTAGATTTAAAATCTAAACTTTAAATTATGTTTAAATATTCACTCTTATTTTTTGCAATAAAGATTTACTATTTTTAATAAATCTTATACTATTGTTTTATAAGATAATACAAATTTTATTTTTATAATATAATTAAGTAAATTTATATAAAAGAAAGGAATAAATATGAAAAATATACTTATGATAGAAGATGATAGCACAATTGCATTTGCTGTAAAATATGCACTAGAACAAGAGGGATTCAACTTAGACATATCACAAAATTTAGAAAAATCCAGAAAAATATTAAAGTCTAAGGAATATGACTTAATATTACTAGATGTTATGCTTCCAGATGGAAATGGATACGAATTTTTAAAAGAATTAAGAACACATAATGAAGATATACCAGTAATATTTTTAACTGCATGTGACGAAGAAGTAAATATAGTAATGGGATTAGATATTGGAGCTGATGATTATATAACAAAACCATTTAGAGTTAGAGAACTTATATCTAGAATAAATGCAATTCTTAGAAGAAAAGGAAATTCACAAAATGATAATAAAAAAATTATTAAATTCAAAAATTTATGTATACATACTTTAGAAGCTAGAGTTTTTAAAAATAATGAAGAGATATTTTTAACTTCAGCTGAATACAAGCTTCTTTTAATATTAATTCAAAATAAAAATATTGTACTTAGTAGATCTCAAATATTAGAAAAGCTTTGGGATATTACATATGATTTTATAAACGATAATACACTTAGTGTATATATAAAAAGACTTCGTGAAAAAATAGAATATGATTAATAACTGTAAGAGGTATTGGATATAAGTGGAATGGAAGTGACAACAATGAAAATACTATATAACCCCGAAGTTAAAAAATATACTTTGAATTTATTTTTGATATTTATAATTACAATAACATTATCTTTATTTGTAAATATAAATAATTTAAATATAATAAAAACAAATGTAATAAAAAATAATCAAGCAATAGTTGGCAATATAATTCTAGAACATCCAGAATTAGAAAATGATATAGTAGATATAATAACTCAATCTAATAATAATGAAAATATAGATCTTGGTAAAAAAGTCTTACAAAAATATAATTATCCAAATTCAGTAAGCTTATTAGATGAACCTATTATAGAAAATAATTTTTCTAACATACTTATAATAAATTTTTTATTCATAATACTTGTATTTACATTATTTATAATTTTATCATTTAGTTTTTTTGTAAAATTATATAAAGATGTAAAAGATATGACTAGTTATGTATATCACAGCTCTGAAGGACGAGAATATGAAATGAAAAATAAAAATCAAGAAGGTCAAATAGGTCTTTTAAAAACCGAACTTTTAAAAATGACTACTGTGCTAAAAGAAAAGGTATCGCTTTTACATAACAAAAAAGTATTTTTAAATAATACAATGTCGGATATATCACATCAATTAAAAACACCTATGACATCACTTATGTTACTTACAGATTTAATGTATAATGATTTAGAAAAAGAAAAGAAAATTGAGTTTTTAGATAAAATAAATGCACAATTATCTCGAATGAATTGGCTAATTAAAAGCATGCTTAAACTTTCAAAGCTAGAAGCTAAAGTTATAGAGTTTAAAGCTGAAAAAGTAAATATAAATGAGCTTATAAAAAAATCTGTAAGTCCATTAGTTGTACCTATAGAACTTAAAAATATAAGCTTAAATATAAATGGAGATAAAAAAGCTTATTATATAGGGGATATCGAATGGTCTTCAGAAGCTTTAGGCAATATAATAAAAAATTGTGTTGAACATACTAAACAAGATGGTAAGTTAGAAATAAGTTATGAAGAAAATCCTATATATTCAGAAATAATAATAAAAATCAATTATAGAAAGCCAAAATGGTGATATATATGTAAAAAGTGAGAAAAAT
>CAYVBY010000005.1:134900-136054 GCA_964449895.1 uncultured Clostridium sp.
AAAATCAATTATAGAAAGCCAAAATGGTGATATATATGTAAAAAGTGAGAAAAATATAGGAAGTGAATTTCATATAACATTTCATAAAAAATACAGCTAAAATAAAATGGATTGTTGCATAATTTTGTAATAATCCATTTTTTGTATAATCGAAGCTTATCTATATATCAACTTTATCATTTATTATGTTATTGTAATATTACAACTAATTACATTTATTACACTAATATGTTTAGTGACTAAATTGTAATTTTTAAATTCACTTGAATGTAAGATAATAAACTTAGAATATAAGTAAGATTAAAATATAAGTAATTAATCAATAAATAAAAATTTATTCTAAATAACCTTTAAGAATGTAGATTTATTTTAAGATTATGTTTAAGGAGGCAAAAATGGAATTACTAAGAGTAGAGAATTTATCAAAGAGTTATGGAAAAGGTGAAGCCAAGGTAGAAGCACTCAAAAACATAAATTTACGTATTAAAAAAGGTGAATTTATAGCAATAGTCGGAGCAAGCGGAAGTGGAAAAAGTACACTTCTTCACTTATTAGGCGGAGTAGATAAGCCAACTAGTGGAAATGTATTTATAAATGACATAAATATATATAATTTAAAAGAAAAAGATTTAGCTATATTTAGAAGAAGAAATGTAGGCCTTATATATCAATTTTATAATTTAATACCAGTACTTACAGTAAAAGAAAATATACTTCTTCCAGCTGAATTAGATAATAGAAAAATAGAGAACGAGTATTTAGAGGATCTATTAAAAACACTCGATTTAAAAGAAAGAGAAAATCATCTTCCAAACGAGTTAAGTGGTGGTCAACAACAAAGAACATCTATAGGAAGAGCATTAATAAATAGACCTTCCATAGTACTTGCTGATGAACCAACAGGTAACTTAGATAGCAAAAATTCAAAAGAGATAGTTGAACTTCTAAAAGTATCTGTTAAAAAATACAACCAAACTTTAATAATGATAACACACGATACAAATATCGCACTACAAGCTGACAGAGTTATAACTATTGAAGATGGAATAATAAAAAATGATGAGGTGATATAGATGAATTTATACACTTCACTTACATTAAGATATTTAAAACAAAATAAAAGAAGAACTCTTGTAACTATAATAGGTATAATT
>CAYVBY010000005.1:136154-150515 GCA_964449895.1 uncultured Clostridium sp.
AAAAATGAAAATGAACTAATAATTAGTGAAGATTTATTGAATAAACTGAATAAAAAAATAGATGATAAAGTTACTTTAAATATAGGAGAAATTTACTATGATGATATAAAATCAATATCAAAATTAATAAATTCTAATAATACTACTTTTAAAATTGTAGGTATTTTGGATAATAATTCACATAACTACCGATTTGTAGCAATATCAGGATTTGATATAAACAATAAAGATAAATTTGATGTTTCTATATGTACAAAAAATCCTAAAGATATATATAAAACAGCAATATCTATTGGAGAAAATATAGGTCTAACAAATGATGAAGAAAGTGATGAATATTACAATTACAATCAAGAGACTTCTAAGTTTTATAAAAATATAGAATTTAATGAGGGACTACTTAGATTATTCGGTGCAAGTTCATATAGTAATATAAATACAACTTTAATTATGATAGTAGCTCTTGTAGCTTCATTAGTTATAATATGTACAATAGCAACTATATACAATTCATTTAGTATCGCCATAAGTGAACGTAAAAAACAATTTGGTATATTAAATTCAATAGGTGCTACAAAAACTCAAATTATGAAGCTTGTATTTTTAGAAGCATTCTTAGTAAGTATAGTAGGAATACCAATTGGGCTTTTAAGTGGGACAATAGCTATTGATATAGTATTTAAAATTATAAAAGCTTTTTTTGAAACTTCTATGTTTGGTGAATTAGATTTAAGAGTATTATTTAGTCCAATTGTATTAATAATAAGTACACTTATAATATTACTTACTATATTTATATCTGCAATAATACCAGCAATAAATGCAGCTAAGATATCACCTCTTGAAGCAATAAAAAATAGTTCTAACTTAAAAGTAGGAAAAATTAAAAGTTCTAAGCTTATCAAAAAGATATTTAAAACAGAGGGTGAGCTTGCATATAAAAATTTAAGAAGAAATAAAAGTAAATTTAGAATAACTTTATTTTCTTTAGTTATAAGTATAGTAATATTTATATCATTTAATGGATTTGTAGATATGTTTATGGAAGCTAATCAAGTCAACTATGGAGTTATTACAAATGATTTAACACTATATGAAAATAAAAAATTCACTAAAAAAGAAGTTCAAAATACAATAGATGAAATCAAAAAAATTAATGGTGTAAAAGATATAGCAAAAGGAGATAGATATTCATTAGAAGTACATGTAAATGAAAATAATGTATCTGAAGAGCTACGAGAAGATTTACAAAAAAATGGGTATGTTTCGGTAGAAGGTTCTGACTATAACTTTGTAAATAGTGTAATTCGATTTCCTGGTGATTATAGTATATCAAAAATAAAATTATCAGAAGGTCAATTTAATAAAGACATTGCAAAAGATGAAAAAGGTGTAATTTTAGTAAGATATAGTTATCAAGAGTCATTAGCTAAAAAAGGAAAAACTGTTCTTACAGATTATAAGGTCGGAGATACTATAAATGCAACTATTTATTCATCAGATTATGAAGATAATGAAACTTCAAAGTATATAAAATTAAAAATTTTAGCAATAACAGATGAGATAGTAACTGGTGATACACAATACCCAACAGATTCGTTTGAATTAATTGGATATGATGATTTAAAAGAATCATTAAATATAGATAATGAAGCATTATCAAATTATTATTATTATGTTTTAACTGATCAAAGTGAAGAAACTAGAAATGAAATAAAAAAAGTAGCACAAGAAAATAATTTAAATGTAAGTAATCAAATAGAAGAAGCTAAGGAATATATACAAACTATTAATGTTATGAAAATATTTGTATATGGATTTATAGTTGTTATATCTCTTGTAAGTGTTACTAATATAATAAATACAATAAGTACAAATATAAATCTTAGAAAAAGAGAATTTGCAGTAATTAAATCTATAGGTGTAACTCCTCAAGGATTTAAAAAGATGATTTATATGGAAAGTATATTATATGGAATACTTTCATTACTGTATGGGATTCCAATAGGAATTTTTATAAATATACTTATGAATAGAATTTTAGATGGTATAATTTCAATCCAAACGATAATACCTTACAAATCTATACTTATATGTGTAGTTGGTATATTTATTATAACCTTTATAGCTTCATATATACCACTTAAAAAAATAATGAAGGAAAATATTATAGATAATATAAGACAAGAAAGTATATAAATCAAATATAGTTTACATAATTTTATTATAGGTAATTATATTTAGGTTTTAAAGTTGATTTTTTCATAAAAGCTTTTAAATTGAGTTTTAACAAGTTTTAAGTTGGTTATCATAATTTGGTATAAAAGCCACCTTTAAACCCTATTAAAAAGGATTTTACAAGGTGGCTTTTTTTGACTTTTAATTTGAAATTTAACTAACCTAAATTAAAAAGTCTTTCTGAAATTTTATCTGAAGCTTCTTGATCCATTTCTTTAAGTGTATGAGAATAAATATTTAAAGTAGTATTTACATTAGAGTGACCAACTCTTTCTGAAATTACTTTTATAGGTACTTTTGCATTTATAAGTAATGTTACATGTGAATGTCTAAGATCGTGAAATCTAATATGAGGCAAATTATTATCTTTCAAAAATCTTCTAAATTTTTTACTAAGAACATCTTCTGCTATTGGATTTTCATTTTTATCGAAAAATAAAAGAGTAGTGTTTTTTATTTTTCCTTGAAGCTTATCTTGAATGTATTTTCTTTTGTAATCTTTAAGTAAATTTATGATTTCTTTTGGAGCAGATATTATTCTTACAGAAGTTTCTGTTTTAGGATCTTTTAATATTACCTTTTTATTATCTCTTACAGTTATCTTTTCTACTGTTATAGTATTATCTTCGAAGTTTATATTATTCCAAGTAAGTCCTAATATTTCAGATATACGAAGTCCAAGACCTATAGCTAGATTTATAGGAAGCTCTAATTCTGTATTTTTACATATTTTTAATAATTTGAGCATATCTTCTTGATTGTATATTTTGTTTTTGTATTTTTTACTTTTAGGAATCTCCACACAATCTACAAAATTTTCTTTTATAAGCTTCAATTTATAAGCTCTCTTTAAAGCTAAGTTTATTATATTTATATGTATTTTTATAGTTTGAGGACTTAAAATTCCGATTAAGTCATCTACATAATTTTGAAGATGTATAGGTCTTAAATCTACAAGTTTTATTTTTCCAATCATAGGTATTATATATTTTTTGCATATTCTCAAATAACAGTTATATGTAGTAATAGATAGATTAACTTTATATTTTTCTAAAAAATCAAGTATATAACTTTCTACTGTTAGTTTATTAGGTAGTAATAATTCCTCGTTATAAATTTCTTCTTTTAATTCATTTAATCTTTTGGATGCATCTCTTTTTAGGGGATAAGATCCCATATTTTTTTGTTTCTTTTTGCCAGTTGTCTCGTCTTTATATTCTAAATATACAATGTAATTTTTGCTTCTTTTTCGTATAAAAGCATAACTCATATTATCCCCTCCGTATAAAATTTTTATGTTTTAATCTTATAAAAACTATAAAAAACAAAATTATTCTATAAATATTTTATCATAAAAAACTATAAAAAAACATATAAAAAAACTGACATTTTACTGACATAAACACTTTTAATGCCTATTAAATCGTTGATATTTAAATGTTTTATTAAAAATGGCATAAAAGTATATATTTTATGTCTAATAATTTATTTTAAGTTCGTAAATTTAAAATAAATCCATAAGACTCCTTTTATTATGCATATTTGTGATATAATCTTTATGGAACCAAAAATAAAAGGGGAGGTGAATTGTTGCTATAGATAATTTATCAGCAACAAAGAAAATATGGATTTTAATCAGTATTTAGGAAAAACTATAAGAGTAGTATTAGATGAAGGGAAAGCAATTGCAGGTGTATGTTCAAAAGTAGTAGAAGCTTCTAAAAGTCCTGTAAATGAAAATACTATCTCTGTAACTATAATGGATACTATGGATATAGATATTCTTGAAAGCGAAATTAAAAAAATAGAATTATTCTCTTGGTAAAATAATCATCTAATTAACTCCTATATATAAACTTCCATATAATATATTATGGACAAAAAAATAGGAGGTTTATTATGATATATCCTCAAATGGAAATTCTAGAAACTCAAAATTGTATTTTAAGACCTATAAAAATTCAAGATTATAAAGATATATATGAGTATTATAAAATACCAGAAGTAGTAAAATTTTTACCTATAAAATATCATAAAAACTATTTAGATACTAAACGATTTATCAATTCTTTTTTTGTAAAAAATTACAAAAAAGGTAAAATAGGTCATTATGCAGTAGTCTACAAAAAAAACAATAGAGTAATTGGAAATGTTGGTTTTAACAATATCTCTAAAGATTCAACTAATGGAGAAATAGGAATTTGTTTAAACCCTTCTTATTGGGGACATAATTTATCAATAGAACTTGTAACATCTTTAATAGATTATGGATTTTATACTTTAAATTTGGAGTATATATATGCAATAACTTTTGAAGACAATATTTACTCACAAAGAATTTTAAACAAATTAAAATTCACGCACTATGAAGATTTTCAAAAGAGATTTATAAATGTAGAAAACAAAGTAGTAAAATGTAGTAAATTTGTTATATACAAAAAAGACTACGAAATATATAAGAATAAATAAATATTTCTTATTTCTAAAACTGAATATTTATTGTATACTTATATATGTAGTAAAAAATGGAAAGGAATGATCACATGAAAGTTCAAGCACCACAAAGTGCAATCAATGTGCTAAAAGAAATATTAGCAAATAATCAAGATAAACCTCAAAATATAAGAGTTTACTTCGCAGGTTTTGCTTGCGCAGGAGCAGTATTCTCTCTTGCTTTAGATGTTGAAACACCAGAAGATACATCTTATGATTTAGATGGTTTACATTTTATAATGAACGACAATGAATACTTAACTTATGGAAATGTAACAATTCAAGAAATTCCACCAAAAGGATTTGTTGTTTCAGTAGATAATCCACCTAAAAAAAGCGAAGCATATTCTGACTGTGGCGGAAACTGCTGCGACGGATGTTCTGGTTGCTAATTTAAATAATTACTACATGAAGCCTGCTATTTTTAGCGGGCTTTTATTTATAAAATAAAAGCTAATAAGACTTTTTCATATTAAAAATTTATGATAAAATTAATAGGCAATTTATAATATAAAAAGGAGGAATTGCTACTAAATTAAACAAGTAGCAAAAATAGAAATTGAGAAGAAGAAAAAAGAAAGATGCTGATATAAAATTACTAAGTCATACAAACTATGTTTTAAGAGAAAACATAGAAACTTTAAAAGGGAAATGGAATGAAAAATTCCAAAACGACAATCCTATATATATAGAAGTAGGTACAGGAAAAGGTAAATTCATAACTACTTTAGCAAAACAAAATCCAAATATTAATTATATAGCTATGGAAAGAAAAGAAGAAGTTTTATTAAAGGCTGTAGAAAAAGCAGTCGAAAATAACCTTACAAATATACAATTTTTATGGACAGATGTATCAAACATATTAGAATATTTTGATGTTGAAGAAATATCTAGAGTATATATAAACTTTTGTGATCCATGGCCTAAAAAAAGATGGGCAAGAAGAAGACTTCTTCATAGCGGTTTCTTAGAAAAATACGCTCAAATACTAAAAAAAGATGGAGAAATTCATTTTAAAACAGATAACTCAGGATTATTTGAGTTTTCTCTAAACGAAGTAGCAGGATGTAATTGGAAATTAAAAAATATTTGTTTAGATCTTGCAAATAACGAAGATATCAAAAATGTAACAACTGAATATGAAGATAAATTTATGGCACAAAATATAAAAATCTATCGTCTAGAAGCTACAAAACCACAACAATAAATAGTAAATTAAAAAGAGTATGTTTAATATAATAAAATTATGTAAACATACTCTTTTTAATTATTTTCTTCTAATTTTCCTATTTCTTCCTCTGGTTAGCAATAATCCTATATTAACTACGATACAGTATAAAATATATAAAAATATCCTTATATTATCAGCTTCAACTCCAAATAATTCTTTTGCATCTCTAGGTATTATTATTATTAATGTAGCAATTAATATAAGCAATGGATTTATAAGTATTTGCCTTTCAGAATTAAGTAATAATATATTCCCTATCCAAGTAATAGAAAGGAATAAAAATACCATTTTAAAAATAAATTCAAAATTACTAAACATAATGTTTTCATCCTTTCAAATAATATTATAACATTATAGAAACTTATATTACTATTAAATTTCTATTAATTATATCTCTTTTTTAATAAATTATAAATATTTTTCATATAAATTTTATATAGACTTTACAAAAAGAGGTGAATAAAATGAATTGGTATTTACAAATATTTGGAGGGCTTTTAGGTTTTTTAGCATGTTTATATGGTTATGTATGTGGAGACTTAATTTTAATAGGCAAAAATCCATTTTTAGACTTAAATATTATAGGATTTATATGTGGATATACACTTTATCCATTATGCTTTTTAGTTGTTTTACTTCCTTTAATTTCTAAAGCATTTCGCATAAATATTGAATTTATAAATAAAAAAATTACACATTTGACAGTAATAATAGGTTTATTAGGATGCAAGTATTTTTTTATAATTCCTGGAATATTTATCTTGTTTAATTACTATATGCCTGTATTATTTGAAAAAGATTTAAAGAAAAAGGAAACTGAAAAAAAGGCTATAGAACTTTTAAATAATAATCTTGGAAAACAATCAATTATGAAAATTTTAGATATATCTTGTGAAGATATGGAAAAACTAGATAAAAAAATAAAAAGATCCTTCAACTAAAGGACCTTTTTAAAGTTATTTAATTTTTATAATACTCTTTGTTTTTTTAATACAACTTCTGCAGCTTTTACAATATCTCCTGATGTTATATTAGTAATTTTAACTCTATCACCATTGTATTTAAAATTTATATATTTATTTTTAGCATCATCTTCTTTTAAAACAAGAGAAGTTATTAATTTATAATCAAAATTATGTACAACTGATAAATTGCGTCCTACATATTCACAAAATAGCACTCTATTATCAGTAACTAATAAAACTCCATCCTTATCTACTATAGTAAAATCAATAAAGCTTTTTAAGTTGCAATTTAAAGAAGCTAATATTTGTTCATCATCTTTAAGTACAGACATTGAAAAATTTAAATCATCCATTATTTTTTCCCCCTAATTTTAAATTATATATTATTAATTATAGTATATATCCTCAAAAAAAACTTTTTTTTAGGGAAATTTGCAATAATTTGTATATCTAAAAGTAATTTATTTAAAAGGATTTTTTATTAAATTAATAGAATTTATATATTAAATTAATTTAGTACTAAAGAACTAATTAAACTATTCTGAGGAGGATACAAAAATGGAAATATTAAAAGTTTCATCAAAATCTAATCCTAATTCTGTAGCTGGAGCCTTAGCAGGAGTACTAAGGGAAAAAGGAAATGCCGAAATACAAGCAATTGGTGCAGGCGCTTTAAATCAAGCTATAAAATCTATAGCAATTGCAAGAGGATTTGTAGCTCCAAGTGGAATGGATCTTGTATGTGTTCCTGCCTTTACCGACATAGACATAGATGGAGATCAAAAAACTGCTATAAGATTAATTATAGAACCTAGATAACTAAAAACTAAATAATTTTTTAATATGATTTATAAAAGAAGTAACTTTATGTTGCTTCTTTTATTTTTCTTTATAATTCTTATTAAAAAGGATTACTTTTTTTCTAATCTTTTGTTATTATTATAGAGGCGTTTATTAAGATAATAAAAATTGAATAGAAAAAGGGGAGATTAAAAATCTATGGTTACAACTATAAAAGATTTTACTAAAGAAAACATTGTAATGGTAATTGCTTTTTTGGCAGCAATTATAACAAGTTTTTTTATTCCAGTTGATAAACAATATATAAACTATTTTGATTTTAAAACACTAACTTGCTTATTTTGTGTATTAGCAGTAGTATGTGCTTTAAAAAATATTAACTTTTTTTATATGATAGCTAGAAAAATCGTAAAGTATTTTAAAACTACAAGAATGAGTATTTTAGCTTTAGTTTATATAACATTTATAGGATCTATGTTAATTGCAAATGATATGGCACTTTTAACATTTTTACCGCTTGGATATTTTGTTTTAAATACTACTAATAAAGAAAAATACATGGCATTTACATTTATTATGCAAAATATAGCTGCTAATTTAGGAGGTATGTTAACTCCTTTTGGAAACCCACAAAATCTATATTTATATACTAAATTTAATATTCCTAATTTAGAATTTGTACATATTATGTTTCCAACTTTTATAGTAGCAATCTCAATAATTACAGTAACTTGTTGTTTATTTGTAAAATCAGAGCCGCTAGAAATATCTGATGAAATGGTAACACTTTCACCTTACAAAACAATTATTTACTTATTATTATTTGCACTTGCTATTATTATAGTATTTCGTGCTATTCCATATTATATAGGACTTATAATAATACCTTTAGTTTTATTATTTACAGACAAAAAAGCACTACAAATGGTGGATTATCCATTACTTTTTACATTTGTATTTTTCTTTATATTCTCAGGTAATATGGCTAGAATAGGAGCTGTACAGGAGTTATTTTCTATGTTATTAGGAAAAAGTACACTATTATTTAGTATAATATCTTGTCAATTTATTAGTAATGTTCCTTCTGCAATACTTTTATCACAGTTTACTCAAAATTATAGAGATTTATTATTAGGAGTAAATATTGGTGGAGTAGGAACATTAATAGCATCACTTGCTAGTTTAATTACACTTAAAGAATATTTAAAATATAATCCTACAAAAATTAAATATTATATAGGATTATTTACAGTTATGAATTTTGGATTTTTAATTTTATTAACTGGATTTACATTAATAACTTCATAAAATTATAACAAGAGAATATAGATGATTTTACTAATTTAATAAATAAAAAAATGGTGCACTTTCTAATGCACCATTTTTTTATTTATTAAATTAATTAAGTAAAATTATATCAATAAAAATTTTAAAATTATAATCTTTCTAATATCATTTTAGCACAATCAATTTGATTAGGTATATTTCCATTTTCATCGCGAACACGCCAAATATCAGGTGTTATTTCATCAGCAACATATATTTTACCATTTTCATCATAACCTACTTCTATTTTGAAATCGATTAGAGTAAGGTTCATATTAGCTAATTCTTTTTTAAGTACTTCACCTACTTTTAAAACAACAGCTTGAGCTTCTTCAAATTGACCTTCTTTTAACATGCCTTTCATTATACATACACGTTCTGTAACTAAAGGATCTCCCATTTCATCATCTTTAAGAGTAACCTCTGCATAAGGTGGATTAAAAGGTATTCCTTCTTCTAATCTGAAACGACGGCAAAAAGATCCAGCAGTAAAGTAACGAACTATAAACTCTAAACGAGGAACAGTTAAATTACGTACTTTCATAAGACCTTTTTCTAAATCAGATCCTAAATAATGAGTAGGTATATTATTTTTTTCCATAATTTCAAAGAAGTATTTAGATACAGCAAGACCAACTTTACCTTTTCCTTCTACGCTACCACCTACTGTATTAGAACCTGGATCAAAGTTACCATTTTCTCCAGTAGCATCATCTTTAAAGAATAAATGTACTACATTAGTAGTTTCATCTAAAAGAACATCTTTAGTTTTACCTTTATAAATTGTTTTCATTTTTCAATATCTCCTTATCAGTTTTATATGTAATAATCTAATATATTGTTTATATACATTTCGCGAATAATTTTAGTTACTATTTTGTATAATTATCGAAATAACCTTGAATGAATATAATTGGTGTTCCTTTGTCACCACTTCCTGAAGTTAAATCAGATAATGAACCTATAAGGTCAGTAAGTCTTCTTGGAGTAGTACCTTGAGAAGCCATATTTCCAACTAAATCTGACTCTTTGTTTACTATATATTCTGATATTGCTTTTTTAAGTTCTTCACCTTTTAAATCAGCAAATTCATTATCAGCAAGATATTTTAATTTTATTTCATTTGGAGTACCTTCTAATCCTTTAGTATATGCTGGTGAAACAACTGGGTCAGCAAGTTCCCATATTTTACCAACTGGATCTTTGAAAGCTCCATCTCCGTAAACCATAACTTCTACAGTTTTTCCTGTTTTTTCTTTAAGTATAGCTTGTATATTATCAACAACAGGTTGACAATCACGAGGGAAAAGTTTAACAGTATTTTCTGTTGATTTATTTGATCCTAATAATCCATAAGCTTCATTAAATCCACTTCCATCAACTGATTCTGATAATATATCATCTAAACTATAAACTTTTTCAGCTCCATTTGCTTTTAATATTCTCTTAGTTCTAAATCTTGAGTGGATATCACAAGCAAGAACACTCTTAGTATAATCTAATATAGTTTTAGCATTATTTGAGAATATTACTTCACATTCAACACCATATTCTTCTACTAAAGATTTGTAATAATCAATATAGTCAACACCTGTAAAAGTATGTTTTTTATATCCAAATAAATCACGATATTCTTTTTCTGTTAAAACATCTGTCCAAGGATTAACACCTTTTTCATCTAATAAATCTAAATCTACTAAATGGTTACCAACTTCATCAGATGGATAACTTAACATTAATACTATTTTTTTAGCTTCTTTAGCTATACCACGAAGACATATAGCAAAACGATTACGGCTTAATATAGGGAATATTACACCTATAGTATCATCACCAAATTTAGCTTTAACATCTTTAGCTATAGCATCTATAGATGCGTAATTTCCTTGAGCACGTGCAACTACTGATTCAGTTACAGTAACTATATCTTTATCATTTATAGTAAAACCTTCAACTTCTGCAGCTTTAAGTACACTTTCTACTACTATATCTTCAATTTTATCGCCTTCTTTAACGATTGGACAACGAAGTCCTCTAACAACTGTACCAACAACTCTTTCCAATATTATCTCTCCCAACAATTTAATTTAAAATATATTTACTCTTGTATTATATACCAAAAAATACCATAAGTAAAACAATATAAATAAAATAATATGATAAAAATGAATAATAATGTAAAAAACACCTATATTATTGCCGATTTAGCTCAAAACGTACTTGAATAAAGATAAGTTTTAATAAAATCCTTATAAAAATACGAATATTAAAATTATCAATATGATATTTTTAACAACTAAATTGGGTATTACTTCTTTAAATTTTCGATTTTTATGATGAATTATTTTCATAGCACAAATCATCCCTAAAACTCCACCTAGAGAAGCTAACATAAGCAATGTTTTTTCTGAAATTCTAAATTGTCTTTTAATAGCTCTTTTTTTATCTTCGCACATTAATAAAAAAACAACTATGTTTATAAAGACTAAATAAAATATACATAACATAATAACTACTCCTAATTTTATCTAATTATATAAATATTATATGAGATTTGTATTTTAAAAGATAGAATTTCTGTTAAATAGCTATATAATTATATTATATAAAAATAATTATTATAAATAATTTTATGATGATTAATTAAAGGAGGAAATTATATGTTTAACAAACATGATATATCTAGAAATACATGTCAACTATTTGGCGGTCAATCAAAATGTGGTTACGATTGGTGGTGGCATTCATTTACTGCTCATCATGAAAAAACAGGTGAGGAGAAGGCTTTTTTTATAGAATATTTCTTATGTAATCCTACATTAGGTAAAGACTATCCAGTCTTAGGTCAACTTCCTGAAAATAAACAAAATAATATAAAACCCTCATATCTAATGGTAAAGGCAGGAACTTGGGGTAGAGAAGCTAGACAACTTCATCGTTTTTTCGGATGGAATAATATTGAAGTATCTTTTGATATGCCTTTCTCAGTAAAAGCAGATAACTGTTACTGTACTGAAAATGAAATGTATGGTCATATAAAAATATCAGAAGAAGATGTAAAAGATCATCCAGAATGGATGTGTCAAGCAGGAGAAATGTCTTGGAACTTAAAAATAGATAAAAAAGTTGCTTTTAATGTGGGCTACGGAGCAGGTTCGTGTTTTCGTAAGCTTCAATTATTTGAAATGTTTTGGCATGCTGAAGGAATGAAAACTTCATATACAGGTGAAATAATATACAACGGAGAAAAATACATAGTATCTCCTGAAAGTTGCTACGGATATGCAGATAAAAACTGGGGTAAAAATTTTACATCTCCTTGGGTATGGCTATCATCTAATAATTTAACTAGTAAAATAACTGGTAAAAAGCTAACAGACAGTGTATTTGACATTGGAGGAGGTTGTCCAAAAATAGGTCCTATTGCACTTAAACGTAAACTCCTATCTGCTTATTGGCACGAAGGTAAATGTTATGAATTCAATTTTTCTAAATTTTGGACATTTACACGTACTAAATTTGATTGTAAAGAAACTGATACTCAAATTATTTGGCATGTTGAACAAAAGACTTGGTTTAATAAAATGATAACAGATATTACATGTGAGAAAGAAGATATGCTTTTTGTAAATTACGAAGCTCCAACGGGTGAAAAAAGACATAATCGCCTTTGGAATGGTGGTAATGGAAAGGGCACAGTGAAACTTTATAGATTTGGCAAACTAATTGATGAAGTAATTTGTGAAAATGTAGGCTGTGAATATGGAGAATACGATTATAATATAAATTGATGATTAAAATTCATTTAAGCTATTTGAAAATTGTCATTTAGTATAATCTAAAAGGAGGAAATTTTTATGTGGTTTTGGTATTTTATGTTTTTTAGTAATTTACTTATACCCGTTACTTTTATAGTTGCAGGAAGAATGATGTGGAAACATTGTCCAAAAGAAATAAATTGTGTATTAGGATATAGAACAAGACGTTCAATGAAAAACTTAGATACATGGAAATTTGCTCATGATTATTGTGGACGCCTATGGTGGAAAATAGGATGGATTATTTTAATTTTATCAATTTTAATACAAATTCCATTTTTGCATAGTACAGAAGATATAATTGGATATGTTGGAGGAATTATATGTACTATCCAATGTATTATTTTGGTAGCATCAATTTTTCCAACAGAAAAAGCTTTAAAAAAAACATTTTTAGAAGATGGAACACGCAGATAAATTTTTAATATGGAGGAAATTATGGAAGCAAGAAAATTATTAGATGTATTAAGTGTAGCTGAAAGGCTAAAAGATGCAACTCGTCATTGTTATACAAAAAATGGAAGGCATGAAAGTGTGGCTGAACATAGTTGGATGATGACTTTAATGGCTTTTTTTATGAAAGATGAATTTTTAGAAGTTGATATGGATAAAGTTATAAAAATGTGCATTATCCATGATTTAGGTGAAGCTTTTACTGGTGATATTCCAACATTTGAAAAAACAAAAGCAAATGAAAAAATAGAAGAAGATTTATTATATAGTTGGGTTAATTCACTTCCTAAAAATTATGCTACTGAAATGATATCTCTATATGATGAAATGAGTAAAAGAGAAACAGTTGAAGCTAAAGTATATAAAGCAATTGATTCTTTAGAAGCTTTAATTCAACATAATATTTCTGATTTGTCTACATGGATTCCAAGAGAGTATGAATTAAATAAAACTTATGCTGATGATAAAGTAACTTTTTCTGAATATCTTAAAGAGTTAAGAGAAGAAATACGCAAAGATACTTTAAATAAATTAGAAAATAAATAATAGATATGTTTAAATTATAAAAAAAGTTATAACTATTATTAATAAATATAAAAATAATAGTTATAACTTTAATATTAAATAAAAACAATTAGGGGAAAGTATATGACTGAAAAAGAAAAGATGTTGGCTGAAATGTTATATGATGCAAATAATGATAAAAATTTAATTAAAGAAAGATTATTATGTAAAGATATTTGTTATGAGTACAATAATTTAAAGCCATCGGCTATAGAAGCTCAAAAATCATTAATAAAAAAACTTCTTGGAAAGACTAAAAACAATTTTTCTATTTTAGCTCCTTTCTGGTGTGATTATGGATATAATATTGAAATTGGAGAAAATTTTTTTGCAAATCACAATGTAAAATTATCAAAGATAATGAATATATGGAATAGAATTTGGGTCTTCATTTTTAAACATAAAAAGAGCAGTCCTTTATCTCAACATCCAACTATTCTCCAAATGTAGATTTAGGGAATAGTTGGATGTT
>CAYVBY010000006.1:0-18062 GCA_964449895.1 uncultured Clostridium sp.
CTGATTCTCCACCACTTGCCATACCTTGTACTAAGTTTCTTCCAAGTATTCCTTTATGTTTTGCGAATACAGCTACAAAAGCTGAACCTAAAATTGCACCAGGAATACCAGCAGCAACAGTAAGACCTGCTTTCATTCCTGAATAAGCTGTAGATGCGGCAAATATAGTAGCAAATAAAATACCTATAATTAATACTGCTATATTTCCACCAGATTTTGATTTATCTGTAATATATGGTACGTATTCTTTACCAGATACGCCACCATAAGCTTCCTTTGGTAATTTTTTATTCAAAATTACACACCCCTTTCCTTTTTTTCTGTTTGATTATATCAAATTAAAATGAAAATTAAAAGCATAATATACAAAATGTAAAAATTAAGTTTTTTCACAAATTTCTAAATATAGAAATTATTTCAAGATACAAAAAAATTATTGCATATTAAAATTCAAATCAGTTAAAAGTTACTATATTTTATTAAAAAAATGTAATTTTTTTGAGTAAAAAGTCTTTATTTAAACAATAGTCACTTTAAATTTTTTAAAATTTTTTTTAAAAAAAATCCATAAAGCATTAATAATTAATCTATGCTTTATGGATTTTCTAATTTATATTATATTTGTTTTTGTATTAAATCTCCCATTTCTACAGTTCCAACTACTTGTCCAACGCCGTTATATATATCCTTAGTTCTATATCCAGCATCTAAAACATTTGTTACTGCCTGTTCTATAGCTTTAGCTTCTTCTTCTAGTTTGAAGCTATATCTAAGCATCATAGCTACTGATAATATTGTAGCTATTGGATTTACTATATTTTGTCCAGCTATATCAGGTGCACTACCATGGATTGGTTCGTACATACCGAAGTTGTCTCCTCTAACTGAAGCTGATGGTAACATTCCTATAGAACCTGTTATCATTGAAGCTTCATCTGATATTATGTCCCCAAATATATTGTTAGTTACTATAACATCGAATTGAGAAGGATCTTTTACAAGTTGCATAGCTGCATTATCTACATACATATATGATAATTCAACTTCTGGATAGTCCTTTGCAAGTTCATTTAAAACTTTTCTCCATAATTTAGAGCTATCAAGTACATTAGCTTTGTCTACACAAGTTAATTTTTTATTTCTTATCATTGCTGTTTCAAAAGCTTTTTTACCTATTCTTCTGATTTCATTTTCGTCGTATTTTTCCACATCATATGCAAATTCAATACCGTCTTCTACTCCTGTTTTTCTTTCACCGAAATAAATTCCACCTGTAAGCTCTCTTACAACTACAAAGTCTATACCTTTTTCAACTATGTCAGCTCTAAGTGGTGATGATTCCTTAATACTTTCATGCATAGTAGCTGGTCTTAAATTTACAAATAATCCTAAATTTGATCTTAAAGCCAAAAGCCCTTTTTCTGGTCTAACTTCACTTGGTACATTATCCCATTTTGGACCTCCCACAGCTCCTAAAAGCACTGCGTCACTTTGCTTACAAACATCTAGAGACTCCTCTGGTAGTGGAACTCCATATACATCAATAGCTGCCCCTCCACCTAAAACATTTGTACATTCAAAATTATGATTAAATTTTTCACCTATTTTATTTAAAATTTTTATACCTTCATCTATAATTTCAGGACCTACTCCATCGCCTTTTATAACTGCTATTTTAAAATCCATCTGACTAATCCCCCTAGATAGCTTATTTTTTGAAATTTACAATTCATATTTAATATACACTTTATCTTATTTATCTTTTTCTATAGATTTAATTAATCCACCATTTTGAATTATATTTTGCATAAATTCAGGGAATGGTTCTGCTTGATAAGTTTCACATTTAGTTATATTTTTTATTATGCCTGTATTAAAATCTATCTCTACCTTGTCACCTTCTTCAATTCCCTTAGCTGCTTCGTCACATTCAAGAATTGGAAGACCTATATTTATTGAGTTTCTATAAAAAATTCTAGCAAAAGTTGATGCTATTACACATGAAATACCACTTTCTTTAATAGCTATTGGAGCATGTTCTCTTGAAGAACCACATCCAAAGTTTTTATTTGCTACTATAATATCGCCTTCTTCTACCTTTTGAGCAAATTCTTTATCTATATCTTCCATACAGTGAGATGCTAATTCCTTCATGTCTGGTGTATTTAAGTATCTCGCTGGTATTATTACATCTGTATCTATATTATCTCCGTATTTAAAAACTTTTCCACTTGCTAACATTATTTTTCCCCTCCACAAACTTCACTTGGTGATGATATTTTTCCTGTTATTGCAGATGCTGCTGCAACTGCTGGACTTGCTAGATAAACTTCTGATTCAGTATGACCCATTCTACCTACAAAGTTTCTATTTGTAGTTGATACTGCTCTTTCACCTGCTGCAAGTATTCCCATATGTCCACCTAAGCATGGTCCACATGTTGGTGTTGAAATTGCAGCTCCTGCAAGTACCATATCAGTTATGTATCCTTTTTCTATTGCTTCAAGATATATTGCTTGAGTTCCTGGGAAAACTATACATCTAACATCATCAGCAACTTTTTTGCCCTTTAAAATTTCAGCTGCTATTCTTAAATCTTCTATTCTACCATTTGTACAAGAACCGATTACAACTTGATCTATTTTTATATCTTCAGTTATTTCATCAGTAGTTTTTGTATTTTCTGGTAAATGTGGGAATGCCACTGTTGGTTTTAATTCACTTAAATCTATTTCAATAACTCTATCGTATTCAGCATCTTCATCTGCTTCATACACAGTTGGATTTTTTTCGATAGTTTGACATGGATGAGAAGCCATATATTCTTTAGTTTTTTCATCAACAGGGAATATACCATTTTTAGCTCCAGCTTCTATTGCCATGTTACAGATTGTAAATCTGTCGTCCATTGTTAAGTATCCAACACCATCTCCTGTAAATTCCATTGACATATATCTAGCTCCGTCAACTCCGATTTGACCGATTATGTGAAGGATTATATCTTTACCACTTATCCATTTAGCTGGTTTGTTTTTAAGAACAAATTTTATTGCTCCTGGAACTTTAAACCAAGCTTTTCCTGTTGCCATACCAGCAGCCATATCAGTTGATCCTATACCTGTTGAAAATGCACCAAGTGCTCCATAAGTACATGTATGTGAATCTGCTCCTATTACAACATCACCTGCTGTTACTAAACCTTTTTCAGGTAGTAAGCAGTGTTCTATACCCATTTGACCTACATCAAAATAATTAACTACTTCTTTTCCTCTAGCGAAAGTTCTCGCTACCTTACATTGTTCTGCACTTTTTATGTCTTTGTTTGGTGTAAAGTGATCACAAACTATTGTAACTTTTGTTTTATCAAACACCTTATCTATACCTAATTTATTAAACTCAGTTATTGCAACTGGTGTAGTTATATCATTTCCTAATACTAAATCTAAATTAGCTTCTATTAATTGCCCTTTTTTTACTTCATTCATACCTGCATGTTTAGCTAGGATTTTTTGAGTCATAGTCATTCCCATTGTAGTGTCCCCCTAATTTATTTATTATTTACCAATATTTTTTAGGAGGCTTTAGCTTTTTAAGCTAAAGCCTTTATTTAAATTAATCTATTTTCATTTTTAAGTAGCTTTTATTTATAGCATGCATAAGTGCGCTTATTGCAGCTGTATTTATGTTTTCAGAAATTCCAACTCCGAAGTAAGGTTCTGGTGTTCCATTATCTATTTGTATGTAAGCAACACCTTTAACATGTGAGCCTTCACCTAAAGCATGTTCATGATAATTTACAAATTTATATGCTTTAAGAGGTTGTAATTCTTCTTCATCTTGTTGCATTAATGCATTACTAAATGCATCGACTGGACCATTACCGATTCCTTTAATTGTGTAATCGTGATTATTGAAGTTTATCACAGCTTCTAATTCTAACATATTACTTGCTATATCATCTTCTACAGCAAATGTTTCTGAATCTGCAGAATTTATTTTATATCTTACTAATCTATATGGTTTTTCTATATTGATGTACCATTTTTCAAATAATCCAAATATTTCTTGTGGAGAAAGCTCTTTTCCTTTTTTGTCTGAGCATATCTTAACAACTTTACCGAAATATTGTTGCATTGCCTTTGGCATATTATATCCAAATTCATTTTCCATGATGTATGCTGCTCCACCTTTACCTGATTGAGAGTTTATTCTTATGATTTCTGTGTATTCTCTTCCTAAGTCGTGAGGATCTAGTGGTAAATAAGGAACTTGCCAGATGTATTCGCCTCTTGCTTCTCTAGCTTTCATACCTTTTCTGATAGCATCTTGGTGAGAACCTGAGAATGCTGTAAATACTAAATCTCCAACATAAGGATGTCTTTCATGTATAGTTAATTTTGTACATTCTTTATATAATTCAGATATTTTATTTATATTTGAGAAATTAAGTTCAGGATCGACACCTTGAGAGTACATATTCATACCAACTACTAATATATCTAAGTTTCCTGTTCTTTCACCATTTCCAAATAAAGTACCTTCTATTCTATCTGCACCTGCAAGTAATCCTAATTCAGCTGCAGCTGTTGATGTTCCTCTATCATTATGTGGATGTAAACTTATTGTTACTGCTTCTCTATTTTTTACAGTTTTGCTAAACCATTCGATTTGATCTGCGTATCTATTTGGTGTAGTCATCTCAACTGTTGATGGTAAATTTATTATCATCTTATTTTCTGGAGTTGGTTGCCATACATCCATAACTGCTTCACATATTTCAAGCGCATAATCCATTTCAGTTCCTGTAAAACTTTCTGGAGAATATTCAAATTGGAAATTTGTTTCTGGATATTTAGCTGCTTCTTCTTTTATTAATTTTGCCCCTGTAACAGCTATATCTATTATTTCTTGTTTACTCATATTGAAAACTACATCTCTTTGTAGTATTGATGTTGAGTTGTATAAATGAACTATTGCATTTTTACATCCCTTTAAAGCTTCAAAAGTTTTCATTATTAGATGTTCTCTTGATTGAGTTAAAACTTGAACCTTTACATCATCTGGTATTAAATTTTCATCTATTAATTTTCTTAAAAAATCATATTCTGTTTGTGATGCAGATGGAAATCCTATTTCTATTTCTTTAAATCCAACATTCATTAACATTTCGAACATTTTCATTTTTTCGTCTACGCTCATTGGTGTAGGTAATGATTGGTTACCGTCTCTTAAGTCAACACTACACCAAATAGGTGCTTTTGTTATGTCCTTGTCTGGCCATTCACGATTTGTAAAGTTTTTAGGTTGAAAATCTGGTTTTATATATTTTTTGTAATTAAATTCATTATTGTTCATATTAAAGTCCCCCTATATTAGTTATTTACCAATTTTATTTTCCGAGCCTCTTTATTTATACTCGGTATTTTTATTTCTAATTTAAATTTTGTGCCTATTATAAGTATTTTTTATTTTTTTATTATTTGTTTTTTCGAGTTCCAGTTATTATTTTTATTAAAATTTACCAATTAAAAAGATTTTGTTTGGCCAGATTCAAAATCAAAAAACCTCGTCTCTAAATATTAGAGACGAGGTATATATATCTCGCGGTACCACTCTAGTTAGCTAATAAAAAGCTCACTCTGTAACAGCTTAAACTGTATGTCTTGTAACGTAGACTAACGTTTTATCCTAGATAAAAAGCTCCTAGACAAGTTCAGATTCATCCACTGTCAAATCACACCAACCTTTGACTCTCTGTAAGCTTCATAAATTCTTACTACTCCTACTCAACACCTTTGCTTTATTCTTAACTTATTTAAGATGATAAATCATTTTAGATTTATTGTCAACCGTTATTTTCAGATTTTTTTAAATTTTTAATTTTTTATTCCAAAATAGGCTTATTTTATATTGAAAAATTCTATTATTTGATCTTCCCAATAATTTATAACTAATTCTTTTGGAAAATCGCATTCTTCTATAATTTCTTCAGCATATTTAAAAATTCCAATATCATAGCATATATGTGAATCAGTGCCCATTATAATTTTAACTTGATGCTTTTTACAAAGATTTAAATATTCTTTAATATTTTCTCTTGCACCTTTTCTAAATGTATTTGGAGATAATGATGAATTATTTACTTCTAAAAGAATATTTTTTTCTTTAGCTTTTTTTACTATACTTTCATATTCAAGTGGATATATTGAGTCATCAGGATGACCTATTATCTTTACTTTTTCTTTATCCATTGCATTTAATATTGCCTTTGTATTATCTTCCTTGCTTGATGACTTTATACAAGGAGCATGAAGACTAGCTATTAAATAATCCATCCTTGGTAAAGCTACTGGATCTAATTCGTCTAAATTCCCATTTATATCTCGTATATTAGCTTCCATTCCTTTTAGAATTCTAACACCATCTATTTCTTTTGGTATTACCTTTAAATTATCAAAATAATATAATGCTGGGCCTCCAGGCATATCAGGACCATGATCTGACAATCCTAAGATTTTTATTCCATGCTTTTTGGCAAATTGTACATTTTCATGTAATGTACTATAAGCATGACCACTTGATATTGTATGTGTATGCATATCTATTATTGCTTTCATAAATTACTCCTTAAAATATTTTTTACAAAATTTAAGCTGCCCCAATATATTAAGGCAGCTTTATTATTAATAATAATAAACTATTTATTATTCAGATTTTTTCATTGCATCACCAATTGTTGCACCTAAAGCTTCTTCTGGTTTCATAAATTGAGTGTAATCTTCTTCTGGTTCTGCATTAACTTCTTTTATAGATATTAACATTCTTTTTTCATCTGGATTGAAGTTTAATATTTTAGCTTCTATTTCATCTCCAGCATTAACAACACTAGTTACTGTTGGAACTCTTTTTTCGCTTAATTGAGATATTGGTAAGTAAGCTTCAACACCTTCTTTTATTTCAACGAAAGCTCCTTTTTCTATAGTTCTAACAACTGTACCAGTTATTACATCACCTATAGCAACTTCATTAGCTATTAATTGCCATGGATCGTTGTTTATGTCTTTTACAGCTAATGCTATTCTGTTGTTTTCTTTGTTTACATCTAATACATAAACATCTATTTCTTGACCTTCAGCAACAACAGATTCTACAGATTCAACTCTCTTCCAAGATAAGTTGTTTATATGAGCTAAACCTTCTAATCCTTCACCGATATCAACGAAAGCTCCGTAAGTCATTATTTTAGTTACTTTACCATGTATTTTTTGACCTACTTCTAAAGAATCAAATATAGCTTGTCTTGCTTCTTTTATTCTAGCTTTTTCTGCTTCTCTTTCAGCTTTTATTCTAGCTCTTTCTGCTTCTCTTTCAGCTTTTATTCTTTCTCTTCTTTCTTTTCTTTCTATGTCTATTCTTTCTTGTAATACTTCTCTATGAGATGCAACAAATTTATTTCTAGCTGAATTAAATTCTATTACATAAACTTCTAAATTTGCATTAACATAAGCATTAGTATCATTTACAAATTTAGTATCTATTTGAGATATTGGTATAAATAATTGTATAGTTTTGTATTTTGCAAATACTCCTCTTTGTATAGCTTTTTCAACTTGAACAGTTATTATTTTGTGATCTGCAAATATTTGTTCTAATTCTTTTATGTCATTTACTTTATCTGCTTCAACTTTTGATAATCTTACAGAACAGTCTTTAGGTGATACTTTTGTTATAACTGCTGATATTTCATCACCAACTTTATAAACATCTTCTATTTGTTGGTCAGCATCAATATTTAAGTCATCTATAGTTATTACACCGTCAAATCCACATTCTAATCCTATAACAACCGCATTTTGATTCACTCTTATAATAGAACCTGTTATAAGCTCCCCTACTTTTAATTGTTCTAACTGTTGTTCTTGTTGATCTAACAGTTCTTGCATTGATAATTCATTAGTCATTTTATAATACATCCTTTCACATGTTTATCTTATTAATCCTATAAGTATTATTATACCATTAATAAGTCAAATACTTACAGTTTTATTACAAAATTTACATATAAATTTTATTTATTAATCATATTTATATTATAATATTATTTTTTTTTAATCATCAATCTTTTTTTATAATAATCCTTTAATATTATACTAAATTTTTCTCAAAATTACATTAAAGTTCTCAAAATATATTTTTATAACAACAAAATATACATATCATAATCAAATAATCATATACTAAATTTAATTTTTAAATACTCTACTAAAAATAAGAGGTGGTATTATGGACAAAAATAACTATAAAAATAAATTAGAAAAAGAAAAGACTAAACTTGAAAGTTTAATTTCCGAAATGCAAGATAATACTTTATTTGGAAATACAACAGCTCACACAAATGAAAAATATTCTTCAGGAGAATTATCAAGCTATGATAATCATCCAGGAGATATTGGAACAGATGTCTATATGAATGATATGCAAAATAGCTTAACAAATCATCAAAAATTTCATTTAGAAAAAATAAATGATGCCATATCAAAAATAGAAAATAATACATTTGGATATTGTGAAAATTGTGATAGAAAAATAGAAAGCGAAAGACTTGAAATACTTCCAGAAACTAATTTATGTGCAACTTGCGCAAAAAAACTTGAAAGTTCAACAGATGACTACACTCATTATGACCTAAATAACATAAATAATAACCCCAACTTTTATTCAGAATATACAAAGGATTTAATAGATAAAAAAAATAGAAGGTGAAAAATCACCTTCTTCTTGGTAAATAATTAATACATTTAAATAACTGGGCACTATATGTATATTTTCATTGTATATAATTTTAAATTTTTATGCAATCCTTTTTTAATATTTTTAAGCAAAAATTTTTTTTAGTTTAATTTAGCGTTTTTAATTTTATAATATCGCACTAATATTTTGATTTATTTTTATGAAATCGTTTTCAACTTTAATTGTTTTTAATATACAAAATATTCACGCAATAATTTCGTATTTTATTTTTTATGTTATTATTTTTATATAAAATAAACGCGAGGTGATTATATGAATTTAAGAAATAAATTATTTGAACTATCTGATGAAAAATTCAAAAAATTCCACAGCGGATTATGTCCAAACACCGACAATATAATAGGTGTTAGAATGCCTATACTAAGAGAAATATCAAAAGAAATAGCTAAGGGTGATTGGAGACAATTTCTAGAAGATACTGAACAATATTACTACGAAGAAATTTTAATAAATGGACTAATCATAGCCTATGCTAAATGTGATGCAAATGAAAGATTAAAGTACATAGAAGGCTTTGTTCCCAAAATAAATAATTGGGCTATATGTGATAGCTTTTGCAATAGCTTAAAATTTACTAAAAAAAATATGAACTTAGTCTGGGATTTCTTAAAACCTTATCTAGAATCAGATAAAGAATTTGAAATAAGATTTGCTGTAATTATGATATTATCATACTACATTACAAAAGATTACATAGATGATGTACTTAAAATTTTAAACAAAATTGACCACGAAGGATATTATGTAAAAATGGGAGTTGCATGGGCAATCTCAGTTTGCTTCGTTAAATTCGAAGATAAAACAATGAAATTTCTAAAAAATAATACCCTAGACGACTTCACATATAACAAATCTCTACAAAAAATATGTGAATCCCTTCGTGTTGATAAAGATACAAAAAATATAATTAAATCTATGAAAAGAAAAAAGCCTAAAACAGTATAAAACTGTTCTAGACTCTATCTTTTCAATATTATTTTTTAATTATATTACGAGTGGCAACTATGTCTACTCCTGTATTAGCTATATTTTGTAGTAAAACATCTCCTATTTTTATTGGAGCTACAACTTTTAAATTTTTAAGTTCTTTTACACAATCATCTATTTTTGATTTAGGTATATCTTCTTTAGTTTTAACAGGAACAACTGCTAAATGTCCACCTTCAACTTTAACTATTGATGTAACTATTCTAGTAGGATTTGTAACTTCTTTTTTAGCATAGTCAGCACCTTTTTTGCAGTTATTTCCTGTAACTTCTTCTACTTCTTTTCCGTTCATTTTTACTGTTAAGTTACAACCTAGAGGACATCCTATACAGATTAATTCTATATTTTCTATTGTACATTCTTTTACCATTTCTATCTTACGCCTCCTCTATTTTTATAGTTATATCTTTTAGATTTTCAAAGTTTTCAAGTTCTTCTTTTTTAAGAACTACTTGTTCCATTTCTCCTGGAGCCATTACTCTACGTTTTTTGTGTATTATTCTTTGATCGTTTAAGTAAACTCCTATATAGCAGTTTGTATAAACTCCACCAACTCTAAAACGTACAGTAAGTTCGTCTTCCATATTTACTACGTTTATAGTTTTTGGAACTGTATATCTTACACCATCAACTGCGTTTATATTTATTGTTGATTTAGATTCTTTTTTACCTTCAAGTATATATTTAGCTGCATTTTTACCTGCTGTAGCTGCTTCTTGAGAAACAAAGTCTACTAAGTCATGAACATGAAGTACATTACCACAAGCAAATACACCTTCTATACTAGATTCTAAACTTTCGTTTACACATGGACCATTTGTTATAGGATTTATTTCTACACCCATTTCACGAGATAATTCATTTTCTGGAATAAGTCCACAAGATAATAATAATGTGTCACAAGAATAAAATTCTTCTGTTCCTGGTACTGGTTTTCCATTTTCTACTCTAGCTAAAGTTATTCCTTCAACTCTTTCTTTACCTTTTATGTCAACTACTGTATGACTTAATTTTAGTGGAATACCATTGTCATCTAGACATTGAACTATATTTCTTTTTAATCCACCTGAGTATGGCATAAGTTCTGCTACAACTTTTACTTTAGCACCTTCTACAGTCATTCTTCTTGCCATTATAAGACCTATATCTCCTGAACCTAATATTACAACTTCACGTCCTGGAAGATATCCTTCTATGTTTACAAGTCTTTGAGCTGTACCTGCTGAATATATTCCAGCTGGTCTATATCCTGGTATATTTAAAGCTCCTCTTGGACGCTCACGACATCCCATAGCTAAGATTATTGATTTAGCTTTTATAGCGAATAATCCTTCTTCTCTATTCATAGCAGTTACAGTTTTATCACTATTTATATCCATTACCATAGTATTTAATTTATACTCAATATTTAATGCATTTACTTTTTCTATAAATCTAGCTGCATATTCTGGTCCTGTTAACTCCTCTTTAAAAGTGTGAAGTCCAAAACCATTGTGTATACATTGGTTTAATATACCACCTAATTCGTTATCTCTTTCTAATATTAATATAGAATCTATTTTATTTTCCTTAGCTGAAATTGCTGCTGCAAGTCCTGCAGGACCTCCACCAACTATTACAAGATCATAATTTTTCATATTCTATTCACCCCCTATATTGAATCTTTAATTGTACCAACTACTATATTTGATTTTCCACCAGCTTTTGTTATGTCAAACATTGAAATTTTTAATTCTCTTTCTAATATTTCCATTGTCTTTGGTGAACAGAATCCTGCTTGGCAACGTCCCATACCAGCTCTTGTTCTTCTTTTTACTCCGTCTAATGATTTTGCTCCTAAAGGTCTATGAATTGCATCCATTATTTCACCTTCAGTTATCATTTCACATCTACATATTATATTTCCATATTCAGGTTTTTCTTTTATTAATTGATTTCTTTCTTCTAAAGAAAGTGTATTTGGATCTAATATTCCTTTTCTAGTTCCAACAAAGTTAGGATTTTCTTCTAAAGATAATTTTTCTTTTAAAATATCTGCTACCATCACTCCTATTGCAGGGGCACTAGTTAAACCTGGTGATTCTATTCCTGCACAATCTATAAATCCTTTTGCATCTTCAAGCTCTTCTATTATAAATTCATGTCCGTCCTCATGAGCTCTAAGTCCTGCAAATGAAGTTATTACTTGACGCATAGGAAGATTTTTAACATTCATAGATGATTTTCCAATTACTACATCTAATCCCTCTCTAGTTGTATTTTCTCCTTCTTTATCAGCTATATCTGTTGATGTAGGTCCTACTATTAGATTTCCATGTGTTGTAGGAGATACTAATACACCTTTACCCATTTTTCCTGGAAGTGCAAATATTGTTTTAGAAACATGGCAACCAGCAGTTTTATCAAGTAAGCAATATTCACCTTTTCTTGCTGTTATGTTTATTTTCTTTTCACTTACCATATTATGGAATTTATCTGCATAAACACCAGCAGCATTTACTATATATTTAGTTTTTATATCACCTTGGTTTGTTTTTATTATAAATCCGCCATCTATCTTTTGAATATCTAATGCTTCTGTATTAAATTTAAATTCTATTCCGTTTGTATTAGCATTTTCTGCAAGAGCTATATTAAGACCAAAAGGACAAACAATTCCTCCTGTTGGAGCATATAATGCTGCATATACTTCATCAACAAGATTTGGTTCTATTTCTAAAGCTTCTTCTCTAGTTAATATTTTTAATCCTTCTACATTATTTTGTTTTCCTCTTTCTAATAATGCTTCAAGATTTGGCATATCTTCTTCATTTAAACAAATTACTAAAGATCCATTTCTTTTAAATGGAAAATCTAATTCTTTAGATAAATCTTCCATCATTTTATTACCTTGAACATTTAATTTTGCCATTAAAGACCCTGATTTTGCATCAAATCCAGCATGAACTATACCACTATTAGCTTTTGATGTTCCTGAACATACATCTTCTGCTTTTTCTATAACACATGCATTTACTTTATATCTTGATAATTCTCTAGCTGCTGCACTACCTGATACACCAGCACCTATTATTACTACATCATACATACGCTTAATCTCCTTTTAAAATATAAAAAGCCAAGAAAACTAAAACCTCGTGTATAGGTTTTTATTTCTTGGCTCTCTCTTACCTCAGACCATATATTTACTTACAAACTATTTATTATATTTCTTAAATATAGACTACTAAAATTATGAAAAAATATCAATACTATTTTAGTAAAAATTTTTAATTTTTAAGTAAATTTTAAAGTTTTAAATTTTGTGTAGATTCTACCAAGGAATAACCATGAATAATAATACTGCTACTATTGCACCTACGATTGGTCCTACAACTGGAACCCAAGAATATTGCCAGTTTGAATCAGTTTTTCCTTTTATAGGTAAAACAGCATGTGCTATTCTAGGTCCTAAATCTCTAGCTGGGTTTATAGCATATCCAGTAAGTCCACCTAAAGACATACCAACTGAAACTATTATAGAGAATACTAAGAAGTAGTTAAATCCTATTGTTGAGCATCCAGCTACATTTCCTATTCCTTTTATAGCAAATACTAATACAAATGTTCCGATTGCTTCACTTAATAAGTTTAAAGGTTTGTTATCTACAGCTGGTGCAGTACAGAATACACCTCTTTTAGTAGCGCCATCTTCTGTTGCATCAAATTGAGCTTTAAATAATACATAAACTAAACAAGCACCAACAAATGCACCTGCCATTTGTGCAACTATATATCCTGGTACTAATGACCAACTCATTGAACCATCAACTGCTAAAGCTATTGTTAAAGCTGGGTTGAAGTGAGCTCCTGATGCAGCTCCAAATATGAATGCTGGTACTAAAACAGCAAGACCCCAAGCAAAAGTTATTTGTACAGGACCTGCTCCTTTCATTCCTGATTTTTCTAAGTTTACATTGGCAACAACACCATCACCAAGTAATATTAACATCATAGTTCCTAAAAATTCTGCTATATATGGTAACATTTTTTATTTATCCCCCTAAAATATTTTTTCAACATTAATTTTTTGTACTATTTATTAGTATTTTTTTAATTTTTTACAATTTATTATTAGTCTTCTTTTGCCCATCCATAAGAATATTTAACTGCTTTATTCCATCCTTTGATTTTAGCAGCTCTTTCTTCATCAGATAAAACAGGTTTGAATGTATTATCAATTGCCCAGTTTTTAATTACATCTTCTTTGCTTGACCAATATCCTACTGCAAGACCTGCTAAATAAGCAGCACCCATAGCTGTAGTTTCTACGCAAACTGGACGTTTAACTGGTGCATTTATCATATCAGATTGGAATTGCATTAAGAAGTTATTAGCACTTGCTCCACCATCTACTTTTAATGCTTCTAATTCTATACCTGAATCAGCTTTCATAGCTTGTAATACATCGTTAACTTGATAAGCTAATGATTCTAGTGTTGCTCTTATTACATGGCATTTGTTTACACCACGAGTTATACCAACTATAGTTCCTCTTGCATATTGATCCCAGTGAGGAGCTCCTAAACCTGTAAATGCTGGTACAACATAGCATCCATTAGTATCTTTTACTTTTGTAGCCATATATTCTGAATCTGCAGCTGAATCTAATATTTTAAGTTCATCTCTTAACCATTGAATAGCTGCTCCAGCTACGAATATAGAACCTTCTAATGCATAGTTTACTTTTCCGTCTAATCCCCAAGCTATAGTTGTAACTAGACCGTTGTTAGAATAAACTGGAGTTTCTCCTGTATTCATTAACATGAAGCATCCAGTTCCATATGTGTTTTTAGCTTCCCCTGGATTGAAGCAAGTTTGTCCAAATAAAGCTGCTTGTTGGTCACCAGCTGCACCAGATATAGGTATTTCAGCCCCAAAGAATGAAGCATCTGTATGTCCATATACACAACTTGATGGTTTAGCTTCTGGTAACATACATTCTGGTATATTTAATTCTTCTAATATTTCTTTATCCCAAGTTAAATCTTTTATGTTAAATAATAATGTACGAGACGCATTTGAGTAGTCTGTAACATGAACTTGACCTTTAGTTAATTTCCAGATTAACCAAGTTTCAACTGTACCAAATAATAAATCACCTTTTTCAGCTTTTTCTCTTGCACCTTCTACATTGTCTAATATCCATTTTAATTTTGTTCCAGAGAAGTAAGCATCTATCATAAGACCTGTTTTTTCTCTGAATTTATCTGTAAGACCTTTTTCTTTTAATGAATCACAGTATTCAGAAGTTCTTCTACATTGCCATACTATAGCATGATATACAGGTTCTCCAGTATTTTTATCCCAAACTATAGTTGTTTCTCTTTGGTTTGTTATACCTATCCCTGCTATATCTTCTGCTTTTGCTCCTATTTTAGCCATTGCTTCAACTGCAACACCTAATTGAGTTGACCATATTTCGTTTGCATCATGTTCAACCCATCCTGGATGTGGAAAATATTGAGTAAATTCTTTTTGTGCAACACTACACATTTCGCCTTTTTCATTAAAAAGTATACATCTGTTACTAGTAGTACCTGCATCAAGTGCCATTATGTATTTAGCCATAATAAAATCCCCCTTGTTTTGATAGCTTTATTTTAAAAATTCTTTTATATAATCCTTAATAAATTAAGGTATTTTACATATTCCAAGTATTTTGATTAGTAGAAGATACACAAATTGCGCCTGCTGAAAGTGCATCCATTATATCTTCTTTATCACATATTAGTCCTCCAGCTATTATTGGACATTTTACTTCTTTAGATATTTTTTTTATTATTTTAGGCATCACACCTGGTAAAACTTCAATTAAATCTGGACTAACACTATTTTGAGATTTGAAAACATTTTCCATAGCTATAGAATCTATTATAAAAAATCTCAACACTGTATATAAAGATAATTCCTTTGCCTTTTTTATCAGTGATGGTTTTGTAGTTATTATTCCATCTGCTTTAGTATTTTCTTTTATAAAATCAACTGATATGTCTTTTGAACTAAGTCCATTTATTAAATCAACATGAACCATTGCAATTTTATTGTTTTCTTTTATTATATCTACTATATTTTTTATGTTGCATATATTTCCAAATAGTATAAATATAATTCTTATAGAGTCTATTTTTACTGCCTTATTTAGACTATCCATATCTTTTACAGCAGCTATTACTGGATTACTTTCAATTTCATCATAAAATCTTATATCCAAATCAATCACCTCTTTTAAATAAGCCTTTGCAACAAAATATTTATTATATAATATCTGATAATATAAGACCTATTAAATATACTAAAAATATATTTTAGGAATAGGTTTTCCTGTCTTTCATAAAAAAAGCAATATAAAATAGTAGCATTTCTGCTATCATTAATATCGCTCTCCAATCTCAAACTTATTTATTAACTTATCTGAGTATTATAATATCACATTATTTTATATAATACAACAATATTTTTGTTTTTTTAGCAATTATTACCTACTATATAAATTTTTAAGCACTTTTATTTCTTTAGCGTATCCATCTAATTCATTTGGAGTTTCCAATAAAAATGGTAAATTTTTAAGTTTTTCATGGTTTATTATTCTACTTATAGCTTCAAGTCCTATTTGACCTTCTCCAATCTTAGCATGTCTATCTTTATGACTTCCACATGAATTTAAGCTATCGTTTAAATGTATTGCCTTTAATTTATCAAGACCTATAATATTATCAAACTCTGTCAATACACCATCTAAATTATTTACTATATCATAGCCTGCATCAAACACATGACATGTATCTAAACATACACCTATTTTTTCACTTATCTCAACTCTATCTATTATTTGCTTTAACTCTTCAAAGCTTCTTCCTACTTCAGTACCTTTACCTGCCATAGTTTCAAGCAATACAGTTGTTGTTTGTTCCTTTGTTATAGCTTGATTTAGCATATCTGAAATGTATTTTATTCCAACTTCTACACCTTGTTTTACATGACTTCCTGGATGGAAATTGTATAAGTTATTTGGTAAATACTCCATTCTTTTTAAATCATCTATAAATGTATTTAATGCAAATTCTCTTTTACTTTCATCGGCTGCACATGCATTTAATGTATAAGGAGCATGCGCAAGTATTTTTGTAAAATTATTTTCTTTTGCTAATTCTAAAAATCTTTGTATATCTTTAGGATCTAATTTCTTCGCCTTCCCTCCTCTAGGATTTCTAGTAAAGAATTGGAATGTATTAGCATTTATATCTAATGCCTCTTTTCCCATATTTTCAAATCCCTTTGATACTGATAAATGACATCCTATATTCAACATAATTTTTGTTAACAAGATAATTTAAATCTTGTATTAATCCTCCTTTATTTTTAAATTGCTCCTTCTATTTTTAAAAGTTTTTGTTTTAAATCTAATCCGCCTGCATATCCTACAAGCTTTTTATTAGATCCAATTACTCTATGACAAGGAATTATTATAGGTATTGGATTTTTATTATTCGCCATTCCAACAGCTCTAGATGCTTTTTCATTGCCTATTAAAATAGCTATCTCCTTATATGATTTAGTTTGTCCATAAGGAATTTTAATTAATTCATCCCATACTTTATTTTGAAACATTGTACCTTTTGGCTTTAGAGGTAAATTAAATTCTGTCCTATTTCCAGATATATATTCCTCTAACTGTATATAAGCTTTTCTTATTAAGTCAGTTTCTTTTTTTTCGACATCTAAGTTATGTTCTCCAAAATATATATTAGTTATATGAGTTCCATCTTCTCTTATTCCAATTTTGCCGATATCTGTGTTATAGTAAAATAATTTATCCATAATTTTCCCCTGTCTATTTAAATATATACTTATTTACATTAGTTACTTCTCCATCTAGTGTAGAATTTGATTCATCTATATTTAAATAAAAAATTTAGTGTATATATAATATATTATTACATAAATTAACACAAAAAAAGTTTTTTTTATATAACATTTAATAACGCATAATATTTAATTAATTTATAATATTTTTTCTATTTTATGGCGATAAAATACTCATTTATCTATAATTATAATATACTAAATATTTTATTCTTCTATAAAATTATGGTACTTATATAGAGTTCTATATCAATATTTTAAGAAGTTTAAAATCATTTTCCTAAATAAACTTTAGTCAATTAAAGCCAATGACGATAATAGTTTTATAGATAATTATTATCGTCGTTGCATTTTTTTTA